>NZ_CP114291.2:1922718-2563624 GCF_027111355.2 Flavobacterium eburneipallidum
ACCAGTTGAAATTATCCAAAGATGCTATTGCAAAATTCAATGGTGATGTAGTTGTAAAAGTTTCAGGAACTTCAATAGACAATTTGCAAGGCGATGTGTTTGTGAATCAAACTACCTATCAAAATGCAAAAGCAACCTATGTTTTTGATGATTTTTATATCAATTCTAGTTTTGATAAAGACAGAGTTCGAACCATAACTGTCAATTCTCCAGATATATTTCAAGGACAGGTTGTTGGTAAATATGAATTCAAGCAATTAGAGAGTTTAGTAAAAAACTCATTGGGAAGTCTTTATACCAATTACAAACCTTTGAAAGTCAAAAAAGGGCAGTTTTTGAAATTTGATTTTACCATCAATAATAAAATTATTGAAATATTATATCCAGAAGTTACTATTGCTGAAAATACCATTGTCAAAGGAAATATAAAATCCGACAATCAGGAATTTAAGCTTAATTTTAATTCTCCAAAAATTCAAGCAGCGAGCAACACTTTTGATAATATTAGAATCAAAATAGACAATAAAAACCCACTTTATAATGCTTATATCGAGTTGGATAGCATTAAAACTAAATATTATAAAATTCGAGATTTTAGTTTGATAAATGTGACTATGAAAGACACTTTGTTTTTTCGCACAGAATTCAAAGGAGGAACAAAAGGCAAGGATTATTTTAATTTGAATTTGTATCATACCATAAATAAATCAAATAATAATGTGGTAGGAATCAATAAATCTGAATTGAAATTGAAAGACTACTTATGGTATTTGAATGAAAATGAAGCACCAAACAATCAAATAGTATTTGATAAATCTTTTCAAAATTTTAATTTCGATAACATTATATTATCTCATGAAAATCAAGAAATTACTTTTATGGGAGATATAAGAGGGGACACCTACAAAGATTTAAAATTAACGGTCAAGGATGTTGATTTAAACCAAATCACACCTACAGATCCTAAATTTGTTTTTAATGGAAATGTCAATGGAGTTGTCAATTACAAACAAGATAAAGCTGTGTTTCAACCCACGGCTTCTGTCCAAATAGACCATTTAAACATTAACAAAATTGATTTGGGATTTTTGAATTTTGATATTGATGGAGACGAAAATTTGAAGAAATTTAACTTGGATGCCAATATTGAAAATGAAAATGTAGAATCGTTTAATGCTAGTGGAAATTTCGAAATCATAGACAAGCAAACTGTTCTAGATTTGAATTTAAAATTAAACAAATTCAATTTAGGAGTTTTGGGAGCTTTAGGAGGCGAAGTATTATCCAATATAAGAGGGTTTGCTTCTGGAAATGCCAGTATAGCAGGAAATGTTAACAAACCAGAAATCAACGGACGATTGTATGTAGATAGTGCTGGATTAACTATTCCGTATTTGGGAGTCGATTATGCGCTCGGAAATAGAACTATTGTTGATTTGACTGACGAGAAGTTTATACTAAAAAACAACGCCCTAACGGATACTAAATACAACACCAAAGGAACCTTGAACGGAACTATTGAGCATGATAATTTTTCGGATTGGAAATTAGATTTGGCTATTAATTCTAAGAGATTACTGATTTTAGATACTAAAGATAGTGAAGATGCAGCCTATTATGGCGAGGCCTATATTGATGGTAGAGCCACAATCAAAGGACCTACTGACGGACTTTTTATAAAAGTGGATGCCAAATCAGAAAAAGGAACTTCAGTAAAAATCCCTATCAATAATGCTGAAAGTGTAAGCGAAAATAATTTCATTCATTTTTTGACCGAAAAAGAAAAATTCAATATCAAAAAAGGAATTGTTGATAATTCAAGAAACTATAAAGGACTCGAATTAGAATTTGATTTAGACATCACGCCCAATGCCGAAGTCGAAGTTATTTTGGACAGGAATTCAGGTCACGGAATGAAAGGCAGAGGAAACGGAACCTTGTTATTTCAAATCAATACCTTGGGTAAATTCAATATGTTTGGTGATTTTCAGGCTTACGACGGAACCTATAATTTTAAGTATGGTGGAATTATCGACAAGAAGTTTACAGTAAAAAAAGGCGGTTATATTTCTTGGGAAGGTAATCCAATGAAAGCTAGATTGAATTTAGAAGCGGTTTATAAAACTTCGGCAAATCCAGCATTATTGTTAGAAAATTCTTCTTTTAATAAAAAAGTAGATGTCAATGTAGTTATAGGAGTTCGAGGCGATTTGGCCAGTCCAGAACCCGATTTTAATTTTGAATTTCCAACAGTAAGTAGTGTGCTTAAATCGGAAATAGAGTATAAGTTAAATGATAAAGATGTAAGGCAAACCCAAGCTTTGTACTTGTTATCTACAGGTAGTTTTTTGAGTGCCGAAGGAGTTAATAATTCTGCTTTATCTCAAAACGCTTATGAAACGGCTACTAATTTGTTGAGTAGTATGATTCAATCTAATGATGAAAAATTTCAAGTGAATCTGAATATTATTGGAGGAGACAATTCAATAGGCAATGAATCGGATGGAAGATTTGTAGCTACGATTTCTTCTAAAATTAATGACCGAATAACAATCAATGGAAAAGTAGGTGTCCCTTTTGGCGGAGTTAGTGAAACTGCAGTGGTGGGCGATGTTGAAGTTTTGTATAAAGTCAATGAGGACGGAACAGTAAATCTGCGCTTTTTTAATAGAGAAAACGACATTAGTTACATAGGAGAAGGAATAGGCTATACACAAGGAGTCGGGGTTTCTTATGAAGTCGATTTTGATACTTTTACAGAATTGGTCAATAAGATTTTTAAAAGCAAAAAAATAGAAAAAGCGACTAATACTATTGATGAAGATTCTACAATAGATCTACAAAGAAATGATAACTCTAAACCTAAAAAGAGCAATACTACAGATCAGAATAACAATCAAGAAGGAATTATTCCTGACGAAGATTAATTAGAAAACGACATTAAAACAAAATCAAATTGTGATAAAAAATAAGATTTTGAAGCAAAATATTATTTTTTGGACAATAAATAAGCAACTTATCAACGATAACGTTTGAATTTGAGATGGTTTGCTAAATTATTGAAAACAGAACTTTAAAAGTGATAGATGTTTATTAAATTTACACTTTAATACTTAAATAATGCTAAAAACAATAAAAAAAATAGGCGTTCTAACATCTGGTGGAGATTCCCCAGGAATGAATGCCGCTATCCGATCTGTTGTTCGAACTTGTGCCTTTCATAATATAGAGTGTGTTGGAATTTACAGAGGATACCAAGGAATGATAGAAGGCGACTTCGAAGAAATGGGACCTCGAAGTGTAAATAACATTATCAACAAAGGAGGAACAATCTTAAAGTCGGCACGTTCGTCTGAATTTAGAACTCCCGAAGGAAGAAAAAAAGCTTACGATAACTTGGTTAAAGAAGGAATTGAAGCATTAGTGGTTATTGGAGGAGACGGTACATTTACTGGAGCACTAATTTTTAATTCAGAATATAAATTTCCAGTAATGGGAATTCCAGGAACTATCGATAACGATATTTACGGAACCAGTCATACATTAGGATATGACACTGCCCTAAATACAGTTGTAGATTGTATCGACAAAATTAGAGATACAGCTAGCTCCCACAACCGTTTATTCTTTGTAGAGGTAATGGGTAGAGATGCTGGACATATTGCTTTGAATGCAGGAATAGGAGCAGGAGCAGAGGAAATCTTAATTCCAGAAGAAGATTTAGGATTAGAACGTTTGTTAGAATCACTTCAAAAAAGTAAGGCTTCAGGAAAATCATCAAGTATAGTGGTTATTGCCGAAGGAGATAAAATCGGTAAAAACGTATTTGAATTAAAAGATTATGTTGAGACCAATTTACCAGAATATGATGTTCGTGTATCTGTATTAGGACACATGCAACGTGGAGGTTCACCATCTTGTTTTGATAGAGTTTTAGCAAGCCGTCTAGGTGTCAAAGCAGTAGAATCTTTATTAGATGGAGTATCTAATTTTATGGTAGGTTTAAAAAATGATTCTGTAAATCTTACTCCTTTATCATTGGCCATAAAAGGAAAATCAGAAATTGATAGAGAACTATTGAGAGTTTCTGATATTATAACAACTTAATAAAAATTGTATTTAATTTAATTATTAAATTTGCTAAAATTTTTTCAAATCAAATAACAAACAATAAATAAATAAAAAATGTCAAAAGTAAAATTAGGAATTAACGGTTTCGGTAGAATCGGAAGAATTGTTTTTAGAGAGTCTTTCAACAGAGACAATGTAGAAGTTGTTGCAATCAACGACTTATTAGATGTAGATCACTTGGCTTACTTATTAAAATATGATTCAGTTCACGGTCGTTTTGATGGCGATGTTGAAGTGAAAGAAGGAAAATTATACGTAAACGGAAGAAACATCCGCATCACTGCTGAAAGAAATCCAGCTGATTTGAAATGGAACGAAGTTGATGTTGATGTAGTAGCTGAATGTACTGGTATCTTTACCACTATCGAAACTGCAAATGAGCACATTAAAGGTGGTGCTAAAAAAGTTATCATTTCTGCTCCTTCTGCTGATGCTCCAATGTTTGTAATGGGAGTAAACCACGAAACAGCAAAAGCTTCTGACTTGATTGTTTCTAATGCTTCTTGTACTACAAACTGTTTAGCTCCTTTAGCTAAAGTTATTAATGATAACTTTGGAATTGTTGAAGCTTTAATGACAACTGTTCACGCTACAACTTCAACTCAAATGACATCTGACGGCCCTTCTAGAAAAGACTGGAGAGGTGGACGTGCTGCTGCAATAAACATCATTCCTTCTTCAACAGGTGCTGCAAAAGCGGTTGGAAAAGTTATTCCAGAATTGAATGGAAAATTAACAGGTATGGCTTTCCGTGTTCCTACTGCTGACGTTTCTACAGTAGATTTAACTGTAAAAGTAGCTAAAGAAACTTCTTATGAAGAAATTATGGCTGTTTTGAAAAAAGCTTCTGAAAATGAATTGAAAGGTATTTTAGGATATACTGAAGATGCTGTTGTTTCTCAAGATTTTATCTCTGACAAAAGAACTTCTATCATTGATGCTACTGCTGGAATTGGGTTGAACTCTACTTTCTTCAAATTAGTATCTTGGTACGATAACGAATACGGATATTCAAGCAAATTAATTGATTTATCAGTTCACATTGCTGGGTTGAAATAATCCTAGAATCAATTCACAAAATCCCGTTACTTTAAAACTAACGGGATTTTTTTTAATTAAATTTTTAGTTTTTAGTTAATACCATTTCGATATACAAAATGGTCTTATTGTCAGTTCGAGCGCAGTCGAGAACCATAATTGAATCTCGACTACGCTCGATTTGACAAAATAATTGGACTTCTCTATATCAAAATGGTATTAACTAAAATCTAAAATCTAAACTCCAAAACCTTATGAGATTATTAGTAGATAGTGGCTCAACCAAAGCCGATTGGATAGCAATAGATGATGATGGTAAAATATTATTTACCACACAAACTTTAGGATTGAATCCTGAAATTCTTCATGGTGATGAAATAATCGAAAGATTGAATGATAGATTCGATATCTTACAGAACAAAACCGAAGCAACCCATCTATTTTTTTACGGGGCAGGTTGCGGAACCGATAGAATGAAAATTGAACTTACAAAAGTTTTTCAAGAGTATTTTCCAAATGCGGCTATTACCGTTCACGAAGATACTTATGCTGCTGTATATGCTACAACTCCAAAAGGTGAAGCTGCTATTGTAAGTATTCTTGGAACAGGTTCTAATTGCAGTTTTTTTGATGGGAAAATTTTACATCAAAAAGTGCAGTCACTAGGCTATATCGTTATGGATGATTGCAGTGGAAATGTTTTTGGGAAAGAATTAATAAGAAAATATTATTTCAATAAAATGCCAAAAGAATTGGCAACTGAATTTGAAAAAGAATACAACGTAGATCCAGATTTCATTAAAAGTAAGTTATACAAAGAGCCGAATCCTAATGCGTATTTAGCCACTTTTGCTAAATTTTTAATCAAGCACAAAGACACCGAATTTTGTCAAAAAATCATCTTTAAAGGGATGAAATCTTTTGTAAAAAATTACATCAAACAATATGATAATCACAAAGAAGTGCCAATTCATTTTGTAGGCTCTATCGCTTTTTATCTAAAAGATGAATTGCAAATTACTTTTGATAAATACGAATTGCAATTGGGTAATGTGTTAAGAAGACCTATCGATGGTTTGATTGCTTATCATATTGCTAATAAATAAAATTTTATTTATAAAGTAAACCGCTCATTCGAAGATGTTAACCAATCTTCGAATGAGCGGTTTTTTATTGGTAAAAATGCAATTATGATTTAGAAGATAAAACATTGTTTTTAGGATTATTATCCAATTTGAAATGTTTTTCGATGGCAATAAACATTTCGCCTGCAATATCTTTATTGGTGGCACTTTCTATTCCTTCGAGTCCCGGAGATGAATTGACTTCCAGCAACAAAGGCCCTTTTGAGGAACGAATAATATCCACACCAGCTACTTTCAAATCCATAGCTTTGGCAGCACGAATGGCAATTTTTTTCTCTTCGGGTGTTGGTTTTATTACCGAAGCCGTTCCGCCAAGGTGAATGTTGGCTCTGAATTCGCCAGGCAAAGCTTCCCGCTGAATTGCCGCTACTACTTTTCCGTCAATCACAAACAAACGAAGGTCTTTTCCGTCCGCTTCTTTGATGAATTCCTGTACCAAAATATTAGCATTCAGACTTTTGAAAGCATTGATAACACTTTCAGCCGCTTTTTTGGTTTCGGCAAGAACAACTCCTTTTCCTTGTGTTCCTTCTAATAATTTTACGATTAAGGGTGAACCGCCCACCATTTTTATCAAATCATCGGTGTCTAAAGGCGAATTGGCAAAACCCGTTGTTGGAATTTCGATGCCACTTTGTAATAATAATTGCAACGAAAATAATTTATCTCTGGACTGTGTGATAGCTGTTGAGGAGTTTAAACAAAACACATTCATGGCTTCAAATTGTCGGGTCAAGGCACAACCATAAAAGGTTATACTCGGGCGAATTCTTGGAATTACTGCATCAAATTGATTGAGAATTAATCCGCCACGGTAATGAATTTCGGGCGTTTTAGCATCCATTTTCATATAACATTCTTTGATGTTTAGAAAGTGCATTTCGTGTCCACGCATTTCGCCCGATTCCATAATTCTTTTGTTGCTGTACAATTCGGGATTGCTGGCTAACAATCCGATTCGTAAACCTGAACTCGCTTTTTCCGAATTTTTATAGGCTTCTTTTAAACTATCGCTGGTGGGTTGTCCCAAAAGATATTGTTGTTCGGGATCAACCAAAACTCTTCCGCTCATGGCTTCACGTCCCAACAACATTCGAAAACCCATAGAATCGCGATTGGTCAACGTCAATTCGATAACCCATTTGGATTCTCCAATTTCCAAAGAAGTTTGAATTACATAGCGTTCTTCTCGAAAGCCACTCGAACTTTTTACGACTCTTTTGTCCACCAAAGGTGCCTCGCAATGCAAAATCGTTTTGACATTATTTTGAATAGGATTGATGTCAAACTTAACCCAATTTTGACCTTCCTTTTTAAACGGAGCAATATTGATGGCGTGCAAAGCCGAGGTTTTGGCACCAGAATCCACTCGAGCCTTAATAGTTGGAATTCCTAATTCAGGAAACGAACACCATTCCTCACTACCCAATATGATTTTGCTTTGTAACATAAAATAGATTTCTGCTATGAATAATTCTGTCGTAAAAGTATATCGAAATAAAGGCTTGTAATATTAAATTACTGTTAATAATAAGTGTCAATTACGAATTAAAAATTACGACCCGAGCGATAGCGAACAGGCGAAGCAATTACGCTTAAAATCGATGTTTTGGATATTGAAAACATATAGTTAAACAGTTTTAAATCAATTAACTAATAGTGAATAGCGTTATTGATTTAAAGATTTTATCTTTTCGTCAGAATTGCGAATTTTATCTCGATTAAGAATTTGTGCTAATTTACTTCGTCCGTTCGCTATCGCTCGGGTGTGTAATTTCTGGTCACATTTTTAATCGATTTACCCTTTATGGAATATCTTCTTGATCAGATTTACGATTCCTAAAACGATAAATCCAAAAACTAATCCAATACCAAACTCTTTGATAACAGAAGGAATTTGTGGTAATAAATGGTGTAGAAAGTCAATATTGTGAACAAAGATTCCGCCAGCAACCATCAGTAAAGCAATCGTACCAATAACAGCTAAACTTTTAATCACTTTGGGCAAAGCTTGAACCAGCAAAGTACCGATAGTTTTAGTGAAACTACTTTCCTTTTTGCTCAATCCAATAAGTTTATAGCCTAGTTCATCCATTCTGACGATTAGAGCAACAATTCCATAAACGCCGACAGTTGCAAGTATTGCAATGACAGAAACCACCGCAATTTGAGTAGTAAGTGATTCTTTTAAAACGGTTCCTAATGCTATAATCACAATTTCTACCGATAAGATGAAATCCGTTACAACAGCTGATTTTATTTTGTCTTTTTCAAGAGCTAGAATTTCGGTTTCTGTATATTCTTTGACTTCAACTTCAGCCGATTTAGGATGATGAGGAAAAAAATATTCATGTATTTTTTCGGCACCCTCGTAGGCTAAAAAAAGACCTCCTAATACTAAAATAATAATGATCGCCAATGGAAAAAAAGCACTCAACAAAAAAGCGATTGGTAAAATAATTAATTTGTTAAGAAAAGAACCTTTTGCAATAGCCCACAACACAGGGATTTCTCTTGAAGAAACAAATCCAGAAGCTTTTTCGGCATTTACAGCCAAATCGTCGCCTAAAATTCCTGCTGTTTTTTTCGCTGCCACTTTGCTCATTACGGCAACATCATCCATAAGTGCTGCGATATCATCTAATAGTACAAAAAAACCTGATGCCATTGTAGTTGTTTTATAAACTTCGTTTCAGTTGAACGAGTTTGGGTTTTGCTGTTGCGAATCTACTACTTTTTAATAAATTTTTCAGTAGTTATTTTGCCTTCTTTTTCAATCGAACAAACATAAATTCCTTGAGGTAATCCAGCAATGTTTATGCTAAAATTTTGCTCCGTAGATGATGTAGCAATTACATTTTTTCCATTCAAATCATAGATTTTTACAGTTGTTGTACCTGATTTTCTATCAGCAATGGCGATAGTTATTTGAATTTCAGTATTAAAAAATTGAATGTTATTTTCTTTGAAATTCTCTGTTTTGAGCCAATTGTATTCCATCAAAGCACTCGCCATCAAAACAGCACAATAGCCATGAGGATGCGCACTTCCCGGACAACTCGTTGGCGTAATATTGATGTAATTATTATAGGTTGCCAAAACGCCCATAGCTGGTGCAAAACTGTTTATTTTAGGTTTGTTATCTGTATGAGTTGTTATGTAAGTTTTAAATCCTGTCCAAGCACTATTGACAACAGGCGTATAAATGGTAGCATCAATAAGTCGGTTGTTGATGGCTTTTTTCATAGCATAAATAAACATACCGCTACCAGTGGTTTCAATCCAGTTACCAGCTCCGGTTGGGTTTTGAAGCACTTGATACCAAAGTCCGTTAGTTGCGTTTTGATAGTTTTTCAATCCTTCGCAAAGATTTTGCAATGCCGTTTTCATTTCAGGATAACGTGCATGAGTTGTTGGCAAATATTCCAAAATATCAACCAAAGCCATCATGTACCAACCCATTCCTCGTGACCAAACTTGAGAAGAAACTCCCGTTGTGGTATTCGACCAATTGTAAGTCGTTTTGTCATAATTCCAAGCGTGATACACTAATTTATTAGAAGCGTTATACACATGCGAATAGATAATCATCGTCTGAAAAGCCGCTTCATCAATAGCAACAGCATCATTGAAAAGTGCACCATATTTTGCCAAGAAAGGCGAAGCCATATAAATGCCGTCCACCATCATAACGTTGGTGTAAGCAGTCGTATTTTTGTGCCAAAATCCATTTTCAGGCGTGCGAGGATAAGCAGCTGTTCCGGTTTGCAAGAGATAATTTCGAATGGCTGTAGCGGCTGTTTTGTATTTTAAAGTTCCTGTTTTTTCATACAACCACAAACACAGCAAACCAGGGTGAATTTTATCTAAATTTTGAGCTAACGAACTAGTGACTCCTGTACCATCTGTGCCAATGTAACCATCGACGTAGGTTTTGATGTAAGTAAGATAATCTGTATCGTTTGTTTTTTCGTAAACATTTGCCATTCCTAACAGTACAATACTATTGGAATATTCCCAACCTTTTCCCGTCATACTGTTAATTCCAGAAGGCCAGCGAGAGATAATAGCATCCGAAAATTGAATTCCATGAGTAGTTTGTGCCGAAGAAAATAGGGAGATCATTAGAAAAAGTAGGAGAGTGGTTTTTTTCATTTTTCTTGGTTTGGTTTTAACAAAGAAAGCTAAAAAAAATAATTAATTACATAAATTAAATGCGAATTCTGTATTTATATAGTTGATTTATAAATTTCTATCTTTTATACTCGCCTTAAGTTCTGCAATTCTTTTCTTGGTTGATTCTTCTAAACAATTGTAATAAATGAGTGGTTTAATACTTCCACCTTCATATTGTGAAGCTTCAAATTTGCAATGTGAATCTCGGAATTTTACCCAGTCTTTTTCTGCTTGAATTAATAAAGGTTTTTCGCTTTTAGTGACTATTCCCATCAATTGTTTATAGACTTTATTCAATTGGGCATCTGCTTTTTTATAATCTGCATAAGCTGTTGCATTCATTTCCATTTGTGTTTGAGCAAATGAATTGTTGCAAAAGCAGAACAGCAGTAGGGCGAGGAGAAGGTATTTTTTCATAGGGATAATATCGTAAGAAGGTTTCATTGATAGTATCATTTGATAGTATCAAAAGTAGTTTTTTTATTTGAAATAGCAATTGTTTGGGACTATTGTAATTTAAGAGATATTTGTTTGTGCGCACAAGCATAATGCTTCCGCCAGCTATGGAATCATTATTAGTAATATCTATATTTTTTTTAATTCTCGTTTTTCTAAAAAATATTCTAATCTTCCGAATGAGGTTTTTGAGTATGGACTTTTCAAATCTTCGATTAGTTCTATTTTTCTATCATCTGTTGACGCAGGTAAAAGATGTACTGTTCCAAATGGATTATATCTAATTTCCTCTAAATTTAGTGATGTTGGTTGGGTACAATGAAATGTATCTTTTAAAACATCGCAATAACCCTCTTGTTTGACGGTTTTTACAGGAAAAACATAATTATATGGACTCATATTATGTAATTTAGAATAATCAATTTTAGTTGAAGGAAATTTTAATCCGTCAATTTCTTTATCTTCACTTATATATTGTAGCAATAATTGGGGAATAATATATTCAGGCTTAAAATTACCTGAAGCATGTTTTACTTTTATTGAACTAGCAATAGTTAAAGGAAAAAAAGTAAAATATGTTAGAAGAAAAGGAATGTTTTCACTTTTGTTTTCAGTTAACTTACTTAACAAATCTTCAATTCTTAATAATTGTATAATTTTTAAAGGTCGAGTATTTTTGAACAAAGAAAAATTTAAATTTTTCAATTCGGGTTGATTAAATTCTTCCCAACAGATATATGAATTATCACCAAAATATAACGCAGGAAAACCTGGTATGCTATATCTATTTGTTGAAACAATATGACGTAAGTTAAAGTTAACATGAAATAAATCCGATCTGGTAAATTTTTTCTTTTCTCCAATTCTTGATCTGTAGAATTTTGTTTGTTCCTCAATTTTAGTTATTATATTCAATTCAGCCAAATCCTTAAAAAATACATCATCTAAACCTTTATTAAATGTCTGTGTAGCTCTTAATATATCTCCAGCATAAAAATATTCTACACTCTTGTTTATAGAATAACTTAAGGACCGAATTTTTGAAATAATGACATCTTTGTTACCACTGCTAAAATTAATTCCTTCATCAACGTGAGGTAAAAGTTTTTTTTCGTAGAATTCAATGAATTTTGACAATTGAGTTTTTAGGAAATCAGGAAAATAATCTTTTTCTTTTTGTAAAAGTGGAATACTAAAATCCTCTAAAACTATTTGGTCAATTATTCTGGAAAAAGGATTCATATAGATTTTGTTATTTTGATAGACGTTAAGTTGTATGTATTTATTTATGATTGAATTATACGAAATAGTTATTAATGAGTAAAGTCATTTATATTTGCTAAAATAACAATAAAAGGTTACAAAAAATAAAACCACAACAGAAATTAATTTCCATTGTGGCTTTATCAAAAATACTATTTATAAAATCGAGCACTAAATACTGCGACTGTACACTGAACACTGAATACTAATTTACCCTTCTATTTTAGCAGAAAGCTCAAACCATCGTTCCTCTTTCTCCTCCATTTTAGCAATAATGTTTTCCAGTTCTTTGGCTTTCTTTTCAATATCAGCATCGGCTACTTTTCCTTCTGAAAAAAGTTGTTCAATTTTGGCTTTTTCAATTTCCAAATCCTTGATATCTCGCTCAATTTTTTGGAATTCTTTTTGCTCGTTGAACGTCAGGTTTCCGGTTGGATTGTTTTGTTTCCAGTCTTTCTTTTCGGCTTTGTTTTCTTCTTTTTGGGCTACATCGGCACTGTCTTCATAGGCTCTGAAATCGGAATAATTGCCAGGAAAATTTTCTATTTCGCCTTGACCTCTAAACACGAATAAATGATCCACGATTTTGTCCATAAAATAACGGTCGTGTGAAACCACAAGCAAACAACCCGGATAATCCAAAAGGAAACTCTCCAAGACATTCAAAGTCACAATATCCAAATCATTGGTAGGCTCATCCAGAATCAGGAAGTTTGGGTTTTGAATTAAAACGGTACACAAATACAGTCGTTTCAACTCGCCACCACTCAATTTTTCGACATAATCGTATTGTTTTTTGGAGTCAAAAAGAAAACGCTCCAGCAATTGCGAAGCCGAGATAATACGTCCTTTCGACAAAGGAATAAATTCTCCGTATTCTTTGATGATATCAATTACTCTTTGTCCTGGTTTTGGATTGATGCCGCTTTGGGTGTAATAACCAATTTTTATGGTATCTCCAACCACTACTTTTCCGCCATCCAAAGGTAGAGTTCTGGTCAATAAATTTAGGAAAGTCGATTTTCCAGTTCCATTTTTACCAATAATACCAATGCGTTCGCCACGTTGAAAATCAAAACTGAAATTATCTAAAATTACGTGGTCTTTGAATTTTTTGGAAATCTTGTGAAGCTCGATAATTTTGCTTCCCATACGCTCCATATTAATTTCCAATTCGACTTTGTTTTCTTTTCGACGGCTTTGTGCTTTTTCCTTTATTACATAAAAATCATCCTGACGCGATTTCGATTTGGTCGTTCTTGCTTTCGGCTGACGGCGCATCCATTCCAATTCTTTAACGAAAAGGTTTTGCGCTTTGTCCACACTCGCATTTTCAGAAGCAATGCGCTCTTCTTTTTTCTCTAAATAATAGGAGTAATTTCCTTTGTATTGGTATATTTTTCCGTTGTCTAATTCAATGATTTCGTTGCAGACACGCTCCAGAAAGAAACGGTCGTGTGTTACCATAAACAGCGTAATGTTTTCTTTGGCAAAATAACTTTCCAGCCATTCAATCATCTCCAAATCCAGGTGATTCGTAGGCTCATCCAGAATTAATAAATCAGGACGATTAATCAAAATAATGGCTAATGACAAACGTTTTTTCTGTCCACCCGAAAGGTTTTTTACTTTCAGTTTGAAATCTTCTAATTTCAATTTGAACAAAATTTGCTTGTATTGGGTTTCAAAATCCCAAGCATTGTGCTGATCCATTCCGTCAAAAGCTTTTTGATAGGCTTCTTCATCTTCAGGATTTTCCAATGCTTTTTCGTAGGCTTCAATTATTTTCAAAGTTTCGTTATCCGAAGCAAAAATACTTTCCTCAATCGTCAATTCGTCTTGCAAATTGTTGTCTTGCGAAAGAAAAGCCATTCGGATGCTTTTGCGAAGTACAACCTGTCCAGTATCAGGTTCGTCAAAACCATTGATGATGTTCATGATGGTGGTTTTTCCAGAACCATTTTTGGCTATAAAGGCAATTTTTTGGTCTTTGTTGATTCCGAAGGATATGTCTTTAAAAAGCGTGCGCTCTCCAAAAGATTTTGAGATATTTTCTACTGATAAGTAATTCACGAGAGTAATTTTTTTGCAAAAGTAAACTATTATACGGCTATTAACGAATAGTTTGTTCATTCGATTCTAAAATTGAATTACTATTCCAAGATTTGTTCGAAAAGTCAATTTTATATCTTTTTGAAATGAAAACTTTCCTTACTTTGCAGTCAAATCACACCAAATGGAATCCTCCTTGTTTTATAGCCTTTTACAGAAAAAATTTCCCTTTCAACCCACCTACAAACAGGATGTTTTTTTTCAAAAAATCGCTATTTTCCTGACTGAAAAAGAAAACAACACGATTTTTGTCTTGAAAGGATACGCAGGAACAGGAAAAACAACGGTGATTTCGACAATTGTCAACAACCTGATTGATATTAATAAAAAATATGTTTTGCTTGCACCAACAGGTCGTGCGGCAAAAGTAATTGCCAATTATTCTAACAAACCGGCTTTTACCATTCACAAGAAAATCTACTTTCCCAAGAAATCTTCCGGAGGAGGTGTTTCGTTCACTTTGCAGCCTAATAAACACACCAATACCATTTTTATAGTCGATGAAGCTTCGATGATTTCGGATACCAATTCCGATTCTAAATTGTATGAAAACGGTTCTTTGCTTGACGATTTGATTTCTTATGTGTATTCGGGTGTGAATTGTAAAATGATTCTTTTGGGAGATACCGCCCAGTTACCACCAGTGAATTTGGATATTAGCCCCGCTTTGGACATTCGGACTTTAGGGATGAATTACAACAAAGAAATCGAACATATCGAATTGGACGAAGTAATGCGTCAGGAAGAAAACTCTGGAATTTTGTATAATGCCACGGAACTTCGGGAATTATTGAAGGATTCTTTTATTGATGAATTCAAATTTGATTTGCAGAAATTCAAAGACATTGTTCGCTTGACTGATGGTTACGATATTCAGGACGCTATCAATTCGGCTTACAGTAATTACAGCATTGAAGACACGGCTTTTATCGTTCGTTCGAATAAAAGAGCCAATCAATACAACGAGCAAATTCGAACCAAAATCCTCGATAAAGAAAGTGAATTGTCAACAGGCGATTTTTTGATGGTGGTAAAAAACAATTATTTTTGGTTGAAAGATTCCGATCACGCTGGCTTTATTGCCAATGGCGATATCATCGAAGTATTGGAAATATTCAATATCAAGGAATTGTATAGTTTTAAGTTTGCCAATGTAAAAATACGAATGGTCGATTATCCCGATCAAAAACCGTTTGAAACTGTCCTTTTATTAGATACCATAAAAAGTGAATCACCATCCTTAACTTATGAAGAATCCAACAGATTGTATCAGGAAGTTTTGAAAGATTACGAAGGCGAAACCAAGTTCAAACAATTCCAAAAAGTGAAAGCAAATGAATATTTCAATGGCTTGCAGGTTAAGTTTTCCTATGCTATTACCTGTCATAAATCGCAGGGTGGACAGTGGAATACCGTTTTTATCGAACAGCCTTATTTACCCGATGGCATCAACAGAGATTATATTCGATGGCTGTACACGGCTATGACAAGAGCCAAAAATAAGTTATATTTGATAGGATTTAAGGATGAGAGTTTCGTGGAGTAATTTTGAAAAATAACCGCAGATTCGCAGATTTTTAATCTAAAGAAATGCAACAACAAATTACACAAATTAATTAGTGAAAATTTGTGCAATTTGTGGTTAAAAAAATAAAAAAAATCTGCGAATCTGCGGTAAAAGGGTAATAACTATGAACACACTAAACGATTTACATAAAATTTCAGGCACTTTTTCGAATACTGAAAAAATGCCTGTTTTATTTCTAGGACACGGCAGTCCGATGAATGCTATTGAGGAAAATCAGTTTGTGGCTGGCTTTCGGAATTTGGCTAAAACTTTGCCTCAACCTAATGCTATTTTATGTATTTCGGCGCATTGGTTTACCAATGGAACGAAAGTTACTGCGATGGAAATGCCACGAACAATTCATGATTTTGGAGGTTTTCCGCAAGCCTTGTTTGAAGTGCAATATCCAGCAAAAGGAAATCCTGAATTAGCCCAAGAAACGGCAAAATTATTACAACCAATTGAAGTAGAATTAGACGAACATTGGGGTTTAGATCATGGAGCTTGGAGTGTAATTAAACATTTATATCCCGAAGCCAATGTTCCTGTAATTCAGTTGAGTATTGATTTTACCAAATCACCACAATATCATTTTGAGTTGGCTCAAAAATTAAGCGATTTACGCCGAAAAGGAATCCTGATAATTGGTAGCGGAAACATCGTTCATAATTTGAGATTGGTTGATTTTCCGAATTTCAATAAAGATAATTACGGTTTTGATTGGGCGATTGAGGCTCGAGAAACGATTAACAATTATTTGTTGGACGGCAATTTTCAACCACTTATTGATTACGAAAAACAATGCAAAGCATTTCAATTAGCTATTCCCACACCTGACCATTATTTGCCTTTGATTTATACTTTGGGATTAAAAGACAAAATTGAAGAATTGAGCTTGTTCAATGACAAATTAGTAGCAGGTTCGTTGAGTATGACTTCGGTGAAGATTATGTAGGATGGTTTTGTGGGAAAATGGTATATTTGGGGAGTTGAATTAAATTGAATTGAAAAAGATAAAATAAATGGCTATACCCAAACACGATGAAATTAGAGTTCCTGCAATGGAATTATTATCCAAGAATAGTGAAATGAAACTTAGAGATTTTATTGAACCACTTTCAAAACATTTTAAACTTACAGAAGAGGAAATTAACGAAATGTACCCTTCTGGTAACGGACATATTTTTTATGATAGAATTTCTTGGGCATTAAGTTATTTGAATATGAGTGGTCTTTTAGATAAACCAAAACGAGGGATATATAAAATTAACCAAAAGGGCATTGATTTACTTAAGATGCCAGAAAATATCAATTTATTTATAGAGAAAGAATTAGAAAAAAGAGAGCCGAACAGAACAAAAAAGAAGTCAACTGAAGAACAAATAAATATTGAAGAAGTTGCCTCTGAATTAACACCTCAAGAAAGATTATACTCTTCTTTTTCTAATATACGCAATTCTGTTTATTCGGATATTTTAAATACAATTTTGACAAAAACACCAACTTCGTTTGAAAAATTAGTAGTTATGCTTTTGCAAAAAATGGGATATGGTGGAGAAATTGAAAATTCAGGTTTAGTAACTAAAGTTTCCAATGATGGTGGAATTGATGGTATCATCAAAGAAGATGTTCTTGGACTCGGTCGAATACATATTCAAGCTAAAAGATATAAAACAGATAATTGTATTGGAAGAGAAGAAATTCAAAAATTTGTTGGTGCTTTAGCTGTAGCTCAATCAAATAAAGGTGTATTCATTACAACTTCTTATTATTCAAAAGGAGCAATGGAATACGTGAATAATTTGAATGGTTCAACAACAATAGTTTTAATTGATGGTAAACAACTAGCAGAATATATTTATGATTATAGTCTTGGAATGCAGGTTGAACAAACAATTGAAATCAAAAAACTTGATGCTGATTTTTGGGATTCTATGAAAGATGAAAATTAACATAAACCTTTGAGTCTTCGAGGTAAAAAAACACCGCAGTAAAATAAAAAATATAAATGAAAATAATAGCAGTCATTCCCGCACGTTACGCTTCGACTAGATTTCACGCCAAATTAATGGAAGATCTAGGAGGAAAAACCGTGATTTTAAGAACCTATGAAGCCGCAAAAAAGTCCAATTTATTTGATGCTGTTTTTGTGGTAACCGATTCTGATTTGATATATGACGAAATAACTTCCAATGGTGGAAAAGCCATTATGAGTATCAAAGAACACGAATCAGGAAGCGACCGAATTGCCGAAGCCGTAGAAAATATGGACGTAGATATTGTGGTCAATGTGCAAGGTGACGAACCTTTTATTGATACAGCCGCTTTAGAAAAACTGATTGAAGTCTATAAAAACGATACGGAAAAGAAAGTAGATTTGGCTTCCTTGATGTTTGAAATAAAAGACGAGCAAGAAATCAATAACCCTAATAATGTGAAAGTGGTTGTGAATCAAAACGGGTTTGCTTTGTACTTTTCCCGTTCGGTTATTCCGTATCCAAGAGAAGCAAATGTGGGCGTTCGGTATATGAAACACATTGGGATTTACGCTTTTCGCAAACAGGCTTTGATGGATTTTTATAATCTGCCGATGAAATCATTAGAAGCTTCCGAAAAACTAGAGCAATTACGCTACTTAGAATTTGGAAAAAGCATCAAAATGGTGGAAACTTCTCATGCAGGAATTGGAATAGACACTAAAGAAGACTTGGACAAGGCAAGAAAAATGGTTTAAATTAATATTTATGAAAAAGACACTATCAGTTCTAATGCTTTTCTTGATGATTTCAGGACAGGCACAAATCAAAGCAGATGATGTAAAAACATTTACTTTATCTAACGGAATGAAATTTCTGGTGGTCGAAGATTTTTCGATTCCCAATGCCAATATGTATTTTTTCTACAAAGTAGGAAGCCGAAATGAGCATCAGGGAATTACAGGACTTTCTCATTTTTTTGAACACATGATGTTCAACGGAGCTAAAAAATATGGTCCTAAAGAATTTGATAGAACAATGGAATTCAACGGTGGAGCCAACAATGCTTATACTTCTGAGGATGTAACTGTTTATACCGATTGGTTTCCTGCATCTTCGGCAGAAATTATATTTGACCTCGAAAGTGATCGAATTGCCAGTTTGAGTATTGATCCTAAAATGGTCGAAAGTGAAAGGGGAGTAGTCTTGAGCGAACGACGCACAGGTCTTGAAAATTCGCCTTGGCGTCCTTTATCCGAGGCTTTGCAGGCTACTGCTTTTCAGGAACATTCCTATCATTGGCCAGTTATTGGTTATGAAGATGATATGAAAAACTGGACACAACAAGATTTAGAGCTTTATTTCAAAACCTATTATGCGCCAAATAATTGTGTAGTTGTAGTTTCGGGTGCTATGAAAATGGAAAAAGTGAAAGAGCTTGCTCAGAAATATTTAGAACCCATTCCAGCGCAACCTGCACCGCCAAAAGTACACATTGTTGAACCAGCGCAAACAGGAGAAAGAAGAATTACCATCAAAAAAGAAGTGGAAACACCTTATATGATGATGGGTTACCACACACCAGAATCTAAACATGAGGATTTTTACGCTTTAAATATTTTGAGTTCGGTGCTTTCTAGCGGTAATTCTTCTCGATTGTATGCTTCATTAGTAGATCAAAAAGAATTGGCTACCGATGTAGGCACTGCTATATCAGAGAGTTTAAATCCTTTTCTTTTTAATATTTATGTTATTGCTAATCAAAATGTTAAAGAAAATGATTTAGAGCAAGCAGTTTACACAGAAATCGAAAAAATAAAAAATGAAGGAATCACCGAAAAAGAACTTCAAAAAATAAAAAACCAGAAATTAATGGAGTTTTACAATCAAATAGAAACCATTAATGGTAAGTCCAATAACATAGGAACCTATGAAGTCTTTTTTGGAGATTATCGAAAAATGTTTGACGCTCCGGCCAATTATAATAAAGTTTCGGTAGCAGATATTCAGAGGGTCGCCAAAAAATATCTAATCAAAAGCAACCGAACTGTAGCCGTATTAAAAACTAATGTAGAAGAATAAGTTATGAGAAAAAATATTCAAAAACTCCTATTGTGTTTGCTGTTTGTTGGTTTTAATCTTTCGGCTCAAAGCTTTAAATTACCTAATTATATCACTTTTAAATTAGCGAATGGACTCACGATTAATTTGATGGAACAACACGAAGTTCCTGTGATTAGTGTAGATGTAATTCTACCAGCTGGTGCTATTTATGATAATGAAAAAGCAGGATTAGCCTCCTTGACCGCTGTTTCCTTAAAACACGGAACCAAGAATTTTCCAAAGATAAAATTAGACGAAGAACTAGACTTTCTGGGAGCCAATGTTGATACTTATGCCACCAAGGAATTTGCTGGATTATCATCCAATTTTGCCTCTAAAGACAAAGAAAAAGTATTGAATATTGTCAAAGAAATTCTACTGAATCCTATTTTTGATACAGCCGAATTCGAAAAAGAAAAAAACAGATTATTGGTTAATTTAGGACAACAAAAAGAAAGTCCTCGTTCTGTAATTGGGGCTTATTTCGAAACTTTGTTGTACGGGAATCATGTGTATGCCAACGTAAAAAATGGAAACAAAACCACTGTTGGTAATCTTACGATTGAAGAGGTTAAGGATTTCTATAAAAACAATTATAAACCCAATGAAGCAGCCATTTCTATAGTTGGTGATTTTAAAACCAAGGAAATGAAAGCAATCCTGACCAAGTTGTTTTCAGGTTGGGAAAAAGCTACAAATAAAATAGAAAATTTAGCTTCAAAGCCAATTGTGACACCAACCGAAAATCGAATTTTATTAGTGAATAAAGTGGATGCCAATGAAACTACTTTTTACATAGGATCGCCTGGAGTGAGCAGAAATAATCCTGATTATGTGGCAATCGAAGTGGTCAATACACTTTTTGGAGGGCGTTTTACTTCGATGTTAAATGACGAACTTCGCGTAAATTCGGGTTTAACTTATGGAGCAACCAGTCAATTCAATAGTTATAAAAACGGAGGTTCTTTTTTGATTAGCACCTTTACAGCCTCAAAAACTTCCGAGGCAGCTATTGATAAAGCATTGGAAGTACTAAATAAATTGCACACCAACGGAATTGATCAAAAAGCATTGACTTCAGCTAAAAATTATGTCAAAGGACAATTTCCTCCAAAATATGAAACTGCCGAGCAATTAGCGGGTTTGCTATCAGAAATGTTTTGGAATAATTTCGATAAATCATTTATTAATAATTTTGAAAAAAACGTTAATGATTTGGATTTAACCAAAGCCAATCAAATTATTTCGAACTATTTTCCAAAAGCTAAATTGCAGTTTGTACTAATAGGAAAATCGGAAGAAATAAAGAAAGTTGCTGAAAAATACGGTAAAGTTTCCGAAGTTGAAATTAGCGCTGATATTCAAAAGAAAAAACAATAAAAAAGTACAATCAGAAGTGATTCAACTTAAGGGTAAAATAAAAAATGACCAATTTTTTGATTTTTATAATTGGTCATTTTTTTGAAGTTTTAAAAGATTTTTATAGTCTTTTGATAATATAATTGTTTAAGATTTCTGGATGCAATTAGTTTTTGATATTAAATTGAAATAGTAAAATAACAGTTAATATTTTTTTCATTTTAAATTGTTTAGAAACTATTTACCTCAAACTAGCACCTAATTCAGCCTCTAAATTCTTTTGCAATTTGTCCATGATTTTGTCAATTTGAACATCGGTCAATGTTTTTGTGGCGTCTTGAATGGTAAAACTTACTGCGTAGGATTTTTTGCCTTCAGGAAGATTTTTTCCTTGATATACATCAAATAAACTGATGTCTTTTAGCAATGATTTTTCCGTTTGCCTCGCAAGATTATAAATAGAATCGAATGTCACACTGTCATCTAATAATAAAGATAAATCCCTGCGAACTTCAGGATATTTTGGAATTTCAACAAATTTGATTTTATTCGAAAGTAATTTCAAAATCAGAGCCCAATTAAAATCGGCGAATAAAACTTCTTGCTTGATGTCGAAATGTTTCAATATTGATTTTTTGACTACACCAAATTCTACTAGAATATCATTGCCAAAACCAATTGCTGTTCCTTCTGAAAAAACATCGGAAACTACTGGTTTGGTTTGTGTTTTTTGAATGCCTAATCTTGCAAGCACTCCGTTTACATAGCCTTTAAACAAAAAGAAATCTGTAGTTTTCTGTGCGTTTGTCCAGCTTTCTTGATTTCTGTTTCCTGTGATGAACATCGTTAAATGCTTGTGTTCTTCATAACCAGCTAAGTATTTATGATAGGTTTTTCCGAATTCGAAAAATTTCAAATCAGCATTTCTACGATTGATGTTGTATGAGATAGCTTCTAATCCTGAAAACAATAAGGATTGACGCATAGCTGCCAAATCATTACTCAAAGGATTTAACATCATCACATTATGCTCCTCTTTCAGCATTTCAGACAACTGAACATAAGAAGCAGTAGTCAATGAATTAGCCATCATTTCATGAAATCCTTGCGAATTCAATTGAGTGGCTATAACGTTTTGCACTTTATAATCTTCGGTTCTTGGCGCAATAGAAACCGTTGCATTTAGTTTATCCGAAAATTTGATATTATTGTAACCATACACACGAAGAATCTCTTCGATAACGTCTATTTCTCGTTGTACATCCACACGATAAGCAGGAATTGTCAAACCTAAACCAGCATCAGAAACACTATTCACTTTGATCTCTAGCGAAGCCAAGATGTTTTTAATGGTTTCTTTAGGCAATTCTTGACCAATAACTTTTTTTACGTTGTTGAAATTTAAAACCACTGGAAAATCAGCAATTTTCTTTGGATAAATATCAACAATATCTGATGTGATTTCTCCACCTGCTACTTCTTGAATCAATAATGCCGCACGTTTCAAAGCATATTCAGTTATGGCTGGATTTATTCCTCTTTCAAAACGGAATGAAGCATCGGTGTTCAATTGGTGACGTTTAGCACTTTTTCGAATACTTACGGGATTAAAATAAGCACTTTCCAAGAAAATGGAAGTAGTTTTTTCAGTAACTCCTGAATTTTTTCCTCCAAAAACACCTGCGAGACACAAAGGTTCTTTTTCGTCACAAATCATTAAATCTTCTTCGTGCAAAGTTCTTTCGATGTCATCCAGCGTTGTAAATTTAGTTCCAGCAGGAAGTGTTTTTACAATTATTTTCCCATTGATTTTTGAAGCATCAAAGGCGTGAAGTGGTTGTCCTAATTCGTGTAAAACATAATTAGTAACATCCACAATATTATTTTTTGGATTTAATCCAATAGATTTTAAGCGGTTTTGCAACCAGTCTGGAGAAGGTTTTACCGTTATTCCAGAAATAGTAACACCACAATATCTTGGTGCCAAAAGTGGTTTTTCGACATTAACGTCAATTTTTAAAATTCGTTTATCGACTCTAAAATTACTAACCGATGGTGAAATTAATTCAACTTTTACCCCATTTTGTAACAATCCAGCTCTTAAGTCTCTGGCTGTTCCAAAGTGGCTCATAGCATCAGCACGATTAGGAGTTAATCCAATTTCGAATATTTCGTCATTTTCAATTTTGAAAACACTAGCGGCTGTGGTTCCAGGTTTTATAGCATCGTCCAAGACCATAATCCCATCATGACCTTCGCCAAGTCCTAGTTCATCTTCGGCACAAATCATTCCGTGGCTTTCTTGCCCGCGAATTTTTCCTTTTTTAATTTGAAAAGCAACGCCTTCTTTGTCGTATAAAGTCGTTCCGATGGTAGCAACAGGAACTTTTTGACCTGTAGCAACATTGGCAGCACCACACACGATTTGAACAGGAACACCATCGCCTAAATCTACGGTAGTCACTTTCAATCTGTCGGCATCAGGATGTTGAACGCAAGTAAGCACGTGACCTACAACAATACCTTCTAATCCACCTTTTACGGATTGGTATTTTTCTACTACTTCTACTTCCAGACCTAAATCAGTCAATAAAGCTGCAGTTTCTTCCGATTTCCAGTCTATTTTTATGAATTGTTTTAACCAGTTGTATGATATTTTCATATGAAGATAATATTTGTTTTTTAGCGGAATATGGTATCGCCATTCTTTATTTCCATTTGTGATTTGGAATCATGGCGATTTCATTTGAAATTTTTAATGAGGTTGCAAATATAAGGATTGCAGTTTGGAGTAAGCAACAATTTATTTGGTTTTTTGAATGGATTTTGTTTATTAAAAATAACCCGTTGGGTGCAATTACTAAAACTTAAAAAAAACAAATTTTAAACATATAGAATCATAGAAAAAAAGAGTTAGATAGACCAATTCTTGGATTCACATAGCTATGATTTACTTAAAAATAGTGAAACGTCTTGATTTTAAAATTAAAAACTATGTTTCAATGTGTTTAAAAAATAGAAAATTTGAATTACACCCAACGGGTTAAAAATAGAATTTTTAATAGTTAGTTTCTAATAATTTTTTAGCCAATTCAAGGTCGGTTGAATTATCGGTTTTAATAATCAGAAAATAATTGAGTTGCCAGTTTTGTGTTTTTAATGCTTGTTTGTTATTCGGAATATCCCAAGATGGATAAACCCGAATGCCTCGCTTGCCTGATTTGCCATTTTGAGATAGAATTCCTTTTTCGGCTAAAACTTTTTTCGGAAAAATAAATTGTCCCAATTTATTACCACTTCTGGTAGTTATGATGATAAAATCAATTTCGTCTGATGCGTCAAAAGGCTTGGTTATTCCTTCATGGTTTCTTTTCCAGATGGTTACAAATTGTCCAATTTTAGTGGGCGTAATTTTAGCAAAACGATATTGTATTTTTTTTTCGTTTATTTCAAAAGTACAAGCCCCATATTCTTGACTTTCAGGACTTATTTTTAGATTGCTTATTTCGAAATTGCAACAATTGTAAATAAATTTTTCAGCTGTTTTTAAATCGAAATCAAAGGAGATTGAACTTACCATTTTCTTAAAACTACAGTATTTCTTCGATGTGTTTTTTGATGTTTTCTGCGATTTTTTTGGTTGGTAAATCATTGGCATCAGTACCAAAAGGATCTTCAATCTCTTCGGCAATTAATTCCAAACTCGCCAATACATAAAAAATAAAAACCACAACAGGAATTACAAAATACCCTAAAATAAACACATAAGCAAATGGTAAAGTAAGAACATAAATAAAGATAAATTTTTTTATAAAAGCACTGTAAGAGTAGGGAATAGGCGTGTTTTTGATTCGTTCACAAGCTCCGCAAATGTCTGTAAAAGATTGTAGTTCGTTATTGATAATTATGAGTTGATCGCCCGTTATTTTTTTGGAAATATACAAATCATTCACTTTTTGAAACAACATTTTAGCAACCTGATTGG
This sequence comes from Flavobacterium eburneipallidum, assembly GCF_027111355.2. NCBI lineage: Bacteria > Pseudomonadati > Bacteroidota > Flavobacteriia > Flavobacteriales > Flavobacteriaceae > Flavobacterium > Flavobacterium eburneipallidum. The sequence goes on from NZ_CP114291.2 coordinate 1,948,030, forward strand.
GTTTGTGTTTGTGATGGTCAATTTCTAAATCGACATCGTCAAACAATTGTTTTGCGGTATCGTTATCATTCAAATGTTTTTGCAAAATGGAAGCATAACTAGGAATCATTTTTCTAAAAAAAGCCAAGTCACTTTCAGTGGTTAAAATAGCCGATAATTTTAGGGCTAAATTCCTGCTACTGTTGACTAAACTGCCCCACATTTTTCGTCCTTCCCACCACCGATCATAGGCTGTGTTAGTTCTGTAAGCTAGTAATAAGGAAATTACAAATCCTAACATACTGTGCATTACAGAGATATTTTTGACATGACTGTCTTCTGGTAAGTGCCAATATTCAATTTCTAGATAACCAATTCCGGCTGAATATAAGCCAATGAAAATCATCACTGGAATTAATTTTCGAAAGGTATCGGCTTTATTCATATTAAAAATAAAGCTAAACCAATCTTTTGGGTTGTAAGATGTCATTTGAGAAAATTTTGAACAAAAATAAACTAAAAACCTATAGTTCCAGCTAATTCTTTTAAAGCAATTTCAGATAGTTTTGCTTGAAATTGAGCATTACTATTGCGTACTTTGGCATTGATATAGTTCAATTGTGCCGTTCTAAATTCTAATGTGGTAATGGTTCCAATTCTAAATTTATCCAATGTAATCGAAAGATTTTGTTTGGCTATGGCTTCGTTTTCTTCCTCTAAACCAATTAATTCCAGATTGGTCAAATAGGTTTGAAAGGCTGTACTCAATTGGGTGTTCAAAATCATATTTTGCTGTTCGATAACAATTTGAGTATTTTCAATATCCAGTTTAGCCACTTTTTCGTTTCTATTTTGGTTTAAACCATCAAATAAGTTTAGTAAAGCACTAAATCCATAATTCAAACCTCTTGACGATGCCTGACTGGTAAATCCTAAACTCGATTGACTATCGGCAAAATTGTAACCTGTATTCAGTTTTACAGTAGGATAGCGGTCGGCTTTCACTTGCTTGAGTTGCAATTCGGCAATGCGTTTGTTGATGATTTGTGCTTCTAATGTTGGGTTTTGTTTTTGGGCTAAAGTCAATAAATCAGCAAAAATTAAGTTGCTGTCAACGGCAATTAAATCGGCTACTTTGAATTCTGTTTTAGGATCACGAGCCAAATGTTGATTCAATAAAATCTTGGAATTTGCATAGGTTTCCTTTTGTCTTAACAAGGCTACTTGATCTGAATTTAAGTCCACTTGGGCATTTAAAACTTCTAATTTAGAAGCTTTTCCAATTGTAAATCGGTTTTTTGCCAATGCTAACCTTTGATTCGATATAACAATGGTAGTGTCCAAAGCGGCTAACTGCTGCTGTTGTTGAACCAAATCATAATAAGCGGAATTTACCTGTCCAATTTTGACCAAAATAGTTCTTTTCAATTCAGCATCGCCTAGTTTTTGAAGTTCTTTCAATTGATCTAATTTGGCAAACATTTTCATTCCGTCAAAAATAGTCCAATCTAGACTTACTCCATAGTTCAAGCTGTTGTTTTTCGCATTATCTAGTGAAACAGAAGTTCCATCTTGGCGTGTTTGAGAAGAGTTTTGGATGCTGTTGTTGTCCACCACAGAAGCTGTTGCTGTAGGTAACATTCCAGCATTTCCAATCGTTACATTAGTCTCATTGATTTTAGAATTGTTTTTGGCAATTTTTATTTCAAAGTTGTTCTCTAACGCAATTTTTATTGCATTTTCTATAGTTAAAACTTCTTGAGCATTCGTTTTTAATACGAAAATGAAGAATACAATTAAACTACGGATTACTATTTTGGTATTCATATTTTGTTTTTTTTTACAACCAATTCTCTTTGATTATTTCAACACGAATGATAACGAATTGATTTGTGTAATTTTAAAAGTATAAAATTTGTGAAAATCCGTGAAATTCGTGTCGTCTTTTTTTATTTACTCTCTTTTTCATATTCCTCAATATGATCAAACTCTGGATAATGTTTTCTAGCTTTTGACCACATCAAATAAATAGCAGGAATAACAAAAAGGGTCAATGCCAATGAGAAAATGGTACCTCCAACAATAACCACTCCCATTCCAATTCTACTCGTAGAAGCAGCTCCAAGCGACATTGCAATAGGTAAAGCACCCAACGCAATGGCTAAACTGGTCATCAAAATTGGTCGCAAACGGGCTTCGGATGCTTCCATAATGGCATCGTATTTCGATTTTCCTTGTTCACGCAATTGATTCGCAAATTCGACAATCAAAATTCCGTTTTTGGTTACCAAACCGATAAGCATTACGGTTCCAATTTGGCTAAAAATATTCCAAGTTTGATTGAATAACCATAGCGAAAATAAAGCTCCAGCCACCGCCATTGGCACCGTTAGAATAATAATCAAAGGATCAATAAAACTTTCGAACTGTGCTGCCAAAATCAAGAAAATTAACAGTAATGCCAATCCAAATGCAAAAGAAGTATTCGAACTACTTTCGATAAAATCTCTAGATTCTCCTCCTAAATCGGTAGTAAAAGTATCGTCTAATACTTTGGTTTTAATTTCATTCATAGCATCGATTCCGTCTCCCATACTTTTGCCAGGAGCCAAACCTGCCGAAATCGTAGCCGACATATACCTATTGTTATGGTACAATTGTGGCGGATTACTTTGTTCTTCTACATTTACTACATTGTCCATTTGTATCAATTCGCCTTTGTTATTTTTGACAAACATCGAAGTTAAATCCAAAGGTTTTGAACGGTCTTTTTGGTCAAATTGTCCAATAACTTGGTATTGTTTACCATTTCTGATAAAGTAACCAAAACGCTGACCGCTCAATGAAAGTTGTAAGGTTTGTGCAATATCAAGAATAGAAATTCCTAAACTTTCGGCTTTTTCACGATCAATTGTTACGTTTATTTCGGGTTTGTTGAATTTTAAATTTACATCCGTAATAGAGAAAACATCGCTTTTGCCTACCTCTTCCATAAAAACAGGAATTTTTTCTCGTAGTTTTTCAAATGTTGGTGCTTGAATAATGTATTGTATAGGCAAGCCTCCACGTCTGTTTACTGCAATAGTGGGTTGCTGAATAACCGAGGTTTTGGCATTTGGAAAGTCTTTAGTCCATTTGGATAATTGGTCTGCTATTTCTTTTTGCGATGCTTTTCTTTCGCCTACATCTTTCAATGTTAGTCTAACAAATCCAGCATTGACAGAAGAAGTACTAAATCCTGGTGCAGTAATTACCAAACTTACTTTTTTTTCTTGGATAGAATCATCTACCAATTTGGAAATTTCTTGCATGAAGCGATCGGTGTATTCATAAGAAGAACCTTCGGGAGTGTTCATTCGCATCACTATGGAGCTTCGGTCGTCATAAGGAGCGGTTTCTTTTGGTAAAATGGTAAAGAACAAATAAATAATTCCAAAACAAGCAATTAGGATTGGAAAACTAATCCATTTTTTTGCCATAAAACTTTTTAAGGATTCTGCATAACCGCTGTTTAGTTTTTCGAAAAAGGGTTCTGTTTTAACATAGAACTTTGATTTTTTCTGTTCGCCACCTTTCATCAAATAAGCGTTTAACATTGGTGTTAAGGTCAAGGATACAAAGGCAGAAATTAATACCGCAGCACCAATAACGACACCAAACTCTCGAAACAATCGTCCGACGAAACCTTCTAGGAAAATTACAGGCAAAAATACCGCTGCCAAGGTTACTGAAATAGAAATCACGGCGTAGAAAATTTCGTTCGAACCTTTTATAGCTGCTTCAATTGGTGTCATTCCTTCTTCGACTTTTTTGAAGATGTTTTCGGTCACTACAATTCCGTCATCAACTACTAATCCTGTAGCTAAAACAATAGCTAACAGTGTCAAAACATTGATAGAAAAGCCAAAGAGCCACATGATAAAAAAGGTAGCAATCAGAGAAACAGGAATGTCAATTAAGGGTCTAAAAGCAATCGCCCAATCTCTAAAAAACAAATAAATGATAATGATTACTAATAGAATCGAAATACCTAAAGTTTCTGCTACCTCAAGCACCGATTTTTTTACGAAAACAGTATTGTCTAATGCAATATTGATTTTCATATCCTTTGGTAAATCCTTTTTTAGAGCATCATATTTTTTATAAAATTCTTTTGAAATATCTAAATAATTGGCTCCTGGCATGGGTACAATCGCCATACCAATCATTGGAAGCCCTGATGATGAAAGTTTGGTTTCGATGTTTTCAGCACCTAAACTAGCTGTTCCTACATCGCTAAAACGAATAATTTTGTCTCCTTCGGTACGAATAATAATATTGTTAAACTCTTCGGGAGTAGATAAGTTCCCAATAGTTTTTACCGTCAATTCAGTGTTGTTACCAGTTAACTTTCCGGAGGGTAATTCTACGTTTTGTGCATTTAGTGCAGTTCGAACTTCGGCCACTGTACAGCCATAAGCGGCTAATTTTATTGGGTCAATCCACAATCGCATGGCATAGCGCTTTTGTCCCCAAATTTGAACACCACTCACACCAGGAATAGTTTCCAATCGTTGTGAGATTACATTTTCGGCATAATCGCTTAATTCTAGTGCAGTTCTAGTATCACTTTGTAGCGTCATCGAAATAATAGACTCGCTATCGGCATCGGCTTTAGAAACCACAGGTGGTGCATCAATGTCTTGGGGTAAATTTCGAACCGCTTGCGAAACTTTATCTCGAACATCATTAGCAGCACTTTCAAGATCTTTGTCTAGATTAAATTCGATGGTTATGTTGCTACTTCCCTGATTACTTGTAGAGGTAATATTTCTGATACCATCAATAGCATTCACTGCTTTTTCGAGTGGTTCGGTAATTTGCGATTCTATAATATCAGCATTGGCTCCAGTATAATTGGTTCTAATAGAAACCTGTGCTGGGTCAATGGAAGGAAATTCTCTAACGCCTAAAAAAGTATAACCAATAAAACCGAATAATATGATGAGAAGGTTTAACACTATGGTTAAAACAGGTCTTCTTATGCTTGTAGTTGATAAACTCATTTTGTTGAATTATGAATTAGAAATTATGAATGATGAGTTACAAATTAGAGTCTTACATTAAAAGCTTCATAATTCGTAATTTCTAATTCATAATTTTATTTTAATTGGAGCATCGTTTTTCAATGACATTACGCCACTGGTTACTAAAGTATCTCCTGCTTTTAATCCAGATAGAATTAAGATTGAGGCATCCGTTCGGGTTGTGGCTTCTACCATCACTTCTTTGGCTTTACCCATATTTGAGATAAAAACTTTTTTACCATCTTGTACAGGAACAATGGCTTCTGTTGGCACAACAATCGCATCTTTAATAATATTCAAAGGCAATTTTACATCAGCAAAAGTGCCTGGGAAAAGTTTACCGTCAGTATTGTCTGCAATGGCTCGAATTTGTAGTGTACGAGTGGCAATGGCTACTTCGGGCTCAATAGCATATATTTTGGCAGTATAAGCTTTAGTCGATCCTGAAACGGTAAAATCTATCGTAGAACCTGATTTTACTTGCGTAGCATATTTTTCAGGAATAGAAAAGGTGATTTTTAATTTGCCTGTATTCACCAATTTTGCTACCAAAACAGTAGGGGTAATGTAGCTTCCTGGCGAAATAGAACGCAAACCAATTTTTCCTGAAAATGGCGCTTTTACAGCTGTTTTAGAAATTTGAGCTCGAATCAATTGGGTTTGAGCTTGTGCCGAAGCGTGATCGGCTCTGGCTACATCAAATTCTTCTTGACTGATGGCTTCTTTTTGAAGCAGTAATTTGGCTCTTCTTTCGTTTTCGGCAGTCAATCCTTCTTTGGTTGTGGCTTGTCTTAATTGGGCTTTCAACTCTATATCGTTTACTTTAAATAAAACCTGTCCTTTGTTGACAAAACTTCCTTCGGTAAAATAAATGCCTTCTACAATTCCTGAAACTTCACTCCGAATTTCTATTTGCTCATTGGCTTCAATAGAACCAGATAAAGACAAATTATTATCGAAAGTGCTGGTTTTTACTACCAGTCCAGTAACAACAGTTGGAGCTCCTTTGTCACCAAATTTTTTAGATTCTTCGTTTTTGCTTTTATTAGATACTATTCGGTAAGCTATAAAACCGCCAATTGAGATGATTAACAAGGCGTAGATTAGATTTTTTATTTTCATATAAGAGTTGAAAAAATGAGATTTAGTTTGTGTCTTTTGACTTTGAAAAACAAATTTAGGCGTTCAAATTTGTAAAAATGGGGCTTTTGGGTATAATTTAACAACTGATTAACAGTAGTATTTGTACTTGTTGTTTGAAGTGACAAAGTAAGACTGTATAAAAATAGGAAGGTTTAATTGGGGGCTAAAAAATAGATCGATAAATAAAGAATCCTTTTAATTAGTTGTAAGAAAAAATGAATACATTTGAAAAAACAAAAAGCGAAATAAACCTTTGCTAATCTAGCTGATTTTGGGTGTATATGCGAAGGTTTGTTTCTCCTATCTACAAGTTAGTTGCAACCCTATTAAGAAAGAAATGCTAATAAAAAATGAAAACAATGAATTTAAACGACATTTTAGGACTTGGAAAAGTATTACCAATTGACAAACTAATTGATATTGTTTCAAATTCAGTTGGGAAAATATCAAAACCATTCTTCGATAGAAAAGATGTTGATACTAAAGCATATGAAATCGAAAAACTTGCTGAAGCAAGGGCTAAAGAAATGAAAATTATGGCAACAGCTGTAAAAGAGAATTTTCAAATTACTGGAGGCATTGAATATAAGGATGAAAAAATAGCAATTAGTTCCCCAAAAGAACTACTGTTCGAAACACAACAAACAAATTTACTTACGCCTTCACTTGAAAATAGGACACAAGACAGAGTAAGTTTTCAAGAAGCAAAAAAGCAACTTAATATTGAAAATGTAACTGCATTTGCGGCTGAAGAATTAAGAAATGAAGAAGCAGTTACTGACGAATCTTTAGACGAAGACTGGACAACAAGATTTTTCAAAATTGCAGAGGAAGTTTCAAATGAAGAAATGCAAGCTTTATGGGGAAAAATTCTTGCTGGCGAAATAAAACAGCCTAAAACTTATTCATTGAGAACACTTGAACTTATACGTAATTTATCCAAAAAGGAAGCTGATATCTTTATGAAAGTAGCAAACTACGCAATTAATTCAAATGGTAAAAATTATCTATTTAAAGGCAATGATGATAATGTGATGAATGAAAAATTCAACATTAGTTATACTGACATTGCTCTTCTTACGGAGGTTGGCTTATTACAGACTGGCGATTATGTAAAACATCAATTATTACAACAGACTACAGAGAGACAAAAAATTTTTGTTGCAGGAAACATTATTCTTCTTGCAAATATTAAAGCAAACACACCGACAATTAAAATGCCAGTTAACGTATTCAGTAATTCAGGTAACGAACTTCTAAAGTTAATAAACACAACGCCACCAATTGACTACTTGACTTATTTTGCCAATTCAATTAAAAATGAAAATGTTGATATAAAATACGCATATATTTTAGCAAACGAAAATGACCAAATAACACATTCTCAACCTTTACTAGAATTCAAATAAAAGGGCCCAGCTTTGCGAAGTGTTCCTTTAAAAATAAACATTCTTAAAAGTTGGGTGTGCTGTGCGAAGATTGCTAGCGGTAATAATTTGACGAATATTGCATAAAATCAAAATATTGTACATACATTTGTACAAAATATAATAATTATGGTAGTAGCAAATATTTCAGATTTCAGAAAAGATATTAAATCTTACTTTGATAGAGTAGCAATAAACTTTGAAACTCTAATTATAAATCGTGGAAAAGATTCAGGGATTGTTGTTATTTCACTTGAAGAATACAATTCACTCATTGCAACAAATTATGAATTATCAAACAGAACTAACGAAAGTAGGTTAGATGCTGCTATTGATAAATTTAAGAAAGGGAAGTCATTTTCTAAAGACTTAATTGAGGAATAAAATGAAATATGTATTTGTTGATGAATCTTGGGAAGATTATTTGTATTGGCAAAAAATAGACAAGAAGAAAGTTAAAAAAATAAATGATCTACTCAAAGATATTTCGAGAAATCCTTTTGAAGGAATAGGAAAGCCAGAACCATTGAAACACAAATATGCGGGATTTTGGTCAAGAAGAATTGATGATGAACATAGATTGATTTACAGGTTTATCGATGATGAAATTCAAATTTTGAAATGTAGACATCATTACGACTAATAGTACTACCCCAGCTTTGCGAAGTGTTCCTTTAAAAATAAACATTCTTAAAAGTTGGGTGTGCTGTGCGAAGTCTCCCGACTTCGTACCCATTCCAATAGTCAACTTAACGGGAGTAATAAATACAAGTCCTAAAATAGTTGTAACGGCATATAATATTGGGTACGAAGTCGGGAGACTTCGCACAGCGAAGAACTACTAATAACATTCATATTTTTTAGAATACCCAGCTAGTATGAATATTTCGCTTGTAAACCCTTAACTAATATAATTCCAGATATTTTTCTTCTTGGTCAATTCGATATAAGTAGCTCTCAAAATAGCATTTTCTGGTTTTTGCATCGGGGCATCTTCTTTTAAAATTTGTAGAGCATAATTCCGTGCCAATTGTAAAATATCCCTGTCCCGAACAATATCGGCAATTTGTAAATTCAAAACCCCACTTTGCTGTGTTCCCATCAAGTCGCCTGGCCCACGAAGTTTGAGATCGACTTCGGCAATTTCGAAACCATCATTGGTTCCTGTCATGGTTTCCATTCGGGTTTTGCTGTCGGCACTCAATTTGTGGCTCGTCATCAGAATGCAGTAGCTTTGCTCTGCACCACGACCCACACGTCCCCGAAGCTGGTGGAGTTGCGACAATCCAAAACGTTCGGCACTTTCGATAATCATTACACTCGCATTTGGGATGTTTACGCCGACTTCAATCACGGTGGTGGCGACCATAATGTTGGTTTTTCCTTCGGCAAAGCGTTTCATTTCGGCATCTTTATCGGCTGGTTTCATTTTGCCATGCAGAATAGAAATAGCGTATTGTGGTAACGGAAAATCACGAGAAATACTTTCGTAGCCGTCCATTAAATCTTTGAAATCCATATTTTTAGACTCTTCAATCAACGGATATACGATATAAATTTGTCTTCCTTTGGCAATTTCGTCCCGAATAAATTTCCAAACCTTTAAGCGATTGCTGTCAAATCGGTGTACCGTCTGAATGGGTTTTCGACCAGGAGGTAATTCGTCAATAACTGAAATATCCAAATCGCCATACAAACTCATCGCCAAAGTTCTCGGAATAGGAGTAGCGGTCATGACCAAAACGTGTGGCGGAATTTCGTTCTTTTTCCAAAGCTTGGAACGTTGTTCTACACCAAAACGATGCTGTTCATCAATCACTGCCAAACCTAAATTTTGGAATTTCACTTTGTCTTCCAATAAAGCGTGTGTGCCAATAAGGATGTGCAAACTGCCATTTTCGAGTTCTTCGTGAATGATTCTTCTAGTTGCAACTTTGGTTGAACCTGTTAAGATTTTTATGTTGATATTCAGGTCTTTGGCTAATTCGCTTAAACCATTAAAATGTTGATTAGCGAGGATTTCTGTTGGCGCCATCAAACAAGCCTGAAAGCCATTGTCCAAAGCAATGAGCATACTCATCAAAGCCACAATTGTTTTTCCTGAACCAACGTCACCTTGTAATAATCGGTTCATTTGAGCATTGCTTCCCATATCAATTCGGATTTCTTTGATGACTCTTTTTTGGGCATTGGTCAGTTCAAAAGGTAAATGGTTTTTATAAAAATCATTAAAATATTCGCCCACTTTATTAAACGGATGTCCTTTTATTTTGTGCTTCCGAATGAGGTTTTTGCTGATTAATTGCAATTGTATATAGAACAATTCTTCGAATTTCAATCGGAATTGGGCTTTCGCCAAAGCTTCGGCACTTTTAGGAAAATGGATATTGAATAAGGCAGCGTTTTTTGGAATCAGTTTTAATTCGGAAATCAAATATTCAGGCAAGGTTTCAGAGAAAACAGCTTGTGTTTCTAGAAACAGTTGTTGCATCATTTTATTAATTGCCCGATTCGAAATTCCACGATTGGATAAAGTTTCTGTCGATGGATAAACAGGTTGCATCGCCGAACGAAGGCTTTGTTCATGTTCTTTTAGCAACTCGATTTCAGGATGCGCCATATTGAAAGTATTACCAAAAGAAGTGCATTTTCCGAAAATAACACAGATTTCATTTAGCTTCAGACTTTCCCGAATCCATTTGTGACCCTGAAACCAAACGAGTTCCATTTGTCCTGTATCGTCTGTAAAAGTAGCAACTAATCGTTTTTGATTTTTGCCAAATTCAACGGTTTTGATATTGATGATTTTACCAATGATTTGAACCTCGGCTATATTATTTTGGAGTTCGTTTATCTTGTAATAACGGGTTCTATCAATATATCTATTTGGAAAAAAATTAAGCAAATGTCCGTACTTGTGAATTCCCAATTCCTTGCGCAGCAAAGTTCCTCTGTTAGGACCAACGCCTTTGAGGTATTCGATGGGAGTTTCTAGTAGATTATTGGACATTAGTAATTTTAGAGTTTAGAGTTTAGAGTTCTGATTTTAGATTTTAGAAAAAAGAATATAGAACATAGAACATAGAGAATGGAACATGGATTTTTTAGTCTGTATTCTTTGTTCTCTTCTCTTTTATCTTTTAAAAGCGAAGATAGTTTTTTGTTTGTAAATTTAAAAACACAAAAAAACCCGAACTTTCATTCGGGTTTCCTTCGCACATAAACTTAAGATTATAGGATTATCTCAATCTGTCCACAGATTTTACAAGATCTTCATCCTTCTTGATGGCCTTATTAGCTAACACTAATAATACGATAGACGCAATAGGTAGAAACATCCCAATACCTTTCTCTGAAACAGCAATTGTTTCTCCAGATAGATTTAGTGAACGATAAACAAATAAGCCTAACAAAATTAAATTTAATATTATATTCAATCTGCCTAATACAAATTGAGTTTGTCTTTTTTTGAAGATGATAATACTGTAAACACTCAAAGCAGTACTTAATCCAAATAGGATAGTGTATATTTGGTTTTCGCTGGCCAAATATTCTTTACCATTCGTTAAAGTCCATAGCGGTAAAAAAAGCGATAAAATACCTGTTACCACAAAGGAAAGAAATAAATATACCGTTTGAATTCTTTGTATCATGTTTGAGATTTGTTTGACAAAAATATATTTTCTTTTTAATAAATACTATTGTATCCTAAAATTTATTTCGTATTATTGCATAACAAATCCGTAAGTACTTCATTCTTCGGTATATTCAATCATCAAATTTTACTACACACTTTTATAGTAATCCCCAACTTATTTAAAATCATAGAACATTTATGTTTGACATTTCTGTATTAAAAGAAATGAAGCTTTCCGAGCTTCAAGAAATAGCTAAAGCTGCTAAAACAATAAAATTTAACGGAGTAAAAAAAGAGGTTTTGATTAACCAAATTTTGGAACTTCAATCTGCAAGTTCTGATACTACACCAAAAAATAAAAAAGTAGAAAACAAAACAGAAGACGATAAACCTAAAAGAGTTCGAATTGTTGCGGAGAAGAAAACACCCGTACAGAAACCTTCTACTGCTTCCCTTTTTACTGATGAAAATGCTTCTGTAGAAACAGTTGTTGCACCATTTCAAGAAACAATTACTACAGATGAGGTTGTGCCTGTTACAGAAGAAAAAAAAGTAGGTAAGATTATTAAATTTAATAAATCAGCCTACGAAAAGAAAATGGCTTTGCAAAAGCAAAAGGAAGAAGCCAAATTAGCGAGTAACGAAACAGAATCAACAGAAGGGAATGAGGTAAATTCAACTGTTGAAACTCCTGAAAATACAGAAAATCAAGAAGCAACTGCTCCTATAAAAAAAATAAACCCAAACCAATTGCGTAAGCAAAATCAAAATCCGAATCAAAACGGATCAGAGGCGCAAACGAACAGAGTGCAACCTAATGGAAATGGGAACGGGAATGCAAATCCAAATTTTAAGAACAAGAAAAACAATAATTTTAGAGATTCTGATTTTGAATTTGATGGTATTATAGAAAGTGAAGGCGTTCTAGAAATGATGCCTGATGGTTACGGATTTCTTCGTTCTTCGGATTATAATTATTTGGCTTCACCAGATGATATTTATTTATCGACTTCCCAAATTAGATTGTTTGGACTAAAAACTGGAGATACTGTAAAAGGGGTGGTTCGTCCTCCAAAAGAGGGCGAAAAATTCTTTCCATTGGTTCGTGTTTTAAAGATTAATGGACACGATCCACAAGTGGTTCGTGACAGAGTATCATTCGAACATTTGACTCCAGTTTTTCCTTCTGAAAAATTCAAATTAGCCGAAAGACAAAGTACAATTTCTACTCGTATCATCGATTTATTCTCTCCAATAGGAAAAGGACAGCGTGGTATGATTGTGGCGCAACCCAAAACGGGTAAAACCATGTTGTTGAAAGACATTGCCAATGCTATTGCAGCCAATCATCCCGAGGTTTATTTAATCGTTTTATTGATTGACGAGCGTCCAGAAGAGGTAACTGATATGCAAAGAAGTGTCCGTGGTGAAGTAATTGCTTCTACTTTTGACAGAGAGCCACAAGAGCATGTAAAAATTGCGAATATTGTTCTTGAAAAAGCAAAACGTTTGGTAGAATGTGGTCACGATGTTGTGATTTTATTGGATTCGATTACCCGTCTAGCCAGAGCATACAATACAGTACAACCCGCATCTGGTAAAGTATTGAGTGGTGGAGTAGATGCAAATGCGTTGCAAAAACCAAAACGTTTCTTTGGAGCAGCGAGAAATGTGGAGAATGGAGGTTCGTTAAGTATCATTGCCACAGCATTGACTGAAACAGGTTCTAAAATGGATGAAGTTATTTTTGAAGAATTCAAAGGAACGGGTAATATGGAATTACAATTGGATCGCAAAATTGCCAACAAACGTATTTTTCCAGCTATTGATTTAACTTCTTCAAGTACCAGAAGAGACGATTTGCTTCTTGACAAAGATACCTTACAAAGAATGTGGATTATGAGAAAATACCTTTCGGATATGAATCCTGTTGAGGCAATGGACTTCATCAACGATCGCTTCAAGAAGACCAGGAATAATGAAGAGTTTTTGATTTCGATGAATGATTAAAATATAATACCGCAAATTAGAGATAATTTGCGGTTTTTTTTGAAGTTCTAAATCATAACAAATAACTCAATAGTTTCATATAAAATACTTTTCTATTAGTTCATTTAAGATAGTAATATTTACAGGTTTTGAAATATAATCTGTGCAGCCAGCAGCAATGGCATCATCTCTATCGCTTTGCATACCATTTGCAGTTTGTGCAATGATGATTAAATCTTTATTGAATTCTCGAATTGCTTTCGTAGCATCATGACCACTCATTTCAGGCATATTGATGTCCATCATTACCAAATCAATATCGGTGTTGTTTTTACAAATTTCAATGGCTTCAATACCTGTGCTTATTTTTAATATTTCTTTGGCAAAAGGCTTTAAGGCAATAGCAATTAGTAATTGTGAAATAGCATCATCTTCAACCACTAAAACCTTTAAATTCTTGGTTATGCTCGTTGTTTTTACTTCTGTTGTTACTGTTTCGTAAAAAGGAATTTCTTTTGTTTTAGAAATTGCATCAAACGGAATGGTAAAATAGAATGTACTGCCTTTGCCTTCTTCACTTGTAACCCATATTTTGCCGCCCAGTTTTTCTACATAAGCTTTGGAAATGGCTAGTCCTAAACCAGATCCCTCGTGCGAACGACTTATAGTGTCATTGGCTTGTCGGAATCTTTCGAATATAATTTTTTGTTGCGAACTTGAAATTCCTAATCCACTGTCTTTTACATAAAATTCTAGGAATTTTTCTTTTTTGCGGTAGCCAAATTCGATTGTACCAGAATCGGTAAATTTTATGGCATTTTTGACAAGATTGGTTAAAATAGCATATAGCTTTTCTTTATCAGTAAGCAAAATAGCTTCTTTTGTTTCTAATAAAGTATTGGTATATAATTTAATTCCTTTTTGAGTGGCTTCAGGTTTAAAAAAATGATACAGATAATCTATCTGTTCGTTGATATTAGTTTCAGATAATGAGACTTCAATTTGACCGGATTCTACTTTTGAAATACTAATAATATCATTGATGATATTAAGCATTCTCACGCCACTTTTTTCGATAATTGTTATGTATTCTTGTTGTTCTTTTCCAGCTAAATTAGGAGCTTTTAAAAGTTCGGTAAAACCTAGAATTCCGTTCATAGGTGTTCGAATTTCGTGACTCATATTAGCCAAAAAAGCTAATTTTAATCGGTCGCTTTCCTCTGCTTTTTCTTTGGCATTGATGAGTTGTTTTTCAACCTTTTTGCGTTCGGTAATATCTTCATTAATGGCAATATAATGGGTTGTTTTTCCTTCGACGTTTAATATTGGTGATATTGAGGATGATTCCCAGTAGAGTTCTCCGTTTTTTCGAACATTGTGAAACTCACCGTGCCAAGCATTTCCTGACGAAATGGTTTTCCATAGCTGTTCATAATCGTCAGGAGAGGTATGATTGGATTTTAATATTCTTGGGTTTTTTCCTATTATTTCTTCAAAAGAATAGCCTGTGGTTGCAGTAAATTTAGGATTTACATATTCAATTTCACCATACGTATTGGTAATGATTATGGTAACAGGACTTTGTTCTACTGCTTGCGAAAGCTGTTTGATTTTTTCTTGATTTTGTTTTGTTTGAGTAATATCATGAATGATGACCTGAACTGCTGGCTTTTTTTCAAAAACAGTTGGTATGGCTTTTATCTCAACAAAAATAGGTTTTCCGTTTAGGTCGATGAATTTTTCTTCAATTATTTTGGATGCTTTTTCGTCTCTTGTTACTTCTTCCATTCTTTGCAGTACGCTATCTATACTATCTGGGTGAATAAAGTCGAGAACAGGTTTTCCAATGATGTCATCTTTGGATTTTCCGCCTACCATTCTAATGCCTTCATCATTTGTAAATACAATGATACCATCTCTATAAATTACTACAGTATCGGGAGAGTTTTCAATAAGTCCACGGTATTTTTCTTCACTTTCCCGAAGGGATTCTTCAATAACTTTTTTGTCGGTGATATCCGTAATAAATCCATGCCACAGTACTGATCCGTCTTCTTCTAATTGTGGTGTTGCCGTTCCAAATACGTTTCTAACGGTTTTGTTTTTTAGAATAACTCGATACTCTTGATTCCATTGTGTTAAGTTTTTTGCTGACTCTAAAATAGAATCCATAATTTGAGAAAAATCATCGGGATGAATAATATCGGTTATTATAGAAGCATCTTTTTTTACATCTTTAGGTTCTACTCCGTAGATTTGCTTCATACCATCACTGGCATAAGGAAAACAGGAACTTCCGTCAGGATGTAATTTATACTGATAAACGATCCCTGGTACTCGGCTTGTAATGTTTTGAAGCAAATCTAGTGCATCTGATTGTACTTTTTCGGCTTCTTTTCTTTGTGTAATATCTCTGGCTAGTAGGATAAAATGGGTTTCTTTATCCGCATCTTCATTAATGCGTGATACTGATATTTCAAACCAAGATTTACCATTGGGTAAATCTAATGAATATTGTGCTCCACCAGACCATCCTTTTTGGTTAGCTTCTGATATGGCTTTTTGGCAAATAGCAGATACATCAGGAGGCAAAATATCATAAAAAAATTTATTAATAAACTCTTCTTCTGGAACAGCTAGTAAATCATTACGACCCGAGTGATAATGATGAATTTTACCATCTAATCCTATTTCAAATAATAAATCTGGGATGGCGTCAATAAGGGTAACTAAATTTTGATGTGCTTTTTTATAGCTAATTTCCATTTGTTTGCGTTCCGTAATATCCCTTGTGATATTCATAAAAGCAGGTTGATTTTCGTGGTTTATCAAAAAAGTTTCTACTTCAACCTCTCTATTTTTTCCAGCTTTATTTTTGATTTTTGTAGTAAAAATAATTTTACCATTTGCCAGTAAATCTTCGATTCTTTTTTTTCTTTCTTCATCTGACAGGTTTTCGATATCTCGAACACTCATAGTTAATAATTCTTTTCTAGAGTAACCAAGAAGTGCTATTGTGGCTGGATTTACATCTATAAAATTACCTGGAGTATTGTCATCATTTAGCCTGAATATGGTTATGCTATCTCTATTTGAATCGAAAATAGTTTTATATTTATTATCGATTTCTTGAGCAAATTTTGATGGTATTTTTGATGCGTTCTCTTTCATTTTTGAATGAATGCTGTTCTACTTATTATGATGTGGTGTGGTTTTACTTTGATGGTATTTTATAAATTTAGTTATAAAATCTTGAAGTTAAGCAATAAAAATAAGGGTAAATTTTAGTTTTTTTATTAAAATAATTGTGTATGAAGTCAACGAAATATTATTTTTAAGATAGGATTTATTATTATTTAGTTGAATTACTTTCTTTTTAAATTAAAAATTTCAAGAATATTTATGGAGTGATTTTAGTGCTTTTTGTTGAATTTTATTTTGCATAAATCCAGTCCATCCAAAAAGTCTTCCTTTCCATCCCAAAGCTTGTTTTGCCCATTTCCATATATCAAAATCATCAGTATGTTTGATTATCAAACCATCTTCAAATAAAAATTGAGACCTAATATTATTTACTACCTTTCTGTTGGTTTGACTAAAGGTGTAAGTAGCTATCCAATGTGCAGATCCCGTGTTTTCGTCAGCTATTATTTCAGAAAAAATAATTTCGATACTATTTTTATTTTTTTTCAATAACATATTCCACATTTTACACACATCATCTCCTTTCAACAATCCAAATGCTGGGTCTCTAAATTTGATTTTAGGGTGATAACATTCACACATTTCTACAGGATTTCCTTTTGAAAATGCAGTATAAAATTTAGTGAGTGTTATTTCGTTTGAAGTCATTAGTGTGTAAGTTAGAAGTAAAAATAATGTTTTTTTTTGGTTTTTTAATGCGAAATTTTGTTTTTTATACCTTGAATTTTATTGAAATCTCATATAATGCTTGTTTTTGAGCTGATTGAGTTTTTTTACATTAATATTTAGAAATTATTTCAAACAAAAAAACCAGTTCAATACAAACTGGTTTTATAAATTTAAAATAAAAATTTAAAGAATTTTCTGTTTTTAATTATTTTATAATTGCAGAACAAGCTACTCTGGCTCCAGCATTTCCAGCGGGTTGCGATGTAAAATCGTCTGTTCCTTGATGTACAATCAATCCTTTCCCAAGAATGTCTTTTGTAGTGTCTTCACAGCCAATGCACCATTCATTGGTAGTTAGTGTGATTGTTCCATTCCCTTTTTGATCAGCAGTAAAATTACCAATATCTCCTTTGTGGTGTTCAGCTACGCCCCATTTTCCGTGTTTTTTAAAAGTTGGATTCCAATGCCCTCCAGCCGAAGTACCGTCAGCAGCCGAGCAATCTGATTTTTCGTGAATATGAATAGCATGAATTCCTGGTGATAATCCTGATAGTTTTGCCACAAAAGTTACTTGTCCCTTTTTTTCTGTAAATGTAGCAGTTCCGCTTACAGAGCTGTTGCTTTTAGATTCAAAGGCTAAATTCAGTTTTTTTGAATCATCTGGATTTGTTTTTGTTTTGCATCCAATTATTATAGCTGTAATTAGTGCTGCCGAAAAGATTATTTTTTTCATATCGAGAATTTTAATTTAGGATATACAAATGTAAGTATTAGTAGTCGTAAGGTTTGATTTGAACTTGTTAAATTATTATTTATTCATTAATATAAAGATAATTATCTTATAATTAACTATTTGTAAAAGACTTGTTAAAGTGAAAGGATTAAAAAATTGAAAACAATTTTAATTGTATTAAATTTGCACCGCAGACCGCCTTATCGCCTCGATATATAGGGGAGGAAAGTCCGGACACCACAGAGAAGCATAGCGGGTAACGCCCGTCGGTTCGAGCAATCGGATTAGGACAAGTGCAACAGAAAGTATGTACAGGTAATGCTGTAGTGAAACCAGGTAAACTCTATGCGGTGAAATTTCAAGTATATCGGCATTTAAGGGTTTCTCGCCCGTTGTCGAAGGGTAGAAAGATAGAGCACACGAGTAATTTTGTGCCTAGATAAATGATAAGGCTCCAATATATTGGAGACAGAATCCGGCTTATAGGTCTGCTTTTTTATTATTTTTAAATAAACTTTTATGAGATTTTCTAAATCGCTAGTCTTTTTATTGCTTTTATCTTCTTTTGTTCAATCGCAAAATTCCCCTTCGGTAGAAAAGTCTCAATTTAAAATTAATGTATTGTTACCTGGATTGGTTTTTGAATATGGTTTAAATAATAAAAATACACTTTTCTCTGAAATATCTGCGGGTTACGGTTATACAAATAATAGCTTGGGCGAGAATTGGACTATTTATCCTTATGTTCAAGAACAATTTCGTCATTATTATAATTTAGAAAAAAGAGCTGCCAAAGGAAAAGTAACTTCTTATAATTCAGGCGGATTTATTGCTATGGCGGCGTATTATAATTTTAGGTCAATTACAACTCATGATTCGTATGAATCATCACATTCATCGGTTACAATTGCTCCTGTTTGGGGTTTTCAAAGGACGTATAAACACAAATTCAATTTAGATTTGAATTTAGGAGCAGGCTATGTATTTTCCAAAGAGGATTATGGTTTTTCTCCAGTTGTGAACTTTACATTAGGTTGGGTAATTGGAAAATAGCGATAGCTTAATTTTATTCCTCTTCAGAATCCTCGAATAAATCTTCATCATCATTTTCTTCGTCATTCGACTTTTCAAATTCGAAAAAGCTAAAGATAGAACCACCATAACTTTTCTTGAATGAAAAATTTTCCAAATGCTCCAGTTTGGTGTATTTAGAATGTTCAATAATCATCATTCCTTCTTTATGTAAAATGTCTTTTTCGAAAACGCTCAAGACTACTTTTTCAAAAGTTTTCTGGTCTAAACCATAAGGAGGATCGGCAAAAATAATATTATAAGTCGCTTTGTTTCTCTCTAAAAACGTGAAAACATCACTTTTGGTAGCCGCAATATTAAAATCATATTCGGCAGCCACTTGCTTAATGAATTTTACACAACCAAAATCAGCATCTACAGAAGTGATAGGTGTACTGCCACGAGAAGCAAATTCGAAACTGATATTTCCTGTTCCGGAGAATAAATCCAAAACTTTTAAGCCTTCAAAACTGAAATGATTGTTCAAAACATTGAATAATGCTTCTTTAGACATATCGGTTGTGGGGCGAACGGGAAGTCCTTTGGGCGGAAAAATACGTCTTCCTTTATATTTACCTGAAATGATTCTCACGATTGGAATAAAATAAAATGTTTCTGATTTTGGGCAGTTGAAAATGAGTTGTTTTTTTGCAAATTTGATACATCAAACAAGGATACGTTTCGAATGTATTTGTAAGCCAATTGATAAAAATCATCTTCCTCGGCAATGGTTCCCAATAATTCTAGTTTAAAATTCTCGGGATTCATATTCAATTGTTCGGCAGTGAAAAGCAAATAATACAGAAAATCTTCTGGCGTTTGATAA
Organism: Flavobacterium eburneipallidum; assembly: GCF_027111355.2. NCBI lineage: Bacteria > Pseudomonadati > Bacteroidota > Flavobacteriia > Flavobacteriales > Flavobacteriaceae > Flavobacterium > Flavobacterium eburneipallidum. Next base: position 1,967,774 of record NZ_CP114291.2, read on the forward strand.
TCGAAAGAATTGAACAACAATAATTTTTGATTTTGAACTACAACAACTTCAAAATGTCCAGGATTGAAATTCACAATCATTTTTTTGTCGTCATTGTTTTTAGATAAATCCAATAATTTGCTAACCAAGATACTATTGGCATGTTTATAATCAAAAGTGCCAAATTGATCAATAAAAAAATTATTGATGTTCACATACGGAATGTAAACCGCATTCATTTGGTAATGCTGGATTTCGTCAAAAGCAAAAAAATCGGTTTCAAAAACCTTGGTATTGTATTGTAAATAGCTTCCTAAAAAATTTTCGTCAAAAAGTGGTTCAGGTACAAATGTTGAAAGATTGTTGTTGTGAATCACCATTATTTCATCATAAGAATCTTTTAATTCTGAATTTTCTCTAAAAGCATCTCCAAATAATTCTTCGATTTTAGTGGCTTTATGGAAGGTGTCAAAATGAATTTCTTTGACAGAGATAATCGTGTTACTTAAAGTGTCAAAAACACAAAAAGAAAGTCCCGTCAACGAAACCTGAAGCGAGAGTTTTTTGTATTTTTTATCGGTAATGGTTGCGGTAATCGACATAGTTGCAAACTTACAAATTAAAAATTCAATAGCAATATCTAAAATCATTTTCGAGGGATATAAAATGAGATTGATGAATTTTGTTTATTAAAAAATCCTTGAAACAAATGCGAAACCAAAAAGTTGCATATATTTGTAGTCAAATGTTTTTTTAATAGTAAGGAAAAAAATGAGAAGAGATATTTTTCAAGCCATTGCAGATCCAACACGAAGAGCTATTATCACGCTCATTGCCATGCAAGCGATGACACCAAATGCTATTGCGGAACATTTTGATACTACCAGACAAGCAGTTTCAAAACATTTGAAAATACTAACGGAATGTGAGTTAGTCAAACAAAATTATAAAGGAAGAGAAATTTATTACAGCCTTGAAATTGATAAAATGAAAGAAATTGATAAATGGCTCGAACAATTCAAGGTCATTTGGGAAACTCGCTTCGATCAACTAGACGATTTATTAATAACCTTAAAAAAACAACTATGAATTTACCATTCGATTTTATTGTAAACAAAGAAACGAGTACAGTACATGTAAAAAAAGAATTTGCAGCAAAAGCTGATTTGGTTTGGGATGCGTACACAAAACCTGAACTATTAGATCAATGGTGGGCGCCAAAACCTTGGTTGTCTAAAACCAAATCAATGGAATTCAAAGAAGGTGGTCGAAGACTCTATGCGATGTGTGGTCCAGAAGGCGAGGAACACTGGGCATTGGCAGACTACACTTCAATCACGCCTAAAACTAATTTCAAATTTTTGGATGCTTTTTGTGATGAAAATGGAAATCTAAATGATGAAATGCCACGTTCCGATTGGAATATCGATTTTATGGATAATGGAAATACAACTGTAGTCCATATTGTTATTAAACATAAAACTTTGGCAGATTTAGAAACTATAATTAGCTTTGGCTTCAAAGAAGGATTTACCATGGCATTAAATAATTTGGATGAAATATTCGCTAACTCTTAAATCAATTATACTATGAAAAACAAAATCACATTCGTTTTAAGCCTTTTATTTGGTCTCTTGTTTATCAATGGAGGATTAAATAAGTTTTTGAATTACATGCCCATGCCTGAAAATTTACCTGAAAAAATGCTAAAAGCAATGGCTGCCTTTACAGAAATTGGCTGGTTGATGCCGCTTGTTGGAATTGTAGAAGTCGTGGGTGGTTTATTGATAATTATACCAAGAACACGAGCATTAGGAGCATTAGTAATTTTTCCTATTATGGTTGGAATTGTCTTGACTAATATAGTACAAGATTCTAGTGGTTTGCCTTTTGCAGGTGTTTTAAGTGTTATATTAATTTGGATAATGCTTCAAAATAAGGAAAAGTACGCTCCCTTATTTTAATAAAAAATGAATCCAAAAAAAAGCGTGAATTACAAAATTCACGCTTTTTTGTATCTATTTAGAACTTAAAACATCAGTTGTTGGAGCCCATCTTTTTTGCCATTTGGGATATTTTTTCAACACTGATTCTGGATTGTAGGTGTACCAAGAATAACCCACACGTCTTTCTCTACTGACTTCTGCCAAGGAATACAAATATTTACTATCTCTGTCGCAAAATAAAGGTTTTCCTGTTCCTAATTCATAATAACGAGTCCAAATAGGTGGTGCGGTAGAATCAATTACGACTTTATTATCTTTAGTAACCGTCATGTATTTAGATTCAAATTGTGGTGCGTCAAAGTTTTCAATTCGGGTGTTGTATATTTTCGAATCCGAAAACCATTTGACAGCAGCTTGCACCGATTTAATTATTTCCTCATTCGGATTATCAATTGTCATCAAGAAAGAAACGATTCCGGCACTTTCGCCATTGCAAATGCTTGGTGGTTCAAAGGCTCTTGCCCAAGCTGGAGCTAAAGTGATTTCGTTATGTTGTTGGCACCATGCGGTCAATTTTCCTTGATCTACAATTTGCATTTTCAAGATGCAATCAATTCCTTTTTGGTAAGATTTGGTCAATTTTGCTTTTGTTTTAGTGTCAATAAAAGTAAAATTAGGATCGTCAGAAATTATTTTTTTCAAGAGATTCATAATGCCCATATAAGCACCATCATTGAAAGTAATGTGGCGACTGTATCCTTTTTCTAGCGGGAAATATTGTGGCCAACCACCATTAGCATATTGTGCATCCAGAATAAAATCGATTCCTTTCAAGCAGGCTGTTTTGTATTTTTCTATGTTGGTAAGTGTATAAACTTGAGCTAAATAATCGATGTGGGTATAAGTTGTAGCATTATCAAATGTAGTGTGCGTACTTGATTTTGTAGAAACAACTGCCTCAATTTGTTCTGGTGTCAAAATCGCTCTCATGTCGTAATTCTTGGGCCAACCTCCATTATTTCGTTGAAAATAGATGATATTGTCGGCTATATTGGTATAATCGGTTTCAGCATATTGCGGTTGATTCGGAATTGGATTTACAATATTGGTTTTGTCTTTAATATGATACCAATGATTAACTCCATCTTGAAAAGGTTTGGTACTAATTATGGTTTTGTTTTCTCCAGAAGTTTGTGCGGTTGAGTAATAAAATGAAGATGCTGTTAGTAACATTGTTAGCAGAACAGTATTTCTTTTGATTGGTTTATTAAATAATTTCATGGTTAAAAATAGGTTTTTGGTTTAGTTATTTTCAAAGATATTGATTTAATAGTTTTGTTTTCTGTTTAGAGTTTCACACAAACATTATAATTCAATTAACATCTCAAAATAAAGTGTAGCAATCTTAATGCCTAATTTTGCAAAAAATAAAATAGTTATGAAAAATTCTATTCCTTTATCTTTATTAGAGTTAGCAATAATTAATCAAGATAGTAATGCCAGTGAAACTATGGATAAAACCAAAGAATTGGCTCAATTGGTTGATAACTTGGGTTACAGTCGGTTTTGGTTGGCAGAGCATCATAATATGGCGCATGTGGCTAGTACAGCTACAGTGGTTTTGATTGGTTTTATTGCGAGTCAAACTCAAAATATTCGAGTAGGTTCTGGAGGGATTATGTTGCCCAATCATTCGCCATTGATTATTGCCGAACAATTTGGAACCTTGGCTACTTTATATCCCAATCGAATTGATTTAGGTTTAGGAAGAGCGCCAGGAACGGATACTTTTACTGCACAAGCCATACGAAAAGATTTTTTTGAAGAAGCACAACAGTTTCCAAGAAATGTAGCTAAACTACAAAGATATTTTTCTGAAGAAAATGCTATTGCAAAAGTACGAGCCTTTCCTGCAGAAGGAATGGATGTTCCCATTTGGATTTTAGGCTCTAGTATGGATAGCGCAAAACTGGCAGCTGAATATGGTTTGCCGTATGCTTTTGCAGGACATTTTGCACCCAAACAAATGATTCAAGCATTCGAATTTTACAGAGAAAATTTTCAACCATCGGCTTTTTTAATTGAACCCAAAACGATGGCTTGTGTCAACGTAATTGCTGCCGATTCTGATGAAGAAGCTCAATTTTTATCGACTAGTTTGTATCAAATGTTTTTGAATTTAATTCGGAATGATCGCAAAGGATTGCAACCACCTGTTGACTCTTTAGAAGAAATTATGAATGAAGAAGAACGCTTTCATGTGAATCAAATGACGGCTTGTACTTTTGCAGGAAACAAAGAAAGTTTAGTCAAAAGTCTAAAAGAATTCATCAATTACACTCGTATAAATGAGCTTATGATTACTAGTCCGATTTTTAATCATCAAGATAAATTGAAAAGTTTAAAGATTACCAAAGCGGTTGTTGATGCTATTAATGAATAATATATCGATTTGATTAATAATATCAATTCAATATTAATATTTATTTGTCATTCTGAAGAAGGAGGAATCTCGTTTTAGTTGCTCACGTTTGTTGGGATTCTTCCTTCGTCAGAATGACAAAATCATTGACAAAATTCCTTAATTTAATAACAATGAATATCAATTTTAAATTATTCATTTTTTGACGTTTCAACTCTCTTTTTCTGTTCAGACAAAATGCTATTGAGATGTGGTTTTGTAATATTTTTTATTTCTGCAATCGAAATATCAAGTGCTTTAGTATTTTTAACTAATGCCAACCACGGTTTTGGCGAACCAAAAGGATAGCTTCCAAAAACGATTACAGGAGTTCCTTTCAAAAGTACTGTTTCATCATCTTGCAAAACCCATTGATCTGCCCAATTATAAAGATATTTAGCATCTTTCTCTTGAAGACGCAAACAAGAATGCGAGGCTGGATAACCCGGTAATTCGTATTGATGCCAACCCACACCTAGTTTATTGGCAATATTAAAATTCCAACGCAAATCCCATTCGTCATTGAAAGTGCTGGTGGTTTGCTCGGCTTTCCAGTTGGTAAAGAAAAGTCCAGTAGGAGTAGGGTCTTTTTTTCGTCCCATATTCGTTGGTCCAGTGTAAATCAATTCACCATTTTCATAAGCAGCGAAAGTTTGTGTTGGATAGGAGAAAAAGATGATTTTCGAAATGTCTTTCAAATAAGGAACTTCCAACGGAAAAGGCAAATAAAATTCTCTATCACCTGCCAAGTCTGTAGGAACAAGGATAGAATCCATTTTAGAAATATTGGCTTTATCGGTTCTATTTACTGCGAGAACAATTTCAATTTGTGTACTGTCCGAATGAGTTGAAAGCCATTGTTTAGAACTTTCCAATTGGTACGAAATATTTTTTGGTTTTTGTCTAACAATTGTTTTTTTGGCAACAACAATTGTTTCTGTGGTATTGTTTTCTTCTTTTTTACAAGATTGAAAAACAAAAATAAGGCTTACAATAAAAAGGTACTTTTTCATAACTGAATTTCTTTGATGTAAAATTGAACATTTCAGCTATGATTCTTGTTACATAATTTAGGTAAATTGTTATTATATTATTCACTTTTGAATACAAAAAAAGCCAACAATGAAGTTGGCTTTTTGATGCTGTGATTACAAAATTTTATTTGGTTTATAATTTTACTGCTTTTTTAGGAACAGTTTCACCAATGGTAGTTTTTTTAGAAAAACTAGAAGTTTTTGAAATAGTTAAATCGATGTTTTCAGAAGCAGCTCCATTAATAGTAATGGCTTTTGGAGAAGTCGAATTGAATTCAATATTTTTGAATGTAACATTTTTACCATTGTAAATGTCAAAGTTGTTCTCTTCTTTAATATCTAATTTTACGTTGCTAATTTTAATTCCTTTGGCATCAATAATAGAAAAACCTTTATCCGCTTTGGCAATCAAATTAGAGATTTCAATGTTCTCTAAATTCATTTCTGGTAAACCTTGCAAAAATACCGCTTGATAAGCACCTGCAATAGTGATGTTTTTGATGGTAATATTTTTGAACTGTGGTGTTTTTTCATCCACAGGAACTATTTTTGTACTTATTTTATTTCCGCCATCGGCTAAAGTTTCTGCAATAGATTTTCCGCCATAATACAAGTCAAAAGAAATCGCTTGTGATGGAATATCAGTCATGAAAATATCCGAAATAAAGATATTTTCTACCACACCGCCACGTCCACGGTTACTTTTGAAACGCAATCCAACGTCTGTTCCCATAAAAGAACAATTGGATACGTGCATATTTTTCACACCACTCGACATTTCGCTACCTACGGTAACTCCGCCATGTCCGTGATACACAATATTATTTCTTACGATGATATTTTCGCATGGAACGCCACGATCACGACCATCTTTGTCTTTTCCAGATTTGATACAAATCGCATCGTCACCCACATCAAAAGTAGAATTTTCAACCAATACATTTTTGCATGATTCTACATCAAGTCCGTCACCATTTTGAGAAAACCAAGGATTACGAATGGATACATTTCTGATAATTAAATCTTCAATCATCAAAGGGTGAACGTTCCAAGCTGGAGAATTTTGGAAAACTGGTCCGTCAAACATGACTCTTTTACTGTTTTGGATACTTACCAATACTGGACGAAGAAAATCGTGAATGGGTTCAAAATCTTCTTTGGTTTTTAAATCCAAACGCACATTTTGGTCAGCACCTTCCGATGCTTTCATAAAAACTTCCGATGGATACCAACTGGTTTTTGCAGCATTAACGACACCACCTGAAGTAACAAATTTTTTCCATTGTCCTTCGGTTACTTTTGCTTTTTTCACTTGTCTCCAAACTTCACCTGAACCGTCCCAAACCCCTTTTCCAGTGAAAGCAATGTTTTCTAAATTTTTTCCGTAAATAGGAGAGATACAACGCCAGGTGTTTAATCCTTCAAAACTGGTTTCGATAATTGGATACAAACTTTTGTCAGTTGAGAATTTGATTAAAGCACCTGATTGAGCATGTAATTCAAGGTTACTTTTTAAAATAATTGGTCCAGTTAACCAAATTCCAGGAGGAATAATTACTTTTCCACCGCCTTTTTTAGAAACCGCTTCAATGGCATCGGCAAAAGCTTTGGTGTTTAAAACATAACCACCATTTACCGCACCAAAATCTTTAATGTTTACGCTATTGTTTGGAATTATAGGTTCTTTGACTTTTGCCATTTTGAATTCAAGACCTGGATAGGCTTCTTCGGCTGAATTTTGTGCCATAATTGGGTTCGGACAGCTCATTATTAAAACTGTCAAAGCGATACATAATGCGTGAATTGGTTTTTTCATTACTTGGTTTTAATTTTTTTGGTTTGTTGAATGAGTAACATTTTAACAGACAAAAGTAATCAATAAGTATTTTGATACCATAGTTAAAATCTTGATTTTATTTTCGAAAAAATAATTAATCAAATACTATACCGATTATGATTTGAGATATTAACTTATTACGGTCAAAAAAAAGCGATTGAGAATATTTCATTCAACAATCGCTTTTTAAAATTTAAGAAGGAAAAAAATCTAATTCGTAGGATTTTCTTCTTTGTGAACATTAACTATCAATTCTTGAGTTTCTTCGTTCAAGTCCATGAAAATTTCGTCTCCAGCAGCTACTTTCGAAGTGATGATTTCTTCTGCCAATGCGTCTTCTACATATTTTTGAATCGCTCTTTTTAATGGTCTAGCACCAAATTGTTTGTCAAAACCTTTGTCGGCAATAAAGGCTTTCGCTTTATCCGAAAGGTTTAAGTTATAACCTAAATCTTTTATACGAGCGTATAATTTTTTCAATTCGATTTCGATAATCAAATCAATATCATGTTTTTCTAATGCGTTAAACACAATAACATCGTCAATTCTATTCAAGAATTCTGGAGCAAAAGTTTTTTTCAAAGCATTTTCGATAATACTTTTCGAATTATCATCTGCTTGAGCTACTTTGGCAGCTGTACCAAAACCAACACCTTGACCAAAATCCTTCAACTGGCGTGCACCAATATTAGAAGTCATAATAATAATCGTATTCTTGAAATCGATTTTACGACCCAAACTATCTGTCAAGAAACCGTCATCTAATACTTGAAGCATCATATTGAATACGTCTGGATGTGCTTTCTCAATCTCATCTAACAGCACCACACAATACGGTTTGCGACGCACTTTCTCGGTTAATTGTCCGCCTTCTTCGTAACCAACGTATCCTGGAGGTGCACCTACTAATCTTGAAATGGCAAATTTTTCCATATACTCGCTCATGTCAATTCGGATTAGCGCCTCTTCAGAATCGAATAATTCTTTAGCCAAAACTTTGGCTAATTGAGTTTTACCAACACCAGTTTGTCCCAAGAAAATAAACGAACCGATTGGTCTATTTGGATCTTTCAATCCCGCACGATTTCTTTGAATGGAGCGAGCAATTTTAAGTACGGCTTCTTTTTGACCAATAACTTTATTTTCAATCAGTTCTGGCAATTGAGCTAATTTATTGCTTTCCGTTTGTGCGATACGATTTACTGGAATACCAGTCATCATAGAAACAACATCCGCAACATTATCTTCGGTTACTTGGATCCTATTGTTTTTAGAATCTTCGTCCCATTGTTCTTGTGCAATAGCTAAATCTTTTTCGATTCGTTTTTCGTCATCACGAAGTTTGGCTGCTTCTTCATATTTCTGTTTTTTGACAACAGAATTTTTCAGTTCACGTACGTCTTCTAATTGTTTTTCCAGTTCCAAAATTTGTTTCGGAACATCAATATTTACAATGTGAACACGAGAACCTGCTTCGTCCAAAGCATCAATAGCTTTGTCTGGCAAGAAACGCTCTGACATATATCGGTCAGTTAATTTCACACAGGCTTCAATAGCTTCTGGTGTATAAGTTACGTTATGGTGATCTTCGTATTTGTCTTTGATATTATTCAAAATAGTAACGGTTTCTTCAACAGAAGTTGGTTCTACAATTACTTTTTGAAAACGTCTTTCAAGAGCACCGTCTTTCTCGATATATTGTCTGTACTCATCAAGAGTCGTTGCTCCAATACATTGAATTTCTCCTCTTGCTAAAGCTGGTTTGAACATATTTGAAGCGTCCAATGAACCTGTTGCTCCACCAGCACCAACAATAGTATGAATTTCGTCAATAAAAAGAATGATGTCGTCATTTTTTTCCAATTCGTTCATCACGGCTTTCATACGTTCTTCAAACTGTCCACGGTATTTTGTTCCAGCAACAAGGCTAGCCAAATCCAGTGTTACTACACGTTTGTTGAATAAAATACGAGATACTTTCTTTTGAATAATACGCAAAGCCAATCCTTCGGCAATTGCTGATTTTCCCACTCCAGGTTCTCCAATTAGTAATGGGTTATTCTTTTTACGACGGCTTAAAATTTGAGAAACACGTTCAATTTCTTTTTCGCGTCCTACGACAGGGTCTAATTTTCCTTCTTCCGCCATTTCTGTTAAATCTCTCCCAAAATTATCCAAAACTGGAGTCTTGGATTTCTTGTTCGATTTGTTAGCGGGATTATTAAAATTCCCTTCTTTTAGGCTGTCATCTTGTCCTGAATCATCGTTATAGGATTCGTTTTTTGGCAAGTTATCGATAAAATCGTCTTCGTTTGGTGTCATATTTAGATATTGTTCTTTGGCTATATCATAATCGATTTTCATTTTATTCAATAGCTTGGTTGTAGGATCGTTTTCGTTTCTTAAAATGCACAATAATAAATGTGCAGTACTAATTGAGGTGCTATGAAACACTTTTGCCTCTAGAAAAGTTGTTTTCAAAGCGCGTTCTGCTTGACGCGTCAGATGAAGATTCTTCTTCTCGTTATTGATTTCAAGATTAGGACTTGCAGGACTCAAGATTTCTACTTTTCTGCGCAGGTGGTCTAAATCAATAGACAAAGTGTTTAATATGTTAATCGCTTTTCCATTACCATCCCTTAAAATGCCAAGTATCAAATGCTCGGTGCCAATAAAATCGTGTCCTAGTCGCAAAGCTTCTTCTTTGCTATACGTAATAACGTCTTTTACTCTTGGTGAAAAATTATCATCCATAATGTAGTGTTGTAATTGTATGCGTAAATTTAGTGAATTAGTGTCTTAAAAACAAAAAACATTCCTTTTAAGAACTTCTGTCAGCTAATTGACAAAAAAAGAATGTAAAAAACGTTAAAATTCACTTAATTTATTAACTAAAAAATAACCGAAATTTGTTAATAAATCATTGAAATAAGAATGGTAAAAAGGCTTTGAGAAAATCAAAAAGATGTATATTAGCACGTTTTGAAATTAAATAAATTTATTAAATATAACAACTTATGTCTGAAGGAGAAAAGTTAATTCCTATTAACATTGAAGATGAAATGAAATCAGCTTACATCGATTATTCGATGTCAGTAATTGTATCAAGAGCACTTCCTGATGTTAGAGATGGCTTGAAACCAGTACACCGAAGAGTACTTTACGGGATGTATGATTTGGGAGTTAACTCCAGATCTGCCCACAAAAAATCGGCGAGAATAGTCGGAGAAGTTTTAGGAAAGTATCACCCACACGGAGATACCTCGGTTTATGATGCCATGGTTCGTATGGCTCAAGAGTGGAGCATGCGTTATCTTTTGGTTGACGGACAAGGTAACTTTGGTTCTGTCGATGGAGATAGTCCAGCAGCCATGCGTTATACCGAGGCTAGAATGAAAAAGATTTCGGAAGAAATCATGGCGGATATCGAAAAAGAAACTGTTGACTTTCAATTGAACTTTGACGACACTTTATACGAGCCAAAAGTAATGCCAACCAGAGTTCCTACTTTATTAATTAATGGAGCAACAGGAATTGCAGTAGGTATGGCTACCAATATGCCTCCTCACAATTTAACTGAAGTTATCAATGGTACTTTAGCGTATCTTGATAATAATGATATAGAGATAGATGAATTAATGAACCATATCAAAGCTCCAGATTTTCCAACTGGAGGTGTAATATATGGTTATGAAGGTGTTCGTGAAGCTTTCAAAACGGGTAGAGGACGTATTGTGATGCGTGCTAAAGTTGGTTTTGAAGAAGTGGACGGAAGAGAATCTATCATCGTTACTGAAATTCCATACCAAGTCAATAAAGCGGATATGATTAAACGTACTGCTGATTTGGTAAACGATAAAAAAATAGAAGGGATTGCTAATATCCGTGACGAATCGGATAGAAATGGTATGCGTATCGTTTATATACTGAAACGTGATGCAACGCCAAATGTGGTTTTGAATACCTTATATAAATTTACACAATTACAATCTTCTTTTAGTGTAAACAATATCGCATTGGTTAACGGTCGTCCACAAATGTTGAATCTAAAAGATATGATTCATTATTTTATTGAGCACCGCCATGATGTTGTAGTTCGTAGAACACAATTCGAATTACGTAAAGCCGAAGAAAGAGCACATATTTTAGAAGGTTTGATTATTGCTTCGGATAATATTGATGAAGTAATTGCGTTAATTAGAGGTTCTAAAAATACAGAAGAAGCTCGTGATAAATTAATTGAAAGGTTCCAATTATCAGATATTCAAGCTCGTGCTATTGTTGAAATGCGTTTGCGTCAATTGACAGGTCTGGAACAAGACAAGTTAAGAGCAGAGTATGAAGAATTAATGAAATTGATTGAGCATTTGAAAGCCTTATTAGCTGATGTAGATTTAAGAACGGCTTTGATCAAAGAAGAGCTCGTTGAAATCCGCGATAAATACGGAGATGAGCGTCGTTCTCAAATAGAATATTCAGGTGGAGATGTAAGTATCGAAGATTTAATTGCTGATGAGAATGTGGTTATTACCATTTCGCATGCAGGGTATATTAAACGTACTAATTTGACAGAATACAAAACCCAGAATAGAGGAGGAGTAGGACAAAAAAGTGCAGGAACAAGAGATCAAGATTTCTTGGAACACATGTTTGTGGCAACAAATCATCAATACATGATGTTCTTTACCCAAAAAGGAAAATGTTTCTGGATGCGTGTATATGAAATCCCAGAAGGAAGTAAAACTGCCAAAGGTAGGGCTATTCAGAATTTGATTAACATTGAAAGTGATGACAAGGTAAAAGCATTTATCTGTACACAAGATTTAAAAGATCAAAACTATATAAAAACCCATAATTTAGTTATGGTAACCAAGCAAGGACAAGTTAAGAAAACCTCTTTAGAGAAGTATTCAAAACCTCGTGTAAACGGTGTGGCTGCTATTACCATTAAAGAAGGAGATGAGTTATTAGGAGCTGAATTAACCAATGGGGAGAGCCAAATTATTTTAGCAGTTAAGTCTGGTAAATTAGTTCGTTTTGAAGAAACAAAGACTCGTCCAATGGGAAGAACTGCTTCTGGAGTTCGTGGAATTACTTTAAAAGATGCTACCGATGAAGTGATAAGCATGGTTACAGTTGATAAAGATAATATTAACGATACTCAAATTCTTGTAGTAACTGAAAAAGGGTATGGAAAACGTACTAAATTAGTTGACGATGATGGTGAAGACGTTTACAGAATTACCAATCGTGGTGGAAAAGGAGTAAAAACCTTGAATATTACCGAGAAAACAGGAAACTTAATTTCGATAAGCGCCGTTACAGATGCCGATGATTTGATGATTATCAACAAATCTGGATTGACTATCAGAATGGCTATCGAAGATTTACGAGTAATGGGACGTGCTACACAAGGAGTTAAGTTAATTAACTTGAAAGGAAATGATTCTATTGCTGCTGTTGCCAAGGTTATGAAAGATGATGTCGAAGAAGTAATAGTTGACGAAGACGGAAATGTAATAGAAGCAGCTACAATCGAAAGAGTCAAGCCAGTACTTGAAGTACTAGAAGATGATACTATTGTTGATGACGAAGAGGAGGATGATACAGACGAAGAATTAGAAGATGACGATTCCGAAGACGAAGACGACTCTGATGATGAAGCTTAAAAACAAAAAATAATTATTAAAAATAAAAAAACAAAATGTTATGAAAAGTAAATATGTAATACTAGCATCAGCATTATTGATATCAGTAGCTACTTTTGCTCAAAAAGATCAATTAAAAGCTGCTGAAAAAGCGATGAAAGCAGGCGATGCAAAAACCGCAATAACTATTTTAGAAGGAGCAGAATCAGTTATGGCAAATGCCAGCGATGCTGAAAAAGCACAGTTTTTGTATGCAAAAGGAAATGCTTATTTAGATTTAGCAAATAAAAAAGTAGATGAAGCAAAAAATCTTTCTTTAGCAGCTAAATCTTATCAAGATTTGATTGCTGCAGAAAAAACTTCAGGGAAATTGAAATTTTCTTCATTAGCATCAACTTCAATCACTCAAATTAAAGGAATGTTAGTAAATAGTGCTATTGTTGATACTAAAACCAATAAAGATTTGGATGGTGCCAATAAACTATATGATGCTTATTTGTTAGACAAGAAAGATACTATCAATTTGTATTATGCTGCTTCTACTTATGTAAGTGCTAAAGAATATGTAACGGCTCTAAAAATGTATGAAGAGTTAAAAACATTAAACTATTCAGGAAAAGGAATGAACTATTTAGCAATGAATAAAGTATCAGGTCAAGAAGATTTATTCAATACCGCCAAAGAAAGAGATGCTGCTTTAAAATTAACTCACGAAAAACCAAAAGATGAGGTAATTCCATCAAAAAGAGGCGAGATTTATAAAAACATTGCTTTGATCTTACAAGATCAAGGAAAAGTTGATGAGGCTAAAAAAGCACTATCAGATGCTAGAAAAGCAAATCCTGAAGACACTTCTTTAACGTTGTCAGAAGCAAATTTGTATTTGCAAACTAAAGATTTTGAAACATACAAAAAATTAATTGCAGAAGTATTAGAAAAAAATCCAAACGATGCGGATTTAATTTTTAACCTAGGAGTCATTAGTGCTAATGCTAAAAATGCAGTTGATGCTGAAAAGTATTACAAAAAAGCAATAGAAATAAAACCTGATTACATTAATGCTTACATCAATATGGCTGCTTTAAAATTAGAAGATGAAAAAGTTATTATTGAAGAAATGAACAAACTAGGAACTACTTCTGCTAAAGATATAAAACGCTATGATGTGTTAAAAGTAAAGAGAGAGAATTTATTTAAAAGTACCATTCCTTATCTTCAAAAAGCTCATGAACTTGAACCAACAAATCGAGATGTAGCAAAAACACTTTTAAACGTATATAGCGCTCTAGAAATGCCAGAATACAAAGCTATGAAAATAAAAGTAAAAGAATTAGATGCGGCAGCCGCAGCAAAAAAATAATTCTTATAAATTACAGAAAGAGTATATTAAAACTATGAAGTAATTTAGGCATTTATTTTATTAATTTTTTAGGTTTAATAGCCAAAAATAGTTGGTAAAAACGCTGTAAGGCATTATAAAATATGATGTTTCTAAAAGTTTATTGAAATTCGTTTCAATAAACTTTTTTTATTTATGAAAAACTCAAAAAAAAAGCGTTGTACAAGCTGCAAAAGTCTTCAAACTTATAAATGTGTTTTTTTTTATTAACTCATTAGTTCAAAAAGATTCTTTTCAAATAATATCTGAATTTCTTTCTAGACCTTCGGTCTCGTGTCACATAGCTATAGATTTGCTAAAATCAAGCGAAGTGTCTTGGAGAAACTAAAAAAAACTAAATGGAAATACACCCAACTGGTTTTGCTTTAGTGTTTTACAATTTGCGACTCTCATATTATTACATACAGCAACTGGAAAAGAATCTATGATATATGTTCAAAATGGAATATTTTCCTTTTTTATTTACAAAATAAAATTTTCTTTGTAAATATTCAAGAAATCCAACAAATAAGCCATAATTTGAATAAAATTGGCATTGATAATCAAATTGTCATTGCGATTTTATTTCTTATTTTTGTACCACTAAAATTTAAAAACACATACTATGAGTTCATTTGACGTAGTCATTATAGGTTCTGGTCCGGGCGGATATGTTTCGGCTATTCGTTGCGCACAGTTAGGTTTCAAAACTGCTATTATAGAAAAATATTCCACTCTTGGAGGAACCTGTCTTAATGTAGGTTGTATTCCGTCCAAAGCATTGTTGTCTTCTTCACATCATTATAGTGAAATTGCTCATTTTGCAGATCACGGAATTGAGCTTTCTGGAGAAGTAAAAGTGAATTTAGAGAAAATGATTGCTCGCAAACAAGCAGTTGTAGATCAAACTTCAGGAGGAATCAACTACTTGATGGATAAAAATAAAGTAACTGTTTTTAATGGTTTAGGATCATTTGTAGATGCTACTCATGTTGCCATTGCAAAAGCAGATGGAACATCTGAAACTATCGAAGCTAAAAATATAATTATAGCAACAGGTTCAAAACCATCTTCGTTGCCATTTATCAAAATAGATAAAGAGAGAATCATTACTTCAACAGAGGCTTTGGCTTTAAAAGAAGTGCCAAAACATCTTGTAATCATTGGTGGTGGTGTTATCGGAATCGAATTAGGGCAAGTGTATTTACGTTTGGGAGCTCAAGTATCTGTAGTAGAATTTATGGACAGAATCATTCCAGGAATGGATGGAGCTTTGTCTAAAGAATTGACTAAAGTGTTGAAAAAACAAGGAATGAAATTCTATACTTCTCACAAAGTACAATCAGTAGAGCGTAAAGGTGATGCTGTAATTGTTCAAGCTGAAAATGCAAAAGGTGAAGTAATTACTTTAGAGGGAGATTATTCATTAGTTTCTGTAGGTCGTCGTCCTTATACTGATGGATTAAATGCCGATAAAGCTGGTGTTAAAATTTCGGATAGAGGACAAGTAGAAGTAAACGACCATTTGCAAACTTCAACTCCAAATATCTACGCTATTGGTGATGTAGTTCGTGGCGCAATGTTAGCGCACAAAGCCGAAGAAGAAGGAACTATGGTTGCTGAAATTTTAGCGGGTCAAAAACCGCATATTGATTATAATTTAATTCCTGGTGTTGTTTACACATGGCCAGAAGTGGCAGCTGTGGGTCAAACAGAAGAACAACTAAAAACAGCTGGAACAAAATACAAAGTAGGTAGTTTTCCTTTCAAAGCATTAGGAAGAGCTCGTGCGAGTGGAGATTTAGACGGATTTGTAAAAATTCTTGCTGACGAAAAAACTGACGAAGTTTTAGGAGTTCACATGATTGGTGCCAGAACTGCGGATTTAATTGCTGAAGCAGTAACGGCAATGGAATATAAAGCATCTGCCGAAGATATTTCAAGAATGTCTCACGCTCATCCAACATTTGCAGAAGCTATAAAAGAAGCAGCTTTAGCAGCTACAGATAATAGAGCATTACACGTTTAGTATTGTAGAAAAATTATTTCAAAAAACCCGTTCGCTAGAGCGGGTTTTATTTTTTTGGCAATGTTGCAAAACGCTTTATATGAATTCTGCTAATGAAAGTATAACTATAACTCTGGAAAATAATTCAGTTGTTAGAAATAGCAAAACTTTGATATATAGTCATTTATATTAGAAGTATAGGCAGTATTTCCAATTTCTTGAATAGTAATCAAATCCGAGTTTTTGGATGATGCCTGACCGTAAAATTCACAGAATTGGCAATAAAACACAATTGATTCGCTTCAGTATGTAGTTCATTGGCTTTGGTTAATTGTGATTCGTCGGTAATGGTTACAATAGGATTTAAGTTTACTTCAATAAAACGTCCTGAACCATCAGCATTTACTACCATAATTCCTGTGGCATTATCAACATAATCGGTCACTACAATTCCAGCTTTGACACAAACGTGCAAATACGACATCATGTGACAAGAAGATAGCGAAGCTAATAGTAAATCTTCGGGATTATGCACCGTTTTGTCTCCATGAAACGTTGGATCGGCAGAGCCTAACAAAGTCGTTTTTCCTTCAATTATAATTTCATGGTTTCGGTCATAGGCTCGGTAACCAGAAGTTCCAGTTCCTTTATTTCCAGTCCATTTTAAAGTCAGTTTGTAGTTGTGATTGGGGAGCATTTGCGGTCGATTTTTAATAAGTATTCCTTTTAGGCTTTAAACTTACTATGATTTACTAATTTGTTTTTTGCGTCAGTTCGTTTTATTTAAAAATGCAATAGCTTTTAAAAAAAAATGTATCGATAACAGTTATTTGAAAAGGCTTCTCGATACAATTTTTAATAGTAAAGCTGTCGCAATACTATTAAAAATCACTCGAAGAGACGTTTTTTAGCGCAGTAAAATCAAAATAAAAAGGATGTTATTTTAAAATCTGGGCAGCATGGGCTTTGGTTTTTACATCGGAAATTACTTCGTCGATGATGCCGTTTTCATCAATGACAAAAGTAATTCTGTTAATTCCATCATATTCTCTTCCCATAAACTTTTTAGGACCCCAAACTTCAAAGGCTTCAATAACCGATTTTTCTTCGTCTGCCAATAATGGAAACGGAAAGTTATATTTTTCTTTGAACTTGGCTTGTGCTTTTGCAGGATCAGCACTAACGCCTAACAAGGCATAATTATTGGCTTGAAAACGTTCAAAATTATCTCTTAAATCACACGCTTCGGCTGTACAACCTGGCGTACTTGCTTTTGGATAAAAGAAAACGACTAATTTTTTGCCTTTATAATCTTCTAATTGATGTGGTTTTCCGTCTTGATCTACCCCAAAAAAATCTGGAGCTTTGTCGCCTTTTTGTAATGTTGTCATATTTTTATTTTAGAATTTAGATTACAGATTTTAGAATAAAGAGCAAAGAAGAAAGATTATACTAGTTTACATCCTTGTATTACTTGAATATAATTAATTATTAAAATTTAAACCACATAAATTTTTTTAAATATAAAGACACTTTGTTTATCCTAGATTTTATAGCTATGTGTAAATAAAATATCTATGGGAATCCTTAAAATTATATCATTCAATAATCTATGTGGTTAAAAATTAGTAATCAAAATCAATTTATTATTTTTATTGCAATTGATTTTTGATATTGCCATTGCTATTGAAATTCCTTTTCTTTACCATTCAAAAATAAACTAAAATGACCAAACAAGAACGGGTAACATTTGTTATAAATACGTTAAAAGAATTGTATCCCGAGATTCCAATTCCTTTGGATCACAAAGATCCTTATACTTTGTTGATAGCGGTTTTGCTTTCGGCTCAATGCACAGATGTTCGGGTCAATCAGATTACGCCTTTGCTTTTTGCCAAAGCCGATAATCCGTATGATATGGTCAAAATGTCTATCGAAGAAATTAAGGAAATCATTCGCCCTTGTGGTTTATCGCCAATGAAATCAAAAGGAATTCATGGTTTATCACAAATTTTGATTGACAAACACGGTGGGAAAGTGCCTCAAAGTTTTGAATATTTAGAAGAATTGCCAGCCGTTGGGCATAAAACAGCAAGTGTTGTGATGTCGCAAGCCTTTGGAGTTCCTGCTTTTCCTGTTGATACACACATTCACCGATTGATGTACCGATGGAATTTATCCAATGGAAAAAATGTTGTGCAAACCGAAAAAGATGCCAAACGCATTTTTCCTGAAGAAACCTGGAACGATTTGCACCTGCAAATGATTTGGTACGGAAGAGAATATTCGCCAGCTAGAGGTTGGGATTTAGAGAAAGACATCATCACCCGAACGGTTGGAAAAAAATCAGTTTTGGACGAATACCATAAAAAAACGTCCCGATAATTTCGGGACGTTTCCTCAATTAGCTATAATTTCGAAACTTTCATTGTTTACTTTAATCACGTTCAACGCTTTGGAGTAATTCAATAAAAAAGAAATAGTTTCTTTTTTGGGTTTCATTGAATTGATAGCTACAGTTTTTTTAGAGTAAATTTTTGCCATACAGTAATAAAATTTTTGTTTTTTATTACAACGCAAGAGTTTACAATTTAGTATCAATTCGTTAAAATAATTTGATGTTTATCAATCACTTTTCTCATATTCATCAAAGCATATCGCATTCTTCCCAAAGCGGTGTTGATGCTAACCCCTGTTATTTCTGATATTTCTTTGAAACTCATATCTTGATACATTCGCATGACCAATACTTCTTTTTGGTCGGCAGGAAGTTCTTCAATTAATTTTTTCAAATCTACTTCCACTTGATCTTGAATGATTTTGTTTTCGACTGTCAAAGAATCATCAGACATAATCGAGAAAATAGAAAACTCTTCTGTTTCTCTGAACATTGGCATTTTTTTGTTTCTTCGGAAATGATCGATAATCAAGTTATGAGCAATTCGCATCACCCAAGGTAAAAATTTACCTTCTTCGTTATAGGAATTGGATTTTAAAGTTCGTATAACTTTAATAAATGTGTCTTGAAATATATCATCCGAAATATCTCTATCAGCAATCTTTGAATAAATGAATCCAAAAATTTTCGATTGATGTCTATTGATTAATATTGTTAAAGCGTTTTCATCGCCATCAATATATTTCTTTACCAATAAAGCGTCTGGAAGTTGAATACTAGCCATAGTTATACTTTTTAGTTTTCTTAATGAAATTGGAACAATTGTCTCTAAAAAGTAGTTTTATACTATACGCTGTTTTTTTTGTAGTTAATTATATGTCAAATTTAACTAATAATTATCTTAAATAACAAACGAAACCAGAAAAATTAACATCTTGCAGTCAAATAAATAGAAACGACCGATACTTTCGAGCCAATTCAGCCGTTATAATTGGTTCGAAATGGTGGATTTTAAATGGATTTAAAAAGTTAAAAAATCAAGTTCCGAATTCAAAATTTGAACTTCATTCGATACCTAGGGCATTCACTTTTAAAAACGAAGAAATTCTAAATAAAAAAACACTGCAGTTTCGCTGATTTTCCCAACATAAATTAGAGAAAATTAACGCTAATTTTTGAATTAGTGCAATGAAACTAGTTCTGATTTATTTTAAAATCAGCGAAACTGCGGTAATTTTTTTAGAAACGAATGCCTTGATTCGATACCAATTCTCATTTTAAAATTGATTACTTTTGTGGAAATTCGATTTTCCCATGCCAATTGACCTTTCTACACTCGATCCAAAAAAGAATATCATCATAAAAGGAGCTCAAGTTCACAACTTAAAAAATTTGGACGTGGCTATTCCTAGAAACAAATTAGTAGTAATTACAGGACTTTCGGGTTCTGGAAAATCCAGTTTGGCTTTCGATACTTTGTATGCCGAAGGACAACGGCGTTATGTGGAAAGTTTGTCATCTTATGCTCGTCAGTTTTTAGGAAGACTGGATAAACCAAAAGTGGAATACATCAAGGGAATTGCGCCTGCGATTGCGATTGAGCAAAAAGTAAATACGACCAATGCTCGTTCTACCGTTGGGACTTCGACCGAGATTTACGATTATATGAAATTGTTGTATGCCAGAATTGGAAGAACTTTTTCGCCAATTTCGGGACAAGAAGTCAAAAAAAACACCGTTTCGGATGTTATTAAGGATGTAAAAGACTTTGGAGCTGACAGCAAATGGTTGCTTCTTGCTCCGATTCATTTGGAAGAGGGAAGAGCTTTGGAAGACAAATTGAAAGCGTTATTAAATCAAGGTTTTTCAAGAATATTGGTCAATAATGAAACTGTTCGTCTGGACGGAATTGAAGCTCATACTTTAGATAATAAAGATATTCTTCTAATCATCGACCGAATCGTGGTCAAAGACGAGGAAGAATTCTACAACCGTCTTGCCGATGCTGTGCAAACTGCCTTTTATGAAGGAAAAGGAATTTGTCATTTGCAGGAATTAAATACTAATAAACGCTTTTCGTACAGTAATAATTTCGAATTGGATGGTATTAGTTTCCTGGAACCAAATGTTCATTTGTTTAGTTTCAATAATCCGTATGGTGCTTGTCCTGTTTGTGAAGGCTACGGAAACATCATCGGAATTGACGAAGAATTAGTGGTTCCAAATACGGCCTTATCTGTTTTTGAAAATGCTATTTACCCTTGGCGTGGCGAAAGTATGAGCTGGTTTCGGGACGAATTGGTCAATCACGCTTATAAATTTGATTTCCCGATTCACAAGCCTTTTTTCGAACTTTCAGAGCAACAGAAAGATTTGGTTTGGACAGGAAACAGTTATTTTCAGGGTTTGAATGCTTTCTTCAAGGAATTAGAAGATAAAAATTATAAAATACAAAATAGAGTCATGCTTTCGCGTTATCGTGGCAAAACCAAATGTAATTCCTGTAAAGGAAAACGATTGAGAATCGAAGCTTCTTATGTGAAAATCAATTCTAAAACCGTTTCGGATTTGGTTGATTTGCCGATTAAACATTTGGTTACTTTTTTCAAAAACATCGATTTGGATGTATATGAACAACAAATTGCGAAACGATTATTATTGGAAATCAATAATCGTTTATCCTTTCTGACCGAAGTTGGTTTGGATTATTTGACACTCAATAGAAATTCAGCAACCCTTTCGGGTGGAGAATCACAACGTATCAATTTGGCAACTTCACTTGGAAGCAGTTTGGTGGGTTCTATGTATATTTTGGACGAACCAAGCATTGGCTTGCATCCAAAAGACACCGAACGTTTAATCAAAGTTTTGTTGTCTTTGCGTGATTTAGGCAACACCGTTATTGTGGTAGAGCACGACGAAGATATTATGAAAGCCGCCGATATGATTATTGATATTGGTCCAGAAGCAGGAACTTTTGGTGGCGAATTGGTCGCTCAAGGAACTTTCAAAGAAATTCTGAAATCTACTTCATTAACAGCAAAATACCTCAACGGAGAACTAGAAATTAAAACACCTCGCATTCGCAGAAAATGGAGCAATTACATTGAAATTCTGGGCGCGAGAGAGAATAATTTACAAAATATAGACGTCAAATTTCCTTTGGAATGCCTGACCGTGATTACCGGAGTTTCAGGAAGTGGTAAAAGTACTTTGGTCAAAAAAATCTTGTTTCCAGCTATGCAGAAAAAACTGGATGGCGTTGGCGAAAAAGCAGGGCAGTTTACCGAAATGCGGGGCTATTATCACAAAATTCAGCATATCGAATATGTTGATCAAAACCCAATTGGAAGAAGTTCCCGTTCGAATCCTGTGACTTATATCAAAGCCTATGACGATATTCGGGATTTGTTTGCCAAAGAAAAACTATCGAAAATCAGAGGCTATCAAGCCAAACATTTCTCATTCAATGTCGATGGCGGAAGATGTGAAACCTGTAAAGGCGAAGGAACCATAAACGTGGAAATGGTTTTTATGGCGGATGTGCAATTGCATTGCGAAACCTGCAACGGCAAACGATTCAAAAAAGAAGTTCTGGAAGTTGCTTTTGACGGCAAGAATATTCACGACATTCTGACGATGACTGTTGATGATTCTATTTCGTTTTTTACTGCCAATAAACAAACTAAAATCATTCAAAAATTGCAACCGCTTCAAGATGTTGGTTTGGGGTATGTGCAATTAGGACAATCGTCTTCTACGCTTTCTGGTGGCGAGGCACAACGTATCAAACTGGCTTCGTTTCTAGTCAAAGGTGCTACGAAAGAAAAAGCACTTTTTGTTTTTGACGAACCTACAACAGGATTGCATTTTCACGATATTAAAAAACTATTGGCATCGTTTGACGCTTTGATTGATAAAGGGCATTCCATATTGGTTATTGAACACAATCTCGACCTGATAAAATGTGCCGACTGGATTATTGATTTAGGTCCAGAAGGTGGCGAAAATGGCGGACAATTACTCGCCGAAGGAACTCCAGAAGAAATCGTGAAAATGAAAAAATCGGTTACGGCAAAGTATTTGAAAGAGAAGTTGTAAAACAAAAAATCCCAAATTCCATATTTTCAACGGAATTTGGGATTTTTAAATTATTGTAATTTTTAACTATGCCTTTTTATTCAAAGCAGCACTCATTTCCATTGAAATAGCAGAACGCTCCATTTTTAATTTTCCAGCCATAGTTTCGATAACCACTGTTCCTTCTGAAAGTTCAGCTACTTTTCCGTGAAGTCCGCTTTTAGTGATAATTTTGTCACCAACTTTCAAAGCACTTTCAAATTCTTTTTCTTGTTTGGCTCTTTTTTGTTGTGGTTTAATCATGAAGAAATAGATCACGACAAACATTAATAAAAACGGTGCAAATTGAGTTAATTGATCCATAATTTTAAATTCTTTTTATTATTTAATTTTTAATTTTTAATTTTTAATTTTTAATTTTTAATTTTTTTCTACATTAACCCACGACCAATTTTTTTGATTCTGTCGTTGGCTTCTAGTTCTTTGACTAAATTGTCTAAAATTCCGTTGATGAAAATACTACTTTTTGGAGTAGAATATTCTTTGGCTAATTCCAAATATTCATTCAAAGTTACTTTAACTGGAATGGATGGAAATTTCAAGAATTCGCAAATTGCCATTTTTAGGATGATAGTGTCAATTTCGGCAATTCTTTCGCTGTCCCAGTTTGGCGTTTTATCATCGTATTCTTTAGCCAATTCCTTTTCGTTCAAAACGGTTTTTCGAAACAAATCTCTAACAAAATCTTTGTCTTCGTTGTCTTTGAAAATTTTAGGTACTCTTAAACCGCCTTCTTCCACATTTTTTATCGCTTTCAATTGCTTGATAATTTCCGTGTTTACCACAGGGATATCGTCAATCCAGGTCAGTTTGTTGTCTTCCAGATAGTCGTATAATTTTTCATTTGGAACAATTACTTCCATAAACAAATTCACGATAAAGTCTTTGTCTTCTTCAAATGTATTGGTGGCATTGCTCATGTAATTTTGATACAATTTACTTTGCTTAATGTCATTGAGAAGCAACAAAATGTAATCATCGTTCAATGTCCAATTGTCTATTTTACGATTTTCTAAAGCGATGCTCAACGAATTATTTTCAGCAAGTATTTGAAAAATAGCGTTTTTTATAAACTTTTCGTTGGGTTTACGCTCTTGCGGAGTAGCCAAATGTTTTTGACTGGATAGGTGCAAAAAGATAGTTTCTTTTTTGCAAATTTCTATCAAAGCGGATAGCATGATAAGGTATAAATCCTGAATGGCATCAATGCTATAATAAAGGAATTTTTCTTCTTTTTCTAAATTATCTGAACCATTTTGATGCATCGCATAAATAGATTGCATCACCTTAACACGAATATGTCGTCTGTTTACCACCTTGTAAGAACTTTTATTAATTAGGGTGCAAAAATAAGTATTTCATTTTTTAAAAAATAATTAAACTTGAAAAATGTGACTTCCGATGAATTAAAAAAGAATGAATACGAATTAAAAGTAGATGCCTATTTTAGAAATTTAAGTTTTTGAAATTGCCGCAGATTCGCAGATTTTATCTTCTAAACTTTATTTTTATGATTTTAAACCCAGTTTTAAGTAAATCCTCAAAATCAATTTAAAATTGAAGTGTTTATTAAAATCTGCGAATCTGCGGTAAAACAATAACGCATTTGACAGTATATTTTTTATCTAAATAGTTACAATAATTTTAACGTATGTAACCCTAATAAATATCTCAATTTCATCTTACCTTTGGATTTCTTAAGAATCATTTATTACTATGAAAGAATTACGTTATCTCAATAAATATTTCGTCCAATATAAATTCAGCTTTTTGCTGGGCATCATTATTACCATCGTTGCACAAATATTTTCGTTGTTTACTCCAAAATTAATCAGTAAATCGTTTGCAGCTATTGAGGATTTTTCGAAAAATACAACACTTTCTAAATCTTTTATTCAACAGGAATTAATTACTGATATTCTCTTAATCATTGGTACCACAATCATTGCAGGTTTTTTAACTTTCTTGATGCGACAAACGCTTATAGTAATGTCGCGCCACATCGAATTTGATTTGAAAAATGAAGTGTTCAGACAGTATGAAAATCTTTCGCAGAATTTCTACAAACAAAATCGTACAGGTGATTTGATGAACCGCATTAGCGAGGATGTTTCCAAAGTTAGAATGTATGTTGGTCCAGCGGTAATGTACACTATCAATACCGTTATTCGTTTTGCTATTGTAATTATGTATATGTATAATGTGTCGCCACGATTGACTTTATATACTTTACTTCCGTTACCGATTTTATCCTATGCCATCTTCAAAATCAGTTCCGAAATCAATATTAGAAGTACGGTCTTTCAGCAATATTTATCGAAAGTTTCTAGTTTTACACAAGAAATATTTTCAGGAATCCGAGTGATAAAAGCCTATTCACTGGAAGAGCAACATCAAAATAATTTGGTAGCCTTGGCTGACGAAAGCAAAAGCAAGAGTTTGAGTTTGGCTAGAATTCAAGCTTTATTTGGCCCTTTGATGATGGCTCTTATCGGAATTAGCAACTTGGTTGTGATTTATTTTGGTGGATTAATGTACATCGAAGGTACTATCAAAAGCATTGGAACTATTGCCGAATTTATTTTGTATGTCAATATGTTGACTTGGCCAGTGGCTTCATTGGGTTGGGTTTCGTCGATGGTTCAGGAGGCAGAAGCGTCTCAAAAACGCATCAACGAGTTTATGAAAATTGAACCCGAAATTCAAAACAACAATCCCGAAAGATCAATTATTGAAGGTACTATTACTTTCGAAAACGTGAGTTATACGTATGAAGATACAAATATCAAGGCTTTGGAAAATGTGAGTTTCACAGTTCACAAGGGCGAAACGATAGCTATTCTCGGAAAAACAGGTTCAGGAAAATCAACTGTTATTTCATTAGTTTCCCGTTTGTATGATGCTACAGAAGGACACATTACTATTGATGGAAAAGAAATTAGTGCCGTTAATTTATATGATTTGCGAAATAGTATTGGAATTGTACCTCAAGATGCTTTTTTGTTTTCGGATACTATTAAAAATAATATCAAATTTGGAAAAGAAAAAGCCACGGATGAAGAGGTAGAAGCAGCGGCTAAAAGTGCTGTGGTTCACAATAATATTATAGGTTTCAAGAAACAATATGAAACAGTTTTAGGCGAAAGAGGTATCACTCTTTCTGGAGGACAAAAGCAACGAGTTTCTATCGCCAGAGCCATTATCAAAAATCCCAAAATTTTGCTTTTTGACGATTGTTTATCCGCTGTTGATACCGAAACGGAAGAAGCCATTTTGAACAACTTACAGGAAATTTGCAAGGACAAAACAACTATCATTGTTAGTCATAGAGTATCTTCTGCCAAGAATGCGGATCGAATAATAATACTTGACGAAGGACGAATAATCGAACAAGGTTCTCATAATCAATTAATAAGTCAAAATGGCTATTATGCTGCCTTGTATTTGAAACAACTTTCTGAAAAAGAATTACAATAATTGTTGTGTAATAGATATATTTTTTAGATTTTTGGTTTCTACTGAACAACCATAAATAGACAGAAAGATTATGAGAGAAAATGATATGTTAGAAAAAGAAGAAATCTTTTCTAAAGTTTTGAGAGCTGGAAGAAGAACTTATTTCTTTGATGTAAGAGCTACAAAAGCTGATGATTATTACATTACCATTACCGAAAGCAAAAAATTTACCGAGGCAGATGGTTCGTTTCATTTTAAGAAACATAAAATATATTTGTATAAAGAAGATTTTGCCGCTTTTGCTGAAATTTTAGAAGAGATGACTTCTTATGTTTTAAATCACAAAGGCGAAGAGGTAATCTCTGAAAGACATCAAAAAGATTTCAAAAAAGAGTATGCTACTGATGAAGAAGTAGCATTACCCTCAACATCAAGTTTTACAGATATTGATTTTGATGACATTTAGTTATCAAATGAAAAACCTAACCAAAGTAGAACTTTTAAATCCGAAAATCGAGAGGTTTTCGGATTTTTTATTTGAAAGTATGGTACTTTTATAAAAAAGTAAAAAAATGAAAACAACTATCGTATCTCCAAATTGGCTTTACCATCATTTAGATGATTTAGATTTAGTCATTTTAGAGGCTCAATTAGAGCACAATCAATTAAATTTAGACAATCAATTTCAGAATTTCCAAATCAAAGGCAGTCGGGTCTTTGATATAAAAAATAGTTTTAGCGACACCGAAAATCCTTTACCTAATACCTTTCCAAATGCAGCTCAATTTACTGCTGAATGTCAAAAATTGGGTATTAATAAAAACAGTACAATTGTAGTTTATGATACTTTTGGAATTTATTCAAGTCCAAGAGTTTGGTGGATGTTTAATGCGATGGGACATTCTACTGTTTATGTCTTAAATGGTGGGCTTCCGCAATGGATAAAAGAAGGTTTTCCAACTGAAATTAAAAAAGAAAGTATATTTAGTAAGGGAGATTTTGAAGCTAAATTGCAACCCGAATTAATTAAAAGCAAAGAACAAATTCTAGAAAACATCAATTCAAAAGAAGCGGTTTTAATTGATGCTAGATCTCCAGAACGCTTTCACGCAACAATAGAAGAAACTAGAGTTGGCATCAGAAACGGTCACATTCCGGGTTCGATTAATGTTCCTTTTGACACTTTATTGGAAGATGGAAAATACAAATCAGAAGCTGAATTGTCTGAAATTTTCAACTTAAATGATAAACCTTTGTATTTTACATGCGGGTCAGGAATAACGGCTTGTATTCTTTTATTGGCAACGGAACTTATTTCAGATAACCCAAAAGCAGTGTATGATGGTTCTTGGACAGAGTGGGGGCATTCGACAAATTTGCCAATTGATAAATAATATTAGAATCAAATAAAGCGTCCGAAAACCTCATTATTTTCGGATGCTTTATTTGAAAGATTTAAGTATTTTCACTACTTAATAAAACCTATTTTAAAGGTATGTTTTGTAAAATTTCCAAAACAAATTTCCAAAATTTTTGTGACGATTTTATTGAAGCTCTTTCATCTGGAGAATGCGCACCGTGGATGGTTGGTCCAAAAGAAATCATGTCCATATCAGGATAATTCGTTCCTAGAATTCCACATTCTAAACCTGCGTGACAAGCTACTACTTTTGGTTTTTCATTATTTTGTTTCTCATAAATATGGACTAAAACATCCAAGATTTCAGATTGCACATTGGGTGTCCAACCGGGATAAGAACCTGATAATTCTACTTGAAAACCACACAATTCAAAGGCAGAACGCAAGGCATTTGCCAAATCAAACTTCGAACTTTCTACCGATGAGCGTGTTAAACAACCAATAGAAATTTCACCCTCTTTGACAATTACTCTAGCAATATTATTGGATGTTTCTACCAAGTCTTCCATATCGGCAGACATTCTGTAAACGCCATTATGAGCCGCATAAATCGAACGAAGCACCCCTTCTTGGGTTCCTAAATCCATTACCATTTCTGGCGTAACTTCGCTTTTAGTGATTTCGATAACCAAATTTGGTTCGGTAGTTTTATATTCGTTTTTGATGTCTTTGATAATGGGTTGCATGTCGAAAATATATGCTTCGCTATACATGCCTGCTACAATTACTTTGGCAACACTTTCTCTGGGAATCGCATTGCGTAAACTACCTCCATTGATTTCGGCAATTTGCAATCCAAAATTTTCGAAAGCACCAAACAACAATCGATTCATTATTTTGTTGGCATTTCCCAAACCTTTATGAATATCCATTCCCGAATGTCCACCGTTCAACCCTTTGACAGTAATCGTGTAACCTACAGCATCTTCTGGAGTTTCCTCTTCAAAATATTCTCTTGTTGCCGTAACATCAATTCCACCTGCGCAACCAATGTCGATTTCATCATCTTCTTCGGTGTCCATATTCAGTAGGATTTCTCCTTTTAAGATACCGCCTTTCAGGTTCAAAGCGCCTGTCATTCCAGTTTCTTCGTCAATGGTAAACAAAGCTTCGATAGCTGGATGCGGAATGTCTTTGCTTTCCAGAATCGCCATCATGGCAGCAACTCCCAATCCATTATCCGCACCAAGTGTAGTTCCTCTGGCACGAACCCAGTCACCATCGACATACATATCAATTCCTTGGGTTTCGAAATCAAAAACGGTATCTGCATTTTTTTGATGCACCATATCCAAATGTCCTTGCAAGACAACTGCTTTACGATTTTCCATTCCAACGGTGGCTGGTTTGCGGATAATCACGTTTCGAATTTCGTCTTCAAAAGTTTCTAATCCTAATGAATTTCCAAATTTTTTGATAAACTCAATTACTTTTTCTTCTTTTTTAGAAGGACGAGGAACAGCATTCAAATCGGCAAATTTGTTCCAAAGTGCTTTGGGTTCCAGATTTCTTATTTCTTGGCTCATTGTATTTTTGTGTTATAACTGAAAGTTCAAAGTTAGAATAATGTATTTTAAAAGTCATTTATTTTATGCTAATTTTACAGAAACTCGTATTCAATGCAGCGCCAATACATTCTCCCTCTATTTTTCCTAATACAAATAGTATTTCTGAAAATAATTGCCTTTTTTCCTGAAGTAGTAGAACGATTTTACAGCAACGGGCTGTATCTTTTTATTTCTAAAATTTCAAGAATTACTCTGGGCAAAATCCCTTTTTCGGTGGGAGATGTTATTTACGGAATTCTGATTGTACTTTTAGTTCGATGGTTATGGAAAACTAGAAAAAGTTGGAAGCTGGAGTGGAAAGATAATCTTCTGAAAATGATAAGCTGTCTTTCGCTATTCTATTTTTTTTTTCATTTTTTGTGGGCAATGAATTATTACCGTGAACCCCTTTTTGAAAAAATGAAAATCGAAAAAGATTATACAGATGCCGATTTGTTGGACTTTACTAAAAAACTGATTGCTAAAACCAATGAAATTCAACTTCAACTTACTAAAAATGATAGCTTGAAAGTAGTTTTCCCTTATTCGCAAGAACAGGTTTTTGATATGAACTTAAATGGTTATAAAACACTTTCTAATCAATATTCTTTCTTTACATACACAAACCCAAGCATCAAAAAATCGCTTTTTAGTTTGCCGCTAACTTATATGGGATTTAGCGGTTACCTCAATCCGTTTACCAATGAAGCACAGGTAAATGACTTAATGCCGATGTATAATTTTCCTGTAACAGCTTGTCATGAAATGGCACACCAAATGGGTTTTGCCAGCGAAAGCGAATGCAATTTTATTGGATTTTTGGCTTCGGTTAAAAATAAAGATTTATACTTTCAATATTCGGGATACAGCTTTGCTCTACGCTATTGTTTGAACAATTGGTACGTTCGTGATGAAAAAGTTTTTAAACAGTTAAAGAAAACAGTTCATCCCGGAATTTTTAAAAACTATAAAGAAAGTGAGATTTTCTGGAAACAATACGACACTTTTATAGACAAAGGTTTTCATTATTTTTATGATAATTTCCTGAAATTGAACCAGCAAAAAGACGGAATGGAAGGCTATAGCAAATTCGTTAATTTGGCTGTCAATCATTATAAAGGGAAAGAATTTTAAAACACTTAATCTGTAACAAAATCTATTTTTTGTTTACTAATACCACCATGAGCCACGATTTAGAACAATCTTTTGTGCAACAATTGAAAACCAATCAGAATATAATCCACAAGATTTGTAGATTATATACGAATGGCGAGGATGCGCACAAGGATTTGTTTCAGGAGATTACAATTCAGTTGTGGAAGGCTTTCCCGAAGTTTCGTGGAGAAAGTAAATTCTCTACTTGGGCCTATCGGGTGGCATTGAATACTGCCATTACTTTGTACCGAAAAAGTACTCGTTCCGTGAAAACGGTCGATTATGAAAACCATTCTTATTTTATCAGCCAAGAAGATTACAATTTCGAAGAAGAAGAGCAATTAAAACTAATGTATCAGGCAGTTTACCAATTAAATGATATTGAAAAGGCCTTAATATTCTTGTATCTGGAAGATAAAGATTATGCCGAAATATCAGCAACTTTAGGGATTAGTGAAGTGAATGCTAGAGTAAAAATGAATAGAATTAAAGGGAAATTGAAAAAAATATTAAATCCATAGGATGATATGAAAGAGCTGGATTTATTAAAAAGAGATTGGCAAAAAAACGATGCCTTTAAGCAAGTTTCCGAAGTGGAAATTTACAAGATGCTACACACCAAATCGTCTTCGATTGTGAAGTGGATATTTATTATCAGCATTTTGGAGATTTTGTTATGGACACTAATTAGTGTATTTTTTAATACTGACGAATATTTAAAAAATTTGAATTTTAAAAAACTTGAGGTTTATTTTCAAGTTTTGACGGTTTTTAATTATGCTGTGATTTTGGTTTTTATTTATTTGTTTTACAAAAACTATGTTGCCATTTCTACTACAGTCTCTATAAAACAGTTGATGAAAGATATTCTAAAAACCCGAAAAACGGTACAATATTATGTTTGGTACAATCTTGGAATGATGTTTTTAGGACTGATTCTTGGATTTTATATGGCGTTTGCCTACAACCCAGACACTGCCGCTTTAGCTGAAAAAATGCACAATGATCCCAAAATTCTAGTCTTTACCATTGGTATTCTCATTTTGACTATGGTGGTTTTTCTTTCGCTGTTTTGGTTGTTTTACCGCCTTATTTACGGTATTTTGCTCAAACGTTTGTATGCGAATTATAAAGAATTAAAGAAAATAGATTTGTAGAAAAAATTAAAACTCTCTCAATCGATTCAGTTCTTCTTGAGCTTGCAATTCTTCGGCAGGAATTACTTTTAGGAATGATGGATGTTGTTCGATGGCGTATTCTACTTTCTCAACGATTTGTTCGATAGTATCGTTTTCATAATCAATTTCTAATGGTGATTTGATGATGAATGACTGTAAAATCCCTTTCTTTTTCATTCGCAGTCCTTTTTTATCGAACGAACGGCGAAAACCGTCAATCACTATTGGAATTACAATGGGTTTGTATTGCTTGATAATATGCGCAGTTCCTTTTCGAACGGGTTTGAATGATTTTGTAGTTCCTTGTGGAAATGTAATAACCCAACCGTCTTTTAGAGCTATTTTGATATTTTCGGTATCATTAGGATTTACTTCTCTTTTTTCGGTTACATCTTTGCCACACGAACGCCAAGTTCTTTCTACAGTAATCGCTCCTGCATAAGCCAAAATTCTAGGTAACAATCCCGCTTGCATGGTTTCTTTGGCAGCAACATAATAAATATTCAACTTGGGTTGCCAGATGTAGCCTATGTTTTTTATAGAATCCTGACGACCGCTCAAACTGGCATTAAAAACATGAAACATTGCCACAACATCGGCAAAATAAGTTTGGTGATTGGATATAAAAAGGACATTGGTTTGAGGTAAATTTCTAATAATTTCAGAGCCTTCTATTTGCAAACTATTAAAACCACGGTAGCGTCGGTGAGTCAAACACGCAAAAACTCGTATTAAATTCTTCTTTATAAATAGGATATGTCCAAACGGATTTCTCTTCAATAATCCCATGTAAAATTGTGTTTTGTATTTTTTTTTCCTGACAAATTTACAAAAACTTATAAACTTCAAAGAACCTTTTTCAATACTTCTTTCAGTTCGCTCAACATCATAGCGGTGGCTCCCCAAACAATGTGCTCCTCAATTTTGAAGGCTGGAACTGCAATATTTTCAGCATAAGAAGTAGATAAATGAGTCGTTACAATTATTTCATCGCTCAAAAAAACTGACAATGGCAACTCGATAATAGCACTTACTTCTTTAGCATCAGGAGTAAAAACAAGTTCCTCACTGGAAATACCTAAAAACGGATACACCATAAAATTACTTGGCGGAATATACAAACGAGTAAACGCTTTTTTTATTTCGATACTAGCGGGAGCAATCCCAATTTCTTCGTGGGTTTCCCGTAAAGCAGTATTTTCAAATTGTTGATCTCGTGGTTCGTATTTTCCTCCAGGAAAAGCAATTTGAGCCGAATGAACGCCTTGATAAGAATTCCGAACAATCAATACCAAATGTGTTTTTCTATTTTTGGGATAAAACAACATCATTACGGCTGCTGTTTTTGGATTTTTTGTTGCTGTGTTTATGTTTTCTAAACTAACAATACGTTCTAAAGGAGCCATTTTAAAATGGGCTTCTTCTGCTGGAAGTTCAATTGCTATTAATTTTGGAACATATTCTAAAAAATCTTGAAAATCCATAATCAAAGTCTATTTTTGTAATCTGAAAAGGTTTTGTAAATATACCTCTTTTCTATGGCAATTTCAACTTAAAACAGGGTATTCGCTTTTAAAAAAATTACCGCTAATTCGCAGATTTTAAAAATAAATCAGAACTGTTTCATTGCACTAATTTAAAAATTAGTGTTAATTTCATCTCATTTGTGTTATGAAAATCAGCGAATCAGCGGTGTTTTATTTAGAATGTCTTTAGCTTCAAAAGGGAATGCCCTGACTTAAGACTCACAACTTATAACTTATAACTAAATGTACAGCAAAGAAGAAAACCAACGATTAAAACGAGAATTTTGGATTGCATTTGCCGAAAAGTATCCTCGCAAATGGATTTTGTATGATACAAAAATCAAGGATTTCTCTTTTAAATTTTTTGTGGATAATAAAAAAGCCCAAGTTTTAATCGATATCGAACACCGAAGTGACGAAAAAAGAACCATTTATTTCGAAAAAATAGAGTCTTTAAAAACGATTTTAGAAGAAGATCATATCAAAGATGTAGTCTTTGAGAAAAACTTTGTCCTCGAAAGTAGCAAAACCATCAGCCGCATTTGGGTAGAAAAAACAGGCGTTAGTGTTAGCAATAGAAACTATTGGGACGAAATATTCGATTTCTTTTTCGAAAAAATGAATGCTTTGGAAATGTTTTATTTTGAATATGAAGACTACATCAAGGATTTAGAAATTAATACTTAAAAAATACTTAAATTCTTATACTCTTATCGCAAAACCTTTATATTTGGGAAAATTTTAATTGATAATGAAAAAACTATTTTTACCACTTTATATTGTGTTTTTTACTTTTTCAGCCCATGCTCAAAAAACCTTTGAAGAGTACAAAAAACAATATCCTGATTTTAATGAATTGGTAGTAGAGCATTCCCAATCCTATGATTTTTCGATAGAAAAAAGTAAAATAAAAATCATTCAAGACAATCATTATGAGTCTATAATTCTGACTGAAAACGGTATTCTTCACAATAGCGAATCCTTTACTTATTCTGAATTATCCAAACTTATTGGTTATGAAGCCTATACTGTTATTACTGCAAATGGTAAGGAAAAAAAGATAAAAGTTACCCAGACTAACGAGTCAGCTTCACGCCAAAGTGGTGTTTTTTATGATGATACAAAAGAGCGTCAACTTATTTTTCCGAACCTTGAAGCGGGTGCTAGAAAAGTCTATAATCATCAAATTGATTTTGTAGATCCCACTTTACTTCACAAATTTGCTTTTGGTGGTAATGTACCTGTAATGAGTACTTTTTTAGAAATTAAAACGGACAAAAATATTCATATTGGATACAAAGTATTCAATGATCCATCCAATACTATCGAATTTTCTAAAACAGAAAAAAAAGGAAAATGGATTTATAAATGGAGTTTAAAAGATATGAAACCCTTGAAGTTTGAGGGAAATTCTCAAGGCTATTTGCATATTGCTCCTCACATTACTATTTATCTTGAAGATTATACCATC
Organism: Flavobacterium eburneipallidum; assembly: GCF_027111355.2. Lineage (NCBI taxonomy): Bacteria > Pseudomonadati > Bacteroidota > Flavobacteriia > Flavobacteriales > Flavobacteriaceae > Flavobacterium > Flavobacterium eburneipallidum. Next base: position 2,002,356 of record NZ_CP114291.2, read on the forward strand.
AATGGTAAAAAAACAGAAGTCTTTGGAAATCTTGATAAATTATATGCTTACAACAAAAACTTTTTAAAAAACCTAAACCAAACTGAAGACCCAACATTAAAAGCAATCACGTTAGACCTTATAGCTAATAAAACTACCGAGGAGGAAAAAGTAAAAAGTATTTTCTATTGGGTAAAAGACAACATCAAATACATTGCTTTCGGCGATGGATACGAGGGTTTAATTCCCCGACAAGCCAGTGTAATTTGCGAAAGAAAATTTGGCGATTGCAAAGATATGTCTAGCATTATTACAGCCATGGCTAAATATGCTAATGTTGATAATGTGTATATGGCTTGGATCGGAACAAGAGAAATTCCTTATTTACATAACGAATTAGCGTTACCAGCCTTGTACGATCACATGATTGCGGTTTACAAAAAAGGAGAGGAATACATTTTCTTGGATGCTACAGACAAAGAAACGCTGTATGGAATTCCAACTGGTTTTATCCAAGGAAAAGAAGCCTTGTTGAGCATGGGCGATACCTATAAAATTGTTCCTGTTCCAATTGTAGCTCCAGAGAAAAATGAAATAAAAGAACGGGTTAATTTGAAAATAGAAAAAGACAAACTTATAGGTTCAGGTCAAATTGAATTTAATGGTTACAACAGAAGTCGTCTTTTGTCACGCATTGGTGATGCCACCAACAAAACCCGATTCGAAATGATAAAGGGGCTGGTTCTCAAAGGCAATAACAAATTCAATTTAAAAGATTATACCGAAGCCAATATCAAAGACAGAGACAAGCCTTATCAAATCAACTACAATTTTGATTTAGGAAATTATATTATAAAAGTAGATAAAGAAGTTTATGTCAGTATGTTTCTGGACAAACCACTAGAAAAAATGATTATCGAAAAAGACCGTTCCGCCAAGTTTGAATTCGAGCATTTGAACTACTTCAATAGCCAGTACGAAATGGAAATTCCTCAAAATTGTTCGGTAAAATATGTACCAAAAAACGTTAATTTGGATAATGATTACCTAAAAGCATCTATCGTTTATGAAGTAAAAAACAATAAAATTATCTTGCATTTCGAATTGAAACAAAAGAAAATATTGTTAGACAAAACCGACTTTGAGCCCTGGAATTCAACCATCAAAGAACTGAAAAACAATTACACAGATACACTAATTTTATTAGAAAAATAATGAAAACAAATCGTCTAAAAAACACCCTTAACCTATTAGTTCTTTTAAGTTCATCCGTGATTTTTGCACAGGATTATTCCTTTAAAAACTACGATTGGAACGAAAAAGAAACCAAAGTTGAAATTCCAGAACAATACAAAAACGAGAAGGAAGTTATTCTAGAACGTACTATCAAAATAGAGATTGTAGTTTCAGGCAAAACCGCCAAACAATATCATTTGTTACACGAAAAAGTATTAATCAATTCTGATGATGCTATTGAGCGCAACAACAAAATCTACATTCCTTTTAGTCTAGACGAAAGTGTTTTGGTCAATAAAGCACGTGCTATCCTCAAAAATGGTACAGTAATTCAATTAGACAAAAAAGACATCAAAGAAGATGTAGATCAGGAAAAGGGAATGAAGTACAACTATTTTGCCGTGAATGGATTAGACAAAGGAGCTGTGATTGAAAAAATTTATGTGCTTGAAGAAGGACCTGAATTGACTGGAAATACCATCAAAATGCAAGACGATTATCCAATTGGTAAATTGAACTTCGAACTGATTCATCCGAATTATTTGGTTTTCAAAACCAAATCTTACAACGGATTGGGCGAACCAAAACTAGACGACAAAACCATTGCAAACACCGTTATTGTTAGTGTAAACGAACAAAACATTCCTGCATTAGACAATGACGAAAACTATTCGAATTGGAATTTACAGCTAAAATTATTTCGCTACAAACTGGACGAAAATATAATGAACGGCGGAAGAAATTTGAATAATTTTAAAGATTTTTCAAATAATTTATACCAAAGGTTGACTGCTGAATTGGATAAGAAAACGCAAAAAATAGTAGATGATTTTTGCAAAACCATTCCAAAATCAAACGACTTGCAAGAACAAATTTGGAACATCGAAAACAAAATAAAAAAGACCATAACTTATGATAGATACATTGATTCAAAAGAAAGTGTAGCAGGAATAATTGAAAGCAAACAAGCCAATCAAACGGATGTTTTAAGAATATATTTGGCAGTTTTCAAGAATTTCAATATCGAAAACAATATGGTTTTTACCTCTAATCGATATAAAATTCCATTCGACAAAGATTTTGAAAGTTTTGAAAACTTAAGCGAATTATTGTTTTATTTTCCAAGTATTAAAAAGTATTTAACACCTACTGAAGTACAATACCGCATTCCGTTATTTCCTGCGGCTATCGCTAATAACAACGGATTATTCATCAAAGAAAAAACCTTTGCTGGAGTAAAAATGGGTATTGGCGAAATTGATTTTATCGAAATTCCTGGAAGCGAAATCACCCATGATATCATGAACATCACGGTCGATTTTACTAAAGATTTAGAAAACCCATTAGTAACAAGTAATCTTACTTTTGGCGGATATTCAGGATTAAATTTTCAGCCTATCAAAGATTTTGCTTCGGCTGAACAATACAAAACTTTCTTGAAAAACGTTGCCGAAAATTACACCGTAGAAGCCGAATATAAAACCTTGACGACCGAGAATGATGGAATCGATTTTATAGGCAAAAAACCTTTTGTGTTGAATGTTTCTTATGAAGGAAAAGATTTGACTAAAAAAGCAGGAGAAAATTATTTATTTTCTGTAGGCGAAACCATTGGCAAACAAATGGAGTTTTATCAAGAAAACAAAAGAACCTTACCAGTAGAGATTGATTACCCACATTATTACACTCGAAAAATTAAAATTTTGTTGCCAAAAGGAGCTACAATCAAAAACCTAGATAAATTTAATTTGGATTTCAAAACCGTAATCGACGGAAAAACACAAGCCGAATTTGTTAGTAAATACACTCAAAAAGGCGATGAAATTACTGTAGATAATGTTGAGTATTACAAAATTATAAACTATCCGCTGAATAAATTTGATGATTACAAAGCCGTCATCAACGCTGCTGCCGACTTTAATAAAATAGTTATTATTGTGACAAAATAGAATCAGGCTAAAATTTAAAAGACCGCAAATTGACTAATTTGCGGTCTTTTTTTTGGGGTTATGGTTTTGATGTGTTTCTTTGAAATCCATATAGTTAACAAAATACTTTAATAGTTCAATTACTTTGAATTTTACGAGAAAATCAATATCACTATAAATCCTCGTGCTATTCTCTCAATAATTTTTACGATAAGTACATAGGTTGACGGACGTGTAATCGGTTCCGTTCAACAGGAGTTTCATTGTTCGTGCTGCGCACGCAACGAAACTCTAGCTGTTAGCCGTCGTTATTTTAGCCTTTAGTTTGTTTTCTGCTTATTGTTCGTCGGAATTGTGTGTTTGTTCGGGAAAGTTTTGTTAAATTCTCTTTGTAGTCTCAAAATTTTTACATATTTTTGCAAACTATCTGTCTAAAATAATTATGCCTATGAAAATAAAATGAGGAGTGATACTCAAATACCTGAAGCTACGGGAGTAGTATGGTATAATACGGAGGTTTTCAAATTCTTTGCTATGGAGGCGGTGAAATTTGGAATAACCTTGCTAATCGAAAGATATAGCTAAATTAAGAGGTCGGAAGTGTTAGCGCACTTTCGGCTTTCTTTTATTGTTCTTTAATTTATTGCATAACCTTAATTTAAAATTGTATGAAAAATCGTGACGGATTATCAGACAACCGAATGGGCAAAGGTTTAATTGTAGCCCCTAACATAATTTTAGATTTATGGATTCACATCCGAAGCCCTGGTGGCATAAACTTGAAGTCATTATTCCTGCAATTGGAACGGCAGTGGAAATAGTGAAATTAATTTTACCTTACGTAGGGTAGAGTTGAAGAAGACTTGGTAGTTGAACCTATCGGGTCTTTCTTTTTTCTCTCTTTAAGAGCCTTATCAGTTGTAATACTAATAATATCTCTTTAAACGACTTTGCAAATGTAATAACATAATTTCATATATTCAATAATTTTATTGAATAATTTAATAAAAATTTTTCATTTACTCAAACACACAATTTCAAAGAACTTAATTTAACCTTTAATAACAAACAATAATTATGAAATTCATCGATGTTACAGAAAACGGCTCAAACATTATTAAAACAATAGCAACCGATAAAATTAAAACTTTAGAGTCTTTCCAATTTAAAAGTGGAATAGATGGTTGTATTATTTATTTTACCGACAAAACTGAACTTTGGGTTAATCAAAGTAAAACTGAAATTATAAAACTAGTTGGTTAACTTAATATTAATACTCTTTCTAAATCTCGTTGAACATATTCAAGTGTCTGCATTGCGTTTGCGTATGTTAGACCTTTTAGTTTTTCAGTTATCTCTTCAATTAGCTTCTTATTTTCGGAAGTTTCCATTTTCAGTTATTCTTTATCCTAGTTGCTCATAATGACGGCTAACTTGTATATAACCGAAACAAACCTTCGTATATACACCCAAAATCGGGTAGATTGGCGAAGGTTTGTTTTGCTTTTTGTTTTTTCAAATATATTAATTTTTTCTTACAAATCATTAAATAGACTTTTATTTATTAAATACTTTTCGCACTAATTTTTGAGTCAATTTACTCACTATTCATTGTTTTTTTTAAGGTGTTAGTAATTCTTCGGTTTCGGAGGTTTTGCTGTTATTCTGTTTTAATAATTTTTGTATCCAATACAAATAGGGAGTTTGTCCTAAAATTATGCTTTTTTTCTTCTAGTCAAGAACTTAACTTTTTCATTGTTAAGATTTTAAAAAAACAAAATAGCCTGCAAACATATTGTTTACAGGCTATTTTTGTGGAATCGCCGGGAATCGAACCCGGGTCCAAACAAGCAATTCAAGAGCTTTCTACACGTTTATTTCCTGATTAGATTTTCGACTTTGTGCTCGGCCAGAAACAGCCACACATTGCTTATCTTCTTTAGCTTCAATATTCATCCGAAGATTATGAACATCTAGGTTTAAATTTACGATTTACCTTGACCGACCGCTATAAACCAGAGCTTTCGAGGTAAATCCTGCTTTCCTACCTGGTAGGACGAGGCTAATCTTACTATGATTCAGATTATGCAGCAAGAGCGTAGTTTCCTTCGCCGTGTAAAATGTTTGAAACCTTTTATTTACGAGAATTGTCCCAGTTCTCGACGTGCTTACTTTTCAATTCGACTTGCTGTCAAAACCAGTCGACCCCTTTTTTTTAGTAATCAGTGTTCAGTGTTCAGTGTTCAGTGTTAAACTGGATTTTTAAAAAACTAAACAATTACTATTATGCAAATGTACACTAATCTACTTCAATTTGCAATGCTCACAACTGAATACTAAAAACTGAACACTGATTACTTTCCTATTCGTCGCTTAACTTAAAAGGATATTCTCCAAAGATTGACGATAATTTTCGAACAGCATAAGTGTTTTTAGTGTATTTGTTAGATAAGGCAATGATGGTTACGCTCTCATCTGTAAGAGTAATGTATGAAGAAGTAAATCCGTGCCACCAACCGTTGTGGAAATAAAAATTCTTACCACTAGGCCAATTGACCATTCGAATTCCCAATCCATAATTTTTTGTTCCTGGATGTTCGTTGCTGTAGCCTACATATACTTGTTTTAATAACTTTGGCTCTAAAAAAGAAGGCGAATTTCTGGCTCGGTCAAATTTTAGTAAATCTCGAGGAGTAGAGTAGATGTTTTTGTCGCCATAGACTTTATCTAAATAATCAATGCCAATTTCTACTTTATTGCCTTTGTAGGATGGAGCAACATTGTGTTTGTCTTTGTCAAAATCCAAAACAAAAGTATTTTTCATTCCTAATGGTTTGAAGATCATCTGGCTCATGGCTTCTCGGTAAGACTTTTTAGTTACTTTTTCGATAATCAAAGCCAACATTGCATAATTAGTATTGCAATAAGCAAAGCGTGTTCCTGTTTTCTGTTCCAATCCAATGTTTTTGGTTCCCATTATGGTCAAAATATCCTGATTGGTCAAAGTGTTGTGTCTGTCCCAAACATTTTTATCACGATCGGTAAAATAAGCGTAACTACGCATGCCACTTCGGTGACTCAATAACATTCGAACGGTAACATCTGGATATGGAAACTCTTTTAAATAATGGGTTACTTTTTGGTCTAAATCGATTCTTTTAGCATTGACTAATTTTAAAATGGCAGTAGCCGTAAGTACTTTGCTTACTGATGCAATATGAATAGGAGTGTCGCTTGTAATGGGCGTTTTATCTCTAAAATTAGCAAAACCTTCGTATTTTTCGAAAATAATCTGACCATTTTTGGCAACCAGAAAACCGCCATTCATACTATTGTTAGGCCAGTTTCTGTTGTAGAACGATTGTACTTTAGTTTTCTTTTCTTCTAAATAAGCAGTTGTTAGTTTTGGCGATTCATTTTCTAAAGGTTTCATTTTAGGTAATGTACCTTCGGGCAATTCATAATCTTTTAATTCGGGTGCTGCATTTTCCTTTGCTTCGTTTTTACAAGAACTCATCACTACCATCAGGAGCAGTATTTGTAGTATATTTGCGCTTTTGATAATATTCATTTTTAAATTAGTAGATTCACAAATATATTGAATCCAACTCTTTTGCTCGTTTTTTTATTGAAAACTTAACAGTGTTTTTTCAACATTTTTAGTTAGTAGTATTCATTATATTGGTTATCAGTTTTTAAAGTTTTTTGATACCCAATAAAAAAGTGCAATTAGTTGTAATAATATTCAAAGCATCCAAGATATGAAATTCGGAATTATAAAAGAGCGCAAAACCCCAACCGACAAAAGAGTGCTGTTTTCGCCTAATGCTTTAGTGCAATTAAAGAAACTTCAGCCTGACTGTGAGGTAAAAATAGAAAGTTCGGCTGTTCGTATTTTTAGCGATGACGAATATAAATTCAAAGGAATTGAGGTAACAAATGACATCAGCGATTGCGATTTTTTATTTGGTATAAAAGAAATTCCTGTTCAGGATTTGATTCCTAATAAATCGTATTTCTTTTTTTCGCATACCATTAAGAAACAGCCTCATAATCGAAAGTTGCTACAAGCTATTTTAGAAAAAAATATTGATTTATATGATTATGAAACCATTGTAGATGCCGAAAATCATCGATTAATTGGTTTTGGAAAATATGCTGGAATTGTTGGAACTTATAATGCTATCCGTGCTTTCGGACTAAAGTTCGAATTGTTTAAATTGCCAAAAGCAGAAACCCTTTCGGGCAAAGAGGCAATAATTGCTCATTTGAAGCGATTGGTTTTGCCTCCCTTAAAATTTGTAGTTACCGGAAATGGAAAAGTGGGTAAAAGCGTTAAAGAAGTATTGAAAGCCATAAAAGTAAAAGAGGTTACGATTGAAAATTATTTGACTAAAAAATACACCCAAGCCGTTTTTACCCAAATTGATGTTTTGGATTACAACCGCAGAATTGACGGAAAGCTTTTAGATAGAAATGATTTTTTTGAAAACCCACAAGAATATACTTCCGATTTTGAGCGTTTTACCAAAGTTTCGGATATTTATATTACCGCACATTTTCATGCCAATGAATCTCCAAATATTCTGACTCGTGAAATGCTTCAAGCCAATGATTGCAATATAAGAGTGGTTGCTGATATTGCTTGCGATGCCAATGGTTCTGTTGCTTCAACCTTGAGATCATCTACTATTGCTGAACCTTTGTATGGTTATTTACCCTCTGAAAATAAGGAAGTAGATGTTTTTCATCCCGCAGCTATTGTGGTTATGGCAGTTGATAATTTGCCGTGCGAATTGCCCAAAGATTCCAGCGAAGGTTTTGGCGAAATGTTTATAGACCACGTTATTCCTGCTTTTTTTAATAATGACAAAGACCGAATTCTAGAACGAGCTAAAATTACAGAAAATGGAAAATTAACACCTAGATTTAGCTACTTACAGGATTATGTGGATGGGGAATAAGTGTTCAGTAATCAGTATTCTAAACCTACTTAAACAACCGTTTCCAAGTAACATCGCCTTTTTCTTTTAGTTTTTTTAGAATTTTTAGAAATGCAATAGCAGTAATATAGGCATCTCCCAAGGCGGTATGGCGGTCTTTTTTAGAAATATCAAACTTATCGGCAAGATCGTCTAAAGTGTAATGGTCTTTTCTCTCAAGGAGATAGGAATTAATAAGCGTTTTTTTGTATAGAATGGCGGTGTCTAATGACCTGTTTTTCAATTCGGGTAAACCATTTCTTTCCAATGCTTTGTTAAGCATTTTCATATCAAATGCAGTATGATGAGCAATGATAATCGAATCTCCCAAAAAAGCTAAAAACTGTTGCAAAGCTTCTAATTCCTTCGGGCGATCTAGTACAAAATCTTTCAGGATTCCGTGAATTTGGGCTGTGGCTTGGTTGTAATGTTCTTGTTCTATATAAATTTCAAAACTATCTTGAATATGGATAGTATTGTTCTGCAAAGCAATAGCTCCGATAGAGAGAATGCGGTCTTTTTCATAATCAAACCCTGTAGTTTCAGTGTCTAAAACTACAAATCGAGTGGTGTTGATGTCACCAAATGCACTTTCGTCAAATACTTCTTCCGTATCCCAAAAAGGAAAAAAAGCTTTTATTTTTTCAAGTAAATTCATCATACTAGGTTGGATACATTAAAACGGATGGTAATGAGTTCTTGCAATTCCTTGATGGTTTTGAAAGTGCTTTTTAACTTAATTCGTTCAGCTTTAGACAAGGATTCCAAAGCGATATATTGCCCCGAATCATTGTGCAAAAGTCCTTGTTTGGTTCGGAATTTCAATAACACTTTATGAGCATAAGCACAAGCCAAATACAATTCTCCATTTTGAGGTTCTAGTTCTGCTAATTTTTCAAAACGTTCGGATGTATTACTTATTGATTTTACGGAATGAGACAAAATCAAAACCCTAGCTGCATCTGCCAGTGGCATCAAAGCTCTGTTTTTTATATCGAAAAAATCTTTGTTGACTCCGTTTTGTTCCAATAAAAATTGTCTAAAAAATCCAGTAGGCGAGGGGCTTTGCAAAGCACCGCTGACCAAATGTGTATAAAAAATAGGATTGGCTTTGATGTCTTCAAAAATAAAATCGGATAAATTATTGGCCAGTTCGCTATCACCATAAGACAAACTATAATCAAAAAATATAAAAGACAATAAGACTTCTGTTTTTCCAGTATTAGTAATCCAATGGTGAATCATATTTTTCCATTGTTCGAGATTCAAACACCATTTAGGATTGGATGCCATCATCTCGGCAGGACAATAATCATAACCAATTTCAAAAAGTCCTTTATTGACATGAGTAGCCAATGTTATAAAGTATTGTTTGGTTTCAGCAGCCAATTCTTCTGGCACATCTTCATAAATCAAGGCATTATCCTGATCGGTATGCAAAAGTTGCTCACTTCGTCCTTGACTTCCTAATGCCAACCAAGAGAATTTTACTGGTGGAGGCGTTGCCATTTTATCTAATGCTAATGTAATGACCTGTTTGATACAGGCATCATTCAATTCGGTGATGATTTTCGAAGTTAGCGTCATCGGGATATTTTGATCTAAATAGCCTTGTAACAACAACATGATTCGAGAGCGAATGGGTTTGATATTTTTGAACTTCTTGGCTCTTTTGATTGCTTTTATTAAAACCGCTGGATTGTTTCCTAAAGATACCATTACATCGTGTTTGGATAACATTCCAACCGCTTTCGAGTTGACAGTTCCATCTTTGGTAATACACAAATGGCTTATATCGCTTTTCATCATCGCCATTTGAGCTTGGGTTATGCTCATTTTTTTGGGATAAGTAATCACGGGAGTTGTCATTATTTCGGAGGCAGCTGCTGTAATTGGAAAAATTCCAGTTACGATTTTGTTTCGCAAATCTTTGTCGGTAATAATTCCTATAGGCATTGTGTTTTCTTCTACAACTAGAATGGCTCCTACATTTTTTTTAGTCATTATCTCGGCAATTTCCTTAACAGTTGTTGCTGCTGAACAGCTCACTATTTTTTTGGAATATTTGATAGGTTGTAAATCCAATAAATTAATATCGGCATCTAGAGCTTCTTCACCGTATAACTTTCCACGATGGCTTTTGGAATAGGGATTTAGCGTGTTGGCAGCAAAACTTTCTATCAAAAAATTTCCCACGGCTCTATTTTCTTGTGCATAGGGTTTAAAAACAGCAATCGGAATGGCATAAAGAATTGTTTCTTCAAATGCTTTTGCTTCCATTTTATAATTCTCGTTGGCCAAAAGGGGTCTTAACCCAAAAATATCGCCTTCGTCACACATGTCTAAAATATCATTCTGAAAACTGGTTCGAAGCGCCACAGCTCCTTTGTGAACCACATAAAAACAGTCGTGTGTTTCTTCGTTTTCGGCAAAAACAACGCTTTCTTTCTCTTTATAAATTATGGATATTTGTTCGGATATAATTTCGAGTTCACGAGGTTTTAAAAAACTAAAGGGCGGGTAGTTTTTCAAAAAATCAGCAACTCTATGGGAAATGGTATTTTTCATGATGCAAGTTTGTAAAAAACGAAGTTAAAATTTTTTGGCATAAAAAAAGCTCCGTTATGGAGCTTTTATCAGAATATTTTATTTCTTTTTCTTATCGACTTTCATATTCAAAAACTCTACGAATAAGGAGAAGGAAATAGCAAAATACAAATAACCTTTTTGTACTGGTGTAACGTGACTACCAAAGATGAGAGCATTAGATAAATGCGCACTTTCGGTAATTAACATAAAGCCAATGAGGATTAAAAACGACAAACCTAATATCTGGATAGATGGGTGTTTGTTGACAAATGCTCCAACAGGAACGGCAAATTGCATCATAATCAAAACCGAAATTACCACAGCTGTAATCATAATATAAAGTGCTCCTTCAACACCATTTGTCATTCCCACAGCGGTAAGAATACTATCAAAAGAGAAAACTAAATCAATCATGATAATTTGTAAAAGGACTCCTTGAAAGGATTTGGCAGCCGATTTACCAATTTCTTTTTCTTCTTCGCCTTTTTCATCTACTTTTTCGTGAATTTCTTTGGTACTTTTATAAATCAGGAATAAGCCACCTAATAATAAAATAAGACTTTGACCCGTAACTCCTGCTGAAAACCAGCTAAAGTCAATATAAAACCAAGGCTTTTTCATTCGAATCAAAAAACTGATTCCAAACAACAAAGCAATTCTCATAAACATAGCCAAGAACATTCCAATTTTGGTAGCTTTTTTTCGTTTTTCGGGCGGTAATTTTCCTGTTACAATCGAAATGAAAATAATGTTGTCAATTCCTAGTATGATTTCTAGAAAAGTTAAAGTTAATAGCGCAATCCAAGCATCAGGATTTAAAAATACTTCCATTTTAAGTATGAATTATAAGTTATGAATTATGAGTTTTTGTAGCTTAAAATCTGTAAACTGCAACTGAACACTGAATACTAGAGTTTAATTGCAGTTCCACGTTGTTTTTCGTCCTGACCCACAATTCCGAATTCAAAGGTATAGGAATTCTTGGTAGTAGTCAAGATTCTAATCGAAATAGCATTTTTTTCAGCCATCGATTTTGGGTTCAATTTTCGCAAAACGTATTCGCAATCGTTAATCCAATGAACCGAAGCCGTATCGGTTTTGCCTTTATAGGTTTCGATGACTAGATTTTCAGTTCGTATTGATGTGGTTTGTTCTTTGACACCATTAATAATAATTTCGGATTTGAATTTTCCAGTTTTGAAATCCTTACAATTGCGTTCCGCTTCATAACATGATAGTAAAGACAGTAATGGAAGTAGAAGGAATATTTTTTTCATAATTAATTACTTTGTGACTATTTAAAAAATTCAACTTTGTGAACTTTGCGAAATCCTTTGTGCCCTTCGTGGTTAAACTTTATTCGATTTTAATATCATATTTATCCAATAGTCCAACAATTCCCTGTGTAGAAAATTTGGCTTTTCGCATCGGATTGAATTCGGGATCAATTTTAAAATTGGTAGCCGTTCTAAAATCGACTCCTGCTAATTGAGTGTCATTAAAAATAGCGTTGTCTAAATTACAGTTCTCAAAAGTGGAATTAGTCAAATTCGTTCCAATAAAAGAAACTTCTTTCATCGAACAGGAATGGAATTTAGTTTTCGGCATTTTCTTATTAGAAAAAGACGAATAGTCTAAAACACAATCCTGAAAACTCACGCCAAACATAAAATCGGCGCAGGCATTAAATTGAATTCCTAGTAATTTACAATTTTTGAAATCTACAGTTTTTAAACTTGTTCCGTCCAATTGCGTCATCGAAAGATTGCAGTCAATAAACTCGCAATCCATAAAAGTGTTATTAGAAAAATTACTATTCGAAAAATCACAATTTTTGAAAACGCAATCTTCAAATTCCCGATTGTTGACTTTTTTGTCAATAAAAGATACTTTTTCGAAGGTTTTATGGGTGTGTATGAGGTTTTCCATTAGTCGTTAAATAAACTTTGCATCATTGTTTTTAAACCTTTAAACATAAAATAAACCGCTGCTAAACAAACGGCAATTCCAATTCCTAAAACCAGATAATGCCAAACATTTTGCTTGTTGATGAACGCATTGTAAATCAAGGAGGGACCAATAAATAGTAAAGGCAAAGCCCAAGCTAAATATTTTATAGATTTGGATAAAAGTTCTTTGTTAGTTGCCATTTTAGAGTTTGTTATTATAAAAATCTACTGCTTTTCGAACACTTCCATATTTTGCCAATAATTCGGCGGCTTTTTCATACGAAACAGGAATTTCTCCCATAATCATTTTTACGCCACGATCTACTAGTTTGCTGTTGCTCAATTGCATATCGACCATTTTATTGCCTTTCACTTTCCCCAATTGAATCATAGTGGCTGTCGAAATCATATTGAGCACTAATTTTTGTGCCGTACCAGCTTTCATTCGAGAGCTTCCAGTAACAAATTCGGGACCAACAATGACTTCTATCGGGAATTTTGCCGTTTGCGAAAGCGGACTTCCAGCATTACACGAAATACTTCCCGTTGTAATTTTATTTTCGTTACAAGCTTTCAAACCACCAATGACATAAGGAGTTGTTCCCGAAGCAGCAATTCCAATCACAACGTCATTTTCGTTGATGTTTTGTTCTTTCAAATCAATCCAGGCTTGTTTGGCATCGTCTTCGGCATTTTCTACGGCACGGCGAATGGCATTGTCGCCTCCAGCAATTATTCCGTTCACCAAGTCAAAAGGAACGCCAAATGTTGGCGGGCATTCCGAGGCATCCACAACGCCCAAACGTCCTGAAGTTCCTGCACCAATGTAGAATAATCGTCCACCCAGTTTCATTTGGCTAACTATTTGAGCTACCAAAGTTTCAATTTGTGGCAAGGCTTTTTCTACCGCAAGAGGTACAGTTTTGTCTTCCTGATTGATATTGGACAGTAATTCTTGAACCGACATTTTTTCTAAATGTTCGTATTTCGAGGATTGTTCGGTGGTTTTAGTGAAGGTCATAAGTTTTAATTTGTATTCCTTAATATATGATTTTTAACTGCAAAATTTATATAAAATACGCCAACACCACCCCAAAAATAATCATCGAAACTTTGGCAACATTGAATTTATGTCCTTCACTGCTTTCGAAAATAATAGTTGACGAAATATGGAATAAAATCCCAATTACTACTGCAGTTATTTCCGTGTAATATTCATTTAATATTGGTAAATAATCTGAAATTATGGTTCCTAGCGGAGTCATAATAGCAAAGGTGAGCATAAAAGCAAAAATGGCTTTGGAATTCAGTTTCGCATTGACAAAGAAAACCGTCAAAATGATGGCTATCGGTAAATGATGAATGGCAATTCCAACGGCTAAATTGTGATGGTGACTTACAGGAAATCCTTCTAAAAAAGCATGGATGCAAAGGCTGATAAAAAGCAACCAAGGAATATGTTCCATTTTTTCGTGTCCGTGAACGTGTCCATGTTCGGCACCTTTGGAGAAAAATTCTAATATAATTTGGAATAAAATTCCGGCCATAATGAAAATTCCAATGTTATGATTATGACTTTCATACACTTCCGGTAACAAGTGCATCACTGTTAGCGAAAGTAAAAATGAACCACTAAAAGCCAAGAGTAATTTTAGATTACTTTTGCTTTTCGGTTTTAAAAACAAGGCAATAACATAACCTAGTAGAACTGAAAATAAGGGTAAAAGGTAATTCATTTTTTTTGTTTACTTGTTCTAATGTTTAATGTTGTTTAAAAGTTTAAAGTTGTTTGAGGGTTTAAACAATCTTAAACTTTTAAACAATTTTAAACCCTACTTGAATATCATAATTAATCGTTCGCTTTCGGTTTTGTGAAATTTTTTTAATTTGTAATCTCCAAAAATATCCAGCAAATAAATTCCAGCTTCTTCCATCATTTCTTCAAAATCCTTGAGGGTTAATGCTTTAACTTTTTCGGTAAAATTGTATTTCTCGCCTTGATCTTCAAAATCGATTTCTTTGAAAATATGTCCATCTTTTACATAACGTTTGATGTGGAAATCAATGTCATCAACCGTTTTTACTTCTTCAGGAACCAAATTATTGATTACTTGATTGACGTTCATAAAGTCGATTACGGCAAAACCATGTTCGGTTAAGCTTTCTTGCATCGCTTTTAAAGTCGTTAGATTGTCTTCGTCATTTTCGAAATAACCAAAACTGGTAAACAAATTGAAAATAGCATCAAATTTATCTTCGAAAGAATCTCGCATATCATGAACTTGAAAATGGAGGTTCTTATTTTGGTTTTTATTGGCTTCGGCAATACTATTTTCAGACAAATCCGCACCAATAACATCGAAGCCTAATTGATTCAGGTAAATAGCGTGTCGCCCTTTGCCACAGCATAAATCCAGCACTTTTGCTTTTTCGGGAAGGTTCAAATAATGGGTTAAATTGTCCATGAAAATCTGTGCTTCTCTATAATTTCTTTCTTTATAAAGGATGTGGTAATATGGGGTGTCAAACCAAGAGGCGAACCAATTTTTTGTTGATGGTTGTTGGGAATTCGGCATTTATTCTTTTTCTATTAATTCAAGTCTGCAAATTTAGTGTATTTTTGCACCGAATACTTGATTTTACAATGGAAAATAATTTTAGAATGATTGCCAAAACCTTTTTTGGTTTTGAAGAAATACTGGCAGAGGAGTTGAAAAAGCTAGGCGCACAAGAGGTCGAGCAGGGGGTGAGAATGGTTAGTTTCAAAGGAGATAAGGGGTTTATGTACAAAGCCAATTTGTCTTTGAGAACAGCTTTGAAAATTCTGAAACCTATTTATTCTTTTAAGGCAACCAATGAACAAGCTTTGTACAAAGGTGTTTCTGGAATAAACTGGTCAAAATATCTGAACGCTAATCAGACTTTTGTGATTGATGCTACAGTACATTCTACGAATTTTAATCATACTGAATTTGTTTCCCAGAAATGTAAAGATGCAATCGTGGATCAGTTTCGCGAAAGAACAGGACAACGTCCAAGCATTGAGAAAATTCATCCTGATTTAAGAATTAATATTCATATTGACAAAGATCAGGTTTCGGTAGCATTAGATACTTCCGGAAATTCTTTGCACCAGCGTGGTTATCGATTGGCAACGAATATTGCTCCAATTAACGAAGTATTGGCAGCAGGAATTCTGTTGCTTTCAGGTTGGGATGGTCAAACGGATTTCTTGGATCCGATGTGTGGTTCGGGAACTTTCTTGGCAGAAGCAGCGATGATTGCTTGTAATATTCCGGCAAACATCAACCGTAAAGAATTTGCTTTCGAAAAATGGAAAGATTGGGACAATGATTTATTCGACCAAATTATGGATTCTTTGTTGAAAAAAGTTCGTGAGTTTCATCACACCATAAAAGGCTATGATAAAGCACCATCGGCTGTTCAAAAAGCGAAAGACAATATCAGAAATGCTAATTTGGATGAATACATCACTATCGAAGAAAGAAACTTTTTTGATACCGAAAAAACATCAGAAGGAAAATTACACATTGTATTTAATCCACCTTATGATGAGCGATTGGATATTCACATGGAACAATTCTACAAGAATATTGGCGATACTTTGAAGAAAAATTATCCAGGAACAAATGCCTGGTTTATCACAGGAAATTTGGAAGCTTTGAAGTTTGTAGGCCTAAAACCTTCTCGAAAAATCAAACTTTTCAATGCTAGTATCGAAGCCAGATTAGTGAAATACGAAATGTATGAAGGAAGTAAGAGGACGAAGTTTGCTTCGCCTGTTCGCCTTGAAGGCTCGGGTCAGACTACAGACGATAATGTTCAGTAATCCTATTTCAGAAATTTAAACACATAAAAAAATGACAAAATTACAAACTCGCGCTTTTCTATACCAATTGGGTTGTTTTGCAGTATTATTTATCTCTTTCCGATTTTTAATATATACTTTTACTAACCTCACAGGCTTTTGGGCACCAACAACAGCTTTTGTTATAGGTACCATTTTGTCTCCTATATTTCGGGCAATGAAGACTAAAGAAGGGGAGAAACTTTTTATGTCTTGGCTATTTATAAAGGGAGTTAGAGAAATTGGATAATAGAAAAACGGCTTAAAAAAGTAAATTTTTTAAGCCGTTTTTTTATTCCAATAAATCGATTTATTTCTATTTACTAGATTTTATTCATAGCTGACTAATTTTCCCAAAGCATACGCAATCAATTCATCAACAGCTTTGTATGGATCTTCACTAAAAGTTCCCGAAGCACGATTAGCAATAATGGCATTTAGCGATAAGCAATTATGTCCTAATAATTTTCCTAAACCATAAATGGCCGTGGTTTCCATTTCGAGGTTGGTAATTTTGTTGCTTTCAAAACTGAAGTTATCCATTTTAGAATTCAAGTTTTCATCTTGAATATTCAAACGCAAAACACGTCCTTGTGGGCCATAAAATCCGCCAGTAGTGGCAGTAATTCCTTTGTGAATTTGATTGCTTTCCAATCTTTTTTCTAGTTTTTCGGAACAGGCAATAGCATAAGGTCTACCTTTTCGAATATCCCAATTGGTGTGTTGGACAAAAGCATCTTCCATTGCAACATTCGTAATTTTATCAATCAAATAGGAGCGGAGCATATTGTCTAAACCCAATCCAAATTTTGACATCACAAAACTATCTACAGGAATATCGGCTTGTAAAGAACCCGAAGTTCCAATTCGGATAATATTTAAGGAAGTTAGTTTTTCTTTTGGTGTTCTGGTTTTCAAATCAATATTGACCAAAGCATCCAATTCGTTCATCACAATATCAATATTGTCTGGACCAATTCCAGTTGACATTACGGTAATTCTTTTGCCTTTAAAAATTCCAGTTTGGGTTTTGAATTCTCTTTTTTGAGTCGAAAATTCAATACTGTCAAAGAATTGCGTGATTTTTTCGACACGGTTTTGGTCGCCTACAAAAATAATATCGTGCGCAATATGTTCCGGAAGTAAGTTCAAATGATAGACGCTACCATCGGGATTGAGTATCAGTTCTGATGATTGTATCATTTGAGAATTTGTTTAAAATTGTTTAAGGTTTGAAAATTTAATCTTTTTTTACTCAATACTGCTTCTGAACACTGCCAACTATTTTATCCTCCTACGCGTTTTACTTTAAAGCCTTTGTCTTTCAGTATTTGCATAATCTTATCCCGATAATCGCCTTGAATGATAATCGAATCATCTTTGAAAGTACCGCCAACGCTCAATTTGGTTTTAATTTCTTTGGCAAGAATTTTAAAATCTTCGTCGCTTCCTTCATAACCTTCAATTATGGTGGTGGCTTTTCCTTTTCGTTTTTCGAATTTGCAAATCATCGGCTCTTTTTGAATAAAAAGTACGTGTTCTTCCTCTTGAATTGCTTCGGGTTCTGATGCTATATGATCTGGAAATAAGTTTTTTAGTTGATCTTGTAAGTCCATATATTTTTTATGCTAAAAAATAAATTCCAAAATTTTTAAATAGCAAATTCCAAAATGGGTTATTGGAATTTGGTATTTCAAATTTGGAATTTACCTTGTTTTTATTTTTTAATTAATCCCAATTCCACCAATCGTTCATACAAGAAATCTCCTGCCGTGATGTCATCATATTTCTTTGGATTTTCGGCATCGATGCAATTTTCCAAACAATCTAATTTCATGTCGCTTACTGGATGCATAAAAAACGGAATCGAATAGCGAGAAGTTCCCCATAATTCCCTTGGTGGATTGACTACTTGGTGAATGGTCGATTTCAATTTATTGTTGGTGTGACGTGATAACATATCGCCCACATTAATTACCAATTCGTCTGGTTGAGCAATGGCATCAATCCATTCGCCATCGTGATTTTGAACTTGCAAACCACGCCCTTGAGCACCCATCAAAAGGGTAATCAAATTGATATCACCGTGAGCTGCAGCACGAATGGCATTTTCAGGTTCAGAAGTTATGGGCGGATAATGAATCGGTCTCAAAATAGAGTTTCCATCTTTGGCATATTTATCAAAATAAAATTCATCTAAACCAAGGTGCAATGCCAAAGCTCTCAACACATAAACTCCTGTTTTTTCAAGCATTTGGTAGGCTTCTTTTCCAACACTATTAAAACGGGGTAATTCTTTTACTTCCACATTATCGGGATATTCCGAAGCGTATTTGGAGTCTTTGTCAACGTATTGACCAAAGTGCCAAAACTCTTTCAAATCGCCTTCTTTTCGGCCTTTGGCGTGTTCTTTTCCAAAAGATACATAACCTCTTTGACCGCCAAGTCCAGGAATTTCGTAGCCATGTTTGGTTTCTAATGGCAAAGCGAAAAAGTTTCTGATTTCGCCATACAATTCATCAACTAATTGATTGTCTAAAAAATGCCCTTTTAAGGCTACAAAGCCAATATCTTCAAAGGCACTTCCGATTTCATTTACAAATTTTTGTTTGCGTTTCGGGTCATCCGAAAGGAAATCACGCAAGTCAACACTGGGAATGTTTTGCATAGTATTATTTTTTTAAAACTGGAAAAAGTTATCGCTTCCTTCACAAATGTAGAAAAATAATTCTAATAAAAGGTTGGGATTTTAGGGCATTTGAGTTTAAAATTTTTGACCATAAATTACACTAATTAGCGCAAATTGTTTTTTAGAATAGTAGTTTTCAAAGTCTTTAATTCAAAACTAATAAAGTTTGCAAATTGAAAACTTTATATGCACTTTTGATGTTTCAATATTATGTTAAAAATGTACAACGATGAACTGGAAAGTATTAAAAACCGAAGAAGAATATAATAAAGCTTCTATGCGATTGATGGAAATATTCCACGCTCAACTAAATACTGTTGAAAGCGATGAGTTGGATTTATTATTGGTTTTGGTAAAAGATTATGATGACAAACATTATCAACTTTCTGAATTAGATGCTCTAGAAGTAATTAAATATAAAATGCAGGAAATGGGTATGAAAGCCAAAGACCTTGAACCTATAATTGGTAGCAAAGGACACGTTTCTGCTATTCTTTCTGGCAAGCGTGAAATCACTTTGAAAATGGCACAAAAACTAAAGAATTATTTTAGCATTCCAGCAGAAGTTTTTTTGCATAGTACTTAATAATGGGGTTTGCTTTTGTTGTTAAGGATATTTTTAATAGTTTAAGAGGAATAATTATTTCATTGTAACTGATTTCCATTCTATAACAATTTCTCCATTTGCTCGCCTGTCAGAAATTTCCAAAAATTTGAATTTGTTTTTAGAAATTTTTTTATACATCTTGTTAAAATCTTTAAAGGCATCATATTTACCATTATTGATGAAGAATAAAAAATCATCAACTAATTCCCATTTATCATTTTTCAAAGTCCAAATCTTAAATACTTTGAAATTACTAGCACACGATGAGTTAAATTCTGCAATTTCATTTCCTCCATCTTCATCAATATCTCCAATACTGAAAATGCCTTCAATATGACAACAATTGGATTCAGTTAGTATTCTTGGAATTTTATTATTGGTAAAATAGTAGGATTGACCTTCTTCACACCAGCCTAAACTAGGTAAAATAAAGACAAAATCATTTTTACCATCGCCATTTAAGTCCCCTAAATTTTTAAACTCTTTTTTGGTTTTTTTATCGGCTTCAAGTGTATATTCATAAAAGTCTTCCTTTTTCATTATGGTCGGAAAACATTCTTTTTTTGAATTCTCTAATTCGTATCGTGAAAGATCTAATTTAAATTTTCCTTCAAGAATAGAATCGTTTATGAATTGAATGTCATTTGACAGTATTGAATTTTTAGGTTTATTGATTTTTATTTTTTCGAGTTGTTCCTCATAGGAAAGTTTTTTACTAGAATTAGGTTTGGAAACGATTTTTTTATCAGCTTTTTTTATTTCTGTTTTCTCAACGTCATTTTTACAAGCCCATATACTAAAGAATAGAATTAAAAAGATAAGGTTTCTCATTTTTATTTTTTTATGTAATTAGCCATAAATTGATACAAGTCAGTTTATTTTCCACGGATTTTATGTTATGAAATACTTTAGTATTCATTAAACTAATATATAAAAAAAGCTTTACAAATTATACTTCAAGTTATAAACACAAAAAAAATCCGCTTTGCTTTCACAAAACGGATTTCTATAATAAGTCTAAATATTCAAATGTTACAAGTGAATCACTTCGCCATAAGCATCAGCAACTGCTTCCATAACCGCTTCACTCATTGTTGGGTGAGGGTGGATAGATTTAAGGATTTCGTGACCAGTAGTTTCTAGCTTACGAGCTACAACTGCTTCAGCAATCATATCCGTAACACCAGCACCAATCATGTGGCAACCTAACCATTCTCCGTATTTAGCATCAAAAATTACTTTTACAAAACCATCAGAATTTCCAGAAGCTTGTGCTTTTCCAGAAGCCGAGAACGGAAATTTACCCACTTTAATTTCGTATCCTAATTCTAAAGCTTTCTTTTCAGTCAAACCTACAGAAGCGATTTCAGGAGTAGCATACGTACAACCCGGAACGTTTCCGTAATCGATTGGATCCACATGAAGACCAGCAATTTTCTCTACACAGTTAATTCCTTCAGCAGAAGCAACGTGTGCCAAAGCCTGACCAGGAGTAACATCACCAATAGCGTAATATCCTGGGATATTAGTTTGGTTGTAAGCGTTTACTATGATTTTATCTCTATCAACAACAATTCCTACTTCTTCCAATCCGATGTTTTCGATGTTGGTTTTGATTCCAACCGCCGACAATAAGATGTCAGCTTCCAAAACTTCTTCTCCTTTAGCTGTTTTCACGAAAGCTTTAACGCCATTTCCTGAAGTGTCAATTCTTTCTACAGAAGAATTTACCATTACATTGATTCCTGCTTTTTTCAACGATTTTTCAAATTGTTTTGAAATATCTTCGTCCTCAACAGGCACTACGTTTGGCATAAATTCTACAATAGTAACTTCTGTTCCCATAGAGTTATAGAAATGTGCAAACTCCACTCCAATTGCTCCGGAACCTACAACAATCATCTTTTTAGGTTGAGTAGGCAAAGACATTGCTTGTCTGTATCCAATTACTTTTACACCATCTTGTGGCAAGTTTGGCAACTCACGAGAACGAGCACCAGTAGCAATAATGATGTGGTCAGCAGAATATTCAGTAACTTTTCCGTCCTTATCCGTAACGTCAATTTTTTTACCTGGTTTTACTTTTCCAAAACCATTGATAACGTCAATTTTATTTTTTTTCATCAAGAAAGTAACTCCTTTGCTCATTCCAGCAGCCACATTACGACTACGTTGAATCACAGCAGGAAAATCTTTATCAAACGATGAAACAGTCAATCCATAATCAGAAGCGTGCTTTAAGTAATCAAAAACCTGTGCCGATTTTAACAATGCTTTCGTAGGGATGCAACCCCAGTTTAAACAAATTCCACCAAGGTTTTCTTTTTCGATTACGGCAACTTTAAAGCCTAATTGCGATGCTCTAATGGCAGTTACATATCCACCTGGGCCACTTCCTAAAACTATAATATCGTATTTCATTTTTTTGTATTTATTTTTTTAGTTGTAAAAATGCAGTTGCAAAAGCTCTTGTCATTTTTGTATGTGTTTTCTAATTAATTTCAGTCTGCGAATTTAAGGAATTTATTTTATTAGAAGGAAGATTCCGCTTTAAAAGTTTAATACGTTGTCAATCAAAATTGTTAGAAATTTTACTAAAAGTAATTAGTAATTAGCTGTTAGTTATTGGCATTAAAAGCTAATTACTAATCACTAATGGCTAATTACTACTATTAATACTCCACAGCAAACTGCGAATCATACAGGTTTTTATAATAACCGCCGTCTTTGATAACTAATTCCTGATGCGTTCCTTGCTCTACAATCAGTCCTTTATCCATTACCACAATTTTATCTGCATTGATAATAGTAGCCAATCGGTGTGCAATTACTATAGAAGTTCTTCCTTTCGTAATCGTTTCAGTAGCTTTCTGAATCAATTCTTCCGAATACGTATCGATAGAAGAAGTCGCTTCGTCTAAAATCAAAATACTTGGATTGCTCACATAAGCTCGCAAAAAAGCAATCAATTGACGCTGTCCGGACGAAAGCATTACACCACGTTCTTTCACATCAAAATCATAATTGTCAGGCAAACTCATAATGAATTTGTGAACGCCAATTTTTTTGGCAGCAGCCAAAACTTCCTCACGAGAAATAGTAGGGTTGTTCAGTGTGATGTTGTTGTAAATGGTATCGGCAAAAAGAAAAACGTCCTGCAACACCACTGCAATTTGTTTGCGCAACGAACTCAACGTATAGTTTTCGATATTGTGGTCATCAATAGCAATCGTTCCGCTATTGATTTCATAAAAACGGTTTAGCAAGTTGATAATCGTTGATTTTCCAGCTCCTGTAGAACCTACAATCGCAATGGTTTCGCCTGCCTTTACATCCAAATCAATGCCTTTTATCACATATTCCTCGGCGATATAACCAAAATGAACGTCTTTGAATTGAATATTTCCTTTAAAAATTGGTGCTTCTACTGTTCCTGTATCCTGAATTTGGTCTTGTGTATCTAAAATGTCAAAAACACGATTGGCAGCAATCATCCCCAATTGCATCTCGTTGAATTTATCCGCAATTTGACGCAACGGATTGAACAACATTCCGATAAACATGGTGTAAGCCGTCATTTGACCTAAAGTGGTAAAGGTGTCTCCGTTTATAATTTGCATTCCGCCATAAAACACAATAAAACCAAGTGTTAATGAAGAAATAATATCGGCAATAGGGAAGAAGATGGAGTTGTATAAAATGGTTTTTATCCAAGCTTTGTTGTGTTTTCCGTTAATTTCTTTGAATTTTTCGGCTTCAATATCTTCCCGATTGAACAATTGAACAATCTTCATTCCCGTAACTCGTTCTTGCACGAAAGAATTCATATTAGCAATTTGAGTTCGAACTTCTTCAAAAGCGATTTGCATTTTCTTTTGGAATATTCGGGTAAAGAAAACCAATATTGGCATTGCTAAAACGACAATCAATGAAAGTTCCCAATTCATCCAAAACATGATGATTAGACACACAATCATTTTCATGACATCACTAGCAATCATAAACAAACCTTGGCTAAAAATTTTAGCAATTTGTTCAATGTCTGAAACGGATCTTGTTACTAACTGTCCAACAGGTACGTGGTCAAAATACTTAATTCTAAAACTCAACATGTGTTTGAAGAGTTTCGTTCGAATGTCTTTTACAATATCTTGTCCCAGCCAATTCGCCCAATACACAAAGAAAAATTGGAAAATTACCTCTAACAACAAAGTAATTCCCATTAAGGTTACATATAATAATAAACCGTAATTGTCTTTGGGTTTAATGTAAGTGTCCACAGTTCCTTGTAGGATTAAAGGACGTAAAGCGGCAAATAATGACAAGAAAACAGCGAATGCAATCACGCTATTGAATCGCCATTGGTATGGTTTAGTGTATTTTAATATTCTTTTAAATACTGTTGTGTCAAATACTTTTGCTTTCATAATTCAGATTGCAGATTTTAGATTTTAGATTTCAGATTTTTTAAAATTTGAAATTGAAACTGTTTACTGCTTTATAATCATTTCTATAATCTATTCTCTTGGTTCTTTGCTCTATTTTCTTTTCTCTTCTAAAAATAATCGTAATCAATTTGGGTCAAATACAAACCGTGTGCGGGAACTGAAAATCCAGCTTTTTCTCGATTTTTACTCTTAATAATTTCATTGAAATCGTCTAATGTAATTTTATGTAAACCAACGTTTACCAATGTTCCAACAATAGCTCGAACCATATTTCGCAGAAATCGATTGGCTGAAATGGTGAATATTATTTTATTGTTTTTTTGGATCCAATGTGCCTCAAAAATAGTGCAATCAAAAGTATTAACATCGGTATTTACTTTCGAAAAACATTGAAAATCTATATGGTCGAACAATAATTTTGAAGCTTCATTCATTAAATCCAAATCCAGTTTTTGGTGGAAATACCAGCTTCCGTCTTGTAGAAAAGCATCCTTAAATGGATTAATATGATATTCATACGTTCTTTTTGTAGCATCAAAACGGGCATGAGCTTCGTCATGAACGGGAATAATGTCATAAACCACAATGTCTTTGGGTAAATACGAATTGAGTTTGTGGATAATGTTTTTGCTTTCGAACGGTTTTTCAATATCAAAATGCGCATACATTTCGGTGGCGTGAACACCCGTATCGGTTCGTCCTGCTCCCATGAGATTAATTTCTTTATTCAACACAACCGAAACTGCTTTGTTTAGCGTTTCCTGTACAGACGAAGCGTTGGGTTGGTACTGCCATCCATGATAATTAGTTCCGTTGTATGCTAGTTTTATAAAATACCTCAATTCAGATTTCAGAATTTAGATTTCAGACTTCAGATTATGCTGAATGAAATCGAATTTATACATTTTGAAGGACAAATTTACAAAGATTTAAGTTTACTATACCTTTAAAGTTTTCCCAAAACTGAAATTAAAAAGCGTTAAACTTTGATCTTAAATAATAACTTTGTGAAAAAAAAACTTTGCGCTTTTGCATCATTTCGGTTAAATTAAATATGAAAAAAATCCTCCTGCTTTCTGACACACACAGTCATATTGATGATACGATTCTTAAATATGTGACACAAGCTGATGAAGTTTGGCATGCTGGCGATATTGGTGATTTAGTCGTGACCGATACTATAAAGAAATTGAAACCCTTGCGTTGCGTTTACGGGAATATAGATGATGATAAGGCTCGAATGGAATTCCCATTGCACAATCGTTTTATGTGCGAAGGCGTGGATGTTTGGATTACACATATTGGCGGTTATCCCGGAAAATACAATCCTAATATTAAAGCTGAAATGATAGCAAATCCTCCAAAATTATTCATTTGTGGGCATTCGCATATTCTAAAAGTAATTTTCGATAAGAAACATAATCTGCTGCACATGAATCCAGGAGCGGCAGGAAAAAGCGGATTTCATCAAATGCGAACAATGTTGCGATTTGTAATTGAAGGTGATAAAATCAAAGATTTGGAGATAATAGAAATAGGCAAAAAGTAATTTAGTGGTAGTATTCAGTAAAAAAACTCATCAAGTTCTTGATGAGTTTTTTAGGAGTAAATGAAATTTTATTTCTTGATAATATCTTGTAAAACAGCTTTTTCAGAGTAGTTAACTACTTTGAGTGTGATTTGTTGATTTTTTGTGGTTTTACCATCAATTGTATATAATTTTCCGCTTCCTACTTTTACATTACTTTTGTCAAAATCTACATCGCCAAATTTCAAACAGTTTTTAATATCGCTGGTATCAATCCATTTTTCGGCTAATATTTGTGATGCTTTATCAGAATAATGAAAAGGTTTGTTTCTTAAGTCATTTAAAACTCTGGCATTTGGAAAATAATTGCAACGCGTGTCTTTTCCGCTATATACGGCGGCCACAAAAAAGCAACCCATTACTAATCCAACTAAATAATAAGCAAAACGGTGAGCAAATTTCATAAATGTAAAAATATATTTGTTGTAGGGTATTTATGACATCGCCTTTATCTATTGGTATTTGTTTAAAATAAAACCTTTTTTCTTGGCGATTTCATGAAACGAAATTTTCGGCAAAGATAACGGAAAGTTTCTTTAAAAAACGATTAAATTAATATCACTTGTAGGTAAATTAAACCAATCGCCTATGGCTTTGTTCGTCAAAATTCCGTGGTACAAATAAACACCATTTTTTAAACCATTGTTGCATCTGATAGCACTCTCTAATCCACCATCTTCGGCAATTTGTAACAAGTAAGGAGTGAGGATATTACTGATTGAAAGTGAAGCTGTTTTAGAATATCTTGAAGGAATATTCGGCACGCAATAATGTAAAACGTTATTTTTTATAAAAGTAGGTTTCTCGTGAGTTGTTACTTCTGATGTTTCGAAGCAACCGCCGGTATCAATACTAACATCAACAATTACAGCTCCTTTTTTCATGTGTTCGACCATAGTTTCGGTTACGATAACGGGGCAACGTTCTTTGCCACGCATGGCTCCAATGGCAACATCGCATCTTCGAAGTGCTTTCAATAAAGATTTAGGTTGAATGGTCGAAGTGAAAATGCGCTGTGGCAAATGGTTTTGCAACCGTCTTAATTTAGTGATTGAATTATCAAAAACTTTTACATTGGCCCCCAAGCCAATAGCCGTTTTTGCAGCAAATTCTCCAACAGTTCCTGCACCAAGAATAACCACATCAGTAGGAGGAACCCCAGTGATATTGCCAAATAACAATCCTTTACCAAATTCATTGGTAATCATCAATTCGGCAGCGATTAAAATAGAAGCTGTTCCAGCAATTTCGCTCAAGGATTTTACAGCAGGATAAGTACCGTCTTCGTCTTTTATGTATTCAAATGCTAGAGCAGTGATTTTCTTTTTGGCCAAAGCCAAAAAATAATCTTTACTTCTGGTTTTTATTTGGATAGCTGAAATAATAATTGATTCGGGATTAATCATTTCTATTTCTGCTAAACTGGCTGGTTCTACTTTTAGTATTATGGGACAACTAAAAACTTTTTTGGTATCGTTTGTAATTTCAGCACCCGCATTGGCGTATTCTTTATCCGAATAACTCGAACTTTCTCCCGCTCCAGCCTCGATCATTACTCGATGTCCTTGATAAGTTAATGAATTTACAGCATCAGGAGTAAGACAAATTCGGCGTTCTTGATGACTGGTCTCTTTTGGTAGTCCAATAAAAAGTTCGCTTTTGTGTCTGGCAATTTCAAGTTTTTCTTCTTGAGGAAGTAACTGTTGCTTTGTAAATGGAGTTATCGACATGGATCTGTGAAATTAATGATACAATTTACGGAAAAAGTTTTAGGAGAATAATAGGTTATATTAAATTAATTCTAATGAACGATTTCCGTCAGCAAGCAAAGTTATGGAAATTGTTGAATGTGCTTCAGGAATTAAGCTCGGAATTTTTTCTGCCCATTCGATAAAACACCAATTCCCTGAATACAAATACTCGTCAGCTCCCATATCCAAGGCTTCAATTTCATTTTTTAGTCTATAAAAATCAAAATGATAAACGGTTTGATTATCATTGGTTTGGTATTCGTTAACTAAAGAAAAAGTAGGACTGCTGGTAACATCATTTATTCCTATATTTTTTGCCAAAAATTTTATCAAAGTCGTTTTTCCAACGCCCATTTCTCCGTGAAATAGGATTACTTTATTCGGATTTTGCGCTAAAATTTGTTGCGCAACATCATTAATTTCGTTTAATGAAAAGGTGATTTCCATATTTTTAGTGTTCAGTGTTCAGTCTTCAGTGTTCGTGTTTCTGCAAACTGATCACTGAATACTATTATTTAGGGTTAAATATCAAAAACGGAATAATCATCTCTTCTAATGAAATCCCTCCGTGCTGATAGGTGTTTTTATAATAACTCACATAATGATTGTAGTTGTTGACATAAGCCAAGAACAAATCATTTTTTGCAAAAATATAAGAACTACTCATATTTATGGCTGGTAAACCAATATTTTTTGGTTCTTTCACCGCATAAACATCTTTTTGTTCATAAGTTAAACTACGTCCAGTTTTGTAACGTAAATTCAAACTGGTGTTTTTATCACCAATTACTTTCGACGGATTTTTTACGTTTATGGTTCCGTGGTCTGTGGTCAGAATCAACTTGAAACCCAGTTTTTGAGCCTGCTGAATAATTTCTAAAAGTGGCGAATTTTTGAACCAACTTAAGGTTAAGGAACGATAGGCTTTATCATCTGAAGCGAGTTCTTTGACAACATCCATTTCGGTTTTGGCGTGCGAAAGCATATCTACAAAATTGTAAACTACTGTAACCAAATCATTGGATTTTAAAGATTTGAAATTTTCGGCTAGTTTTTTTCCACCAGCAAGATTGGTTATTTTGAAATAATCTTCTTTAATATTCAATCCTAATCGTTTGATTTGAGCTGTTAAAAATTCAGCTTCAAATAAATTTTTTCCACCTTCTTCAGGATCATTTTTCCAATATTGAGGAAACTGTTTTTCCATATCCAATGGCGTTAAACCAGAGAAAATGGCATTTCTAGCATATTGTGTCGCCGTTGGTAAAATCGAATAATAAGGTACTTCTTTTTCTAATTTGTAGTGATTTCCAACAACGCTTTCAAAAACTTTCCATTGGTCGTAGCGTAAATTATCAATCACAACAAATAAAATAGGCTTGTCTTTTTTCTTCAATTCAGGAACTACTAGTTCTTTGAACAATGTATGTGATTGAATTGGTTTATCTGCTTTTGGTGCGAACCAATCTTCATAATTTCGTTCGATGAATTTTCCGAATTGCGAGTTGGCTTCTACTTTTTGAGATTCTAGAATTTCTATCATTGCTTGATCGTCAATGTTTTCGAGTTCCAATTCCCAGAAAATCAATTTTTTGTACAATTCAACCCAATCTTCATAAGAATTTACCATCGCCATTTCCATCGAAATTTTGCGAAATTCTTTCTGATAATCCAAAGTCGTTTTTTGTGAAATCAATCTGGAATGATCTAGATTTTTCTTCAAACTCAACAAAATCTGATTTGGGTTTACTGGTTTTATCAAATAATCGGCAATTTTAGAACCAATGGCTTCCTCCATGATATATTCTTCCTCGCTTTTGGTAATCATAATCATCGGAATAGACGATTTTTTTTCCTTCATTTCCGAAAGGGTTTCCAAACCGCTCATTCCGGGCATATTTTCGTCCAGAAAAACAATGTCAAAATTGTTTTCTTCAAAAATATCAATGGCGTCACGCCCGTTATTGCAGGTAGTTACGCTATAATTTTTCTTTTCTAGAAATAAAATGTGGGGTTTCAAATAATCGATTTCATCATCAACCCAAAGTATTTTTATCTTGTCCATAATCGCTATATAATGTATTCAAAAATAATCATTCTTGTTGCCAAATTACTTTATTTATAATGAGAATTGATTATTTGTTCGATATTTTAATACTTTTTTAAGGTATTAAGTTAAAATGGAATTTAGATTTTTATTGTGGTATGCCAAATGTTATTAAGTTAATGATTAAGAAGACCTTGGAAAGGTCAAATGTTTATAGCAACAATATTCGATTTTCATATTGACCCCAGCGGGTTTGTATGTTTTCCTAAATAATGCAACCCCGCTGGGGTTGGTGTTGCGTGGTATTTTGGTTGCTATAAATATTGAAATCCGCTGGATTTCCACGCAAAAGAAGATAAACTGTCAAATTTTTAACACCTTTTTATAAGTAGGAAAAATAAATAGTTGTTTTAATGGTTTGTAGGAATTATTTAATATATTTGGGAAGAAAATAAAGCGAAACAAACTTTTGC
The DNA here is from genome assembly GCF_027111355.2 of Flavobacterium eburneipallidum. Lineage (NCBI taxonomy): Bacteria > Pseudomonadati > Bacteroidota > Flavobacteriia > Flavobacteriales > Flavobacteriaceae > Flavobacterium > Flavobacterium eburneipallidum. Next base: position 2,032,490 of record NZ_CP114291.2, read on the forward strand.
CAACCTGCACGATTTTGGGTGTATATACGAAGTTTTGTTTTGCCTGCATATAAGTGGTCACCCAACCAAAAAGACCAAAACCAATAAAATATAACCAATAAAAATGAATAAGCACGAAGTTGATTTAAACAGAGTTCAATTTTATTCTATAGAAGATATGGCAGGTAGTCACCAACTTGCAAAAGGAGAAAATATATTAAGAAATGAAATACTCTCAAATTATACCGATATTAACGATATTTTAGAACTTTACAATATAAAAAAATACATTGATAATGAATTATATTTAAAAGGTTGGACACAAGAAGATATTATAAACTTCAAACAGAAAGTTATTGAATATGGTAAAATCATAGGACGATTTATGTCTAATATAAATGATACAAATATTACTAATTTATATAATAGCACTTTAAGAGAATATACTAAATCATTTTAGGAATTAGTTAGTAACCAAACAGTATTCAAGAGAATATCAAAAATTAATTTTAGAGATTTACTCGCAAACGAACCAAACTTAATACACAATATACTAACTCATAAAAGCATAGTAGAACATTACAATGTCGAATTAAAAAACTTCCTATTAACTTATTCTCAATCTGCTGAAATATTGCTTTCTATTTATGAAATCAAGGAAAATTTTAATAAAAAAAATGAGAAGTTTATCCCTAAAAGTTTAACTGTTGAGGATAAAGAAAATATTATCTCAAATTATTTAGATTCTAGTGATGTTAATTATAACTATATTAAATTAATACAAAATGTAAGAAATCGAAACGATTTCAAAATTACAGACAAAACAAGGCTTAAAGCAAAACGCTTACACAAAAGTGAGACAGAAAAATTTTTCGCAGAGAAAAGTGGAATGAAATATGGCGTTTCTATTGTTTTTGAAGAAAACACTACAAAAATAAAAGATGGGTTTATTGATGATAATTTAGTTGCAAACTACAAATATAGTATTGATTACATAAAACAAAACGACAATCCACATTCACTATTTCAGAATTTCAGAATTTTATTTGAATATCTTGATATTCAGCACAGAATAAATCTTGTGAACAAGAAAAATGAGATGGGAGTATTTGAAAGAATTATGGGCGTTCATTCACAAAATGAATACAGAGTTAGCACAGCATTTAACTTATTAGAAATGACCTCACATATTCAAATTGTAGCTTACAACAAAGTAATTAGCGATTTAGAAAACTCTTTAGAAAATATTTTGCACCACGTTTTTACTTCATCGTTTCAAGAAAAATATGAGTTTGCAGACAATGCTCGTTTTTCAATTCCTTCAGCTATATCATATTCTGAAAAAGTACGATTATTAGCCCCTGAATTTGAATCAGTATTAAAACAATTCAAACTCTTTGTTGAAGATGGGATTGTTGATTTTGAGCTTTTACAAATATCATCTTCTCCAACTACGATAAAAGACATTCCAAGCTTAAATCAAAACAAGTACATTTACTTTAATGAAGACAATAAAGAAATGGTTGGATGCTCAAATTTATTTTTCTCTGACCAAACACTTCTTGCTTTTGTTGACCCATTCAAAGAAAAAAAATATCATAATTTTTTTGATTTACTTCAAAACGAAAAAGTAAAATTCAGTAATTATGAAAAACATCAAAAACCTCAATTAAATTATCTTATAGACAGAGGATTTATCTTTATAGACATTGATGATTTTATACAAATAAAAAATCCTGAAAGAGTAATAATATTAAAAGATCTGTACGATAATGAGGTTGCTTCATTATATCGTTACTCATCGAATTTTAGACAAGAAGTTCAACAAATGAAAATTGAAAATATTGTTATCATTGAAAGCTCATTATTTTCAAAACCTGAACAAGCATATTTCAATTATTTTCTCAATAAAAGTGAATTTACCAATGGTTTAGATCTAAGAAATAGTTACTTACATGGCACACAAGCAAACCCAGAGGAATTACAGAAACACGAATATGCTTATTTTACGTACTTAAAATTATTATTTTTAACATTATTAAAAATAGAAGATGACTTGATTATTGCAAAAGCGATAAAAAATAGAGTATAAATGGACTATCGGAATTGCGGAGCCATAAACACCAACAATCCAATGAAATCTCAAACCAAATCTATAACATAAGCTCATCAAAATGAACAAATTTCTAACCCCGCTCCTCAAAGTCTCCGACTTTGAGGAAGTGTTCGTCAGTCTATGACTGACATAAAATTCAATCCAAAACAATGTCGGTTGAAAACCGAAAATCACTACCTCAAAGTCGGAGACTTTGCGGAGCTATAAACACCAATAATACTAATAAAATCTCAAAGCGAATCTATAACATAAGCTCATCAAAATGCACAAATCCCTAACCCTCATTTTTACTCTTTTTACTTTAAGTGTTTTGGCACAAAAAAATCCAACAAAAGAAGCTGAACCCATTGTGGCGGAAGGAAAATTGCTCTACAAATCTGAAATGGCTTCTTGGTATGGAACGGATTTGTTCTTGGAAAAATACAAAGACAGGCAGAATATTGGAGGCTATTTTTCGTATGTTGAAAAGGAGGTTTCTAAATGTATTTTCTTTTCTAAATCTGATAATCCAATGGTGATTGGAACTATTTCTTTTGATGAAACCTACAATGTTAAGACAGCAAAAATAGATTCAACCGAAAGATTCTTTACCAAAAATGAAAACGACATTTACGAAATCAGGAAGTTGGCATTGGATGAAATTAATGCGGACAAAGAGTTGTTCAAACAATATGAAAACTCCAACTTGAACTTGATTCCCTTGATTGTAGGAAAGGAAAAGAAGGTTTACGTTTTGACGGGACCCAATAAAAATGGAGTGGTGCTGTTTGGAAACGACTATTTGCTGACTTTTGATAAAAACAATAAGTTGCTGATTAAAAAGCAACTTCACAAAAATTTGATTCCAATTACTTATGGCGGAAAGGAAGAAGAAGGAATACAAATTGAGGGAGCAATGCACAGTCATTTGCCAGAAACAGGCGATTTTATAACCGCTACGGACATTTGTACATTAATGCTTTATCAGAAATTTGCTAAATGGAAAACGCATCAAGTAATTTCTGAAAAATATGTAAACATTTGGGATTGCAAAACGAATGAATTGGTTGTATTGACAAAAGAAGTAGTTGAAAAGATAACTAAAGATCAAGAAAAAAATAAATAATATAAATCAGAAAATTATTAATTATTTGTAAGAATAATTTATATATTTGAAAAAAAGTTTTCAACTCTTGGTGGTTGTTTTCTTTGTTTAACAAATAAGTGTAATTAATAAAATGCTATGGAAATATTAGATAATTTAGACTAATATTTATTGCCTCGCTTTTTTTAGCGCTTTATTCCTCATATAGAGAGAGTAGTGTTATTTTAATTCTGTATTTCTCTCAATAATAGCTAAACCAATTCTAATTTTATCATACCCCATTTGCTCTTCAAAATAATCGAAGTAGGGTTTTAAAGCATTTGGAGATTCTAATTTAATTTTAGCCGATGCAATTTTTGAAATTTCTTCGGCAGTGATATAGGTATTAAAATCTATAGGATAGCCATCAATGTATAATTTGGCTAAATGTGAAGTTATCGTGCTGAAGCCTAAACTTCTTTTAATAGCAATTTCTTCAGCAGACAATCCACTTTGATACATTTCTAAAGTTGTCACATAAGTACTTCCTTCTTTTTTGGCTCTAACGGTTTTGTTTTTTTGAAATTCGATGATAGCTTTTATAAATGCATCGCCATATTTCTCTAATTTTGCTTTTCCAACTCCGTCAATGTTGAGGAATTCTTCATCACTCATGGGTCTTTCGGCTTCGAGTTGTCTTAAGGTGGCATCATTAAAAATAATGTAGGCAGGAACTTCTTCTTCTTTGGCAATTTCCGAACGCAACTTTCTTAAGGTTTCAAAAAGTGAATTAGCAGCTGTTTTAATGCTTCGTTCTTTAGTTTCGATCTTTTCTTTACTGATTTTTTGTACCGCTGTCAATTGTACTTTTTGACCTTCAAACAAAACTTTCTTGGCAAAAGGAGTTAATTTTATTTTATTTTGCTGATGAAAAGCAATCTCGCAATAGCCTAAATTAATCAGTTGAATAAGGTATTGGTTCCAGTCATACCAAGAAATATCGGCGCCAACAGCGTATGTTTTTAAATTCTGGTAGCTTTTATCAAAAATGGAAGCGTTTTTTGAACCTCTCAAAAAGTCAACAATCACGGGTAATGCTTCCGATTCCTGCAAGCGAATTATAGCCGATAACGCTTTTTGGGCAATGATGGTTCCATCAAAAAAAGCGGGAGGATTTTTGCAAATATCACAATTGCCACAATTTTCGGTAACCAATTCGCCAAAATAAGAAAGCAAAATTTTCCTGCGACAGCTCAACGCATCAGCATATTGTTTCATTCGTTCCAGTTTTGCCAGTTGTACCTCGGCATTCAAACCTTCGGAAGCAAATTTTTGCAACTGAATCATATCGCCATAACTTTCGAATAAAACAGTTTCCGATGGCAAACCATCCCGACCAGCTCGTCCAATTTCTTGGTAATAACCTTCAATATTTTTAGGCAAATTATAATGAATTACCCAGCGAACATTCGATTTGTCAATTCCCATTCCGAAAGCAATCGTGGCACAAACCACTTGGCAATCATCGTTTATAAATTCATCTTGAGTTTTAGAACGAATCTCATTCGATAGACCAGCGTGATAGGCTTTGGCATTAATTCCTATTTTTTGCAATTTTTCAGCAAGCTCTTCTGTAGTTTTACGACTCAAACAATAGACAATACCGCATTCGTTAGGTTTGTCTTTTATGAAATCGATAATTTGTTTTACTCGATCCAAAGCGGGACGAACTTCAAGGCTTAAATTTTTTCTATCGAATGAAGCAACAAATGTTTTTGGGTTGACCAAATTCAATTGTTCCGTAATATCCGTTCGGGTGGCTTTACCGGCAGTTGCCGTCAATGCCAGAATTGGAGTAGAAGGGAAGCGATTTTTTAGATAACCCAAATTGGTGTAAGCCGGTCGAAAATCGTGACCCCAAGCCGAAATGCAATGTGCTTCGTCAATGGCAATTAAACTTACGGTGATTTGACTAAAAGCATTTTCGAGATAGGACAAACTCTCTGGAGCTACATAAACCAACTTAACTTTATTTTCTATCAAGTTTTGAATATGTAATTGTTGTTCTTCGTTAGATTGACTACTGTTTATAAAACAGGCAGCAATTCCGTTGGCTTTCAAACTATCGACCTGATCTTTCATCAACGCAATTAATGGAGAAATCACAATAGTAATTCCAGACAGTACTAAAGCAGGAAGTTGAAAACAAATGGATTTTCCTCCGCCTGTTGGCATGATAGCTAAAGTGTCTTGTCCAGAAAGAACGCAATTAATAATGTCTTCTTGATTGGGTCTGAATTTTTCGAACCCAAAATTCTCTTTGAGTGTGGCGTGTAAATTGGTTGTTGTCATTTGGCGTATATTTTTTGTGAGTTCTAAAAATTAGGATTTACTGGCTTTTGTATGGAAACAAACTTGACATAAATTTAAACCACATAGAATTGATTTTAAAATTATTAAAGAAGAGCGTCATAGAAAATACTTTTTTCACATAGTAACTATGTAAACTATGTAAAATTCAAGATTTCTAAAATTGAATCTATGTTGCTACAATAAAAACTATGTGGTTGAAAACTTTTACAGCATTTCCAGCAAAACCAAAAATAATAAAAAAAGGAACTCCATTAGGAGTTCCTTGTAGTATTTTATCTCGAAAAACTATTATTCTTCGTCTTCATCTTCCTCATCTTCAGGAATCTCGTTTTCATCAGCGTCGTCATCGTCGTCGTCGTCGTCTCCAGAAACATCATCATCTTTGTATTCTGGTTTATCGTCCTCGTCATCAGAAGCCTCATCGTCATCTATAGCAATATCTGCGATTGGTTCGATTTCGATTTCATCATCTTCATCATAATTTTCGATTCTATCAGCCAGTTTAGTACTGATTTTTACTAAATAAATAGTGTCCTCCGTACGAACTTCTACTGCTTCGATTAATTCGTTTTTGGCATTTCTAAAACGAATCACATCTGAATCATCATAACCGTCAGGAAATTTTTCGACAAGAAGGTTTAAAATTTCGTTAGTTAGTTTGGCGTAGTCAACAATTACTCTTTTCATATATATTCTATAAATCTAACAAATAAGCAAAAATTAATGGAGCAACAATAGTAGCATCCGACTCGATAATAAACTTTGGGGTTTTGATATCTAATTTTCCCCAAGTGATTTTTTCATTTGGTACCGCTCCAGAATACGAACCATAACTGGTTGTAGAGTCTGAAATTTGGCAAAAATAACTCCAAAAAGGAATATCGTGCATTTCCATATCTTGGTACAACATTGGCACTACACAAATTGGAAAATCTCCAGCAATTCCTCCACCAATCTGGAAGAAACCGATTCCGTTTGAGCTATTTTTTGGATACCAATCGGCTAGGAAAGTCATATATTCAATACCTGATTTCATAGTAGATGCTTTCAAATCTCCTTTGATAACGTAAGAAGCAAAAATATTTCCCATAGTGCTATCTTCCCAACCTGGTACAATAATAGGTAAATTTTTCTCGGCAGCAGCATACATCCAGCTGTCTTTTAAGTCAATTTCGTAATATTCTTCCAAAACTCCTGAAAGCAACATTTTATACATAAATTCATGCGGAAAATATCTTTCGCCTTTGTTATCGGCATCTTTCCAAATTTTGTAAATGTGTTTTTGCAAACGACGGAATGCTTCGTGCTCTGGAATACAAGTATCGGTCACACGATTTAATCCTCTTTCTAGTAAAGCCCATTCATCTTCCGGAGTCAAATCACGATAATTTGGTACTCTTTCGTAATGCGAATGCGCTACAAGATTCATAATATCTTCTTCAAGATTGGCACCAGTACAAGAAATGATTTGTACTTTATCCTGACGAATTATTTCGGCAAAAATCTTCCCAATTTCGGCGGTACTCATTGCACCAGCCATACTTACCATCATCTTTGCCCCGTTGGCTAACTGTTGTTCGTATGCTTTTGCAGCATCAACTAACGATGCAGAGTTGAAATGCAAGTAATGCTTTTCTATAAACTGACTGATTGGTCCTTTACTCATTTTTTTTAATTTAAAGATTTAAAAACCGAAAGATTGAAAAAAAACATTCTCAAATGTAGCGAATTTTTAAATTGACTATTTATGTGTTAACTATTTATTTTTTGTCGTAACCTAATATTTTTAAAACATCTTCAGCGGTTTGTTGTTCAGAGAAAACTTCTGTTGCTAGAATTCCATTTTCATCTTTATCAATCAAAATGTGTTTTGGTTGTGGAATCAAACAGTGGTGTAATCCGCCGTAACCTCCAATAGTTTCTTGATAAGCTCCTGTGTTGAAAAAGCCTATATATAATGGTTTTTCTTTGTTGTATTTTGGCAAATAAATGGCATTCATATTTTGTTCGGAATTGTAATAATCATCGCTATCACAGGTCATTCCGCCCAATAAAACTCTTTCGTAAGTATCATTCCAGCGGTTTACAGCCAGCATGATAAAACGCTTGTTAATAGCCCAAGTATCAGGTAAAGTTGTGATAAAAGAAGAATCGATCATATTCCATTTTTCTCTATCATTTTGCTGCTTTTGATACAAAACCTGATAAATTGCACCACCACTTTCTCCAACTGTATAGGATCCAAATTCGGTAAAAATGTTAGGAACATCTACTTCGGCTTCATCACAAGCAATTTTGATTTGATTGATGATTTCGTCAATCATGTATTGGTAGTCGTATTCAAATGCCAATGAGTTTTTTATTGGAAAACCACCACCAATGTTCAATCCATCCAATGTTGGGCATTCTTTTTTCAAAGCTACATATACTTTGATACACTTCACCAATTCGTTCCAATAATAGGCATTATCATTAATTCCAGTATTGATAAAAAAGTGTAACATTTTAAGTTCCAATTTCTTATTGTCCTGAATTTGTTTTTTATAAAACTGAACAATGTTTTTGTAACCAATTCCTAAACGAGAAGTGTAAAACTCAAATTTTGGTTCTTCCTCGGCAGCTATACGAATTCCGATTTTGAATTTTCGCTTGATTTGCTCTTGTAAAATATCTAATTCCTCATAATTATCAATAATTGGAATCGTATTTTTATGTCCATGATTAATCAAACGAGCAATGTTTTCGATGTATTGATCTCTTTTGAAACCGTTACAAATCACATAAGTGCTTTTATTGATTTTACCTGATTCCAATAAATTTTCAACAATATTAATATCAAAAGCAGAAGAGGTTTCGATGTGGATATTGTTTTTAAAAGCTTCATTCATAATATATTGAAAATGAGAGCTTTTTGTGCAATAGCAATAATAGTATTTACCTTCGTAGTTGTTTTTTTCCATCGACTTACGAAACCAGTTTTTGGCTTTGTTAATGTTGTTGGAAATTTGAGGTAAATAAGTAAATTTTAATGGTGTACCGTATTTTTCTACTAATTTCATCAAATCGATATTGTGAAATTCGAGGTTGTCTTTACTTAAAGTAAACTCTTCTTGAGGGAAATAATAAGTCTGATTAATTAAATCGAAATATTTTGTATTCATTTGATTTTATGTATTTTAGATTAATGTATTTTATCAATAAATTAAACTAAAATTCAAACTCTAATATTGGCAAAAACAATTTGAAGTTTTTCTTGATGAGCTTTCGAATATTGAAATAAATCAAAACTAAAAATTTCTTCACTACCATAAAAACGTTTCAATATTCTTTGAAAAGAGCTATTGTTTTCGTTTTTGGTGGAATTGTAATTTCTTTGGTTTTGATTTTCTTTCATTGCCTGCAAATGTAAAAAATATAATAGACGTAATGCAACCCTTTTTTATAAAAAAAGATTAAGATTTGTAATCGTGGAAAGCCTTTAGAATCAATTCGTTTTCAACCGATTGATTGATTTTTATTTTTCCGATTGCTTGAATCAAAGCAAACTGAATGTTGCCGTATTCGTTTTTCTTGTCATGAATCAGCAATTCCAGTATAGGTTCGATGTCATTTTCTTCAAAAACTACATCATCATAGATCGATTTTATGGTAGTCTTAATTTGAATATAGTCATCAATAGTTATTAAATTCATTTTCCACGAAATATAACTTTCAAGGATCATTCCAACCGCAATGGCTTCTCCATGTAATAAGTTCTTTTTGTTCTCATTTTCCAAGAAATAGCTTTCGATAGCGTGACCTAAAGTATGTCCAAAGTTTAGTGCTTTTCGAATATTTTTCTCTGTAGGATCTTGTATTACAATTTCATTCTTAATTTCGACAGAACGATAGATTAATTCATCGAAATCAGCAAAATCAACGGCTTTTAAATCCAAGAATTTCTCCCAATAATTTTTGTCATAAATCAATCCGTGTTTTAGCATTTCGGCAAGTCCGGAGCGCATTTCGTCTTTGGAAAGTGTTGTTAAATATTGAGTATCAATGAGTACCATTTTGGGTACATTGATAACGCCAATTTGGTTTTTCAAATTCCCTAAATCAACACCTGTTTTTCCACCAACAGAAGCATCAACCATAGAAAGTAGCGTGGTTGGAATATGGATAAAATCCATTCCCCTTTTGAATGTAGAAGCTACAAAACCTCCTAAATCAGTAACCACCCCGCCACCTAAATTGATAACCAAACTTTTTCTATCGGCTCCCAATTCTGTCAAAACATTCCAAATTTGAATACAAGTTTCGATGTTTTTATTGGGTTCACCAGACTCAAATTCAATGATTTCTATTTTCAAATCTGTTTCTAAATAAGGTAGAAATTTATTCAAACAAGATTCATTCGTATTGTTATCTACAATAATAAATAGAGTTGAATATTTACTTTCCTTTAGGAATGAATTAAGAGCTTCATATCCGTTTTCGTTGAAATAGATTGGATAATTGTTGGCTTGAATCGATTGCATAGTGTTTTATTAAATGAAAGCGCAAAATAAAGGATTTTTTGTCGAATACTATTCAAAACTCTATTTATATTTGTGTTAAAACCCCACAAAAAATGCGAAATATTTTCAATAACACGCAAGTTGCCTTTTCTTTAAAAAGTGATACAGAACTCCATCGAGCTTATTTTCTTTTTAAAATGATTGCCAATGAGCCACTGGTTCGGATAGGAACTGCGGTTACGAATTTTGCTTTAAAAGCGCATCTTCCAGTTGAGGGTTTGATTCGTGCGACTGTTTTTGATCATTTTTGTGGTGGTGTGAATGAAGAAGATTGTTTGGTTGTAGTGGATAAAATGTTTGCTAAAGGCGTTTCGTCTGTTTTAGATTATTCTGTGGAAGGTAAGGAAGAGGAAGATCAATTTGACGTTGTTTTGGAAAAGACCTTGAAACTGATTGCTTTCGCCAAAGAAAAAAAAGCCATTCCGTTTGCAGTTTTTAAGCCAACGGGTTTTGGACGTTTGGAATTGTACCAAAAAATAGGCGAAGGACAAGAATTAAATTCAGATGAAACTGAAGAATGGAGTAGAGTAGTGGCGCGTTTTAATAAAGTCTGCAAAACAGCTTATGAGAATGACGTGGCTTTATTAATTGATGCAGAAGAAAGTTGGATGCAAAATGCTGCCGATGATTTGATTGAAAAAATGATGCAACAATACAATACATCCAAGGTTATTGTTTTCAATACTTTACAGATGTATCGTAAAGATCGATTGGATTATTTGAAAAAATTACACAAAAAAGCAGAAACCAAAGGATTTAAGGTTGGAATAAAACTCGTTCGTGGTGCTTATATGGAAAAAGAAAACGAGCGCGCTGAAGAAAATGGCTATTCATCTCCAATACATGATTCCAAAGAAGCGACGGATCAAAATTATGATGCAGCCCTGAAATATATCGTATATGCAATTGACACTATATCCATTTTTGCAGGAACGCATAATGAATCCAGTGTTTATTTACTCATGGATTTGATGGAAGGAAAAGGAATAAAACCGAATGATTCCAGAATTTGGTTCGGACAATTATACGGAATGAGCGATACTATCAGTTTTAATTTAGCTGAAAAAGGATATAATGTTGCGAAGTATTTGCCTTTTGGTCCCGTAAAAGATGTAATGCCCTATTTGATTCGCCGTGCGGAAGAAAATACTTCGGTGACGGGACAAACCAGTCGGGAATTAACAATGATAAAAATGGAACGAGATAGACGGAAAGGAAGGTGAGTATTCAGGGGTCAGTTTTTAGTAATCAGTTTGAAACTATGTAAAAAATCTGTAAAATCTGCTTGAAAATTTTGTGACGCAGATTTTACAGATTTGTGATATTTTAAAATTTTAAATCTTAAGAATGACTAAACTGCAAATTACTCAAGTTCTTATAAATTCCGTTTTCTAAAGCGATTAATTCTTGGTGTGTTCCTTGTTCGGTAATTACACCTTTATCCAATACTAAAATCTGATCGGCACTACGAATAGTAGAAAGACGGTGCGCAATGATGATGCTTGTTCTTCCTTCCATTAAAATTTCCAAGGCTTCTTGAACCAGTTTTTCGCTTTCACTATCCAATGACGAGGTCGCTTCGTCTAAAATCAAAATACTTGGATTTTTCAGCAATGCTCTGGCAATGGCAATACGCTGTCTTTGTCCACCAGAAAGTTTAATACCTCTTTCACCCACAATAGTTTCGAATTTTTCAGGGAAACTTTCAATAAAACTCAAAGCATTCGCTTGTTTCGAAGCTTTAAGAATTTCCTCTTCGGTGGCATTTGGTTTTCCATAAGCAATGTTTTCTCTGATGGTTCCACCAAATAAAATCACATCTTGAGGAACAATACTCATATTGCCACGAAGGTTTTCTAAATCATATTCATGAATGTTTTTATTATCGATTAAGATTTCTCCGCCTTCAATATCATAAAAACGCAAAAGAAGGGAGGCAATAGTTGATTTTCCTGCACCACTTGGTCCAACGATAGCGATTTTTTGACCAAAACTGGCAGTGAAATTTACGTCTTTCAATACTTTTATTTCTTTTCTAGAAGGATAACTAAAAGCTACATTGTTAAAACTAACATTTCCTTGTATCTTTTGGATTGAAGCAGCATTTGGTGTAGCGTTTATTTTTTCTGGAGTTTCGTCTAATAATTCAAAAACACGTTCTGTAGCACCAACTGCTTTCTGAATTTGTGCATACATTTCGGCAATACCTCCAAAAGAAGCACCTATAAATGTAGTGTATAAAACAAAAGAAATCAAATCACCAACGCCTTCTACTTCTCCTTTAATAGTTAATGTGATTCCGTACCAAACCACAGCAACCACGCATCCAAAGAGACATAAAATGATGAACGAAGCGAAATACCCACGGTATTGACCACCTTTAATAGCAATTTTTACAATTTCTTTGATTTTATTTTTATAACGTTCTAATTCATACCATTCATTGGCAAAAGCTTTTACGTTACTTATTCCTTGTAAAGTTTCTTCAACGATTACCTGACTTTCGGCTACTTTATCCTGTGTTTTTTTTCCGTATTTTCGAATGAATCTTCCAAAAACAACTGCCGCAACAGCAACTACAGGAACTATAGAAAGCATCATCAAAGTTAGTTTTGGACTGATACTTGCCAGGATGATAAAACCACCAATGATTAAAATTAATTGTCTTAAAAATTCTGCGATGGTTGTCGTAAAAGTATCCTGCAATTGCGAAATATCGGCACTAATTCTACTATTCAGCTCACCAACACGCTTTTGAGAGAAAAACGACATCGGCAATTTGATTAAATTCTCATACAATGCAAAGCGAATGTTGGACAATGAATTTTCGGTAAAGTTGACAAAAAGTGAGATTCTGAAAAACGAAAAAATAGCTTGTAGAAATAAAATTCCCATAAGCATTAATGCAATTTCGTTGGCTTTATCTAAATCTTTATTGGTTACACAATCGACTAACATCCCCATTAATTTAGGAAAAGCAAGAGCCGTTGCACTAGTTAGTAGCAGAAAAACAAGACCGACAAAGAATTTCCATTTGTGGTTTTTGGCATATTTGAATATTCGTAACGCTTTATTGAGTGAGTTAGAATCTAATTTAGATTTAGGTAAATCATTTTCTTGGAATCTTGCCATGTGAATTATTTTTGTTTGCAAATATAAGGCTATCTCAATTCATCTTTTAAAAATCATACTCTATTTATATATAGTTTTAACTTTTGTTGAATTGTAAAATAAAATTTAATTTATTTTTTCGATTTTGTTTGCAAATACAATATCTAAATGTATATTTGCACTCGCAATAACGAAAGACGTTGCAACCCTAAAGGGCGATTAGCTCAGCTGGTTCAGAGCACCTCGTTTACACCGAGGGGGTCGGGGGTTCGAACCCCTCATCGCCCACAAGTTTAATAACAAATGGTTTTAAAACCCTATAAATCTTATGATTTATAGGGTTTTTTCTTTTGCGCATATACCAAATTATTCATTCAATCTTAATTGGAAAGGAACAAAATCGAGACCCTAAAAATTTTACAATTTAGGGTCTCGCTAAATCTTCTCAATCCTTGTAAACAGTCGTACTATCAACCAGTTCAATGCTTGTTCAGAATATGTACATCTTGTTTGTTATCAATTAGAAAATTAAATTGAATACTAATTAAAAGGTTACCACTATGAAAGCAAAAATCACTTTACACATTTATGCAAAAACTACAAAAGCTAATGCAGCTGGACAATTACCAATTTATATTCGATTGACTGTTGATGGACAACGCTTCGAATTCAGTTCCAAGAAATTCATTGACAAGTCCAAATGGTCGCCAGAACTATCCAAAATGAAAGGCAGCTCGGAAGAAGCTAGAACAATTAATAACTATCTTGATTTAATGAAATCTAAAGTATTTGATATTCAAATGGAACTAATCCATAAAAATTAAGAATTATCTCTGGAAAATTTCAAATCAAGAATATTAGGAACCCATCAAAGAGAGCGAATGATCATTCCCATTTATCAAAATCACAATGATAAAATCGAAGAACTTATCGGCAATGGGTATGCTTATGGAACATTGGAACGATTTAAAATATCTTTGAAACACTTACAAGAATTCATCCAATGGAAATACAATGTTTCGGACATAAGCATAAACAAAATTGATTACGCTTTTGTAACCGAATTTGAATTCTATTTGCGAAGTATTAAAAAATGCAATAACAATACTGCTGTAAAATATGTTAGGAATTTCAGAAAAATAATTAAAATCTGTTTGGATAACGATTGGTTAGATAAAAATCCTTGTAGTCGCTACGAAGGAAAAATGAAAGAAGTGGAACGAGATTTTCTTACTGAAGAAGAATTAAACAGGATTTACAACAAACGATTTTCATCAGAAAGATTAAATTTAGTAAAGGATATTTTTATTTTTTCCTGTTATACTGGTTTAGCTTATGTTGATGTAAAAGGATTAAAGAAAGACCACATAGCAATAGGCATAGATGGCGAAAAATGGATTTTCAAGAATCGGCAGAAAACAGATACCAAGTCAAAAATACCAGTATTGTCAATTGCACAAGAAATCATTCAAAAATATGCCAATCATCCAAAGTGTTTAAACGAAGATAGTATCCTGCCAATTTTGACTAACCAAAAGATGAATGCCTATCTTAAAGAAGTTGGAGATCTATGTGATATTTCAAAGGAAATCACTTTTCATATGGCTAGACATACTTTTGCAACATCAGTAACACTTACCAATGGAGTTCCTATCGAAACTGTAAGCAAAATGCTTGGTCATAAAAACATTCAAACCACTCAACATTATGCTAAAATTCTAGATCAAAAAGTGAGTGAGGATATGAAGATTTTAAGAAATAAATTTACAGCAACAGATAATAAATTCAATAAAGCCAATTGATTGAATACCAATGTTAAAAATTAATCTCATAACTTTTTTTGTACTATCACTACTTTATAAGTTTGAACCAATAATAAAAACAGTACCATCTTAAATAAATTTCAAAGAGAATATTAAAATCGGTATTTAATTTTTGACTACAACAATCATAGATTTGACTACATACAACTTATAGCATATACCGAATTTTGCTTCATAATCTAAAACATAAATTATGACAACGAAAAGCAAAATAGCACTCGTAACGGGTGGAAGTCGAGGTTTAGGAAAAGATATGGTTCTTTCTCTTGCCAAAAAAGGATTGAATGTAATTTTTACCTACAATAACAATAAAATTGAGGCTGATAAAGTAGTGGCTGAAGTACTCGCTATGGGGCAAAAAGCAATTGCTTACCAATTGGATGTAAGTAAATTGAATACTTTTGATGCTTTTGTTTCACAAATAAACGAGCATTTACAAGAACACGAGGGTAATCCAAATTTCGATTATCTTATCAATAATGCCGGTTTTGGAGCTTATGAAAAAATAACCGAAACTACGGAAGCTACTTTAGATCAAATGTATGCTGTTCACTTAAAAGCACCTTATTTACTCTCACAGAAATTATTTCCGTTTATGAACGAGAATGGAGCAATTGTAAATATTTCTTCTGGATTGACTCGTTTTGCTTATGATGGTTACGCACCTTATGCTAGTATGAAAGGTGCTTTAGAAACACTTACAAAATATATGGCAAAAGAATTTACATCTAAAAAAATAAGGGTAAATGTATTGGCTCCTGGTGCAATCGAAACCGATTTTGGTGGTGGCGCTGTACGAGATAACAAAGATTTGAACGCTATGATTGCAAACCAAACCGCTCTTGGTCGAGTTGGTGTAGTCGATGATATTGGCAGTGTAGTAGCTTTTTTATGTAGTGATGATGCAAAATGGGTCAATGCCCAACGATTAGAAGTTTCTGGAGGAATTCACATATAAAAACAAAACGATGAAAATAGTAGTAACAGGTTCGTTAGGAAACATAAGCAAACCACTCACAATTGAATTAATACAAAAAGGACATTCAGTAACAGTAATTAGTAGTAACGATAAAAAGCGGGCAGAAATTGAAAGTTTAGGAGCAATAGCAGCCATTGGTTCTTTGCAAGATGTTGAATTTGTAACAGCAACATTTACTGGAGCAGATGCAGTATATTCTATGGTTCCACCAGAAAATTACTTTGATCCTAGTTTCGATTTACTATCTTATTATCGTTCTATAGGGCAAAATTATAAAGATGCCATAAAAAATACTGGTGTAAAACGAGTAGTCAACTTAAGTACTATTGGAGGACATTTAGAAGCAGGAAATGGAATTTTAGTAGGTGCTCATAATGTGGAGAGAATTTTAAATACATTAGCAGCGGATGTTTCGATTACCCACATTAGGCCAACAGAGTTTTATTATAATTTATTATCGCAAATATATTCAGCAAAAAACAATGGATTTATAGCCTCTAACATTGGTGGCGATGTAATCAATTCTTGGGTTTCGCCAATAGATATAGCCAATGTTATCACTGAAGAATTGACAACAAAATTAGATGGCAGAAACGTTCGATATGTTGCCAGTGAAGAACTTACGTACAATGAATTAGTAAAAGTTTTAGGCAAAGCAATAGGAAATAATGACTTGAAATGGGTCCAATTGACAAATGAACAAATGGAAAACGGATTACTATCTATTGGAATGAACCCCAAAATAGCCGCAGGTCTTACAGAAATGTATGCCGCCATTGATTCCGGATTATTATACGAAGATTATATAAACAACAAACCAAGCCATTTTGGGACAGTAAAACTCAAAGATTTTGCAGTAAATTTTGCAAAGGCTTACAATGAAATTTAGGTTATGAAATGAGCATCACCAAAAATTGGTCGCAAAAAACTATGATGATGTGCGAATTACATAAGACCGATAAAAAACAATAAAAATCTACTTATGAAAGATAATAACAGACACAAAAGAGCCTTCTTAATATGGTTGGCAATCTATCCACTAATAACCTTTATTTTCTTTTTATTTGGCGATATACTAATCAAAATTCCTTTGCCTATACGAACATTGGTGCTTACATTAGCAGTTCCATTAATGTTTTATGTAATTTTACCGTTATACAATAAACTGTTTCATAATTGGTTAAACAAATAAATACATTCAAAATATGGAAATCAAAAGAATAAAATCCATCACAGAGTATCATCGTTTTGTAGGATTACCCAAACCGCAACATCCGTTGATTAGCCTGATTGATTACTCAAAAGTAGTGCATCAAACCGATGGAAAATCATTGAGTTTTGTGATGGATTTTTATTCTATTGCCCTAAAAAGAGTAGATGGTATCAAAATGTTTTACGGACAGTCGGAATATGATTTTGACGAAGGATTAATGTCGTTTCTTGCTCCTGGACAAGTGCTCCGAATAGAAATTGATCCCAATGCCCCAAACAATCGGTCAGGCTATCTATTACAAATTCATCCTGATTTTTTATGGAAATCATTTTTGGCAAAAACAATTAAACAATATGAATTTTTCAATTATACCATCAACGAAGCTTTGTTTCTTTCGGATAAAGAAGAAACAATAATCACCACCATTTTTGAAGGCATTAAACAAGAGTATCACACCAATATTGATAAATTTAGTAAAGATTTAATTATTGCTCAAATAGAATTGTTACTAAAATATGCGGATCGGTTTTACAATCGTCAATTCATCACTCGTGAAATTAGCAACCATCAGATTTTATCAAAAATAGAAGGATTTTTAAACGACTATTTCAATACCGAAAACCTTTCAAAATCGGGATTACCAAGTGTACAATCAATAGCCGAAAAATTAAACATTTCTCCTAATTATTTGAGTAATCTTTTAAAGTTACATACAGGACAAAGTACACAACAACACATTCACAATAAACTAATCGAAAAAGCAAAAGAGAAACTTTCTACCACAAATTTATCTGTTTCCGAAATAGCTTTTGAATTAGGTTTTGAACATTCGCAAAGTTTTTCAAAATTATTCAAGAACAAAAGCGGAGTAAGTCCTTTAAAATTTAGGGAGAGTTTTAATTAAGGATTGTCAAACCTCATTTTGACTATCAAATTCCTCAATTAGGCTAAATTCTACAAGTTGCATCTGATGACCTTTGTATCATAATAATTTAAAACAATTAAAATGAGAAAAGCATTAATTACCGGAGCCAACCCTGCATTTTTTACCAAATGTGAATTGACCAACTAACTTTGATTGCTAACTTTGAAATATGAAACAGTTTATAGATTTTTTGTTGCAGTTTGGTAACTTAAACAAACAGCAAATTGACTTTATTACAAGCAAGGCGGCAGCATTAGAACTTCCGAAAGACAACTACTTTTGGGAAGCAGGAAAAATACCCAAACACATTGGTTTTATTGTGGATGGCATTATTCGTGTTGCATACTATGACAACAAGGGCAAAGAAATTACCAAGTATTTTTTTGACGAAAATCACTTAATAAAAGATTGGGAAAATTTTGAAGCAACATTTTATTTGGAAGCGGTTACCGACTGCAAATTCATCACGTTTACCAAAAAAGATTGGAAAGAAATTTCAGATACAATTTTGGATTGGGACAAAATGATTGAAAAAATTATGACCAAACATCACACAGAAAAAATGAACAACATCGGTTCTCTAATTTCGCAAGATGCTACGACACGTTACCTTGAATTTTTAAAAAAATTTCCAAATGCAACTAACCGCATACCGCTTTCTTACATTGCTTCTTACTTGGGAATTACGCAACAATCATTAAGCCGAATAAGAAAAAATATCCGCTAAACTTACTATTTACCAAATGTTAAATGTAATCTTGTTTAATCGTTCCAACTTTGCACCATAATTTAAAAATAAAAAAATATGGCAACGATTTTAATAACAGGCGGACATAGCGGATTGGGACTTGAATGTTCTAAATTTTTAGCTTCAAAGTATCATTACAATTTAATTTTAGCAGGGAGAAGCCCCGAAAAAATGCAAGTAGTTGCATCAGAACTGCAACAAACTTATAAAGTAAAAGTAAGTGTCATAAAAATGGACACCTCATCTTTGGTTTCTGTTCGTTCGGGAGTTGCTCAATGCTTGGCATTGATTGACAAAGGCGAAGTTGACAATTTGCAAGCGATTATTTGCAACGCAGGTGTTCGTTTTAACGGAAAAGTTTCTTATACCGCAGACGGTTACGAAGAAACATATGCTACCAACTATTTAGGACACGTTTTATTGACAGAGTTGTTGTTAGACAAAGTTGCAGACAACGGGCGAATTGTGTTTACCGCAAGCGGAACACACGACCCCGACACATCAGACGGAAAAATTATGGGCATTGCCGCAGGAGTTACCGCAACAGAATTGGCAAACACAGGTAAAAATGGTGCGAAGCCAATTTCATTGGGAAAAATGTATGCCACATCAAAATTGGATATGATAGCTTACGTTTACGAGTTGGACAGACGATTATCAAAATCGGGAAGTTCAATTTTATCAATAGCCTATGACCCCGGAGCAACTACGGGAACAGGATTTTTAAGAAATATGCCTAAACCTTTGCAATGGTTAGCAGAAACTTCATTTATGCGTTGGGTAATGAAACGTAACGGTGTAACAATGGGCGAAACTATTTTATCAGGACAGTTTCTTGCAGCAGTTTCGGCAGACAAAGCCTACTCAAATGGTTCGGGAAAATATTTTCAATCAAATAACGGTAAGTTGATTGAAAGGCGTTCTTCTAAATTGTCGTATGACCAGCAACGTGCAAAAAAATTATGGAACGACACGAAAATACTTATCCATTTGCAACCAAACGAAGTGTCTAAAAAAATTCAGTAAGAACTACGACAGAAAAAACGTCAACCTATTTCAGAACAAGAAAATTCGCAGTCTTTTAGTAAATTATTTAAAAACAAAAGTGGGGTAAGTCCAATCGAGTTTAGAAATAGTTTCAACTAAAATACTATTATTTTATTTTTTTTCGATGATTTGCACCCCAATCACCCATCGTGTTTACTACTTCTTTGACACTTAATGCGTATTCTGTGATTTTGTATTCTACAGTAATAGAAGATGTATCACAAACTGTTCTTGTAATTAACTTGTTTGCTTCAAGAGATTTTAATTCTGCAGAAAGTACCCTATTCGTAATTTTAGGAACAAATTCTTTAATATCCTTAAACCGATGATTTCCGTGTTTAATAGCTATGATTATAGGTAGCTTCCACTTACCCCCGAGTACGAATAAAGTGTCTTGAACGTGAGCTATTAAGTTCTTTATTTGCAATGCTACTTCTTCTGTCATTTTGGTATCCTTTTGTATATCGGTTACAAAAGTATACTAAATGCAAATAACTTTGCAGAAGTATTAATTAAAAATGAAAAAAATGAAAACAGCATTAATTACAGGGGCTAATAAAGGTATTGGCTTTGAAGTAGCAAAACAACTTTTACAAAATGACTATTATGTCTTTTTAGGAAGTCGTAATGAAAAATTGGGAAACGAAGCAGTAGAAAAATTGAAATCGGAAGGATTTAACAATGTAGAAGCTATTCAAATTGATGTTACTGATGATACATCGGTAAATAATGCAAGAATTGAGTTAGGAGAAAAAATGGAAACTTTAGATGTTCTTATCAATAATTCCGGGATAAACGGGATAGAATTTAATGTAGAAACTCCCATTATGCACACTTCCACTGATACTGATGTAAATAAATTTAAAGAAGTATTTGAAGTAAATGTATTTGGAGTGATAAGAACAACACAAGCATTTTTAGATTTAATGAAGAAATCAACTGAACCAAGAATTGTAAATGTAAGTTCCAGTCAAGGCTCACTTACCTTGCATAGTGACCCGAATTTTATTCATTACAAACACAAAGGTGTGGTTTATCAATCATCAAAAGCAGCTTTGAATATGTTTACGCTCGTTTTAGCTTATGAATTAAGAGAACTTCCTTTCAAAGTTAATGCTGTAAGTCCAGGCTCAACTAAAACAGATTTCAATAAAATGCTTGGTCAAGGCTCGGTTGCAGATGCGGCAAAAAGAGTCGTTAAATATGCTACAATTAATAATGATGGACCAACAGGGAAATTTTTTGCCGAGGATATGAACCCAGAAACAGGTGAAATTCCGTGGTAGATAATGGATAATACTAGTTCGTAAATCATATTTAATAACCAATAGAAAGTTCAATCTCTTTTTCTATTGGTTTTTTATTTATAAGGATTATTAATTTACTGTTAATAATCCTTTTGACTACATCAAAAGGTATTTTGGCTAAATCTATCTTTTTAATCTTACGCAATTTTGTAATGTTAAAAAAATAGAAAATTATGAAAAAAGGAAAAATAGAATTCACAATTGATTTCAGAAAAATAATAATCCTAATATTATTTTTCATTGGCTACAGTTCTTTTGCTCAAAAAGGAGCTATTAGAGGTAAGATTATCGACAACTTGACCGAACAACCTATCGAGGGAGTTACCGTTATCTTTTTAGCGGATAGTACGGGAACAAATACAAATCCCGAAGGGCTTTATAGATTAGACAATCTTCCTATTGGTCGTGCAAGTGTAAGCTTTTCATTTGTAGGTTACGAAACAGTTACTTTGTCAAACATTGACGTAACGAGCGGAAAAGATGTTCCTCTTGACATTCGGCTTAATGCAACGTACAACACACTCAAAGAAGTTGTTTTAAATTCAAGATCCAAAAAAGACAAACCAATAAACAAACTTGCAGCCGTAAGCGCACGTCAAGTAAGTGTTGACGAAATAACAAAATATGCGGGAGGTCGTAGTGATGTGGCACGTTTGGCTTCTAACTTTGCAGGTGTTTCTGCACCTAATGACAGTAGAAATGATATTGTTGTTAGAGGAAACTCCTCTACGGGTTTACTTTGGAGAATAGACGGAATACCTGTACCTAGTCCGAATCATTTTAGCTCTTTGGGAACTACTGGAAGCCCTGTTAGTGCACTAAATCCAAATGTAATGAGCAATTCTGATTTTATTACTTCGGCTTTCCCTGCAGAATATGGTAACGCTTTGGGTGGCGTATTTGACATCAATTTCCGAAAAGGAAATACAGATAATTATGAATACACTGTCGGTGTTGGTGCTTTAACAGGATTCGAAGGTATGGCTGAAGGACCAATGGGCAAAGATGGTTCGTTTTTAGTAGCTGCCAGATATGGATTGGCTGGTGTAACTGGCGGATTTGGTACTGGTGCAACACCTAATTACTCGGATATTTCTTTTAACTTGGATTTTGGAAAATCTAAATTGGGTAACTTCTCCTTCTTTGGTATTGCTGGAAACTCTAGCATCGAATTTAATGGTGTAGAAGATTATGATGAGGAAGACCTTTTTTCTGCTCCAGATGAAGTAATAGAATTTACTTCTCGATTTGGTATGATGGGACTTCGCCATACAATAGCTTTAAACAATTTTTCTTCCATAAAAACTACTCTTGGCGGATCATTTAGTGGTCAAATTGGTGAAATAGATCGTATTTATGATTTTGATACACCACAAGCCAATCTTCTTCGATTTGCAGATGTTGACAATACAGAAATACGTATGACACTTTCCTCTGTTTACAATGCAAAGTTCACTAATAAATTTAGTTTACGATCTGGGATTATGCTAGAACGCTACAATTTACAGGCAGATGTTGCCAACCGAAACGAACAGCCAGACAACGACGGTGACGGTTACCCTGATTTTACCCAACGAATTAGTGCTGATGATAGCTATACTGTTTTTCAGCCTTATGCTCAAGGACTTTTCCGATTTTCCGAAAGCTTTACTTTAAACGCTGGAATTCACGGGCAATACTTTTCGCTCAACGAAACTTTTGTAGCAGAACCGAGAGCAGCACTTACTTGGAATTTAACTCCGGTTCACAGCTTGACTTTTGGTTATGGTCTTCATCATCAAAATGTGCCTGCTCCATTACTTTTCTTAAATCAAAACATTGGTGGTGTCAATTTACAAGCCAATCGTGATTTAGATTTAGTGAGAAGTAACCATTATGTTTTGGGCTATGACTTACGTCCGGGCAAAGGATGGCGTGCCAAAGTGGAAGCCTATTATCAAGATATTAGCAATGCTGCTGTGGATAATTTTTCGAGTAGTTATTCGTCTTTAACCGAAGGTGCCGATTTTCTTTTTAGTCAAGATAAATTCAATTTAGTAAGCAATGGCAAAGCGCATAATCTTGGTCTTGAATTTACAGTCGAAAAATTCCTTTCCAAAGGTTGGTACACATTAGCAACTGTATCCCTTTTTGAAGCCAAGTACGAAGGAAGTGATGGCATCGAAAGAAACTCACCTTTCAATAACGGTTATGTTTTTAATCTTTTAGGAGGAAAAGAATTTAAAGTGGGTAAAAACGGAAAAAATGTACTTTCATTTGATTCAAAATTCAGTACTTCTGGCGGAAGATATTACACTCCTGTTGATTTAGCGGCAAGTCAAGCTGCAGGTTACGAAATTCT
This sequence comes from Flavobacterium eburneipallidum, assembly GCF_027111355.2. Taxonomy (NCBI): domain Bacteria; kingdom Pseudomonadati; phylum Bacteroidota; class Flavobacteriia; order Flavobacteriales; family Flavobacteriaceae; genus Flavobacterium; species Flavobacterium eburneipallidum. Next base: position 2,056,074 of record NZ_CP114291.2, read on the forward strand.
ACAAGATGATTTAGCATTTTCAGAACAATACGACCCTTATGTACGATTGGATTTTAAAGTGGGTATGAAAATAAACAGCAGTCGCAAAAAAGTATCACACCAGTTTTATATCGACTTTCAAAACATAACCAATAGCGAAAATGTGTTTGTTCGTCAATACAACCGTTTAACCAATAGTGTGGATCAAATAGACCAAATAGGTTTCTTCCCAGACTTTGGATACAAAATACAATTTTAAAAATCAATAACACAGATATAAAAAATGGAAACCAAAATTAAAAATTGGACAACAGTTGATATTCCAAAAAGAGATAAAGGTCTAGCAATAATTACCGGAAGTACCGAAGGTGTCGGTTTTGAAGATGCACTAGCCTTATCATCAGCTGGATGGAATGTGATAATGATGGGGCGTAATGCTGGAAAAGGTTCTCAATCAATAGCAAAGATTCGTGAGATAAACCCAAAGGCAAAAGTGATTTTTGAAAAAATAGACCTTGCTGATTTATCTTCAATCAAAAACTTTGCTTCGAGAATGACTTCTAGAGGACAAGCTATCGATCTTTTAATAAATAATGCTGGTGTAATGACACCTCCTAAACGGCTCGAAACTAAAGATGGTTTTGAGCTACAATTTGGCACAAACCATATTGGTCACTTTGCACTGACAGCACAATTACTTCCATTATTACGTAAATCAACTAATGCACGTGTTGTTACTGTTTCAAGTATAGCAAATCGTGAAGGAATAATCAATTTTAATGACTTGCAATCAGAATCTTCGTATGCTCCAGGGAAAGCTTATAGTCAATCAAAATTGGCGAATTTGATGTTTGCAATGGAATTACAAAGACAAAGTGATAAGTACGGTTGGGGTATTGTGAGTATGGCTTCCCATCCTGGGGTTTCACGAACTAATTTGCTTATTACTGGTGCGGGGCGATGGAGTGTCGCAGGAATGGCGAGAACTTTTCTTCCGTTCTTGTTTCAACCACAGGCACAAGGAGCATTGCCTACTTTGTATGCAGCGACATCTCCAGAAGCTAAAGGAGGTTTCTATTATGGACCAAACAAAATGAGTGAAACTCGTGGTTTTCCTACGATTGCCAAAATACCTTCACAAGCTGACGATCGGAATGTTGCTGCAAAACTATGGGTGATATCACAAAAATTAGCTAAAGTTGAATTTTAGGACTTATAGTTTCAAGCTACTATCTGAAGTACAGATATATTTTCAAAATCTCAATTCCAATATTTGAATTAAAACATAAAATCAAAATGAAAAAAATATTTTTTGTAGCTACAATGCTATTCATATCGCTCTCATCATTTTCTCAAAAATTATCAGCAGACCAAATAATAGGTAAATGGCAATCGGAAGATTATAAAATTGAAATTTTCAAATCGGGTACTACTTATTCCGCAAAACTATTATGGTCTAAAGAGATGTTTGAAACTGACGGTAAAACGCCAAAGAAGGACAGCAAAAATCCAGATATAAAATTAAGAAATCGTTCTATACAAGGTATTACTCACATAACAGGTTTAAAATATGATGCTGATGAAAACGAATTTGTAAACGGTGAATTATACAGCGCACAAAATGGAATGATATTAAGTTTTAAAGCAGAACTAAAAAGTCTAAACAATCTTGAATCAAGAGTTTACAAAGGTGTTCCGATGATGGGGAAAACAGTAAAATGGACTCGTACAAAATAAAACACTGAAAGTAGATACTTTTTTTTTAATAAATCTCATAAATATAAAATGACTAAAAAAATAATTTCATTGCTATTACTCCTAACGACTGTAGGATTACATTTCAAGCACGGCTGGGACGCATTCCATAAGCCAACATTTCAGCAACTAAATATGGTTTCAAAGCTAGGCTTGGAAGAATCTGCAATACCATACATTGGTATTTGCGTAATTTTATTGGGGGTAATTTTACTGATACCTAAAACCTATTTTATAGGTAATATAGTTAATGCACTAGTTATTATAATGATAATATCGTTTGCAATAAAAGCAGGTAATTACAAAATGGTCTTATTCGAAATGATTTTTTTAACCATACCATTCTTGATGATTTGGTTAAAATATCCATTTATAAATAGTAAAACAGGCATAAGGAATCAACCCCAATAACAAAATGAAAAACGACACTAACGACAGTCTATCCACCTTTTGGTCAATACTTTCTAATGCTTTGCCACCAATTGGATTTTTCTTATATTTCAAACACAGAAATCAATTTCCGAATAAAGCTGGAAAAGCGTTAACAAATGCGTTAATTGGCATACCAATTGGTTTAATTGGAGGTTACATTTTACAAAATTATATACTTAATTAATTTCTATAAACTTTTGAAATGAATAATCTTAAAGATGTATTAGTAACAGGAGGTAATGGTTTTGTAGGAATGCAAATTATTTTACAACTTTTGAAAAAAGGCTATTTTGTAAAAACAACAATTCGTTCTATAAAAAGTAAAGATGCAATTATTGAAACGCTGGAAAAAAATGGCTTTTCAGATTTTTCAAAGTTATCTTTTATTGAGGCGGAGTTAACAAAAGATGATAATTGGTCTATTGCTATGCAAGATTGTAAATACGTATTAAGTGTAGCGTCTCCAGTTTTTTTAGAAAACCCCAAAGATGAAAAAGAAGCTATAAAACCAGCAGTTGAAGGTGTTTTAAGAATCTTAAAACACGCAAATAAAGCGGGTGTTAAAAGAGTAATTATGACTTCTAATTTTGGTGCAGTTGGATTTAGTCAGACTGATAAAAATAGAGTGACTACTGAAGATAACTGGACAGATGTAAATCTCAAGGGCTTGTCTGTTTACGAAAAATCAAAAACGTTGGCTGAAAAAGCAGCTTGGGAATATATTGAAAACAATGGAGGAAATTTAGAATTTGTAACTATTAATCCAGTTGCTATTTTAGGTCCATCTTTAAATTCACACGTATCAGAAAGCTTTGGTATTTTAAGAAATTTATTAGATGGTTCAATGAAAGCTGTACCAAATATCCCATTAAACATTGTTGATGTTAGAGATGTTGCAGATTTACATATTAGAGCAATGTTAGCCCCAGAAGCCAATGGACATCGATTTATTGCTTCAGCTGACGGACAAATTTCGATGCCTGAAATTGCAGCTTTCATTAAAAAGTACAAACCTGAAATTGCAAATAAAGTAACAACGAAAATTATTCCTAATTTTATTTTAAGAGTTGCATCGTTATTTAATTCTAAAGCTAAACAAGGAGTAATGTTTTTAAATATTAACAGGAATGTAAGCAATCAAAAAGCAAAAAATATATTGGGATGGTCACCAATCTCAACAAATGAAAATGCTATTATTGCTTCAATAGAAAGTCTTGTTAAATATGAATTTTCAAAATAAATGAACAGACGGAAATTTATAAAATCAACCATTACTGTAGCCACTATTGCCTTTGTGGGAAAATTAGTTGCAGGTACAAAATCTGAAATACAAGTGATAACATCTCGAATTAAAAATCCAGATTTGAAAACCATTTTACCCTCTTGGGAAGGCAATCCTGTAGATGAAGAGGGTCGTTTTATGAATCTTGAATTTCCTGCAAAAAACAAGTTTAGTAACGCTTTGAAATGGATGTTGCAAAAGAATCCTCAAAAACAAATCAAAGAAAACGACACTTGGAGAATGCTTGTGATTACTGATGATAACTTTCTGAATTCTGATGAAGATGCAATTGTATTTTTAGGACATTCCACATTTTTTATCCGTTTAGGTGGAAAGCAGATTCTTATTGATCCTGTATTCGGAACAATTCCTTTAAATAAACGCTTAACCCAATTTCCAATATCGACAGACAAATTGGTAAATATTGATTATGTTTTAGTATCACACGCACATTACGATCATTGCGATAAGGACAGCTTAAAATTAATTCAAAAACAGAACCCAAAAGCTAAATTCCTCACCGGATTAAAAATGAATTCATTACTAAACAATTGGATAAAAACGGCTGAAATACAAGAAGCGGGATGGTACCAACAATATGATCTTAATGATAAAGTTGAAATATGTTTTCTCCCTTCTCGACATTGGTCAAATCGTACTATTGGCGACGAAAATGAGCGGTTATGGGGTGCATTTGTTATGAAATACAAAGAAAAAACAATCTATTTTGGTGGTGATTCGGGATATGGAAGTCATTTTAAAGAAGTAGGCGAATTGTTTCCAAACATTGACGTAGCCCTAATCGGAGCAGGGGCCTATTCTCCACGTTGGTTTATGTCAGCAAACCATCAAGACCCTGAACACGCCATTCAGGCATTTAACGACACAAAAGCCAAGATGATGATTCCATTTCACTATGGCACTTTTGATTTGTCAGACGAACCGATTTCTGAAGCTTCAACTATTCTAAAAAAATTAGTTGAAGAAAAAAAAGCAATAAATCAATTGAAGATGGTAAACATTGGCGAGGTGGTTTTGCTAGCTTAATACAGCATTATTAATTTAAAAAAACAAAAAATGACAAAGAACATTATCGCAATACTACTTTTATTAGTATCAGCAGGCTTAAGCCTAAAACACGGTTGGGACGCCTTCCAGCCTACAACTCCTGACCAAGTAAAGATAATGACCGAATTAGGAATTGAACAGTCCTTTATGCCTTATTTTGGTGTTTTTTCAATCATTATAGGATTGATGTTGTTTTTTCCGAAGACATATTTCATTAGCAATATACTTCACGCTTTTACTATTGTATTGATAATGGCATTATCGTTAAATGCTGTAAATTACAAAATGGCTTTGATAGAAATCCCATTTTTGGCTATGCCCTTAATTTTGATTTGGTTGAAATATCCGTTTAAATCTTAAGCTACCTTTTAAAATGAAAAATACAACACCCCATAAAATAAAATCAATAACGGAATTACACCGTTTGGCATCAATTCAAAAACCCCATCATCCACTAATTAGTATAATTGATTTAGCTGGGATGGAAAACACTACCGACATAAATACTGTGGTATTTGACTTTTATGTTATAATAATGAAAAGAGGTTGCGATACTATTTTTTATGGTCAACAGAAATATGATTTTGATGAAGGCATAATGGCATTTTTGGCACCAGGACAAATTTTACGTGCAGAAGAAAGTGGAATGCCGAAACATATTAAAGGATGGATGTTATTCATTCATCCGGATTTTTTGTGGAACACTTCACTCGCAAAAAAAATAAAACAGTATGAATATTTTGGTTATTCTACTAACGAAGCTTTATTTCTTTCTGATAAAGAAGAAACGATGATCAATAGCATCACTGATAACATCAAAAATGAATATCATTCTAATATTGATAAGTTTAGTCAGGATGTAATTATTGCTCAATTAGAATTATTGTTTACTTATGCTCAACGGTTTTACGAACGTCAATTTATTACCCGAAAAATAACAAACAGTAAATTATTGAACCGTTTAGAAGATTTGTTAACGGACTACTTCGATACTGCTGATTTAATTTCAAATGGATTGCCATCTGTTCAATATATTGCTGATAATCTGAATATCTCGACCAAATATTTAAGTAGTATGCTTAAACAAATAACAGGATTGACTGCGCAACAACACATTCACGAAAAGTTAATTTTCAAGGCAAAAGAAAAACTGTCAACCACCGAACTTTCAATTAGCGAAATTGCTTATGAATTGGGTTTTGAACATCCGCAATCGTTTAGTAAATTATTTAAAGCCAAGACTCAAAAAAGTCCTTTGGAGTTTCGAGCTTCTTTTAACTAAACGGACAGCTTCGTAAAAAAACGTACTATATCAAAAAACAATCATCTTTCTTAATATGACAAACAAACAGATAATCCGAGTTAAAACAATTACCGAAGGACATCGACTGCAAATGCTACCTAAACCAGCACATCCGTTGATAAGTATTGTAGATTTGAAAGATATGAAACCTCATAATTTTGCAGGTGTAAATGTGGTTATGGATTTTTATATTATATCATTAAAAAAAGATGATCTAAAAATGCCTTATGGTCACCAAGAGTATGATTATAATGAAGGAGTTATGGGGTTTATTGCGCCCAATCAGATTTTAACAGGTCCCCCGACTGCACCTCGTTCTGACCGTGAAGGCTGGATGCTGTTCATACATCCTGATTTCTTATGGAATACTCCATTAGCCAAAAAGATAAAGCAGTACGAATTCTTTGATTATGCAATCAACGAAGCCTTGTTTCTTTCAGACAAAGAAGAAATTATCATCAACGGAATAATAGAAAGCATCAAAAACGAATACAATTCTAATATTGACAAATTCAGTCAAGATATTATTATTTCGCATTTGGAAACTTTACTCAATTATTCAGAAAGGTTTTATCAACGTCAATTCATAACCCGAAAAATAACAAATACGAAACTACTAAATCGTTTAGAAGATATAGTCACCAACTATTTTGCTACTACTGATTTAATTTCAAAAGGACTGCCTACTGTTCAATATATAGCTGAAAATTTGAATATCTCTACCAAATATTTGAGTAGTATGCTGAAACAAACAACAGGCTTAACTACACAACAGCACATTCACGAAAAATTAATCGAGATGGCAAAAGAAAAACTATCAACAACAGAACTTTCCATTAGCGAAATCGCATACAGTTTAGGTTTTGAACATCCACAATCCTTTAGCAAATTATTTAAAGCCAAAACCAATAAAAGCCCGTTAGAATTCAGACAGGCATTTAATTAAAATTTCATATTTGTTTTGTTTAAGTGGGAAATGCTGGATGTTTCTCTTTAACACTCCAGCATTTTTTAAAAATTAAATCCTATTTCCCTTTTACACTTTTAGATTAGAAAATAACTAATCAACCTATCACCCCACCTATTACTTACATAGAGTGGCACATAATATATTGTGTATTTCTAACGAATAAAACAGTATTAAATTAGAAAACTATATGCGGGATAATCCTAAAAATGATATTAAATACAATCCAGCAAGATTTTTCTATAAGAAAAAAACATTTTGTTTGATTCTTATAGTTTTGGTTTTTAAAGCCTATTCACAAAAAACAGAAGCCATAGATAGCACTCGTTTTAGAGACGTTATCAAAGATTTACCCTCCTTTACCATCTACGGAGATAATTATTTCATTACAGGAACATCTACAAACGAATATCCAACGAGTAGTACTAGTGATACAAAAATTCAAATTGGTTTTAAGCAAAGGATAACAAATAATAGATTGCCTTGGGACACACATCTTTTTTTTACATACAAACAAAAAGCATTTTGGGACACTTACAAAGAATCGCTTCCGTTTAGAGAAACAAATTATAATCCTGGACTGGCTATTGCAAAACCTTTTTTTAGAAATGGAAAACTTGGTGAAATAGTAATGCTTCAATATGAACACGAATCCAATGGAAGAGATTTAGAACATTCCAGAAGTTGGAACTATTTATCATTATACTATATGAGATATTTAACTAATAACTTAACAGCTAGTATAAAAATTTGGATGCCAATTGGTAGTTTGATCGAGAACCCAGAAATTATTAACTACAGAGGAAATCAGCAATTAGAATTTGCCTTCAAAATAAACGAAAACATAATAATTGATAGTGAAATAAGAAAAACGTTCAAGCCCGATTGGAAAGGGAGCTTATTAGTAGGTCTTAATTTCAGAATGTCTAAAAAAAGTAATCAATTCATTTATTTACAATACTATCTAGGGTATTCAGAAAGCCTAATGGACTACAATAAAGATGTCCAAAAATTGAGAATTGGAATAGCATTCAAAGATTTGTTTTTAAAATTTAGGAAATAATAATTGATGTTTTTTCAATTTGATAGGAATCTAAAATATTGACCTGCGCATTATTGACAAAATAATCTAGACCTAAAGGAGAACATTATATGAAACCAAAATACATACTAGAAAACTACGATAGAATACTAAAAGAAATCAAAAATCCAAAGATTATTTTTAGTAACGATCTGACTCCATTTCTAGAAAATTTTACTTCCGAAAGTTTCCTTATTTACCAAATAGATTTTATCAAAAAAAATGGCAAAACAAAATACATTGTCAAAAAACCAATCCATAACCTGCATCCAAAAGTTACAAAATTAGATTTCAAAGAAGCTGATATTATCGAAGAATTTGAATCATTTATTCCAAAAATACTTGATGAGTTAAATGTCCCGGAGAACCAAATCAGTTTACGCTGGTGCACTAAAAATGAGAATACTTTATATGTTTTGCAAGAGTGTGAAATCGAAGATTTATCACAAGAAAAACGTTTCTTTTTGTATTGCTACCATTCGCTGAAAAGTGAAAACTCAAAAATCAAGAAAATAAATAAAGAACGTGTCTTCAAATTCAAGTCAAAAGAACGAATTGAACAATACATTCATAGAAAACAATATGCTCTGGAGAATTTAGCACATCGATTAATCAAAGAAATCAATCCTATAAACTCATCCGATTTGTATCAGTTTTCTAACAACTATGATAAAATTGATTGTTTAAAAATTACCTATATCTATCTTGAAAAATTACTCCGATTTATTGAAAAAGAATATCGGAACTACCTGAATGTAAATATTCAAATTCCCTATCGTTCTACTCTAGTCAAAGAATTTGAAATTACAAACAAACTCAAAGAAGTCAAATCACGGCTATTAGAAAGTAACATCAACGATCAGTTATTGAAGATGGCTTACGAACCATTACTAAAAATTGCAACAATAAATATTCAAGAAAAATTGACGTATTATGAGTTCAATTATTGTTCCGAATTTATTATTGCATTTTACAAACAAATCCATTTTGAGAATATTTCTGAAGAATCAATCAAAGAATGCCTTTTCGATTTAAACTTCAATTCTACACAGTTTTTTGATAATTTAACTGATGGCATTTTGATGGAATTATCCAAACACGAAAACAACATTCAAAAAATTGATATCCTTTACAGATTGCTCAAAAATTACAATCAAAAGCAAACCCGGACTTTCATTAAATACAATGAAAATTTGCCATCCATAAAAGAGCAAATCATCAGCTGGATCGAAGAAGAAATTGAATATTTATCCAAAAAAATGAAATTGGATGCCAATCAATTTACTAATATTTCCAATAACGAAGATAAAATCAAATTTCTCACAGGATTATCAGTAGCGCAGTTGAGTTATTTTTTTGCATTACTTATCGAAACAGGAATAATAAAACATAAAAATCAAGCGGATATATTCCGTTTTATTTCAGAAAATTTCAAAACAGTAAATACAGATAAAATATCAACCGATAGCATAAAATCGAAATACTACAATATTGAAATTACAACAAGAAATGTTGTCCGAGAAAAAATAATTGAACTACTCGGATTGACGAAGTTTTAAGACTTCCTTCAACATTCGCCATCCAAAATCATCCATTGCAAGTAAAGTTTCATCGTTAATCAATACCAATTCTGAAATAGTTTGGATTTTGTGTAAATCCATAAAACGTTGCAATTCGGGGCTAATTGTTGTTGCTTCTTTCATAACAAAATCTTTTTTAAGATATACGAAAAAAAAAACATTTAGGGATTGGTACAAACAACAGCGTGGGACATCGATCACCAGCATCAGAGGTACGACCAAGCACCTACAGCCACGATAAACCGAGCCCACGCATAACGTAGGCGAACAGTTTATTCGTAGGCTGATTGTAAGAAGTTTGGTCGTTTTCTGATGCCCTAAATAACTTTCGCAATATATGTAATAGAGACAAAACCTCTATTTTGTATTCATTAGGCAAATTTAGTCAAAATGAAATAAATAAGAGGTCAACATTAGTATTAATAAAAACTTTTTTCTGCTGAATGGTTGATTTTGCTATACTTTGTTGGGGGTTGCGCAACCCCAGTAACTGTTTTGGTATTGGTTTAATATTTCTCTTTGTCCAGAATATTTAAAACCACAACATTATGGCAATCGAAGTTATTACTCGCGAAGATTTAAACGAATTCCGTACACTTCTTCTTTCCGATTTAAGCGAAATACTCAATTCAAAACCACAACAGCAAAAACAATGGCTCAAATCTACAGAGGTTAGAAAGTTGTTAAATATTTCTTCAGGTACTTTGCAAAATCTCCGCATCAACGGAACATTGACCTACACCAAAATTGGCGGAATCATTTATTACGCATACAGTGATTTAATGAAAGTATTAGAAGAAAATAAAGTGGATGCGACAGTTACTTTATTCAATCCAAAATGGTTAGTACGATGAATTACATCAAACACCTAACAGGTTTCTTCGACAGAATTGTTCAGGATAGAAGCCTAAATCCAACACATATCAGTTTGTACATCGCACTTTTTCAATTCTGGAATGTAAACCGTTTCCAGAACCCAATTAGCATAACTCGTGATGAGGTAATGCGCATCAGTAAAATTTGTTCCAAAGCAACCTATCATAAATGTATGCGGGAACTAAATGAAAAAGGATATATCAAATACGAGCCATCATTCAACCCATTCAAAGGCAGTATGGTCATACTTTTTAATTTTTCAGAAGACTTAAAGCCAGTTCAAAAAAGAGTAAGCAACACCGAAAAAATTTTATCAAATGTAGGACAGGTTCTGAACAAGCAACGAACTAGTGATGAAACAAGCACTGAACAAGCGCTAGTACCTTCTATAAACTATATAAACAAAACAAACATTTCAAACGATTTAAACTTGGGTAAGCAAACTCAAAAATTTGAAAATAAAGATGACGTTTTAAAAAATGTTGTTGACGAAAAAAAAGAAATGCTTTTCGCATTCGCCGACACCGAAAAAAAACAAACTGAAGAAAGTCGGCAAAAAAGTTCCGTAAAAAAAGAAAAAGTGCCCACAATTGAAAATGTCAAGAACTTTTTCAACCAAGAAAACTTCCCTGAACTCGAAGCTAATAAATTCTTCAATTACTTTTCCAGCAACGGTTGGCTAGTAGGTGGTAAAACTCCGATGGTGGATTGGCAGTCATCAGCAAAAAATTGGATGCTAAATAGCATAAATTTCAAACACAACGCCGATACAACACCGATTCATCGAGCAAAACACCTCAATACCGGAACAGACAAAGACTATTCAGAACCGCTATAACAAACGTGCTCAAAGTCCCTCTCCTTTGGAGAGGGATTTAGGGTGAGGAAAATCTGCGATAATCCTTCTAATCTGTGGCTAAAAAAAAGCTTTGTGAACTTTGTGCTTACCCTTTGTGCCCTTTGTGGTTAAATTTTTAAACTTATGGAAACAGAAATACAATCCCATTATAACTATCCCGATATAATCCTTTGGCTCGAAAAAAAAGGAGTTGAATTATACGGAAATCATTTCAAAATCCTAGAAACTGATTATACTATAATTTACAAACTCATTGCCTATTTCGTCAAGGATGAAGCAACTTGTTTTCAATACAACATCAATCTCAATAAAGGAATTCTACTTTCTGGCACCGTTGGCTGTGGCAAAACATCGTTAATGAATTTAATGAAACACCTCACTCCTTCTGATCATAAGTTTTTCGTAAAACCGTGCCGAGATATCAGCTTTGAATTTATTCAGGATGGCTACCAAATCATTCATAAATACAGCAAAGGAAAGCTATACGAATCAGAACCCAAAACAATATGTTTCGACGATTTAGGAACAGAAAACAATCTAAAGTATTACGGAAACGAATGTAACGTAATGGCAGAAATTCTATTAAGTCGGTATGATATTTTTACCTCAAAAAAAATCCAAACGCATATTACTACAAACCTTTCGGCAAGTGAAATTGAGAATGCTTATGGGAATCGAGTACGAAGCAGATTAAGAGAAATGATTAATTTGATTGCGTTTGAAAGAAATATTATGGATAAAAGAGTTTGATAAGTAGGTTAATAAGTCAAAGTTGATAAATAATATTAATCAGAATTATTTGCTAATTTGGTAAACTTATACAATTAATCGTAACTCCTTTAAAAAACAATGACAGACAGAACAGCAACTGATACAATTAAAGGATATTTTTATCAATTTGATTTAGCTATACTTAAATTATTGCAATTAGATGATGACTCACACGAAATTATAGTTGAAGGCATTGAGGATGTTGATGTAAAAAATGCAACTGAAGAAATAGCTATACAATGTAAATACCACGCTAAAACTGAATATAATCATTCGGCTATTGCCAAACCAATACAGCTTATGCTTGACCATTTTAAGCAAGTTTTAAATGGAAAAGAGAAGAAAATAAAATATTTATACTTCGGTCATTTTAAATCAGGACACGAAAGATTTCCATCTTCAATAACATTAGATTTTCTAAAGTCTAGCTTACTGACTTATAAAAAAGGTAAGATTGAATATAAACACTATGAAGACTTAAAATTAAGTGATATAGAATTAATGTCGTTTTTAGAAACTTTAGAAATTGAAATTAATGCAAAATCGTATGAAGAACAACTTAAAGAAATTTTCACTTCTTTAAAAAATCAAAACATTTTCAATTGCGACGATTTTGAGGCTGAAAATTTCTACTATAATAACGCATTAAAAATTATTAGCAATCTTGCCAAAGAGAATGATTTAGCCAATCGAAGAATAACAAAAAAAGATTTTTTAGCTCAAATAAATTCTAAACAAGTACTTTTTCATAAATGGTTTATTCAATTTAAAGGTAAAAAGAAATTACTATCGGATGTTAGAGCTAAATATTTCAGTGATTACAATAATTCTCCATTTGAAAGATTCTTTCTAATAGAAGTGAGTTCAAGTAATTATTTGCGAAGTGATTTAAAATCTATAATTCATTTAACCTGTAAAAAATATTCACAACTTTCAAAATTAAATCCAGATTCTTTTTGTCCATACATCCACATATTTGGATTATCAAATTCAGAATTAATTGAATTAAAAACAGAACTTATTAGCGAGAATTTTAAATTTAAAGATGGTTTTGATTTTAACGGTTCAAGTTTCAACCCAAAATCAATTATAGAAAAAGCTACTTTTCATAATGGAATTAAAATTAAAATAATAGATGATTTAAAACACATCGAATCAGTTTTTAATGAAATCTCAAAAACCAAAGAAGTTTATCATTTCTATTTCGAAACTCCTTTCTTTTCGACATCAAATGCAAGTATAAAGCACATACAAATTCAAATACAAGAAATTAACGACATCAAAAATATAATCTAATGGTAGAAGACAAATTAAATGCTGAAGTAATTGCAGTATTCCCAAACAAAGTAAAAATCAAGGTTGACAAACTTGAAGATTTCAGGATAGCCAACGAATCTTTGAGAGTTGGTTCTTATCTCAAAATTTATGGAAATGACAATGCTATATTAATGGCAATTATTGAAAATTTCTCGATTGATGTTTCAGAGAAAAATAATGAAGCTGTTAGAACACATATTGTCGAAGCAAGTCCATTGGGAATAATAAAAAATGGTAAATTTACAAGAGGTGGTGACGATTTAACCATTCCTCCCAAAAAAGTCGAACCAGCAACAGAAGAGGAAATCAAGAAAATCTATATCGAATCTGTAGAGGACAAAGAACAATTTACTTTTTGTTCATTATCTTCAAATGCAAACATTAGAATTCCAGTAAATGGCAATAAATTTTTCAATAAGCATATTGCAATAGTTGGTTCAACAGGTTCAGGTAAATCTCATACATTATCTACTATCATACAAACGGCTGTTAATTCTAAAAGTGGAGATTTTAGTTTAAATAATTCACACGTAATAATTTTTGACATTCATTCCGAATATAAATCAGCTTTTCCTAATGCTAATTTTATTGATATTGAGAATTTAAAATTGCCATATTGGTTACTAAATAGTGATGAACTAGAAGAAGTGCTTCTAGATACTGGAGAGAGAGATAATTATAATCAATCTTCAGTTTTTAGAAAATTGGTTACCGAAAATAAGAAAAAGCATAATCCTGATAAAACAAAGATATTTTACGATTCTCCTTTGTTTTTTGACATAAATGAAGTTCAAAATGCATTATATAACTTAAAGAATGAAACAAAAAATTCTAAAAGTTCAAATCGATATATGATAGTTGATGATTCTTATGCTTGTAATGATAGTAGTACAACTGTTGATACTGGAATATTACTAAATGAAGAACAGCGAATAGATAAATATTTTAATGAAGAGTTTCAATTTCATCCAACTAAAAATCAGAATATAACTAAAGGAGATTATGCGGAAGGTACTTTAGATAAATTTTTTGTAAGATTTCAAGAAAAAATAAATCAAGACCGTTTAACTTTCTTATTTGGTGAAGAATCAAAAAAGATTTCTTTCGAAGATACATTGAAAAATATTTTAGGATATAATTCAAATTCCAATGTTACAGTAATTGATTTAAGCGGAGTGCCTTTTGAAGTATTAAGTATTACAGTTTCTTTAATTTCAAGAATTGTATTTGAGTATGGTTATATCTACAAAAGATTGAGAAATAACATTAATCCAAATGAAAAAATCAATAATGACATTCCAATACTTTTAGTTTATGAGGAAGCACATAAATATGTTCCCAATAGCGATTTAGTAAAATATAGATCTTCAAAAAAATCAATCGAAAGAATTGCCAAAGAGGGTAGAAAATATGGAGTTACTCTGTTATTAGCAAGTCAAAGACCTTCAGAAATATCAGAAACTATATTTTCACAATGTAATAATTTCATTGCGATGAGATTAACTAATCCGGTTGACCAAGGTTATGTTAAAAAATTACTTCCAGATAGTTTAGGTTCATTGATTGAAAAAATGCCTTCTCTAAAACAAGGTGAAGCTTTATTAATTGGTGAATCTGTTATTTTACCCTCAATTGTTCAAATAGACAGATGTACGAACGAACCTTCGTCAAATGATATTCCGTATTGGGAATTATGGAAAGAGGAATGGAAAGATATGGATATTGACAAAATTAAAGAGGAATGGTATAAATGATAAAATAACACAGTAATCAAGAACAATTAACCTTTGGCAAAAAATCAATATTTTGCCAAAGGTTAACAATAGCTTATTTCTTAATATTTAACTCAATACTTTCAATTGTATAGAAAAAACACTTCCCTTTAAATAGTGTCTATTTATATAAAATCTATATATTTGTTCATATTTTTTATTTGTTCACGAATAATGAACATAAACAAATAATGAACATAAAGAATTTTTACAATGAATGAAATAGAAATTTTAAATAATGCAATTCATAATTTAGAGAAAAATGTTCCAATAAATTGGGACTGGAAAACTGTTGATTATAACAAGGATAAAGGAGTTGATGGAGAATTAAGCATTATTCTAAACAATCAAAAAAAAATATTTTTTGTTCAGATAAAGAAAGATGTTAAAAACCATCAATTATTTAATATTCTTAATTATAAAAATAAATTCACCAATTTTTTATTAGTGGCAGAAAAATTATATCCAAAAGTAAAAAAAGAGCTTCGGGAAAATAGAGTAAACTATCTGGAAGGCAATGGGAATGTATATATTAATACAGATGATTTGTTTCTATATATTGATACGAATGAAGTTGCTAAAACCCAAAAGGAAAAAGGAAATAGAGCATTTACTAAAACGGGATTAAAAGTAATTTTTCAGTTTCTAATAAAACCAAAATTAATCAATCAAACACAACGTGAAATTGCAGAAATAACGAATGTCGCATTGGGTAACATTCCTTTAATTATAAATGGATTATTGGAAACTAATTTAATAGTAAGGCTAAATAAAAATGAATATGTAATCAATAATTATGAAGAATTATTAAACAAATGGATTACTGAATTCGAACAAACGTTGAAACCTACCCTTTTCAAACAACGATTTAGATTTCAAAACAAAGATAAAGATTGGAAAACCGTACCGTTAAATACCGATAAAACAGTTTGGGGAGGAGAACCTGCTGGGGATATAATAACCAACCATTTACGTCCAGAAAAATTTACTCTTTATACAAAAGAAACAACAAAAGACCTAATACTAAATTATAAACTATTGCCAGATGATAATGGAGAAATAACAGTCTATGATATGTTTTGGAATAATGAGTACAACACTAATACGGCACCAAAAGAATTAGTATATACCGATTTAATGATTACAGATGACAAAAGGTGTAAAGAAACTGCAAAATTAATTTTCAATGAACATATCCAACCAAACCTATAAAGAACTAGCCATACCATACTTCAAAGAAATTTTTGATTGCATTGATGAAATAATGATCAAACTAAATGTACCTTATTATTTAATCGGGGCAAGTGCAGTAGCCTTAAACCTTTTACGAAAAGGTATTAAACCAAGTAGAGGTACAAAAGATATCGATTTTGCAATAATGATTTCTTATATTCAAGAGTTCGAATCAATTGTGGAAGAGCTTGTCAAATTTGGATTCAACAAAGTGCAAGCACCTTGGACACTTTACCATCCCAAATTTAATACCGTCATTGACTTAATGCCATTTGGAGAAATTGAAGAAAAATTCACAGTAAATTTCAATCAGCGTCACACCTATTTACACGTATTAGGACTTACTGAAGTGTTACAAGAACCGGAAACAATTAAGATAGAAGAAAAATCTTTGCAAATTCCATCATTACCAGGAATGGTTATTTTAAAACTAATTGCTTGGAGCGATAGACCTGAAGATCGTGGTAATGATTTGTATGATATTTTAAGAATTATAGAACATTATTTCGACTTAAATTTTGATGAAATAGTAGAACACCATTTTGATACTTTTCCAAACGATGATAAACTAGACCAGTTTAAAATTGCAGCAAGAGTATTAGGACGAAAAGCGAGCCATTTTTTAAATGTTTCCAAAGCAATAAACGACAGAATCCTAAAAACCATTAATGAAAACATTGTGAATGTAGAGAAGTCAGCAATCGCAAAACAATGGATTAGAGATAAAGACTGGGACTTAAAATATGCTGTTGAAATACTGGAGGAATTAAAAAAAGGGTTGACAGAAATAAAATAGTTTTAGAGTTTTACAATAGCTGATAATGAATTATGCCATCAAGTCAAATAAATAAAATCCAACTTTTCAAATCTGTGTTTTCAGGAAGAGAAGATGTGTTTGCGGTTCGTTGGGAGAAAGGGAATAAAAGTGGCTATATGCCTGCTTACTTTTATGACCCATATCGGTATCGAGCTCATAAAATAAATGGGGGAACTTTTCAAAATTATGCAGAAAAAGAATATTTACCATTCACTGAAAAAGAAATTGAAAAACATCTTAACGGCGAACAACATATTGGAATTTATCCTTTGCTCAAAGACAATACCTCGTGGTTTATTGTTGCAGATTTTGACAAAGTGGAATGGATTGATGACTGTAAAAAGTTTATAAATGCTTGCAATGAAAAAGGAATTTCTGCCTATTTGGAACGTTCTCGTTCAGGTAAAGGCGGGCACGTTTGGATATTTTTTGAACAACCCTATCAAGCTATAAAAAGTAGAAAGATTTTTATTTCAATTTTAGAGCAAACAGGTGTTTTTTCTTTATTTGACAAAAGTTCTAGTTTTGACCGAATGTTTCCCAATCAGGATTTTTTGTCTGGAAAAGGATTTGGAAATTTGATAGCACTTCCGTTGTATAAGAAAACTTATGAACAAAGAAACAGTTGTTTTATTGATGTTGAAAGTTTTGAACCAATTCCAAATCAATGGGATTTCATAAAAAATATTCAAAGAATTTCGATAATAAAATTAGATGAATTATACCAAATTCATAATACACTACAAAATATTCCTGTTTCGATTATACCCAAATTATACAATGAAAAATTAACGATAAGATTAGCAAATGTTGTAAAAATCAATCGCAATGCTATTTCAACACAACTAATAAATTTTCTAAAAGAAGAATTGAATTTTCTGAACACCGAATTTTTAATAAAAAAGAAGATTGGGAAAAATACTTTTGGAACAGAACGGTATTTCAAATTGGTTGAAGAAACGGAAAACAAAATCTTAATTCCTAGAGGTTTTATTGGTAAAATAATTCGCTTTTGTAGAGAAAATAATATTGAATATGATTTCAAGGATGAAAGAAAAAAGTTAAAAGAGGTTTCTTTCTTATTCAATGCACAACTCCTAGAACACCAGCAAACTGTGATTGATGCAATTGCCAAGAAAGATTTAGGAGTAATTGTTGCGCCTCCAAGTTATGGAAAAACTATCGTTGGACTAAAAATTATTGCAGAGAAAAAGCAACCAGCATTAATCATCACTCATCGAAAACAAATTGCCGACCAATGGATGGAAAGAATTGAAACTTTTCTTGGAATTCCCAAAAATGAGATTGAAAAAATTGGTCAAGGAAAAATCAAAATCGGTAAGCAAATAACGGTTGCAATGATTCAAAGTTTGTCAAAAGAATTGGAGAAACCCGATGGCGATAAACTTTTAAATGCTTTTGGGACGATTATTCTGGACGAATGCCATCATATTCCGGCGGAAACATTCAGAAATACAATTTCGAAATTACAAACCTATTATTTGTTTGGGTTGACCGCAACACCATTCCGAAAATATAATGACAGTAAATTGATTTTTATACATTTAGGCGAAGTGATTTCCGAAATAAAATCTAACGAAATAAGCACCTCAAAAAAACCGAAAATCATTATTAGAAACACAGAACTAGATGTTCCTTTTAATTCAAAAACGGACAAATTTGAAACGTTATCAAAAATTCTAGTTCACGATTCTACTCGAAACAAAGTAATCCTTGAGGATGTTACCAATGAATTAAAATCGGACAAAAAAATCATTATTATTACGGAACGCAAAGAACATATTGACTCGCTTTATCAATATTTAAAGCAATCTTACGAAGTGATTACCTTGAGTGGAGAAGATTCTGAAAGCAGTAAAAACTCAAAATGGAAATTGCTAAAAGAAGGAAATTATCAAGTGCTAATTACCACAGGACAATTCTTTGGAGAAGGAACCGATTTGCAAAATGCTAATTGTCTTTTTTTAGTTTATCCGTTTTCTTTTGAAGGAAAATTGATTCAATACATCGGTAGAGTACAACGTTCAGAAATAACGCCAACTATTTATGATTATCGTGATGGTAAGATTGATTATTTAAACAAAATGTTTCTAAAAAGAAATGTCTATTACAGGAAAATTGACAAACAAGCTACTTTATTTGATGAACCCGAAGAAGAAATTATTGTTTCCAAAAATACTTTTATTCTTGATAAAAAAGTAAAGATTCCATTTGAACTACTTGAATTCCGTTACGGAAGTATAGCTTTTAAATATGAGGTTTCAGAAATGAAAACCGAGCTTGAATTTGATATTGAAAATTTTGAAATAAGACCCGAATTTGAAGTTTTAAAAGTTTATTTTTCCAAAACACTCAAACTGAAAAACATCTCAATTTCTATTCACGCTGAATTCGAAGACGGAAAACTCATTTCACAATTGGCATTATCCAATGATATAGAAAAGATAACCAAAGAATTGATTGAAAGTGTAAAGTTTAAATTTGTAGCCAAGACTTTCTTGGGTAAACAAAATCCAGTTGGTCAAGAAAATTTACTCAATATAAATCAATTACAAAATGAAAATAACATCAAATTATATGATTCTGGAGATGAATTATTAAATGATTTTTTACAGAATCAAAATTACAAACACCAAACTCATTTACAATATTTAGCCGAACATCACGAAAGAAGTATTCTTAAAATCCGATTTGTATTGAATCCATTTTCATTTGTTTTTCTTCTAGCAGGAAAGACAGGATTTCATATTGTTTTAGAAACCTTAAATACTGAAGAAGCAACTTATATTTGGCATTTTGATAATGAGAAAAAATCGCTTCCGGATAAATTAAAACAAGTGGATAGCTACTTAAATACCATTAGAAATGATGGAAGACAATCTTTTATAGAAAATCCTCCTAATAATTTTAGTAGAATACTTCACGATTATTCAGCTGACAGAAAAGGTTTTGTAATTTGGAAAGATTTGATTGAGGAAAGACTTACTTGAGTACTATTATAACTTAATTACAAGCCTAATCTTCATACATTTTATAAAAAAAAGCAGTTTTACTTTGTGTAGAACTGCTTTTTTAAAACTATTTAATTGCTTTAGCAACTAATCCAACGGCAATAAACAAACCTGCTGTGATTGCAATAGCTTCCAAAACTTCTGCAGCTTCATCATAAACTGTAATACAGTTATTTTTGAAACAAACAGTTGCTTTTTTTACAGGTTTAAATCTTATAATGTTTGACATAAAAATTATATTTTATCGATTAAACAAAAGCATAGCACTAATAGTGCTATGCACCTAACTACTCTGGAAAAAGAATTACTTCTCTTTCGTAACACCTTTAAACGGTGTGCCATCCTGCTTAACATCCATAAAACGACCAGTATCAGCATCACGCTTTACCCACTGTTCTGTTTTTGGATTATAAGTCTGGCTACGGTCTTTAACCGCACCATTTCGATGACCATCACCAACTTTACCATTTTTTGCCATTGCATATATGATTTAGTGCAACCAAACAATTTGAAATTGAGGTGTTTGGCTAAAAACCCAAGGAATAATTAGGTAATAAAAAGAATTCTATTACTTTTGCAGAAGAAATCAAATACCCTCCAAAGTTTTAATTTCAACTGACCGAAGCGCTATTCCAGTTTGCTTCGGTTATTTTTTTAATTTTTCATAAGCTGTAATACTATCTATATTACGAATTAGTTTACTGTCTTTTAATTTTACTTCTTTTATAAAATCATCGCATTCTAATTCGCTCATAATCTTTAATTTATAAGCCTCTAACAAAATATCCATTGTGGTCAAGTAAACAATATTATACTCCTCACAATACAGTCTAATATCTTTTAAATTACTACTTGCTATATAATCATTTGTATTTCTTGCAACCGCCATACAAGCAGCTTCTCCATTACCTACAATTTTTTTAAGTCTTGAATATTCTTTAATTATTTCAATTTTATTAGGTATTGGTATCACATCAATTTTTGTGTATTCAATAAAATTACCTACAGGTATTTTATTGCTAGGTCTTGCCATCAATTCTTCAAAAACTTTGTCAAGAATAACAAACCGACCAGGAAATATTTTTGGCAAAAGTAATTGCTTACCTGCTTTTATAAAATGGATAATGACATCACAATCCAATAATATTTTTGGATCATTAGATTTCTTTGTCATCTTCCTTATTATTTAAATTGTCAATATCAATATTAATATCAAACATTAATGAGAGATAATGACTTTCCGAAATCTTATCTTTATCAAACAATTCTTTTGCTTTTATTCCATAATTTCCAACAACTTTAAATTCGTCAGTTTTACTATACAATCTATCCGAATATCCGTGTTCAATAGCACTTTTTTTAACATCATTTTTATAATTAGAATAATCCGTTCGCAGCAAACCTATTTTATCTAATCGTATTAAAAGTGCGGTTCTTGAGACACCAAAGTATTGTTCTAATTTGATAATTGTTGCCAATGAGATTTCTCCACCCCAAGCCAACTCTTCTTCTGGAATTTGTTTTATTATTCCAACTTCCGGCATTAAAAAATAGGAACTAAAAATATCCGCATTATATTCCTCTCTATCTTTCTTATCAAACTTCCCAGTTTTACACATTTTAAAACTAAAACCTTCTTGAATAAATAAATGATACAATTCGTGTCCAATAGTAAAATGCTGTCTACCGATAGGGTTTTTAGTATTAATCATCATAAAATTACTGCTTCGAGTTCGCAATGCCATTCCAGAGAATTCTCCATTCAATGGTTTAAAAACAGTTAGCACATCAAGTGATATTAATAATTTTTCAAAATCAATAGCACTATCATCACTGATACCGCATTGACGCCTAAATTTATTGGCCCTTACTTCTAGTATTTTATCATTAAATGCTACCATACAAATTATTAATCTTCAAATAGTTTTTTACAATTTTACCAAAAGCCGCCATATTATCCATATCATCATTATCCATATCGTCTTTTCTAAAGGCAAAAACAACTTCGGCAAGTGCATCATCAACATTATCAACAAAAAAGACATCTAATTCAACACCAAACAAATCTGATAATCTCTCTAAAACATCAAGTGGAATTTCTCTACTTTCATTTTCATAAAAACTTATCATTTCTCGTTTTATTCCTAAATAATTTGCGACTTTATCTTGTGTGTATCCATATTTTTCTCGCAAACCTTTTATTACTAATCCTGTTGTTGCTTCCACCATTTTTTAAATTATAAGGTTAAGTAATCAGTTTCAATCTTCAAATTATGTTACAAAGATACATATTTTTTTTAAATTACATATAATTGTACAAAAAGTTATTCATTGAAATATTTAAAACTGAATATTTAAAAACAACCCATTATCTCATTCAGCTGCACAAAAATTGCTCCTAGTCCAAATATTCCTAGCGTCAATGCTGCCGCTTGCTTCATTTCACTAATTCCATTTGTAAAAACGAGAATATTCTTTTTTCGTTCGGTTATAAAAAGACGTTTTACATTTCATAAGCCACTCCTTTGCCAACGCTCCAAAAGTTTTTGTACGCCCTAGAACGTTTACGGTTCGAAAGAAAATTTACTGGTAGGGCAACAAAAACTTTCCCCAAGCTGTGTTACATAATTGAGTATTATAATTCATTACAAAGCTTTGTTATTGTTTTTTTGTTTTTGCAATGAAGTTATAATATCATTTATGTAAAACAGCCGCCACACCCAACGCGCAAGGGGTTTGCTCCAGGACAACTTTTTGAGCAGCTCCCATCGCATCACCCAGCCGCTCAAAAAACCGTCCTTCACAAACCCCAATCATCGCTTCGATTCAACTTTATTATTAAAGAGAATATTTTATTTTCATAAGAACGTATCAATAATGGTTTTAGCAACAAACCGCATAAATCGGTAGTGTTTGCATTGCTTTTGTAAGTGCCAAAAATAGCAGTAACTTTTTCTATAATTTACAAATTTTTATTTTGCTATTTTCGGCACCCACAAAACCAAAAATGCCAGCAAGAGTGTGATTTTTTATTTGCCAGAAAATAAGAAGTAATTGTTTTCACGATGGCCAAGATGCCATAGCAATTTCATAGCACATTCTTTGGTAACCGAAAATTTAATTATTCCAAGAACGTTTGTGGCATCAAGCCATCATAAAAACAATCAGAAACACCCCAGTAAGCAAATAAAAAACCACACACTTGCCTGCGCTTCTGCCTCATCGCACTCGGAATTATCTTTTCATTGTTTTTGTAAGTATTGAAAATCACTTGAAACTTTTCGATAAGATTAAAAATATTGGAAAAGTGATTTTCAATACCCACAAAATCAAGTACAAGAAAGAGTATGAAATTTTAAAGCAGAAAAATAATAGGAATGGATTTGATATTTCTTTTTTCTGCTTTAAAATTTCATACCCTTTCTGAAGAACTTCTATCTTCCGAATCAACTTTTTTAGCCCCCATTTCATAAGAAGTTTATCGGTCACGAGGAAAATAAAAAAATAAATAAAAAGAAAGTAAAGGTAAGCTCCAGTTTCAAGAAAAGAAAGTTCAAGCCCTACGGGTTTTCAATAAAATCTCCACCCTACGTTTTCGTTTCGCTTCAACATTTGCTTTAAATCAAATCCACATTTCCGAACAACTTTATCGTAAAAACCCGGGTAGTATTTTTTTGAAAAAACTTGCTTTTCTTGAAACCTCCACTTGTGAGATGACTTTCTTTTTTTTTCTTTTTTTTCTTTTAAAAAATTTCATAAGCTGCTTGTGGTAGCAAGGCGAATCATTTTAAAAAACCGAAAGTATGCTAAATTTTATCATTAAAACACACCAAAAAAATACGCTTTACACCAAACCCCATTTGTTTATACTTAACAAAGGGATGAACAGCGGTAAGCCACAAAAAGAGCCATTTACGAACAGTTTTGTAGTCATTTTTCAAAATGAAGAAGATTGTGAAAGTTTATATTTTGTGGCTTACAGCTTATGGAAAACCAAGTTTTGGCATCCTTTTTTAGTGGGTTCGGTAATTCCATTTTTACGCCTTCCAAATTTTTCAAAAGAATTCAATCTAAAAGCCAGTTTGATGATGCAGGAACACGAAGAACATCAAAAAAATATTGCAGCTCTTAAACTTTTGGAGAGAAAAGAAAAGCAATTTCACGAGAACATCAATCTTATCAATGACTTACGCAAAACCATTTTATACAGGTATTGCAGAAAATAATTATGAACTTAAATCAAAACTTATGAAACTATTTATTTTGTACCAAACCGACAATTGGAAGTCCAAAGCATCAAGAGTGTGTTTTGGAGTTTTCGACACCAGAGCCAAAGCTATTGACAGCGCAAAATGGCAAGAATTATACAATCACAATTCAGAAGTGGTAGTTTTAGAAGTTACGCTTAATCTATTTGAAGAAGTTTAATTTTTAGCCACAAAAAAAGCCCATTCCTTGCGGTTTGGGCTTCAATATGGTCTAATCCAAAGGTCACCACAACTAGAATTAGACTATTTTTTGTGCTTCTTGATTAAAATTTTGAGTACTAAAGATATTGTAAAACTAACAATCGCACCAACAGTAGCTAATACAATTGTTTTCAAAACATCCTCCGAATGTAAATTCGGTAAAACACTCAAAAATGTACCGCCAGCGGTACCAATTACAGTCGAATTACTGTGTTCCATCGGCTTTTTCGGTTGTCAATTGGCTAACTGCCGAAATAACACCTCCAGCAACCGCCAAATAACCTGCTACCGATGTAATAATGACTGGCAACGCAATTGGTGTTGCTAAAACAGTTCCGCCAACGGCGGCCAATGCCAAACCAATATTTCGAAGCACTTTGAAAAATTTTGGAGTTGGAGCTTTCGCTCTTTTTATTACATTCATAAATTAATGAATTTAAGATTTAACAATCAATTCAATACTTTCGCCTTTATCCAAAGCTTTATAAACCAATTCTTTTAATTTAGCAAAAGCTTTTCGAGACATCAGCCCTAAACCTGGTCCAGAAAGTTTCGTTACTGGAGCAATACAACCATTCAATTCTAATAAAGCATTATTGGCAGGATGAAATAGAATTAGACTTCTGTTTTTTACTTTCAAAACCTCCAAATGCCATTGAAATTTCTTGCTGTATCGTTTTTTTATCAAATATTTCCCTTCCGGAATGCAGGAAACTTTCGTTTCGTTATTTTTCCAAGGCAATTCAATGGTATTACAGGTGAATTTACCCTCGCATTCGAGTCTACCATTCGTTCCATCGGGGAAATAAGTTCTAGTTATCGAGAAAACCATTATACACCGCTATCTACTTTCACAATCGATAATGGATTGTAAGAGCCATTTTTTAACGCATACATTTGACCATTTACCTCTTGGTAAAACTCCACTCCCAGAGCCAAAAACAAAGGTTTGGTACTGGCAGGAGTTACAGGATTTGAATGATTAATAGCAACCGAAGGATTGATATCCCAAGGCAAAATAGCCGTTTCTGAATTGGAAGCAACAAAAGTTTCAGCTTCAAAATCAATTTCTGCACCTGCAGAAATAACTTTATAATGAGTAGCTCCACTAGGTGCAGCAATCATATTCAAAGGAACAAACGAAGCTAAATCAACAATAATATCACCCGTTACACGGTTGATAGTTGCCACAAAAGGAGCAAACAAGGTAGTCCCTAGTTTTCCACCAATGTTGAATTCAAAACCTGCTAAAAGTTCGGCTTCGCCATCAATTATATTTCGCAACCCTCTAACACTAGTGGTGTCAGCTTGGATAACTTTAACCATTTGTTGCGTCAAACGACTAACCATTCTACTGTCCGCAGAATTCAAAAGCAAGGCTCTAAATGCTGTTCTCAAAATCTTTCCAGCTTTTCCCGCTCGACCAAATTCAGAACCATTTTCACGTGTTCTTTGAAACGCAGGATCGCTCGCAATTCTGCTCGCATCAATGCCGCCTTTTTCACGTGCCAAATGACCATCTTTGGTTTTGTAAAAAGTAATATCTCCGATAGTACCTTTCAATTTAATTATGCCTTTCTGTCTTGCCATAATTTCTAAAATTTAGATTAATAATTACTCTAAATCATCTTTCTGTTGCAACATCTTCCGATTGATTTCGAAACAAATTTTAAGCTATTTCAGAACAATAAAAAGGGGGAGGTGTCCGATATGTCCTAAAACGACACAAATGACTCAATAGAGCATTAATAATCATTATTGAACGTCTTGAAATAATGATTAAATTGCACTAGTTTTAAAAAGAGACAGCAAGCTATCAGAAGTATAGCATAGCCTACTCAAAGCTATAGATAGAGTATGAAAATACAAATTAAGAGAATATGTATCTATCCAAAAGACATTGAACGCATCACAGGCAAGAGTTACAGACAAAGCGCTCGAATGTTGCAAGCCATCAGAAAGAGCCTGAATAAGCTTGAAAATGAGTTAGTAACCATTGAAGAGTTCTGCCAGTATGCAGGTTTGAAAATTGAACAAGTAGAACCGCTAATTTTTGGATGAAAAGAAGAAACCAAAAAATAGAGAATAAATTTCCCTAGAATACCCAACTAGTTTAATAACTAGTTCATTTTTTAGTATGAATTAATTGTAGATACATTTGGTCAATACCTTATTAATCAGTAAATTTACATTATAAGATTTAGTGATATTTGTATCTGTTTAAGGAGCAAAATCGAGCCCCTTATGTTTTAGACTAATATATTTTGCTATATATCAACGCATTGAGGATTAAGTTCTAATCCCTCATCGCCCACAAAAAACTCCTTAAGCAATTAAGGAGTTTTTTTTTGCTTTTTTTTAATTCCAGTGTTCAAAAAAGGCGATCAATCCTAAAACCTGTGGAGTGATGAAAATTAAGCATAAATATTAGTTAGTTTAAAATGGAAGAGTTCTAATTGGGCAATCCCAAAAAAATCATTTAATTTAGCTTTCTCTATTAAATAATTAAGCCATGAAACTAACTCCAATTATTAAAATTTTATTTCTCTTTTTGATTGTAAATCAATCGGTTTTGTCTCAAGAATTGAATGTTGAAAAAGAAAAATATACTATCGAAAATTGTGTCAATCATTTTGAGTTAGACAAAGCTATAAAAACCAAAGTTGGATACCAATATTGGTTTATTGATAAGAATTTTATTGATGGAAATACTATGAAGTTGAGTGTTGTGGGGCCTGGTTTATCCACACATCCGCCACACAAACACGTTGAAGAGGAGTTCTTTTTTATTATTGAAGGTACCGCTACTTTTTATTTAGACGGAAAAACAGTAACGGCAGGAGCTTACACCAGTTTCTATTGTCCATCGAATGTGGAACATGGAATTAGCAATGCAGGAAATACGGAATTAAAATATTTGGTATTAAAAAAATATGAAAAGAAATAGATAATAGAACTAACACAAATTTTATCAATATTTAGATTGATAAAATTTGTGTTTTGAAATTTATTTATTGAAAATTACATTCTCTTGTTCTAAAACTCGAATAAAAGTAGTTCTCTTGGTAAGTTCTTTTAATTTGGATGCACCAACATAAGTACACGTACTTCTAATGCCGCCCAAAATATCTTTCAAGGTTATACTAACATTGCCTTTATATGGAATCTGAACTGTTTTTCCTTCGCTGGCACGGTATTCAGCCACACCACCAACGTGCTTGTTCATGGCTGTTTCTGAACTCATTCCATAGAATTTTTTATATTTTTCGCCTTCAATTTCAATTAATTCTCCGCCACTTTCGGTATGACCAGCGAGCATTCCGCCCAGCATTACAAAATCGGCTCCTGCTCCAAAAGCTTTGGAAACATCGCCAGGTGTGGTGCATCCACCATCGCTAATGATGTGTCCACCCAAACCGTGAGCGGCATCGGCACATTCGATAATGGCAGAAAGTTGCGGATAGCCCACACCTGTTTTTACCCTAGTAGTACAAACAGATCCTGGACCAATACCTACTTTTACAATATCAGCACCAGCGAGTAATAATTCTTCGACCATTTCGCCAGTGACTACATTTCCGGCAATAATTACTTTGTCGGGATATTGTTTACGGGCTTGTTTTAGAAAAAGCACAAAATGTTCTGAATAGCCATTGGCAACATCAATGCAAATGAATTTCAGTTGTGGATTTTGGTCGAATATTTCGCCCATTTTTTTGAAATCATTTTTGCTAGTTCCTGAACTTACAGCGATGTAATCCTGAATATTTTCGGGAGCATTTTTCATGAAATACGTCCATTGATCTACTGAATAGTGTTTGTGAATGGCTGTGAATAAATTTTCTTTTGACAATGTTAGTGCCATTTCAAAAGTACCAACAGTATCCATATTTGCCGCCATAATGGGAACACCAGACCATGTAACGGAACTATGCAAAAACTTAAACTCTCTGGATAATGAAACTTCCGATCTACTCTTCAAAGTAGAGCGTTTGGGTCTTATCATAACATCTTTAAATCCTAATTTGAGTTCGGTTTCTATTCGCATAATACTATTGTTTTTAATGTCTAACAAATGTATTAATTTAATAAAAATTAGAACAGGAATTATCCTTAAAAGTTTGTTGATTATTTAATTGTTTTTCAATTATAAAACAATTTGATGCGAATAATTTATTTCAATTTAGTTTTTGTTAGTTTTTATAGAAATTAAAAAGAAGGTACGAAAACGAAATTTCAATACTTTTTTATGATTTTGGATTGGATTTATTTCCTATTCGAACTTACGTTTTACAAACCAAATTGCTTCTAGACTTAAATTGATACCAATAGTATGATAATTTTCTTTTATCAAGCTGTTGTTGGTTGTTCCTTTTTGACCATAAGAATAAGTAATATTTAATAACGAATGGGTGTAATCTATAGGTATTCCAACGCCTAAACTGAACGATTTATTGATGATATTGTTATTGTTTATAGAGAGAAATCCATTATCGTAATTGGCTCCTGCAAAATAATGGATTTTGTCACTATAATAGATGCTTTTTTCCTTTTTTACATAAGATAATCCCAAAGCAAATTTGTCTTGATTTTTGAATTCGCCATAGAAATTAGTTTGATTCGTACCGTTCCAAAGGCTTTTTTCATAATCAAAAGTAAGGTTGAATTTTTTGTTGAATCTTTTACTAAAACCTACTCCAAATTCAAAAGGCAAATAATAATCTGTTGCATCATCGGTTACTGCGTCCTCTACATATTGAGTTTCGGTTTGGTTAGAGGTGGTTACTGATTGTGTTTTGGAAGCCGAGATATGGGCAGGTGATTTTAAGGTAATTCCAAGTCTGAAAGTAGAATCGATTTTGATTTGATTGCCTAGTGTAAAACGAACTCCTTTGTAAAAATTCTTTTTGTCAATAGTAGTAATAGATTGTGCAACAGTAAAATCTCGGATGTCATTGATAGTCCCAAAAAATAACGAAGAACTCAATCCTAAAGTAAAATTTTCATGAATTTTATAGCCATACGAAAGATCAAAATTATTCAATCCGCCATTGCTTTTTGCGTCCAACGTATAATATTCATTGCTATTTGCAATAGGAATTTGATAATTTGAAATCAAATAAGTGGCACTCGAATAGGGTTTTAACGAAACACCAATTCCTGATTTTGATGTAATTGGAAAAGCGATAGCAATGTGCGAAAACTGGAAATTATTTCTTTTTTCACTATCCGATTGACTAACATAATTGGTTTGAATTCCTTTCATTCCAATATCAAAAAAGAAGCTATTTTTGCCAATTAAGCCTAAAGATGCTGGGTTTTTGTTATTGATAAAAGAGTCCGAAGGCAAAGCAATTCCTGATGATCCAATGGATGGAAGCGAACCAAAATCAGTTTCATACAAACTTCCTAAACCATAAATAGAATAAGGAGAAGTCGCTACACTTTGAGCCATCAAACTAGCATATGTTGTGAGAAACAGGATAAACCAAAATTTGTTTTTCATGCTAATAGGAGATATAATATATTTTTAATCTAATTTTATTTTCTGGATTTTTCTGATTCCCTAAAACGATTCGGTTTACGCCTTTAGAAATATTAGGAAATGTAAAAATCAAAGACGATTTGGTGCTAGTTGTTTTTTGCATTTCTTTGTATAGAAAAGCTCCTATGTTTATACTGTAACCAATGTTTTCGTTGAATTCGTCGGGTGTATTGTTCAACAAAGCCAATGCTGCAGAACCATCCGATCGGGTTAGGTATTTTGATATTCGATTCAAATTATCACTTTCATACACTTGCAAGGAATCTTTGATGGGAAACAATGCCGATGCACTATTTTTTATAGGTTTGATAATCAATTCAGCATCGACAATGACTCCTTTTTTAGAAATGTATTTCAATTGGTTGAGATACGGAAAATCAATTCGACACGCCAATCCAGTTCCTGATTGGATATAAGAACTATTGTTGGTCAAATTACTACTTAATTTATTTCTAGAATCAGGTAGGTTTTCAATTGCTGTACCAGTTCTATCCAATGTGATATTGTTGAATTGTTTGTCGATACCATTTAAGGTAAAATCCTTGGTCAAGGAATATTTAGAGTCACTATTGGTCTGTTTGTAATACAATCGCATCAAACTAGTTGTGGTATAGCCAATTGCACTGTTTGAATTTGAAGCCGAAGATTTAATCACAATTCCTTTGAAATAATCGTTGAATTCATCGGCATTGGTGATTTGGTTGTTTTTCAGTTTGGTAAACATATTTTTTCCAAAAGTGTCATCAATAGTGATATGAACCGAATCTTTTCCGATAGGTTTTGGATAAAAAGTTTTTGTGCCAATGCTATTGCTGCTGTGAATTAAAGTTGAATTGTTATAAAAACTATCATCATCCGTGTTGGGTTTTACTTTTTGAGTCAATTGATGAATGTTTATCGTTTGTTGCTTGGTCGTGTCACCATAATAATAACGATCGTATTTTAATATTACAGCTATCGAATCAAATACATAGTTATTGGTTTCAGTATCCGAACTGCTCGTTCCTATGTAATAACTATCGGGAGTGAGTTCCATATAACTTTCAGATTTTACTTTTCCTAGAATTGGATCCGTGTAATTGCCAATTAAAACCCGACTTTGACTGGAGGTTACCAAAGAATCAAAATTAATGGTTGACATTTCTACGGTCAAGGTATCAATCAAAATCACTTTGTTATTGACACTCAAATAATCAGAACCCACCACATATTCGCCCTCTAAATTGTCAGTTTGACAAGAGGTAAAAAGGGTTATGAAAAATAATAGGAACAAAATATACTTCATAATTTTTTTTCGCAAATCTATATCCTGAAGCTACATTTCGAACTATAATATATACTAGTGGCAAATATGTATCTACTGAATTGCCTTAAAACACTACAACACTTCAAAACATCTCTATATTTTACTGAACGATGATTTAAGCCCATTCATCTATTGAAACTAGCCAACCATATATATTCTTTTTTTGCGATTAGAAACCTAGATAGATTTGTTCCAATATTGATATAATGAAAATAAGGAATACAATAAAAGGGTTGTTTTTTTGTGTGGTTTTTAATTTGAGTGCTCAAAATAATCTTTCGGTAGCGTTGGGAGTAAATACGCAACCAACCGAAAATATAAAAGTAAACCAAGTCAATTTAGGCGTTGATTATAGTCAAACATTTGGAACAAAGTTTAAGATTGAAAATGAATTAAAATACAATTCAACGAACATCAATTATTTCAACACGGATTTTTATAATTCATCAACTGCTTTGAGTGAGATGAGTAACAGATTAAGGTTTAGTTATTTGAAATCAGATAAAATGAATGTGAATTTTGAAATAGAACCTTTTATCGCTAGTGCGAATAATTTAAAAATTTCGGATATCGATGTATTAGGAGCCTTGAATGTTGATTTGATTTTGAGTGCCAATAAAATCATAACAGTAGGAGCGAGCAGGAACAATATTTTCGGAAAAACACTGATTTTACCAACATTGGCTTATTATTATGAATACAGCAAAAAGTTGAATTTCGTTGTTGGATTTCCAGAAACCAAGATGAGTTATTCTAATAATAGCAGAAATGTCTTTGCTTTAAAAAATGAATTCAACGGAAGTTTGTACCAATGGAATAATTCCTCAAAAGCGAGTTTTTCGCAATTCACAACGACATTAGAATTCGAACGCAATATGGACAAAAATTGGTTTGTAAGTTTCAAAGCAGGCTATGATTTCAATAAAAAATACTTGCTTTTAGACAGCTATAACAATACAACTACTGATTTTAATATCAAAGACGGATACAATTTTGGAATAATAATTAAATATAAACATTAAAACAATACATTATGATTACATTAAAAAAGGCACTGGTATTTTCGATTATTCTTGTTCCGTTTTTATTCTCCAGTTGCACAGAAGATGATGATACCGATGATTTGATTGGAAATTGGATCGAAAAATCTTCCTTTGATGGACCAGCTCGATCCAGTGCGGCTAGTTTTATTATCGGAAATTTTGCTTATGTAGTAACGGGTTATACGGGCGATGTGTATCTAAACGATTTATGGGTTTATGATACTCAAGGCGATTTTTGGGAACAAAAAGCCGATTTTATAGGAGTTAAAAGAAGTTCGGCATCAGGATTTTCATTGGATGGAAAAGGATATGTAGGTCTGGGCTATGACGGAACCAATCGTCTAAAAGATTTTTATGAATACAATCCATCGACTAATACTTGGACTCAAAAAGCTGATTTTGCAGGTTCTGCACGTTATGGAGCAGTAGGTTTTCAGGTGGCGGGCAAAGGCTATTTTGGAACGGGTTATGACGGAAATTATCTAAAAGATTTCTATCAATACATTCCATCAACAGATACTTGGACACTTTCATCAGGTTTTGGAGGAAATAAAAGAAGAAATGCAACCGTTTTTGTAATCAACGACAAAGCGTATATTGCAACAGGAACAAGCAATAATGTCTTGCAAACTGATTTTTGGGAGTTTGATGGAAATACCGAAGTTTGGACTAAAAAACGAGATATTGACAGAGGAGATTCTGGAGAATACAATGAAGATTACGCTTTAACAAGAGCTAATGCAAGTAGTTTTGTAATGAACAATTTAGGATATTTGGCAACTGGAGATAATTCAACATCCGTTTGGCAATACAACCCTGATACTGATTTGTGGTTAGAAAAAACCTCATTGGAAGCTTCGGGAAGGATTGATGCTATTGGTTTTGCCATCAACAATAGAGGTTATATTATGTTGGGTCGTTCAGGAACAAGTTATTTCGACGATTTGCTTGAATTTAAACCTAATGATGAGCAAGTTGATAATGATTAATTAAATGCAGATTTTAGATTTTAGATTGCAGATTCTTCAAAATCAGATAAATTTGTATTTATTAGGCTGTAAATCTAAAATCTACAATCTGAAATATACTATCAAAATGAAATTATTAAAATTAATATTTGTTTTTTTACTTCTAGTTTCTTGCCATCAAAAACCGGTTTATGAGTTAGAATCGTTTCAAGTAGATGAAGGTTGGGGATACACCATTGCGGTTAATCATAAAGTTTTAATCAAGCAAACGGTAATTCCAACGCTCTCCAAACAAGAAAGTTTCAAGAGTAGAACTGATGCTTTGAAAGTGGGAAATTTGGTTCTCGAAAGGATTAAACAAAATTTATCTCCAACGATTGCCAAAAAAGATTTAATTTTATTAGAAATAGCCCTCTAAATGGATGTAACCTCGTTAAAAAATAATTCAAAAAACCAAATACTATTGCACAGTTGTATTTGGTTTTTTTTCATTCTAGCTTCCTTAATGCAGTTTTACGAAAGCCCAATGAAACTCAATAATGATTTCTTTGTCCAATGGTCAACAGGAATATTTTTATTCTATTTAAACTATTTTTATTTAGTACCTAATTTGCTTTTGCAAAAAAAACACCTTCAATTTTTTGCAGTTTTAATTCCTTTGATAACGTTATTTATCGTTTTTAGAACTCAATATTTAATGCCTGATATGCACGAAATGCAACATCCAAAAATGTTTGATGCACTTGGCAAAGAAATAAGATTTTCAAAGAACAAGCCTTTGTTTTTTAGGATAATGCCAGCAGTTTTCTATCTTTTGATTATTGCAATAAGTACGATTATTAGGGTTTTGTCTGAATACTTTAACAACCAACAACACAAATTATTTGTCGAATCCGAAAGAACTACCGCCGAACTGATTTATTTAAGAAAACAAACCAATCCTCATTTTTTATTCAATACCCTGAATAGTATTTATTCATTGGCACACAAAAAATCCGATTTGGTTCCCGAAGCCATTGTTACTTTATCAGAATTAATGCGTTATATGCTCTACGAAACCGATAATAAAACGGTTTTGTTAGAAAAAGAAATCAACTATATTCAGAATTATATTGAGTTGCAAAAATTGCGTTTGAATAATATTGAGAATATCTTTGTCAACATTCACGGTGATACTCGGAATAAATATATCGAACCTTTGTTGTTGATTTCATTTATAGAAAATGCCTTCAAATACGGAACGGATTATAAAGGAAATACCCGTGTGAAGATTAAAATCCAAATCGAAGGAAATAATTTAGATTTTTGGGTCGAAAACCGAATAGAAAAAAATGTCTCAGATCCCGAAAATTCAGGAATTGGAATCAAAAACATCAAAAACCGACTGAAATTATTGTATCCCGATTCGCATGCGCTTACCATTGTCGAAAAATATCAGAACTATTCGGTACATTTAAACCTGAAATTAGATCAAATTCAAACTGCAAATATTTAATATGAAATGTATAATTATTGACGACGAACCATTAGCAGTTGATTTGCTCAAAGATTTTGTGAGTAAAATCGAATCTTTAGAACTGGTCAATACCTTTAACAATGCCATTGATGCTATTGCTTTAATAAATAAAACAGAGGTAGATTTGATTTTTCTGGATATAGAAATGCCACATTTTACAGGAATCGATTTCATTAACGCTATCGATAAAAAACCATTGATTATTTTCACCACGGCTTATTCTAATTATGCTGTAGAAGGATTCGATTTTGGTGCTGTTGATTATTTAATAAAACCCATTCCATTCAACCGATTTTTAAAAGCAGTAGTTCGAGCCGAAAATATTTTTGCTCCTTCAGAACCTGTTCAAAATACAATTTCTCCAACTATTGCCACCGAAGAAACAAACGATTTTATGTTTGTTAGAGCTGAATATGAGAATATCAAAATCAATTATGCCGATATTTTATTCGTCGAAGGCCTGAAAGATTATGTCAAGATTTACACTACCGATGGTAAGTATATTCTAACCTTAATGAGTTTGATTAAGTTAGAAAATGCCTTGGCTAGCAAAGGCTTTTCAAGAATTCACCGTTCGTACATCATCAATTTGAAACACATCAAATCCATTCAAAAAAATAAAGTGTTAATTGCCGATAAACGTTTGCCAATAAGTGAAAGTTATAAAACTACTTTTTTTAATAAAATCAATTTGTAAAAAAATGAAAGAGAAAGCATAAATAAACGCTGTTTTAACAACACTATTTTTGTACTTTTGCACAAAATTTTACAAAAAACAATTTATGTTATCAATAAATAATTTATCAGTACAGTTTGGCAAAAGAATTTTGTTTGACGAAGTAAATACGGTCTTTACTCAAGGAAATATTTACGGTGTTATTGGAGCCAACGGTGCTGGAAAATCAACTTTTCTAAAAATAATTTCGGGCGAAATGGATCCTACTTCGGGACACATTCATTTAGAACCAGGAAAACGTATGTCGGTTTTAAATCAAAACCACAATATGTTTGACGAGCATACTGTACTTGAAACCGTAATGATGGGGAACAAGGTTTTGTATAAAGTAAAAACCGAAATGGATGCCTTATATTTAGATTATACAGATGAAAATGCTGATAGAATAGGAGAGTTGCAAGTACAATTCGAAGAAATGAACGGTTGGAATGCCGATTCGGATGCGGCTTCAATGCTTTCTAATCTTGGAATTACCGAAGACAATCACTATACTTTAATGGCTGATTTGGAAGGGAAAATGAAAGTTCGTGTGCTTTTAGCACAGGCACTTTTTGGAAATCCAGATTTACTGATTATGGATGAGCCTACCAATGACCTGGATTTTGAAACCATTGCTTGGTTGGAGAATTTCTTGGCGAATTATGAAAATACCGTAATTGTAGTTTCTCACGACCGTCACTTTTTGGATGCAGTTTGTACGCATATTTCCGATATTGACTTTGGTAAAATCAATCACTATTCAGGAAACTATACTTTTTGGTATGAGTCTAGCCAATTAGCGGCGAAACAGCGTGCACAACAAAACAAAAAAGCCGAAGAAAAGAAACAGGAATTAGAAGAATTTATTCGTCGTTTTTCTGCGAATGTCGCCAAATCAAAGCAAGCTACTTCTCGTAAAAAAATGATTTCTAAATTGAATATTTCCGAAATCAAACCATCAAGTCGCCGTTATCCAGCAATTATTTTTGACCAAGAGCGTGAGGCTGGAGATCAAATTCTGAATGTTGAGAATTTAAGTGCATCTATTGATGGAGAACTTTTGTTTAAAGGCGTTGATTTGAACATGGCAAAAGGCGATAAAATTGTTCTTTTCTCTAAAGATTCTCGTGCAACAACAGCATTTTATGAAATTTTGAACAACAATCAAACCGCCGATTCAGGTACTTTTGATTGGGGAGTTACTACCAATCAGGCTTATTTGCCAAGTGATAACCATTCTTTTTTTGAAAATGATTATTCTCTGGTAGATTGGTTGCGCCAATGGGTAAAAACCGAAGAAGAACGTGACGAAGTAAACATTCGTAGTTTCCTAGGAAAAATGATTTTCTCTGGAGAAGAAGCTTTAAAAACCTGTAATGTATTATCAGGAGGTGAAAAAGTACGTTGTATGTTGTCTCGAATGATGATGGAAAGAGCCAATGTTTTGATGCTAGACGAACCAACCAACCACTTGGATTTGGAGTCGATTACGGCTTTCAACAACTCCTTGAAAAACTATAAAGGTTCAGTGATTTTCACCACCCACGATCACGAGTTTGCTCAAACTGTTGGTAATAGAGTAGTGGAGTTAACGCCAAACGGAGCTATTGACCGTTATATGACTTTTGATGAATACTTGGATAACGAAGGTGTTCAAGAATTAAGAACCAAGATGTATTCTTAAAAGAATTAAAAATTGAGAGTTAAAAAATAAAAAAATCCGTTGCAATTTGTAACGGAATTTTTTATTTTGTAGAAGTTTTTACTTTCCTTTTATTTTGCTAACTACAAAAATTATAAGAACAATAATTGCTATTACCAGAAATATACCAACACTCATTCCTGCTTGAAATATATCACCAATAAGTTCGCAACTTGTAAATAATATCGAGACTAATGCTAGCATTAGTATTTTGGGTGCATAATGTTTCATAATAGCTGGATTTTAAAGGTTTGAATTAATTATAAATGTAAAATTATAGTAATGTTCAAAAAAGAATGTTACAGAATTCAGGAGTGTTTTTATATAATTTAGATTCTTATTAAAAAAATCTCGACTTTTAATTTATAATTCCTAACTCATAATTCCTATATTTGTATTCCAATTACAACACTTCATTATGAGTCAAAAAGTATTGCTCACTTCCAAAGAAGTCAATATCATTCTGCATCGTTTGGCCTGTCAATTGATTGAAAAACATCTTGATTTTTCGAATACTATTTTAATTGGTATTCAGCCACGTGGTACCTTTTTAGCAGAACGATTGAAAAATTTATTGGTACAAGAATATGGTATTTCTAATATTGCTTTAGGGTATTTGGACATCACTTTCTTTAGAGATGATTTCCGCAGAACCAACAAACCATTAGAGGCCAACAAAACTCAAATTGATTTTATCGTAGAAAATAAAAAAGTAGTTTTTATAGACGATGTTTTATATACTGGTCGAAGTATTCGTTCGGCATTGACTGCTATTCAGTCCTTTGGAAGACCATCAGAAATTGAATTATTAACACTTATTGATCGTCGTTTTAGTCGTCATTTGCCTATTCAACCTGATTATCGAGGTCGTCAGGTGGATGCTATCAATGATGAAAAAGTACAAGTGTGTTGGAAAGAACAAGACGGTGAAGATGCCGTGTATTTAATTAATAAATAATAGAAAATGAGCGAGTTAAGTGTAAATCATTTATTGGGAATTAAATATATCAACCAGAAAGATATTGACCTTATTTTTGAAACCGCCGATCATTTTAAAGAAGTTATTAATCGTCCGATTAAAAAAGTACCTT
Source organism: Flavobacterium eburneipallidum (assembly GCF_027111355.2). Classification (NCBI taxonomy): domain Bacteria; kingdom Pseudomonadati; phylum Bacteroidota; class Flavobacteriia; order Flavobacteriales; family Flavobacteriaceae; genus Flavobacterium; species Flavobacterium eburneipallidum. Next base: position 2,094,553 of record NZ_CP114291.2, read on the forward strand.
CACTTCGTGATATTACTATTGCCAACATCTTTTTCGAAAATAGTACCCGAACCAAACTTTCCTTTGAATTGGCTCAAAAACGGTTGTCAGCCGATGTAATTAGTTTTTCGGCAGCGCAATCTTCGGTTAAAAAAGGAGAAACGCTTATTGATACTGTAAACAATATTCTTTCGATGAAAGTAGATATGGTAGTAATGCGACATTCTAGTCCTGGTGCTGCACAATTTTTGTCTCAAAATGTAAAAGCAAGTATCGTGAATGCGGGTGATGGTGCACACGAACATCCAACACAAGCTTTGTTAGATAGTTATTCTATAAGAGAAAAACTAGGCTATGTAGGAGGCAAAAAAGTAGTGATTGTAGGTGATATTTTGCATTCGAGAGTAGCACTTTCTAATATCTATGCTTTGCAAATGCAAGGTGCCGAAGTAAAAGTTTGTGGCCCAAAAACATTAATTCCAAGGCATATTGAATCACTTGGAGTAAAGGTAGAGTCCGATTTGCGTACAGCATTAGAATGGTGTGATGTAGCAAATATGCTTCGAGTTCAAAATGAAAGAATGGATGTGAACTTTTTTCCATCTACACGTGAATATGCACAGCAGTATGGATTAGACAAGACCTTGTTAGATTCTTTAAATAAAGAAATTGTAATTATGCACCCAGGACCTATCAATCGTGGAGTAGAAATCACTTCAGATGTGGCTGATTCTAAACAATCCGTGATTTTGAATCAAGTGGAAAATGGAGTAGCAATTCGCATGGCAGTCATTTATTTGTTGGCATCCAAAATCCAATAATTTTAAACTATTCTTTGTAAATTAGCATAATGAAAGTAGATAAAAAAGGACATACAACCTCTATAAAAGATACTCAAGGCGATTTGGTTTCGTTTTTGGATAAAATAACTCACGAGTATAAAACTTTTGAGAAACAAAACTTAATTATTGACATTCAAGCCTATAAAACGCTTTCTGTCAAAGAAGTAAATAGTTTTTTACCACTTTCGAAAACACATAAAAAAAGCAAAAAATCATTTGTTATTGTAACTCAAGAAATCGATTTTAATGCTATTTCTGATAAATTAGCAGTGGTTCGCTCTTTGCAAGAAGCACACGACATTATTGAAATGGACGAAATAGAACGCGATTTGGGCTTTTAAAAAAAAGTTTATTTGTTTATTCGGTTATTTGTTTAATCGAATAACCGAATAAACAAATAACCGAATAAACTTTGAACTTAACTATCCTTGGCTGTTATGCCGCTACTCCTCGAACTTTTACCAATCCGACTTCACAGGTTTTAGAGATTAGAAATAGATTGTTTCTCATTGATTGTGGCGAAGGAACGCAGGTGCAATTACGCAAAAATAAAATCCGATTTTCAAAAATCAATCACGTATTTATTTCACATTTGCACGGCGATCACTTTTTTGGTTTAATAGGTTTGATTTCTACTTTTGCCTTGCTCAATCGAACAACAGATTTACATATTTATGGGCCAAAAGGCATCAAAGAAATTATCAATTTGCAATTGCGATTGTCTAATTCTTGGACTAAATACGGTTTGTTTTTTCACGAATTAGAATCCAAAGAAAGTGAAATTATTTTTGAGGATGATAAGGTAATAGTGAAAACAATTCCTTTGAATCATAGGGTTTATACCAATGGTTTTTTGTTTCAAGAAAAAATTAGAGAACGCAAACTCAATGTAGAAGCTGTTCAAAACTATGGAATTGAAACCTGTTATTATCAAAATATCAAAAACGGAAAAGACATTACACTAGACAATGGAAATGTTATTGAAAACGATAAATTAACATTCGATTCTGATCCACCAATGAGTTATGCTTTTTGTTCGGATACGGTTTATGACGAAAGTATTATTCCTGTTATAAAAGATGTTGATGTTTTGTATCACGAATCTACTTTCTTGGATTCGGAAGAAGCTTTGGCAGGAAAAACGATGCACTCCACAGCAAAAGAAGCAGCAACAATTGCTTTGAAAGCCAATGCAAAACAATTAATTTTAGGGCATTATTCCACTCGATACGAAAGTATTACCCTTTTTAAAGAACAAGCCGAAACCATCTTTCCGAATGTACTTTTGGCTGATGATGGAAAAAGTTTTGAGCTTTGATTAATAGCAACCCAATTGTTACAATACAAACTACTCTATTTGTCACGCTGTAAGCGTTTCAAAGCACTGTGAGCAATATAATTTAGACGCTTTAAGTGTGCAAATAACAAGAATAATACATTTGTGGGAAACTCTTTATATGAGAATAAGTTTGCTTATTTTTGCAACTTAAAGAAATATAACAATATGGAAGACTTAAGCAACTATAGAAAATCTTATGAAAAAAGCGAACTTTTGGAAACCAATATCCCCGAAGATCCAATTAATTTATTTAATAAATGGTTTCATGAAGTAGAGGATTTTGGTGGAGTAGAAGAGGTGAATGCTATGACGGTTTCTACCATTGGATTAGACGGTTTTCCAAAATCGAGAGTGGTTTTGTTAAAGCAATTCACTTATGAAGGATTTATTTTTTATACCAATTACAATTCCGAAAAAGGTAAAGCCATTGCTAAAAATCCTAATATTTGTTTGTCTTTTTTCTGGCATTCGCTAGAGCGTCAAGTTATTATCAAAGGAATTGCCGAGAAAACTTCTGAAAATATATCAGACGGTTACTTTGAATCCAGACCAGCTGGAAGTAAATTGGGAGCTATTGTTTCTAATCAGAGTGAGATTATTGCTTCGAGAGCTGTATTAGAGGATAATTTGAAACAACTGGAAAATGATTTTGAAAACAAAGATGTTCCAAGACCACAACATTGGGGTGGTTATTTAATCCGTCCTGTTGAAGTGGAGTTTTGGCAAGGAAGACCCAATCGCTTGCACGATAGAATTCGCTATCAATTACAAAAAGATTGTTCTTGGAAAGTAGATAGATTAGCTCCTTAAAGTTTTATTTTGTAAGTTTAATATTTATTAAATTTTAAATTTGTGTATTTCATCGATTTTATTTGTTTTTTAATCGATAAAATACCTATATTTGTCAAAGAAATTAAGAACAGAGATATAAAAGATTTTTGCCCTAAATCTACTTTACACTTGATTTGAAAATTTAAAGAGTTTGCCCCACAATCTACTTTAAACTTAACCTAAAAATTGAAATGTTGTTGAAGATTTAAAAGAGTTTGCCCCACAATCTACTTTAAAACTTAACCGACTAAATTTGAAAAGTAATTTTTTTTAATTTTGTTAATTAGTTAGAAAAACCATCCCGAAAAAGGGGATGGTTTTTTTTTGTTTTTTCATTTGAATATCTGAATTTAATGGTAGATTTACAAACAAGATGAAAAGCACTAAAATAAAGACTAAAAATGGGTATGAATATTAAGATTCGCTTGACAATAATGAATTTTCTCCAATTCTTTGTTTGGGGAATATGGTTGATTTCGCTAGGAGGATATATGGGACAAACTTTTGGTCCAATAGAAGGAGATAGCATTGGATTGTCGATAGGAAGAACGTATGGTTCTATGGGTTGGGCCAGTTTGTTTATGCCTGCCTTATTAGGAATTATTGCCGACAAATATTTTAGCGCACAAAAAGTTTTAGGAATTGCACACATCATTGGAGGAATTGCTATTTTCTTTGCTTCAAAAGCGACGAATTCAACCGAAATGTATTGGGTTATTTTTGCCACCAGTTGCTTTTATATGCCTACTATTGCATTAAACAATTCTGTGAGTTATGCCTTATTGAATAAATTCAGTTTTGACATTCAAAAAACATTTACACCCATTCGGGTTTGGGGAACGGTAGGCTTCATTTTGGCAATGTGGACAACCGATATAACCGATTGGAAATCCAATGCCAATCAATTTGTTTTTGCTGCAGTTGCAATGATAATCACTGGTTTGTTTTGTTTCAGTTTGCCTGATGTGCCAGCTGAAAATAAGAATACCAATCAATCGCTGTCGAGTAAATTTGGGTTGGATAGTTTTGTGCTTTTCAAACAAAAAAAATTAGCTATCTTTTTCGTTTTTGCCATGTTTTTAGGAGCCGCTTTGCAAATTACCAATATGTTTGGTGATACTTTTATTAGAGATTTTGGCTCCAATCCAGAATACCAAGGAACTTTTGGTGTAGAGCATTCTGTCTTTATTATATCGTTGTCTCAAATTTCAGAAACACTATTCATTTTGACCATTCCTTTTTTCCTAAAACGATTCGGAATCAAACAAGTGATGATGTTTAGTATGTTGGCTTGGACGTTGCGTTTCGCTTTGTTTGGTATTGGAAATCCTGGTTCGGGCGTAATTTTCTTGATTTTATCAATGATTGTTTACGGAATGGCATTTGATTTCTTTAATATTTCAGGTTCTTTATTTGTCGAAAAACAAACCGATAGCAAAATGAGAGCCAGTGCTCAAGGATTGTTTATGTTGATGACCAATGGAGTAGGAGCGATACTTGGCGGAGAATTTGCTGGAAGAACTGTGAGTTATTTTACCGTTGAAAACAAGGTGCAATGGCCTAATGTTTGGTTTTCGTTTGCTGGGTATGCCTTTGTAATTTTGATATTATTTGCTATTGTTTTTAAATACAAACATGATCCCGAGGAAGTGGATAAAGTGAGTCATTAAGGTTTTTTTATATTTCAAACCCGACAGGTTTCAAAACTTGTCGGGTTTTTTATTGCTGCATATAATAATGGTAAAAACCAACGTGGATTACTTCGTTAGTTTGCCTCACTCGGGAAGAAATCCACGTTATCGGATTGCAAATTGTTTGTTTCTCCCATTTTGCTGCATTCAACGGCACATTTGCGACAGGCTTCCGCACATTTTTTGCAATGCTCCATATGTGCATGTTTTTCACATTCGTCGGCACAAGCATTGCAAATTTCTGCACACAAGTTGCAAAATTTGTTTACAAAACCGATGGTGTGTTCGTCTGATCTTGCCATAAAAGCAGCCGCCATACGGCACATATCCGCACAATAACGATCCAGTTCAATACACTTGGCTTGCAGGATAGCATTGGGTTCGTTTGAACACGCTGTTGCACAATGTTCGCATTCAGCTGCACAGTCGTTACAGGCATCAATACATACTTTGAATTTTTTGTGACTCATCTTTTCTTGATTTAGTGTTGCAAATTAATTTTTGCAACGTCATAAAGGTGAGTCAATTAATGAGAATGAGTGTTGTACAACTTTAGAAATAACTAGTATTATTTACATATTTAAATTGCGAGTTTATAGCTATTTCAATGATAATCAACACAAGCCGTGAATAGTTTACTAAAATTGTAACGGCATATTGTAGTAGGGGTGTGTTGTAAAGTGGCTAAACTTCGCAGCAGTAAACAAGGTAAAACGGTTTAATGTTTGGTTTTTGTTTTATTGGGTGCTGCCCATTTATTCTTTGAGCTTTATGATGCCATTTCGATATAGGTCTAAAGCTTTTTGCAGAATAGTTTCAATTGTTTCTAGAGGTAAATCTTGGTTGGGATTCACTCTGAAAATCTTCATTCGCGAGCGGTCGCCTTTTTCTAATTTGGGGTGATCCAGATGATTTCCTTCTACCATTAAAATATAGGGTTCAGTTGTTTTTTTGTCTGTCCACAAATAACAAAACATCTTTTTCTTATAACAAAAACAAGGCATTCCGTATTTTTGAGTTTCTGTAATATTGTTGTCTTGAGCTAAAATGATACTACGCAAGGCTAACAAACAACTTTTGTTTGGTTCTTCTTTGTTGATATAAAAGTTGTAAAATTCATTAATCATAAACTTTGGGCTATGTAAAGCTGGCTACTTTGTAATTCTTGATGCCAGCTGTTATTTTGGAAGAAGGCTCTCAAAGTAAGTTTTGATTTTTATATGTGACTGGCTATCAAACTCCAGAAGATCATTTCCTTTACTATCCAAACAAGTTACTGTTACAGCATTCCTACCTAAGTTAGTAGTTGAAAAGAATGTTAAAATGATTTTATTTTCACTCCATTCCGGTTTCTTAAAATTTTTAAAAATGATTGAATTTCGAATTTTTCCTTCGTTTTGGATTTGCTCATTTCCAAGTGATAGCTTCATTTTATTTATGAACACTTCGACATTTCCATCGAATATAATGCTTAAGATTTTTGTAGGTTTTCCATTTACAGATCCAGAAGCTACTTTAATTCCAAATTCAAAAGGGACTAGAGTAGTTGAAGATGTGCTCGAATAAATTGTATTGGTTTGTGCGATACTTAACTGAATCGAAATTATGAATAGAAGTAGGAATAAGTTTTTCACTTGAGTATTTGTTTTGTTTATTGTTTAAGGTTATAGTGGCATATTGTTGTAGTAAGCATTCTAAAGAATCAGTATTAATCAAATTCTAAAATTTCAAAATTTTTGCTGTTTGAATCATTCCTGTTTTTGATGTAATATCCAATTCCATTTTTTTAATTTTCATATTAGCAGACATTTCCATGTCTATTTGATATTTAAGGTTGAAATTATTAATGATATCATAGAGTAACTTTCCTTTTCCTGTACCTGTTGCGTTCATAGGGAATTTACCCGTATTGGTTTTCATCGTAAAAACTTGTGAAATATCAAAATCGGCAATATTTTTTTGGATGCTTTCTAATTTATAAGTCGTGGTAATTGTCATTTCTAATTGCATACCTGCCATTGGGATAGACATTGGAGTATCTATAGAAAAAACGTCACCAACTTTAACGGTTCTTTCAGGAATGTTTATTTGAGAAAAAGTGGCTTGCATAGTTTGGAGCATACTTTTTTTAAATTCTTCGCTCAAACCTGGTGAAACTATAGAGTCTAAAGTAGGCATATTTCCAAGGGTTCCTTTCCCATAAATGATAGTTCCGCTTGGAATTACAATTTTATCATTACTATTTGTGGTCTTAACGAATTCAATTGTTAGAGGAAAATCTTTGTTTTCGGATAATTTTCCTGTTTTAAAAACAGATTCAATGACGGAATTATTATCAGTAATCATAGGGTTTTGCATGCCACTTTCTTTCAGTTTCTGAATAATTTCTGAATCTCCTGAATATTTCATTTCCAAATGGGTTGTTTGATCCATTGTTTGGTCGTATTTTGTCTCCGGATTGTATTGTACTTTTAGTTGAAATTCATTTTTGTTTTGAGCTACAGCTAATTGTGTTGCAACTATTAAAAGCAATAAGATTGTTTTTTTCATTTGTATAATTTGTTATTTGATTTCAAATCTAATAAAAAAAATAGTACAAAATACAGTTGTTTTTATTTGAATTTTGAAAATGTATCTTTTTGTTATTTATAACCTTTTTCAAAGTTTTGAACTTTGACAAAGGTGTGGAAAATTTAGTATTAAACCTTAAAGTATTTCGCTCCTAAAAATCAGTCCATTATCTGCTTATAATTATTTTGCAGTTCAAAATAAAAGAATTACTTTTGCACACCTTTTGGTGAAGAAGAGTTTCCTTTAGGTATCAACTAATTATACAAACAACTTCTGTTGTTTTCTATCACGTTATGAAACTCGAGAAAATGCAGAATACAAATTTTTAATCAGCATGTCTGAAATTTTAAAATCACAAGAAGAGTTTTTAGCAAATTTTAACTGGCACAACTTCGAAGAAGGTATTGATGCAGTAGATGAGAAAAACTTACAAGAATTCGAAGACCTAGTTTCAAAAACTTTTATCGCGACAGATCAAGAAGAAGTAGTTGAAGGTATCGTTGTTAGAATTACTGATAGAGACGTTATCGTTGATATCAACGCAAAATCGGAAGGTGTTATTTCATTGAACGAATTCCGTTACAATCCAGCATTAAAAGTAGGTGACAAAGTAGAAGTATTAATTGACATCCGTGAGGATAAAACAGGTCAATTGGTATTGTCTCACAGAAAAGCACGTACTATCAAATCATGGGATAGAGTTATTTCGGCTAACGAAACAGGAGAAATCGTTAATGGTTTTGTAAAATGCAGAACTAAAGGTGGTATGATCGTTGACGTTTTCGGAATTGAAGCTTTCCTTCCAGGTTCTCAAATTGATGTTAAGCCAATTAGAGACTACGATGTATATGTAAACAAAATGATGGAATTCAAAGTGGTAAAAATCAACCACGAATTCAAAAACGTTGTTGTATCTCACAAAGCGCTTATCGAGGCCGATATTGAAGTACAGAAAAAAGAAATCATCGGAAAATTACAAAAAGGACAAGTATTAGAAGGTGTTGTTAAAAACATCACTTCTTATGGTGTGTTTATTGATTTAGGTGGTGTTGATGGATTAATCCACATTACAGACCTTTCTTGGTCAAGAATCAACCACCCATCTGAAGTTCTTGAATTAGACCAAGTTCTTAACGTGGTAATCCTTGATTTTGATGATGAGAAAACAAGAATCCAATTAGGATTGAAACAATTAAACGCTCACCCATGGGATGCTTTAAATGCTGATTTAACTATTGGTGATAAAGTTTCTGGTAAAGTAGTTGTAATCGCTGATTACGGTGCATTTATCGAAGTTGCTGAAGGTGTTGAAGGTTTGATTCACGTTTCTGAAATGTCATGGTCAACTCATTTACGTTCTGCTCAAGATTTCGTAAAAGTAGGTGATGTTGTTGAGGCTGTTATATTAACTCTTGATAGAGATGACCGTAAAATGTCATTAGGTATCAAACAATTGACTCAAGATCCTTGGACTGATATTACTTCTAAATACCCAGTAGGTTCTAAACATACAGGTATCGTTAGAAACTTTACAAACTTTGGTATTTTCGTAGAATTAGAAGAAGGAATTGATGGATTAATCTACATTTCTGACCTTTCTTGGACGAAAAAAATCAAACACCCTTCTGAATTTGTGAATGTTGGTGAGAAATTAGACGTAGTTGTATTAGAATTAGATGTTGACGGACGTAAATTATCTTTAGGTCACAAACAAACTACTGCTAATCCTTGGGATCAATACGAAGATTCATTCGCAGTGGGAACTATCCACTCTGGAGAAATCTCTGAAATTGTTGACAAAGGAGCTACTGTAGAATTTGGAGATGATATCGTTGCTTTCATTCCTACTCGTCACCTTGAAAAAGAAGACGGAAAGAAATTGAAAAAAGGAGATACTGCTGATTTCAAAGTAATCGAATTCAACAAAGAATTCAAAAGAGTAGTTGCTTCTCACACTGCTATCTTCCGTGAAGAAGAAGAGAAAAACGTGAAAGCTGCTGCTGAAACTACTGCATCTGCATCTACTACAAACGCACCAGCTGCAACTTTAGGAGATAACAATGATGTATTAGCTGCATTGAAAGCTAAAATGGAAAAATCAGAGAAAAAATAATTTCTTGATTTTTTAATATAAAAAAGGCTGTCCGAAAAGACAGCCTTTTTTTGTGCTTAAAAATGAAATTACTTTTTCAATCGAATGTCAATTTCTCTATCGACATATTTCCATTCTTCGGTGTTTCGGAGGGTGTGTAAAAGTTCTTCAAAAGGATCGGCATCATCAGGAGCATACTCAAACCAAGTTAAAAAATCAAAGGGTTCGCCAATGTCTCTCGAATGGAATAACTTTCGAGCAATGGCGGGCAAATATTTCATACCTGTTTGGGTGTGTTGCGATTTGTTTTCCATTATTTTTCGGCGTTCGTCTTGCGCTAGATTCCACCAGTCTTCTGATTTTCGAATCGGAATAAAAGCAGCAAATGTGGCGGTAGGTCTGCCCAAATCTTCCTGAATAGCGACTAATTTTTCTTTTTCTTCTTTTTCGGTGTAGCGCAAATTGCTGACAATTCCTTTGAGTGTCCAGATTCCCGATTGTGATTGAACTAAATCTCCTTTTGTTTTGGTCAAATGAGAAACTGGGGGTAACGAATCTCCTTTTACTGTTTTCATACAGATAACTTCCCACTCACCAGATGTGTCACCAGTGAAATCAAAAATAGTATTCAACATAGATCAAAAATTAAGTTAAACAATATCAAAAATAGAAAACCCCATAATGCCATGTCATTATTGGGGTTTTCAGCTAAACAAAAATAATTAAAAACTAACTTTGATAGACCATTCCCATATCTTCGATAGAGAATTTGTCTGTTAATAGGTGCAATAATCGATCTCTTAACTCAATGTATTCTGGAGTTTTTACGATTTCGATTTTATTTCTTGGTCTTGGTAAATTCACTTCTACAATTTCTCTGATGGTAGAAGCAGGTCCATTATTTAAAACCACAATTCTATCGGATAAAAACAAAGCTTCTTCAATATCGTGTGTAATCATCACGATCGTTTTTTCTCTGTTGTTCAGGTTCCATAATTTCAATACTTCAATCTGCATCGAGCCTTTGGTCAAGGCATCCAAAGCACCAAATGGCTCGTCTAGCAATAATACGCCAGGGTTTATAGCAAATGCTCTGGCAATGGCAACTCTTTGTTTCATACCACCGGATAATTGTCCTGGTAATTTGTCTTTGTGTTCGAAAAGATTAACCATTTTCAGGTTTTTGATTACGATTTCGTGTTTTTCAGCTTTAGAACAATCCATAACTGAATCGACAGCCTGAAAAATATTTTGTTCTACACTCATCCAAGGCAAAAGGGAGTAGTTTTGAAAAACAATTCCTCGATCAGGGCCTGGGCCTTTTATGTTTTTTCCACCTAATTCTACTGATCCTCCTGTTGGAGTTAGCATTCCGCCAATAGCATTCATTATCGTTGATTTTCCGCAACCTGAATGTCCAATTATAGAGATTATTTCACCTTTTTTGATAGATAAATTAATATCTCTTACTGCAATATATTTTCCTTTTGGAGTTGGAAAAGAAATTTCCAAGTCTTTGATTTCTAAATAACTCATAGTTTTTTAATTTAAGATTGTTTAACTTTTAAATTGTTTAAAGTTGTTTAAAATGGTTTAAGATTGTTTAAAGTGAGGCAAACCCTTAAACCTTTAAACAATTTTAAACTTTTAAACCCTTACTTATAGGCAACTTTGTTTTCGATGAAAGTGAATATTCTATCAAATAGCAATCCTACGATACCAATGATGATGATGGCAGAAATTACTTTTTCTAGACTCAAGGCATTCCAGCTGTCCCAAACGAAGAATCCAATTCCAGCTCCTCCAGACAACATTTCACCGGCAACAATAACCAACCAAGCTACACTAATACTTAAACGTAAACCTGTAATAATATGTGGTAAGCTATATGGAATCAATATTTTAGTTACATATCTCATAGTTGAAAAACCAAAAGCTTTAGCAACATTTTTATGATCTTGAGGGATTGATGCAACACCAAAAGAAGTATTGATCAAAGTGGACCATAAAGAGGTAATAAAAACGATAAATACAGTTGCCATTCCGGTATCTTTGAAAACTACCAATCCGATTGGAAACCAAGCCAAAGGCGAAACAGGTTTCAATAATTGTACAATTGGATAAAATAATTGTTTGCAAATAGTACTGGCTCCAATTAAAATTCCTAATGGAATGGCTACTAGCGAACCTAATAAAAATCCAGAAAGTACCGTTTTGATAGAGTTGAATAATTGCAATCCAATTCCTTTGTCATTCGGTCCATAATCGTAGAAAGGGTCACTCAACATTTCTTTTAATACGGTCAATGTTGGTATTGGTCCAGGCAAAGCATCTTCAGTGTAAGCACTTAATGCTGTCCATAATCCGCCAAAAACTACTAATCCAATGATGGCAAAAAAAATGGATTTTGATTTTTCGATAAATGTGTTTAAGGCTAATTTCAGTTTGTAATTTTCTTCACCAGAAGTCTTTACGGTTTCTGTTGAATCATTGATGGATCTATCTAATGCATCCTCAATTGTTAGTGTGTTTTTTTCTGACATGGCAATAAATTTTAATTTAGTTTTTAATCTTTAATCTTTAATTCTGTTGAGTATCATTCGACTCCTCTTCATTAAGAAGAGGAATTCGATTGATATTTTTGTTTTTATTTTACTGTTTTTAAGTAAGCTGCTGGATTTGCTGGATTAAAAACTGTTTTGTCCATGGTAAGTGAAAACGGTTTCATATCGTCAGCAGGTACTTTTACTTTCATACTTGCAGCTACTTGTTTGTATAAATCGGTAAGAATTAATTTGTCGGCAATAGCTTTGTAATCAGGAGCTGTTTTTAAGTATCCAAAACGTACGTATTGTGCCATGGCCCAGATAGCATGTGATTTGCGTGGGAAGTTTACTAAACCACCTTTGTGGAAAGCCATTTGATCTCCTTTGTATATTTTTTTACCTAAATTGCAACCTAAATTGTATTCTCCATTTAATCGGTCTTCGATAACATCGTTGTTGGCATTTACATAAGGTGCTTTGCCAATAATATCAGCCGTTTTTTTACGATTTGCAGGAACGTCTAGCCACATACATGCTTCCATTACAGCTTTCATAACTTTAATCAAATCTGCTTTTCTTTTTGCACTAAAATCTTTGTTTACTACCAATGCTTTTTCTGGGTGATCTTTCCAAATATCTTGAGTTGCAATTTGAGTAAATCCTATTTTTTGCATTGCAGCTACACCTCCCCAAGGTTCTCCTACACAAAATCCGTCCATATTACCTACTTTCATATTAGCAACCATTTGCGGAGGTGGAATGGTGATAATTTTAGAAGTTTTTTGATTGATATTTGCTAATGCTAACCAGTTACGCAACCATAAATCGTGAGTTCCACCTGGAAAAGTCATGGCAAATGTTACTTCTTTTTCGGCTTTTAATTTAGAAGCTACCACAGGACCAGCTTTAGCCATATCTTTAAAACCTACTTTTCCACAAAAATCATTTGATAATGTTATGGCTTGACCATTGGTATTCAACATCATGGCAATTTTCATTTCTGAACCTGCTTTTCCACCAACACCAGTGTACACTGAAAAAGGCATAGAATACAAGCAATGCGCTCCGTCCAATTCGCCGGTCAAGATTTTATCTCTCACATTGGCCCAAGAAGATTCTTTGGTGACAATTACTTCTACACCATATTTTTTGAACAATCCTAATTCTTTTGCCATAACGATTGGCGAACAATCGGTTAGTGGAATAAATCCAAGTTTTATAGGTTCTTGGGCGTTTACTGTCGTGAAAGCTGTGCTCACTGCTACTGCCAAAACCAATACTGATTTTGTTAATGTTGCTATTTGTTTTTGTATCATTTTCATCTGTATAAAATTTAAAAATTTGTAGTATTATTTTTTTGTGGAAAAAACTTGAGGATTGATGTTTATCATCAAATATGCCCAGTTATTTGTACTATCGTTTAATCCTGTTCCTCCTTTTAAGGCAACCATTGAATCTGAAGCAAACATTTGAGAATATCCAGCAATTAAGGTAATGTCTTTGTATGCTTTGTAAACCGCAGTTACATCAATCTCTGTTCCTAGGTATGAATCTTGTTCTACACCAGCAGAAACAATTTTGTTAGGAGCTGAAAAAATGTGAGGAGCAACTGATAAATTCACTTTTTTGATTGGAAAATCTAGTTTTAATGTAATGTCACTCAAACCTACAGAATTAGCATGATTTCCCACATAGAAATAATCCATAAAACCGTTGAAGGCGTGGTTTGTACCAAATAATGGGGCGAAAGATTTTACAACTGTCGATGTTGAATTTTGATCTTTACCTGATAAGAATTCATATCCTAAAGTTGCTTTAAATTTTGGAGTAAATGCGTATCCTAAATTTACAGCTGCTTCCCAAGCTGATACAGTATTTTTGCCTATTTTACCAGTTTGTCCATATAAGCTATAATCAATTCCAAGTTTTTTTCCGTCATATTTAGCATAAGTTCCAAAAGTTTGGAAATAATTCAACCCTATTTCAGTTGGTGTTTTCAAGTATTCTCTTCCTACATTTATGGCTAATAAACTAAAATTTAGTTTTTTGATATTCGAATGATACCAAGCATATTGCATATCCTTAAAAATGTCTGTTGCATAAGGTGTTGCAGCGGCTACTTTGGCTTCTGAATTAGCATTCAATGCAAAACCTAAATCCAATTGACTTTTTGCACCTTTGTATTTGATTAAAGCAGCATCAAAACTACGACCTTGTGTTGCCCAATCTAGTCCACCTATTATTCTTTGGTTGTCATAAGACAAAGTTTGACGACCTAATTTTGTACTCCATTTTTCAGTGAATTTGTATTCTGCATACGCTTCAAAAGCAGCTACTCCATTTTTACTAGCAAGTGGTGTGGTATTTACATCTCCCCAGGTACTGATGTTTTGAAGTGAAAGTTTTACAGTTAATTTGTTGTCACCGTAATTCAAATTTACTCTAGAACGATTTCCTATAAAAGAAGTGTGTTCTGTTGTTGGTGTTATTAATGTACCAAATCCATTGGTGTACTCAAAACGAGGTCTAATTTGAATATCAGCTTTAAAATCCTGTGCCAATACATTTCCAGTGATTAATCCTAATAACGGTAGATAAATTGATTTTGTAATTTTCATAATAGTTCTTGTTTTTGTTTGTAATTGTTTTGATTAAGTATGAAGCAAATTTACGTAAGTATTAATACTTATATACTACGTAAAATACAGGTCAAAACAGTTTTTTAACACTAGAAAAAACGTAAATATGTTGGTTTTTTTTCTGTTTTATGGCAGAATTAAGACGTAAATAGTATTATTTCAGGTATTTACAGAACATAAATACCTAGTAATATATACGTACTAATGAGGGTTGGTTTTAATAAAAACAAAGATTTTAGACTTTAATAATCTAAAAAAATAGAATTATCTTGTAAAAAATAGAAGAATGTAGTCTTTTGGTCTTATAGACTACGTATTTTTTTTGGAAGAAGATGGGTAGAAACAAAGAATTTTGAGCTAGCAAACTATTTATGTTCTCTAATTTCGGCTTTAAGTTTATCTACTTGAAGTAAGCCAATTTTTTTGCCAACAGTTTTGATAAGTGCTTCTTTTTTTAGGCTTGAGAGTACACGTATGACTTGTTCGTCAGTAGTTCCAGCAAAATCAGCAATTTCTTTTCGGGACAAATCAAGCTCGATCACACCATTAGTTTGACCAAATTTTCGATGAATGTATAATAAGGTATCAATTACACGTTCTCTCACATTCATTTGAGCAATTTTTCGAATGTTATTCTCGCTTTTGTTTAATTCCTCAGCGTAAAAAAGCATTAGATCATAAGTAAATTCAGGGACAGTTTTTAAAATCTCGAGCATATCTTCGTTGCTAAAATTACATAACAAAGTGTCTTCCAAGGCATAAGCGCCAATAAGATAACGCTTGCTTGTACCAAAACCTCTAAAACCAACAGTGTCTCCTTCTTTAGTCAATCGAACAATTTGTTCTTTGCCGTGAATACCTGTTTTTACAGTTTTTACTTTTCCTTTAAAGATAAAATATAGTCCTTGAATTGGCGCACCTTCAATAATAAATTGGTGTGTTTTTTTGCAAATAAAACTACGTTTTTTAGCAATGTAAGTTTTCATTTGTTCCAAATGAATGTGTTTTTTGATAAAACAATTTTCGTTGGTACAACTCATGCAATTGGCTTGATCTTCTCTCATCGATAAAAAATTAATAATTTATAACCCGTGATTTACTCTCAAAAATTTATTTTGAACAAATTTATAAAAAAATATTCGTTTTATACGTATTTATACGTAAAAATACTTATTTTTACACTTTCAAAATAAAGTATTTGTCTATAAGTTAGACTTTCATCAATATTAAAGCAATTACAATGCAAAATTCAGAAATCAAATCTACCTGTTCCTATTGTGGTGTAGGATGCGGAATTGTAGTAACTAATGATGCTAAAAATGGAGTTTCCGTAACAGGTGATAAGGACAATCCTGTCAACAGAGGTATGCTTTGTTCAAAAGGAAGAAACCTTCATTATGTGGTAAATGATACTTCGGATAGAATATTGTATCCTGAAATGCGATGGAGTAAATCACATCCCATGGAACGTGTGAGTTGGGATCAAGGATTGGATCGTGCTGCTGCAGTATTTTCTTCAATCATAAAAAAACACGGACCTGATAGCGTCGGTTTTTATATTTCTGGTCAATGTCTTACCGAAGAATATTATCTGGTAAACAAATTAGTAAAAGGATTCTTGAAAACTAATAATATCGATACCAATTCTCGTTTGTGTATGAGTTCGGCGGTGGCGGGTTACAAGAAAACCTTCGGAGAGGATTCTGTGCCTATTGCTTATGACGATATTGAATTGGCCGATACGTTTTTGATTACAGGAGCCAATCCAGCTTGGTGTCACCCGATTTTGTTCAGGAGATTGGAACAGCACAAAGAGAAAAATCCAAAAGTAAAAATCATTGTTGTTGATCCTAGAAAAACCGATTCAGCTTTGGCTGCCGATTTGCATTTGCAAATTATTCCTGGAACTGATATTGTATTGTACCACGCTTTAGCAAAAAGACTAATCGAAAAAGGTTTTTCGGATATGGATTTTGTCGAAAAACATACAGAAAACTTTATTGCATATAAACAATTAGTTTTGGCAAGTTCTTTCGAGAAAGCTTCTAAAATTTGCGGTGTTTCTGTAGATGACATTAAAAATGCAGCAGATATCATTGGAAAAGCCAAAGGATTTATTTCGCTTTGGGCTATGGGATTGAATCAAAGTGCTATTGGTGTTGATAAAAATACTGCTTTACTGAATCTTTCTTTATTGACAGGTCATGTCGGAAAACCAGGTTCTGGTCCTTTTTCTTTAACAGGTCAGCCCAATGCAATGGGTGGTCGTGAAGTAGGAGGAATGGCCAATTTATTGGCGGTTCACAAAGAATTGGCTAATCCAACGCACCGTCAGGAAGTAGCTGAATTTTGGGGAGTGGACGGTATTTCTGAAAAACCGGGTTTAACGGCTACCGAAATGTTCGAAGCTTTGGAATCTGGAAAAATGAAAGCCATTTGGATTATTTGTACCAATCCATTAGTGAGTTTGCCCGATTCCAGAAGAGTAGAAAAAGCTTTATCGAATGCCAAATTCGTTGTCGTTCAAGACATTTCACACAATTCCGATACTTCAAAGTTTGCCGATTTATTATTACCAGCTGCAGGTTGGTTAGAAAAAGAGGGAACAATGACTAATTCCGAAAGAAGAATTTCGTATTTACCAAAAGGAATCAATGCACCAGGAGAAGCACTTTCAGATGTAGATATTTTGATGCGTTTCGCTAAAAAAATGAATTTTTCAGGCTTCAATTTCAATACTACCGAGGATATTTATAAAGAACATTGCTTGATGACTAAAGGAACCAATATAGATATTTCGTATTTGAATTACAGCCGTCTTAAAAACGAAGGTACCTTCCAATGGCCTGTTCCAGATTACGGACATCCCGGAACGCCTCGTTTGTTTGCCGATAAAAAGTTTTTTACTCCTTCGCAAAAAGCGATTTTCAATATTCCAACCGCTATCGAAAATACTTCGCCAGCACCGAATGATGAGTTTCCATTTATTTTGACCACAGGACGTATTCGTGACCAATGGCATACGATGACCAAGACTGGAAAAGTATCCCGATTGATGACACATATTCCGAGTCCTGTTTTGGAAATTAATCCAATTGATGCCTTCAAATCAAAAATTGAAGAAGGTGATATTGTTGTGGTAACTAGTAAAAATGGAACGGTTCAGGTAAAAGCAAAAGTTTCGGATACGATTCGCGAAGGAGTAGTTTTCTTACCGATGCACTGGGGAAAACAATTAGAAAATGATTTGAATCGAACGAACAACTTAACCAATACGATTATTGATCCTGTTTCGAAAGAACCAGATTTTAAATACACAACAGTTTCTGTAGTTAAATATGTTAAACCGTTTGAAAAAATAGCCGTTGTTGGAGCAGGGGCAGCCGCTTTCCGTTTTATTCAAAACTATAGAGAAATTAATAAAACTGATGAAATTATTGTTTTCTCTAACGAGGAAAACCCGTTCTACAATAGGGTTTTATTGCCAGAGTACATGACAGGCGAATTCACTTGGGAGCAATTGATGAAAATTAAAGAAGAAGCACTAGCCAAGTTGAATATTAGCATGTGCTCAAATGTTTCTATTGATAATTTGAATACAAAAGAGAAAACGATTTTGGATAACCAAGGCGTTTTGCACAGTTTCGATTCCTTGATTTTAGCAACTGGAAGCCGTCCATTTGTACCCGAAAACGCACAATTGCACTTACCTGGACGCTTCACCATGCGAAAAAAGAGTGATGCCGATCGATTGAAAGACTATTTGAACAGCACTAATTTACCAACAGAAGAGCAGCACGTAGTAATTGTTGGTGGTGGATTGTTGGGACTAGAATTAGCAGCAGCCTTAAAACATAAAAAAGTAAAAATCACCATAATTCAACGTGCTTCCCGTTTGATGGAACGTCAATTGGATCGAATTTCGAGTAAATTATTGGCCGAGGAAGT
This sequence comes from Flavobacterium eburneipallidum, assembly GCF_027111355.2. NCBI lineage: Bacteria > Pseudomonadati > Bacteroidota > Flavobacteriia > Flavobacteriales > Flavobacteriaceae > Flavobacterium > Flavobacterium eburneipallidum. Next base: position 2,113,031 of record NZ_CP114291.2, read on the forward strand.
ACAACTTCGTGATATTGCGATTTACTTTGATAATGAGGTAAGTACAGTATTCGAAACCGATAATGCAAACGAACTAGAAATTGCACTGAAAAGTGGTCGAATTTTGACAGCAAATGCTATTGTTTATACCATTGGGACTATTCCCAACATCGAAATTGCCAAAGAAGCAGGATTGGCTTGCGGACGTGGAGTGAAAGTTAACCAGTATTTACAATCTTCAAATCCTAGTATTTTTGCGATTGGAGAAATTGCGGAATTCAACAATCAGTTGTTCGGAATTACATCAGCTGCCGAGGAACAAGCTGATATTTTGGCTAACTTTATGGCGGGCGACATTAGCAGTTTCTACAAAGGTTCAGTTTTGATGAATATCTTGAAATTAGAAGACATCAATTTGTGTAGTATTGGCGAAATTGAAGCACCACAAAATGATGATTCCTATGAAGAAATTGTATTTTCTGATTTAGGAAAGCGATATTACAAAAAGTGTATCGTTAAAAATGACTTATTAGTTGGAGCAATTTTAATGGGAGATAAAGCCGAATTTGCCGAATTCAAAACTATGATTGAAAGCAAAATCGAATTGTCTGATAAGCGAAACAGTTTGTTAAGAGGCAGCTCTACCGCAAAACCAGTTTTAGGAAAATTAGTGTGTTCTTGTAGCCAAGTAGGTGCAGGAAATATTGAAGAATGTATCAAAGGCGGTGTGACCAACTTCACCGAGTTATGCAAAACAACTGGAGCAGGATTAGGCTGCGGAAGTTGTAAAACCGAAGTAAAAGAAATTTTATCAAAATGTAAATAAATAAAAAAGTGTTCAGTGGTCAGTATTCAGTGTTCAGAGAGCAACTGACCCCTGAATACTGAACATTGAACACTGAACACTATAGACTATGGAATTGACAAGATTAATAGTAAAGGGAGGCGTAATTTCACCAGGTGAATTACGAGAAATTGTAAATATGGCTTTGGATCAAGGATTAAAAGATATTTCTTTTGGTTCCAGACAAGATATTATTTTTCCAAAAGGATTTACAGCTATCGGAAAAGAAAAGGCTGGCAAATATCATTTTGTTTATCCCAATGAAAAAAGTGGAAACAATATTGTAACCTCTTATGTCTCGACAGATATTTTTAGAAATACACCATGGCTAACGGGGAATAAATTCCTATACATCTTGGAACAATTCAAGCAAAATCCTGCATTGAAAGTCAATATTACTGATCCAAATCAGCAGTTAGTACCATTGTTTACAGGACATATCAACTTTATAGCTTCACACCATGAAGATTATTGGTTTGTGTACATTCGTTTGCCAAAATGGGACAAAATGGAAATATATCCAGTCCTAATTTACAGCTGGAATATTGCCGAAGTGTATTATGCAATTGAAAAAGTCCTGCAAGAAGAACCCGATTCTGCAGATATGATTTTCCAATTAGTAAACGATGCTTTGGATACCAATAATAGAACAATTGACAAGCCGTTGAATATTCCGTTTTATCCTTTTCCGTATTATGAAGGAATGAATAGACTGGGAATTGACCAATATTGGTTGGGATTGTATTGGAGAAATAACCTTTACGATTTAGACTTTTTGAAAGAAATGTGCGATTTGTGTTTTGATTGTAAAATTGGTAAAATTTGTATCACACCTTGGAAATCGTTTATAATCAAAGGAATTCCAAAAGACCGAAAATTAGATTGGGAAAAATTTCTAGGCAAACGAGGAATTAACGTGCGCCATTCGTTATTAGAATTGAATTGGCACTTACCAGTAGCCGAAGAATGGGCTTTGAATTTAAAAACTTTTTTAGTGCGAACACTAGATCAGTTTGATATTAGTACTTACGGTTTGACTTTTGGATTATCTGAATATAACCGTGAGGGACATTATTTTACTTCGATTGTGGTAGAAAAAAATGATGCACCAAAAGATTTAGAATCAATAAAAATCAGAGCTACTTACAATGTTTTGTATGCCAAAAATTTTGATCCCAATACCAAAGAATACATCGTTCATGCTCAAGATGTTGATAAATTAGAATTGCCTAATATTTTGATTGAATTGAGTAGAAAATATTTTGAAGATTTAGGAAATTCAACCTTTGAAGTTAGTGCTACAACCATCAAAAAAGAAGCAAAAGAACAAGATATTCATCAATGTCAGGAATGTTTAACGCTTTATAACGCCGAATTTGGCGATGCAACCCAAGGTGTTGAAAAAGGAGTTTTGTTTGCTGATTTGCCAGAAGACTACGAGTGTTCGCTATGTGAATCACCAAAAAGTAATTTTATAAACTATCTAGAAAAAGTGTAGTTTTGTAAGCGCATTATTTTAAGAATTTCGAATAAAGAATCATTTATGAATACAACTTTCAAAACCGTAAGCTCTTCTCATATCACTATTTCCGAGTTAATGTTGCCTTCTCATACCAATTTTAGTGGTAAAATACATGGAGGTTACATATTGTCATTACTAGATCAAATTGCTTTTGCCTGTGCCTCAAAATTCTCTGGAAATTATTGTGTAACAGCTTCTGTAGATACGGTTAACTTTCTGGCTCCCATTGAAGTAGGAGAATTAGTAACCATGAAAGCCAGCGTAAATTACGTAGGAAGAAGCTCTATGATTATTGGCATTCGTGTCGAAGCTGAAAATATTAGAACTGGAGTAGTTAAGCATTGTAATTCCTCTTATTTTACTATGGTTTCTAAAGATAATGATGGTAAAAATGCCATGGTTCCAGGTTTAATTTTAACAACTTTAAAAGAAGTAAGCCGTTTTGAAAATAGCGTAAGACAACTAGATTTGAAAAAAGAACGAGAATACCAAAAAGGAATTGCCACTTTTGGATCAATAGAATCTATTTTGAGTTCTAATTTATATAATGTAAAAGTAGAGTTGGAGTAGTTCTGTTTAAGATTCAAAATCAATTTGTATAAAAAAATCCGTTTCAAAATTTTTGCATTTTGAAACGGATTTTTAATTTTTTTCTATTTCCTTTTTTTGTTCAGAATAAAACCCAATACATTATTTCCAATGGTTTTAATAGTTTGGGTATGATTAGAAACCACATTAGCAATGGCAAACTGAAGTACCGTTCCCAATACCCTTTTGATAGGATTGTGCGAGCTATGAATCAACAGTTTTTTGGAAACAAATCCAGTTGTCATACCAATAACATTGCTAACAATATCACTTTTTATTTCTGGAGAATTACTAACATCATGGACTAAATTTTTGATGATGTTGATAGGCTTTATGCTCTCGTAAGCAAGATTAAATTGTTCTTTCAAAAGCCTTAAATCAGTTTCGTATTGCTGTTCTTGAAGAATAATTAATTCGTTCAAAATATCGGTTTCGTTGGTCTTTTTCATATGTTGCTGTTTATTGTTTTTTATCGGTCATAGGTAATTCGCATATCATATTTAATGGTTGCAACCAATTATCAGTCATGCTCATTTCATATCAAATCTTTTTTGGTTTCATCATTTGTTTGATAATCGAATTGCTTACGGGATATTTTAACCATTGCTCCCTGAAAACACGAAGAATAATCGCCAGCAACAAATAAAAAGCTCCAATAACAAAGAAACCATAAAAGGAATCACCTAATAATTTGCCAATGTATAATGCCAAACCAATACTAATTATTACGACAGACAGTACAACGGTTAAAACAACAACTAATAATGAAAAAAGAGACGAAACTATCTCGGCAGTTTTATCAACCGCATTTAGCTTAAACAATTTTAAGGTTGTTTTACTGTAATCTTTTGCTCTGTCAAAAAGCGTTGCTATTGGTGTTGTATCGTCTGTCATAATGTTTTAATTTAATTGTTTAATGCAGCGTCGTTAATATCGTTTTTTACCTCGTCTAACTTTGCTTTTCCGTTATCGGCTAATTGTTGTGTCTCTGTTTTAAGCGTTTCAATTTTTCCTTTTACGGTCGGTATCAGCAAGATCATTAATTTTTGATTTTAAATCGCTTACACAATCATTTCCTTTGTCACGAATTTGTTGGAGAGTTACCGAACCTTTTTCATGTGCAAATAAAATTCCTAAAATTCCACCTATGGCAAGTCCTGCCACTGTTCCTAAAACTACTTTACCTGTACTCATAATTATTGTTTTTAAATTGTTGTTTGAATATGTAATTTACTATTGTAAAATTTCCTTTTAACTGCATTGACTTAATAATAACCAAATCAGTACAAAAACTAAAATGGTACTAAAGCAACCGCCTCCTAATTTTTTGGCACCATATCCGGCTAATAATCCTTTGAATATATTGTTCATCCTTTTTTGTTTTAAAATTATTGCTCTTTTTTTTATGTTAGTCCCAAATTAATTTCAATACTGTAAAGGTCAGATTCCTTACTGGATTCATACTTACATTACTTTTAAAAAAACTTGTATTATTCCCATGTTTTAGTTTCGGTTGTGTAAAGATTTATTGATCTCGTGTATCATAAAATTGTACAATCAATTATAACTAATATCTTCGCAAAAAAATAGAACAAAAATGACAACTCATCTCGCATTACTTCGTGGTATCAACGTTTCAGGTCATAATATGATAAAAATGGAGGCTTTGAAAACGACTTTAGAAGCTATTGGTTTCGAAAATGTGCAAACCTACATTCAAACCGGAAACGTTTTTGTGGATACTAATGAAGAAAATGCAGCAGCAGTGGGCTTCAAAATAAAACAGGAAATCTTCAAAGTTTTTGGTCATGAAGTTCCCGTAGTAGTCATTGGCAAAGCTGATTTAGAGGCCTGTTTTAAGAACAATCCTTTTTTGAAAGAAAAAGAATTGGATACCAAAAAACTATACGTAGCATTTATTTCTACCAGTTTAAAAAGCGATAGTATCAATGATTTGAAAATGAGTCAAGTCAAGCCTGATGAAGCCAGTATTGACGAAAGTAGAATCTATATTAAATATGCCGTTGGAGCAGGAAAAACAAGATTAGAACAAAAATACATTGAAAAAAAATTGAATGTTACAGCAACAATCCGCAATTGGAATACAGTAACGCAATTATTAAAAATGTATGAAGAACGATAGATTTGTTGTTCAAAATTAGTTCCTAAACAACACCTCTCAAAAAGTCTTTTTTAGAAAAACTGCTGCAAAACAAACTATTTATTTTTTGTCCGATACAATTGTTTGAGTATCATTTTAGGGCAAAAAATATAAATTACCAATCTATATTATTATTTTAGTGAGAAAATCAAATTAAATATTAATTTGCAAGTCAAAAATATTTTCTTGAAATAAAATAAAAACATAAATGAGAGCATTAGTAATTTCTGGAGGAGGAAGCAAAGGCGCATTTGCTGGAGGTGTAGCCCAATTTTTGATAGAAAATAAAAAGTATGAATACGATTTATTTCTAGGCACTTCAACAGGGAGTTTGTTGATTTCTCATTTGGCTTTAGGTAATCTTTCAAAAATCCATGATATTTATACGAATGTCGATATGGGGAAAATTTTCAATGTGAACCCATTTATTATCAAAAAACAAAAAGGAGTCGATATTGTAACCATCAATCACTTTAGTGTTCTCCGACAATTATTCAAAGGAAAAAGAACGTTTGGCGAAAGCAAAAATCTACTGAAATTAATCAAATCGAGTTTGCCTATCGAAGAATTCAATACTTTAAAATTCTCCAATAAAGATGTTGTAGTGACGGTTACCAATATTTCTAACAATGAAACCGAATACAAATCGATCAAGGATTTTACTTATGATGAATTTTGTGAATGGATTTGGATTTCAGGGAATTATGTTCCGTTTATGACCTTGGTTAATAAAAATGGGTATGAATATGGCGATGGTGGTTTTTCGAGTTTAGTGCCTATTCAAGAAGCGATTAATCGTGGCGCTACTGAAATTGATGTGGTGATTCTAGAAACCGAAACCAATATAACCAATAAAGTTATTGGACAAAATCCATTTTCATTGCTCATCGATTTATTTCGAATTACATTAGAACAAGTGGAAAAACAAAATATTACCATCGGAAAACTGTTGGCAAGAAACAAAGAAATTAAGCTAAATCTGTATTACACACCCACAAAATTAACCAATAACGCCTTGATTTTTAATAAACAAAAAATGACCGAATGGTGGGGAGACGGATTCAAATATGCGCAAGAAAGAAGTGATATTATGAGTGAAAATAAGTAGTAGGTTTTTATGTTTGAAGAGGTTAAATAATAAATTAAGACCATTTATTTTGTTTTGCTTATTCTTGATATTCTATTAATTCTAATTAACCAAATATCTTAATAGTTTAGCCTGCGTTATTTTTAAGACGCTAATATTCTTTCACTTTTCATTATAGCCAATGCTTTTTCTGTTTCGTTTGTTCCGTCATTTAATGAACCTGGAAGCATAATCAAACGTTTTTTTAATTTTCCATTTTCGTCTTCAAACGAAATTTCAAATCTTGAACGTGTCAATCCAACTTTTGCATTTATAAATTTCGCTCCTTTTATTTTATTTCTTTCTATTATTGGAGATGCAGAGTTATTTATACTTTTTATGATTCCATAAATTAAGAATGTTGCTAATAAACCAAAGAAAAAAACTGAAACATTTTCTCCTTTTTGAAAACTTGAATATGCTGAATTTAGTAAGAAAATTGAAATTACAGAATAAATTATTAAAGTTCTAGATATTCCATTTCCTACAGTTATTTTTGCAACATTTCCAATTATTCCTTCTCTTGTCAAAATTATTTTGTCTGGTAAAATATGACAAAATCCTGTTTTAGTTCTGAATGTTTTTTCATTTTCCATTTTCTAATTCATTAAAGTATTGCAATTATTATTGTTATTGAAAAATATTAAACTACACTAAAATCAGTATTGTATATTTTCTTTTGATAATTATACCTAACTACCACAATCTACTCACTTCATTTTTAATAAAAGCAAGAGCAGCACTACTTGGCGAAGGTTTTTCTATTAAGTCACTTAAGATCAATTCACGCAACTGGTTGGCGTCATTTACTTTTTCGTTTTTGGCAGCCAAACGAATCATTTGTATCGTAGCATTTTTAGCAGTCGTAATGATAGACCAACATTCATTGGTAACATAAATTTGTTGGGGCAAATTGTGTTCAAACTCCTGATCTACTTGCGCAATCACATAATTAGCATATTCATTTTTATTTTCAGAAATAGGAGTGATGCGAATTAATAAATGACTGGGATTAATGCGTTCCATCAAGAGTGTCATTCGTTCGTAAGCTTGCAATCGCAAGGGTAAAGTGTCTTTTTGATAATCTTTTTGAAGCAACCAACGGCGGGTATTTTGTTGGTCTTTAAAATAGGATTTGAATAAATAATAAGCCACTAATCCTGTAATAATGGCGGGAAATGTATAACTTGCTAATTCAATTAATTTTGTATAATCCATTTGTTATTTTTTTTAAAGCAAATACAAATAAACGAATAAACTTTTAAAATGAGCAAACGCGATTTAAAAAAATATTTAACAGGACTAAACAAACAACAACTTGAAGAACAATTGCTAGAGTTGTATGAAAAGTTCCCTGCCGTAAAAACTTATTATGACTTTGTCTTTAATCCAAAAGAAGATACATTATTACAGGAAAGCAAAATCAAAATTGCTAACGAATATTTCCCTCAAAAAACGGGCATAAAACCCAAAAGACCCAAAATGCGACGTTCCGTGGCTCAAAAATACATCAAGCATTTCATCGTTTTGGGTGTCGATCCTTTCATAATAGGCGATTTGATGTTGTATGCCATCGAAATTGCGCAAACCTTCTCGTCTGAACGTCATGTTCAAACGGAATTATTTTATAAAAGTATGTTCAATTCCTTCAATCAAGCCATTAAATTTATGATTGCCAACGGAATATTAGACGAATTCAAACCCCGAATTAATGCTATAAGCGAAGAAACAAGGCGACAAAAATGGTTCAACAAAGAAGAATTCGATGCCGTTATTGAGCGTTTCGAATATTGAAAAACCAGTTCCTATAATCGATTTTATTTAATCTTTCTACTTTATTTGTCATATAATTTGGTGTGAAAACTCTTTTTTAGGTGTATTTTTGCAAAAATCCAACAAATAACAATGTCTCAAAATACTTTAGAAATAGAATTAGAAGATAAAAAAGAACTGTATTCCTATCAAAAAGGCGATATCGAAGCCATTTTTGAGCGCATCGATAATGCACCAAATAATTATCATTTGTTGTACCAATTGCCAACAGGCGGAGGGAAAACAGTCGTTTTTTCTGAAATTGTTCGTCAATATTTGTCCAAGCACAATATGAAAGTGGTGGTTTTGACACACCGAATTGAATTGTGTAAGCAAACTTCAAAAATGTTGAAAGGCTTTGGTGTGAAAAATAAAATCATCAACAGTAAAGTAAAAGAATTGCCAGACCAAAACGATTATTCTTGTTTTGTGGCAATGGTAGAAACCTTAAAAAACCGTATCAATGACGAAAAATTGCATCTTGACAATATTGGTTTAGTAATTATTGATGAGGCGCATTACAATTCTTTTAGAAAATTATTGAGTTCTTTCAAAAACGCCTTTATCCTTGGGGTTACAGCAACGCCTTTGAGTTCGAATATCAAATTGCCAATGCACGAAAGCTACAACGAATTAATAGTAGGGGATACTATTGAATCCTTGATTGAAAAAGGCTTTTTGGCAAAAGCCATTACCTATAGTTATGACGTAGGTTTGACTTCTTTGAAAGTCGGAATCAACGGGGATTATACCGTAAAATCATCTGATGATTTGTACACCAATTTGGTAATGCAGGAAAAATTATTACACGCTTACACCGAAAAATCATTAGGCAAGAAAACCCTGATTTTTAATAACGGAATCAACACTTCTTTGTATGTTTATGAAACGTTTAGAGAAGCTGGTTACGGAATCCGACATTTGGATAACACTAGTAGCAACGAAGAGCGTAAAGAGATTTTGCATTGGTTCAAGCATACTCCAGATGCTATTTTAACTTCTGTAGGTATCTTGACAACTGGTTTTGACGAACCAACAGTAGAAACTATTATTTTAAACAGAGCAACCAAATCATTGACGTTGTATTTCCAAATGATTGGTCGTGGTTCTCGAAAATTACCTGGAAAAGACGAATTTACCGTTATCGATTTAGGAAATAATGCCGCTCGTTTTGGCTTGTGGAATGAGCCTGTCAATTGGCAACACATCTTCAAATCACCTGAATTTTATTTAGAAAACTTGCGTGACGATACCGAAATCGAATTGTATTTCAAATACACGATGCCACCAGAATTGCGTGCCAAATTTGCTAAAACCAAAGACGTAACTTTTGATGTAGATGAAGAACACAAATTGGCAATTGCTCAAAATTTACGTTCCAAAGTGGTTTTGGATAAATCGTTAGAACAACACGCTGCGATGTGTGTGGATAACACCGAAGAATTGCGTGATGCCAAAGAATTATTCAAGGAATTAGACCCAGACATAGAATGCCGTTTGAAGCGTTATGCCAAATGTTTGAGCCAATGTAGCAAAAACTATCGTGAATGGTTGGTGGACGATTACAAACAAAAACTGCAACTGCTAATTGGGAAGAAGTATCGTGAAAAAATTATGAATGAAGCGGATTAATTAGTGTTCAGTAATCAGTGTTCAGATTTCAGTTAGCACGTCAATTCGAGTGATTTTAAATAGTAATGCGACAGCTTTACTATTTAAAATTGTATCGAGAATCTTTTCAAAAACAACAATTAACCCGTTGGTTGTAATTATTAAAAATGTAAGAATTCCAAAAAGATATAAAATTTAAACACATAGAATCGTAGAAAAAAGAGTTGGATAGCCCAATTGTTGGGTTCACATAGCTATGTTTTTCTTTAAGAAAGTGAAACGCCTTTCAAAATTCACAAAAGCTATGTTTCTATGTGTTTAAAAATCATAAATTTTGAATTACACCCAACAGGTAACAATTTTATCAATTATTAAATCTAAAAAATGTCAAAAAAATTCTCTGATTTAGGAATTCAAGAATCCATTATAAAAGCACTTTCTGATTTGAAAATTGTTGTGCCAACAGAAATTCAACAAAAAGCCATTCCTTTGCTTTTATCCAATACTGATGTGGTTGGACTGGCTAAAACAGGAACAGGAAAGACAGCTGCTTTTGGTTTACCATTACTTCAATTAATCGATACTAAATTAACTACTATTCAGTCTGTTATTCTAGCTCCAACTCGTGAATTAGGACATCAGATTTTTAGTAATTTAGAAGCATTTGCCAAATACAATTCTGAAATTTCTATCGCCGAAACTTGCGGAGGAATTCCCATAAAACCACAAATTGAGCGATTGACTTCGTCAACACATATTGTGGTAGCAACACCCGGAAGATTGATTGATTTGATTCAGCGTAAAGCCATCAATTTAAAAGAAGCCAAATATCTTGTTCTAGACGAAGCGGACGAAATGGTTACCATTCTAAAAGAAGGTTTGGACGAAATCATTGCCGAATTACCAAAAAACCACCGAACATTTCTTTTCTCGGCAACTATGCCCGGAACCATAAAACAACTGATTCAAAACTATTTAAACAAAAATGTAGTTCAGATTAGTGCCAATATGGAAACGGTAGGCAATCAAGGAATTGACCACCAATATATTGTAGTAGATCCAATCGAAAAACTGGATGTTTTAATGCACTTTCTAACTTCGAAAGATGGAGAACGTGGTATTATTTTTTGTAAAACCAAAGCAGCGGTTAATAAATTAGCCAAGAATTTAGCCATCAATAGATTTTCATCTGGAGCTTTGCACGGGAGTTTGTCCCAAGGAATCCGTGACCGAATTATGGAGCAATTCCGTGAAGGACACATCAATATTTTGGTTGCAACCGATTTAGCAGCCAGAGGAATTGACGTAAAGGAAATTTCGTATGTGGTTAATTACCATTTACCAGACGTTTATGAAGTTTATGTGCACCGAAGCGGAAGAACAGCCAGAGCAGGAGCAAAGGGACTTTCGTTAACCGTTTTACAACAAGAAGAAGTCGCTGAAATTACTGATTTTGAAAGAGAATTGGGCATTCAATTTTCCAAATATAAAAAACCATCTTTGGCTAGTATTGAAGAAAACAACACGCTTTTGTGGGCGAAACAAATCTTCAAAACCAAACCTAATCATGAAGTAGATGCGGAATTAAAAACAAAAATCAAAACCATTTTTCATCACTTGACCAAAGATGAATTGATCGAAAAATTGCTAGCCAATCATTTGTTACAGAACAAAACGGAGGTTGCTGAAAAACCTGTTAAAAAATTCAAAAAGGAATAGCTTTTTAGTTTTTGCTCCTAAATTAATATTGTACTTTTATGGAATAGAATTTTGATAATCTTTCTCATAAAAATCTCGATATGCAAATAGTAATAATAGGAGGCGGTTTCGCTGGAATTAATTTAGCCAAAGAACTCGCCAACCACCAAGGAATTGAAGTAACGCTCGTTGACAAAAACAATTACAATTTCTTTCCGCCGCTCATTTATCAGGTTGCGACGGCTTTTTTAGAACCTTCCAGTATCAGTTATCCTTTTCGCAAGTTTTTTGCAGGGAAAAAAAATCTTCAATTTCGTTTGGGCGAATTAGAAAAAGTCATTCCTGCCGAAAACAAAATCATCCTCAATAACGGCGAATTGCAATACGACCATTTAGTTTTTGCCACTGGAGCCGAAACCAGTTATTTCGGAATGGAAAATGTCAAGAAAAATGCCATTCCGATGAAAACCCTCAACGATGCTATTGAAATGCGAAATACGTTGTTGAAAAATCTCGAAAAAGCATCCATAACTAAAGACATTCGTAAAAGAAGAACCTTGTTAACCATTGTTGTTGCTGGCGGAGGACCAACAGGAGTAGAAGTTTCTGGAATGTTTGCCGAAATGCGAAAAAATATTCTCCTCAAAGAATATCCCGAATTAGACACTTCTGTAAGTAATATTTATTTGGTAGATGGTGGCGATGCCTTGTTAGCGCCGATGAGTAAGGAATCGCAAGAAGATACTTTGGAAGCCGTAACCAAATTGGGCGTTATTGTAAAACTAAACACCAGAGTAGTCGATTATAAAGACGATACCGTTTTCTTTGCCGATGGTAAAACCATTCAAACCAAAAACTTAATTTGGGCCGCAGGTGTTTCTGCCAAAGTATTCGAAGGCATTCCTGAAGAAAGTTACGGTCGTGGCAAACGAATGGCAACCGATGCTTACAACAAAGTAAACGGCACGAATAATATCTACGCCATTGGAGATACGAGTATCCAATTGAATGATACTGCATTTCCAGGAGGACATCCACAAGTAGCGCAAGTAGCGATTCAGCAAGGCGTAAATTTAGCCGAAAATTTTAAACGACTACTTCAAAACAAACCCTTGAAAGCCTTTATATACAATGACAAAGGCTCTATGGCGATTATCGGAAAAAACAAAGCCGTGGTCGATTTACCAAAACCTAAAATGCACTTCAAAGGTTTCTTGGCTTGGGCAATTTGGTTGTTTATCCATCTTATTTCTTTAATCACTTATCGCAATAGATTGCAAACTTTTTACAATTGGATGATCGCTTATTTCTCAAAAGATCAATCTTTGAGGATGATTATTAGACCGGAGAAAAGGAATAAAGTGGAGGTTTGATGAGTATTTATGATTGTTTTATGAGCTAACTAATAATCCTAAATCAGGTAGTTTAGTGCTAATTTTTAGTGAATTAATTATAGAAAATGTTGAACGCACCACATAAATAAAACAACTAAATATAGAAATTATGCCAAATACAGGAGATATATTTGTTACTACACTAAAAAAAGCACATTTATTTTGGGGTTCACATAGACACACTAATACTCGTGGAGTAGTTTATGGGGAAGCTTATCTTCATATTCCAATTTCTCAAGCTAGAAGATTGAATATCTACAACGAAAAACAACCAAATAAATATAATTTATAATTGCAATACAAGTGATGGTTTTTTAACAAATTCCATACTCAAATCTTCTGGTAAGAGAAGTGAAAACGATGTATATGCAAAACAATTTCACGGAAACGGAAATTTAAAATTATTAGGAACTTGGTTTAATCACATTAATGCTCAAATTGGAGATAGAATAGAAATTAAATTTACCAGTCCAACTGAAATACTTTTGACTAGGATATAATTTATTTATTAGAATAATTATCATAAATTGCACCTTAATTTTAGATAAAGTAATGAGCGTATTAGAAAAAATAAGTATTGAAGAATTTGATGGTAAAAACTATCAGGTAAAACTTGTTGAACCATACGACAAAGCATTAATTACGCACTATTTACACAATTATCGTAACGGAGTTTCCAAGCATTATAAAAAAGACGCTGTAAAAGTTTTAGACAATTTTGTTGAATACAAACAAGTTGAAGAACAAATAAATATTGTTGCTGAAGATGCTTTACAACAATTACTTTTTGAAGTTGAAAATGTTCCTTTTCCAACACCCGAAAATTATAGTTTACTAATTTATAAATTTGCATCATAGTTTATGGAGCAAAAAGGGAATAAGCACGAAAATTATGAAATTCTAAACCTGTTAGGTTATGGATTATCTAAATTTAATAATGAGTTTATTAAAGAATTTGGTTTTACTAGAAAAACTAATTTCTTTAATTATTTTGTAGAAATTGGAATAGTTGAAACAGGAAGCGTTGTGAAAAATAGAATGGATTTATTTGATCCATTTTTTCCAAATAACGGAAGAAAAGGTTGGTGGCAAAAAGGGGATGCTTACATTCATAGAAAATATTTAATTGATAGTTTATTTGGCAATGAAAATGTAAAAGGATATTCTGACATAGTCAAATTATACTTGAAAGAGAATTACAAAATAAAAGAGCTTTTTGTTGAAGTTAAACCAATTGTAAAATCAAGATTTAAAAAACTTCAAGAAACTGGTTTAGAAGCTGAACTATATTTCATGAATAATTTCAACGAAATTTCTACTTTTAATAATGGAATTTTAGAAGATGCAAGATTATATGGTGATGGTTATGATTTTCAAATTAATGTTAATGAAAGTTCTTTTTTAGCCGAAGTAAAAGGAATTCGAGAGAAGAAGGGTAGATTTAGATTAACTGAAAAAGAGTTTTTAATGGCTTCCGAATATAAGAATGATTATATCGTTACTTTGGTTTTAAACATGAATGATTTACCAACTTTCTTAACTATTGAGAATCCAATCAATAACTTAAAGTTTGAAGAAAGAATAATCAGATCAAAAGAAACTAAAGAATATCATTTATCAAAAGACATATGCTAACTTTTGAAGAAAAAATAATTTATTTAGAAAACAGTTTGAATAAAACTGAAGGAAATTATTATGACAATTTCAAAGAAGATATTGTTATTTACTTTGATGAATTTAATACAAAAAACAAACGCTTAAATTTTTTAAATAATTTTATTTCATTTACTGAAATTGATAATTGGGTTGAAAAAATATCATCAAGAATTGTTTTAAAATTTGATAAAGAGAGTGAACAAATTAATTATTTTATCTATGATTTCATAGAAAATGGTTAGCTCTAGCCCAGATAGAAGTGGAAGTCCTTTTTTGGCGATTTTTCTTTGCCAAAAAAGATTGGAACGTATAGCGGGAAATAGCTCCTAAAAAACTTTTAAGCAGTTTCAAAGCTTTCGGGTTTGTTCAGTGAAAGTGCTGTACCTATCATAAATTATCGTGTTGCCGAAAATATATTTTGCAGAAGTTTCGATACTGGTAATTTATCTCGTTCTGATACTGCTTTTGATGCTAATCATAATTCTGTTGGTGTTGGTTTGAAAACTTTTGTTTGTAACGGTAATTCCAGTACAGAAAAAGTAGCAGAATTTAATTCATTATCAAGAACTTTACGAGATTTTAAAGGTAAAGAATTGGCTTTAAAACTTGGAGAGTTCAGAAACGATAGAATAAATTTAGCAAATCGTGTTTACGATATTCAAGATTCACTTTATCATATTGTTGCTCGAAAAGAAAAGGAATTATTACTTTATGAAACAGACTACAACATCATAGATGTTGCTAATATTCATTCGGTTAAATATAATAAAGCAAGTTTACAATTTGAAGACGGAAATAATTTATATACTTTCAATTATTCAAAAAGTACACTTTTTAGAAAATTTATAATTCCTCAAAATGCTTTTCGTTTACCAATTGATATAATTGAAGACCCATATTCTTTGCTTCTTGAATTATTTGAAGAGAATAAAAATTTAAAAACTGCGACTGACAAACTTGTCAAGGGCGAAAATTATGTGATTTTGCCTCTTTACGGAATTCAGAAAGGAGAAAAGTTTATTTTTGAAAGAAGCGGTTTAAATCAATGGAATGCAAATGGAAGAAAAAGAGATTTTGGCGAAATTTATATTCCAATTCCTGCGGAATTGCACAGAAAATATCCAAATTTCTTTCCAAAACGTGACCAAGATTTTAATTTACAAATTCCGACTGGAGAAATATTTACTGCAAAAGTTTGTCAAGAAAACTCAAAAGCCTTGATGACAAACCCAAATAAAGCTTTGTCTGATTGGTTATTACGCAGAGTTTTACAACTTGCTGAAGGCGAATTGGCTACAATAGAAAAACTTGACAAATTAGGTTTTGATAGTGTTATAATTATGAAAGACGAAAAAGGGGATTTCAAAATTGACATTATGAAAACTAACGCTTATATTGAATTTAATAACTAAGCAGAATTTAGCCCTACATAGATATTCAGCTCATGCCTTTAACTGATGGAGTGTAATACTTTACCACCAATCGGTCACATAAGTCATAATGAAAATTATATATAGTTACCTTAATTATTTAAATTAAGTGTCCTCAAGATTTTTTTGTATTTACTTTTAAGCTTTATACTCCATAATTATTTTTCCTAAACAAAATAAACCTTGCAATTTCACGGTAAATAAATCACAATATTTATCTCAAAATAGTTGTAGATAATTATGAATTATTAGAAGTCAAATCAATCCATTGGCTTTATATATTTGTATAAAAAGCTGGATTTAATGCCCCATCACCATTCCCTCATCTCCCAAATTCACAATCGTTTTTTTGATATTCCGTTTACCAATAACTAAAATCACGAGAGCCAAAATCGTAGTACAAGTCATAATAACGACCATTGGCGTAATGGAATCCTTCACAAAAAGACCAACAGCAAAAGAAGCTAAAGCACCAATCCCTAGTTGAGTAGCTCCCATCAGTGCAGATGCGCTACCCGTATTTTTAGAAAAAGGCGCAAGAGATAATCCTGCTGTATTTGGATTTGAAATTCCTAAACAAGCCAGAAATAAGAATAGCATTCCGATAGTTTCATACAATCCTAAAAGATTGTTTATGGCTAAAACCAGAAAAATGATACTGATAATAGATTGCGAAATCAAAGCGCCAAATATCATTTGTTCGCTAGAAAATCGTTTCAACAAAACTGAATTTAATTGACTTGAACCTATAAAACTAATAGACATCAAGGCAAAAATCCAGCCATAAATTTCGGCATCTACTTTTAAAATATCCATGAAAAGAATAGGAGAGGCGGCAACATAGGTAAACAATCCAGAGAAGGCAACTGCTCCTGTAAAAGCATAAGTGTAAAATTGAGGCACTTTGATGATGGAAATAAAATTAGTAATTATCGGTTTTGGTTTCAAAGAAATCGATAAATCAGGTTTATGAGTACTTGGCAAACCGAGATGAGAAGCTGCTAATACAAAAATCCCCATAACTGTCAAAATTAAAAAAACCGTGTGCCAACCGAAATAAGTCGTTACATAACCACCAATTGTTGGTGCAAGCATTGGCGAAAGCCCCACAACAAGCATTAATTTAGACAAAACATTGGGCGTTTCTTTGGCAGGAAATAAATCCCGAACCATAGCAAGCGAAGCGACTGTAGCGGCACAACTTCCGACAGCTTGAATGAAACGAAAACCAATAAAAGTATTAATATCAGTTACAAAAGCACATCCTAAAGAAGCAAAAACATAAACTAGCAATCCTATAAACAGTGGTTTTTTGCGTCCAAAACGGTCTAATAAAGGACCATACAACAATTGTCCCGCTGAAATTCCGATAAAATAACTAGACAAACTCATAGAAACCTTGGCAACAGTAGTGTTCAAATCGGCTGCAATTCCTGAAAATCCTGGTAAATACATATCGATAGAAAACGGACCAAGTGCGGTCATGGAGCCTAAAATCAGAATTAGTTGGAGGTATTTTGCTTTTGTCATCAGATAGAAATCCTTAATTTTTTTGCAAAAGTAAGTCTTAATAAAGGATTGTAGTGATGCGAACTTTTAAATATTCGTTATTTAACATTCCGTTGGGAATTCATAAAATAATTAATTTAAAGATGACATCAGGATAGAATATCAGTAATTAAAAAGAGTTTTGCCACGAATTACACTAACAGACACGAATTAAAACTAGTTTTTAATTACACGAATAATTGGTGTAATTCGTGGCAAAAATAGATTTATAATTTAGCTTAAATGCTAATCAAATAACTTTCCTTGTATATTTTTTGGTAAATATCTTTGCTAAACATAAACAATTTAGAGGGTTTTTTAGAAACACCCACTTGTTTTTCGTCTAATTCGATTAGGTATTTTTTGGTCAATAATTTTCTTCTGAAATTACGATTGTCAATTTCAATTCCCAAAATACATTCATACGCATCTTGCAATTCCTTTACTGTGAATTTATTAGGCAAAAGTTCAAAAACGATAGGTTCTATCAAGCATTTAGCTTTCAAATCGGAGTATGCTTCTGCAATAATCGCTTTGTGATCAAAACCCAATTCAGGCAAATTATTCACCGGAAACCATTGCGGTTTGTGCGTGTTATTTTCCAAACGAACTTCATGCGATTGTAACAGAAAATAGTACGCAATAGTTATGGTGCGTTCATTAAATTTTTCGTTTTTTATCCAAATCAAATCCTTTTCATTCCTCAAACGATTGGGGTCACCAAAGACTTTAAACTGCTTTTTATACAAATTATCAAGACCTGTCAATTCTTTCAGAACTCGGCTAGCGGTATCATCAATCGTTTCCGTTTCGAGTGTGTGATAACCCGTAAGAACATGATCGTTCACTAATACTTCATCATTTTCAGTTGATTTTAAATACCGCTCGATTAACAAAACATTCAATGATTTGGTGGTAACATCAAAACCAAAAACAACACAGTCAACCGATATATTTGGAATTATTTGGGCTTTCATATACAATAATAAGTAGAAATGATTTAGTAAATCTCAAATGTACAAACAGTTTTCAATAATCAAATCCTAAATCTAAAACTAATTCACTCAAACTCCAATATAATCAAGGATTAGATGAAGTATAGTTTTATTAAATGTCAATATAACATTATATAAAAGAACATTTAATATTAAGTAAATTTATTACATTGTTATTATTAATGCCTAATATTTACATATATTTTAATTTATTTACTCATTTTTTTATTGTTATATAAATATTATTTTTACTTTTGAAAAATAAATAGTCAATATGACGTTTATTAATTAACACGCTATTAATTCAAACCAAAATTAATTTATCATTCATGAAAACTAAAATTTTCTCCATTTTAATACTCATCATTAGTGTTAATAGCCAATCGCAAGTTGTGATAACGAATACTAATTTCTCCATGGGAACAACGGGTAGAATGGGAGTGGGATTGTCGCCAAATGGAGAAGGCAATATGTGGAAACCCTTGAATCTTTCGGGGCAAGGTTCGTTAGGAGGAAGGATGGAACAAGTGGATTATATTGATATTTTGCCAGCGATACATTTCACACCCAAAATTTTAGACAAAGACAGTACTAATGTGACTTTTCAAATGCGTTTGGGAATGTATTCGGCCAACGGACAGTTTGTTGGTAACGTGAGTTCCCGTTCCAATGGCGGATTGACTTTTATTTTGCCTGAAGCCTATGTTGAAGCTCGAAATATTATGGGAAGCAAATGGTCGGCTTGGGCTGGATCTCGTTTCCGTCGTTATGATGACATACACATTAGCGATTACTTTTATTTTGACGATCATTCCGCACAAGGTTTTGGTGTAAGTCACAAAAACACCGAATTGACAATGTTGATGCCAGCTTCTGCCGATTCGACTAATGTCTTTCCTTATAATTATCAAATTACCGTGGCAGGTGCTACGAATCCTGCTATTCGTCAGCGCATGGTTTGGATTGGCGAACACACACTTCATTTAAAAAACAAAAACACCATAAAGTTTTTAGGGGAATTTCATTATGTTTCTCCTAATTCGAAAGATGCTTCAAAAGTGTATCCTGCTGATAATGGCTGGGTTGCTGGAGTTAAATTTAACAGTGCATTCAAAACCAAATTACCTGGTTCTTTCAATCAATTATCTGCTCGTTATGGTGCAGGAATTGCCAATGGTGGCGATAATGGAAACACTTTTACATGGGCTACTTATGGCGCACCTGATGCGGATGGAAAATATAAAAATGCGTATTCTTTTACGATGGTGGAACACTTTTTGTTGAATCTTTCGGACAAAATTAGCCTCAATGGCTATGGTGTTTTTACTAAAAGCAAAGGCGGTTCATCCAGTTCAAACACCGATGAATATTTCAACGGCAATCAATTGTACAATCAGAAAACCGACTTTGTGGTGGGTTTTAGAGGTTTTTATTATGTGACGAAATGGTTGCATCTGATTGAAGAAATTCATTATGCCGTTCGAAAAGACGGTACAAATCCAGAAGCCAATATGTGGAAGTTTTCTTTTGCGCCAACTATTGTACCTTTAGGAAAAAAAGATCCTTGGTCACGTCCACACATCCGATTGATTTACACCTTGGCTCATTATAATGATTATGCTAAAAACAACAATTATTCGCCCTACTTGCAAGTCAATCAAAAAAGTTGGGGATCATTTATAGGAGTAAAAACCGAGTGGTGGCTTTTTTAGAACGAACATAAAAATCTAATTATTCAAATTTAAAATTATACAAATATGCCTATTTTCGGAACCTCTATTTTATCATTTATCCCTTCTTGGAGTCCAGAAGGAGGGAAGTACGCCATTGAAAAAACTGCTGAATACGGTTTTGATATGCTCGAAATTTGTTTACCCGCTTCAATGGATTTTGATGCCAAAACCACCAAGAAACAATTGGACAATAAAGGGATTTTAGGACGCTGCACTTTGAATTTACCAAAATATTGTCATATTCCTTTTTACCCAGAAAAAGCAGTTGCAATTATTAAAGCAGCATTGGATAAAGTAGCGGAAATGGACGGCGATTTTTTAGGAGGCGTTTTGCATTCGGCAATCGGAACTTTTACTGGCAAACCTTTATCGGATGAAGAAAAAGTGATTTTGCATCAAGTTTTTTCTGAAGTGTTGGATTATGCGCAAAAAAGCAATATTACCATTGCTCCAGAACCCATAAATCGTTACGAAAGTTATGTTTATACAGCCGCAGACGAAGTTTTAAATTTGATTGAAAGCCTAAAAAAACCTAATTTAGGATTGCATTTGGATACTTTTCACATGAATATCGAAGAACAAAGTTTCTATGACCCAATTATTAAAGCAGGAAATCATTTGAAACACGTTCATATTACCGAAAGTGATCGTGGTATGACAGGCGAGGGAAATGTACACTGGGATGATTTTTTCAAAGCTTTGGGCGAAATAAAATACGAAGGACCTTTGGTTCTCGAAAATTTTTCTTCAGAAATTAAAGAGTTGGTTGGACCAACATCATTGTGGCGACCTTCCAAATACAATTCAGAAGATTTAGCCAAAGGCAGCTTGGTGTTTATGAAACAAATGGTTGACAAATGGTATTGAATTAATTACGAATTTAAAATTACGAATTATGTCTAAAGTGAATAAGTTAAATTATTGAAATATATTGTTTTACTCAAAATAAATAAAAAATGACAAAGAAATTAAAAGGTGTAAGTTTTGGAGAAATCCTCTTTGATGTTTTCCTAGAACACAAAAAAATTGGTGGCGCACCACTAAATGTAGCGTCAAGATTGAGTTCGCTTGGTGCTGATATTGCTATGATTAGCGGAATTGGAAATGATGAAAACGGAAAAAACCTGGTCGATTATCTGAACAATTCTGGAATTAACACCGAAGCCGTTCAAATCAATGAAACTTATCCAACTGGAATTGTAAATGTGATTTTGAATGAAAAAGGAAACGCTTCTTACGACATAAATTACCCAGCAGCTTGGGACAAAATTGAAACTACAGAACAAAATTTAGCCGTTGTAAAAGAAGCTGATTTTTTTGTTTTTGGGAGTTTGTCTTCTAGGGATTCCGTTTCTAGAAATACATTAAAATCGCTTTTGGAAGTGGCGAAATATAAAATCTTTGATGTCAATTTAAGAACACCTCATTATACAAAATCAAATATTTTAGAATTAATGTATGAATCTGATTTTATTAAGTTTAACGATGATGAGTTAAATGAAATTTGCGAAGATTTGGATTCGGGAAAAAAGTCATTGGAACAAAATATAAAATTCATTTCAGAGAAAACCAATACACCAACCGTTTGTGTAACTCTAGGCCATCATGGAGCCGTTTTGTATTATAAAAATAAATTCTATCACAATTGCGGTTTCAAAGTGCATGTAGTAGATACCGTGGGTTCTGGCGATTCGTTTTTGGCATCCATAATTTATATGCTTTTGACTGGTCAAGATCCTCAATATGCTATTAATTTTGCTAGTGCAGTTGGATCAATTGTAGCTCAAAGCGAAGGAGCAAATCCAGTAATTTCACCATCCGAAATTGATGAATTCTTGTGTGGTTTTTAAGCAAACACAAGTATAACAAACAACTATTTTTAATTTATTTAACAACAAAAAAAAAATGAATTTATCTAAAAAAATTCCTGTAGTTAGTAAGGAATACGCTTTTCAATTTATCATCATTACGATTTTATTTGCCCTTTGGGGAATTGCCAATGAATTAACCGCTCCGATGGTTTCTACTTTCAAAAAAGTAATGCCCGAACTTTCCAATTTGCAAGCTTCATTTGTTCAAATGGCATTCTATTTTGGTTACTTTTTTATGGCTTTTCCAGCGGCACTTTTTATTAGAAAATACAGTTACAAATCAGGAATTATTCTTGGACTTATGCTGTATGCCATTGGAGCTTTCTTGTTTTATCCTGCAGCTCATTATCAAAATTATACTTTTTTCCTAGTTTCTCTTTGGATTATTACTTGTGGTTTGGCTTTTCTGGAAACCACTTCCAATCCGTTGATTTTATTCCTTGGTCACAACGAAACATCCACACAACGATTGAATTTAGCGCAAGCATTTAATCCAATTGGAGCCATAACTGGCTTGGTTTTGGCGCAACAGTTAGTCATTGGAAGCATCAAATCAAACGGTTACACACCAGAAACCCTAAAAGCATTATCATCAGACGAGTTAGCGTCAATTAGAGAACACGATTTGAATTTGATAAGTATTCCTTACATAGGATTAGGAATTTTTGTTTTAGCGATTTTGATTATAATCATTTTTACTAAAATGCCAAAAACTACTTTTGAAGAGAAAATGTCCATTTCTGATTCGTTCAAAAAATTAGGAGCCAATAAAAATTACATCTATGGCGTTGTAGCACAAGCATTTTATGTAGGCGCACAAATCTTATGTTGGACTTTTATGTATCAATATGTGGATAATATTAATGCCACTTATGGCTTGAATATAACGGCAACCAACTATAATATTGGTGCAATGGTGTTGTTTTTAATAGGAAGATGGATTGGTACAGCGATGATGAAAAATACAAATCCGTCAAAAATGTTAGTTTATTTTGGAATTGGTGGAATGATTTGCGCTTTAGGAACTATTGTTTTACAAGGAATGCCAGGATTAATTTCGTTGATTTCTATATCCATTTTCATGTCGATTATGTTTCCAACCATTTACGGAATAGCTTTAAAAGATATGGGTGACGAAGCAAAAATTGGTTCATCTGGTTTAGTTATGGCAATTGTTGGTGGCGCATTGATGCCATTGTTACAAGCTAGTATTTTAGACTGGGGCGGTCACGGTTTTGCAGATCTCAAAATATTAGGTTTCATTCCAGAAATAAATTTTTCTTTTATTTTGCCTTTGATTTGTTTGGGAGTTGTTACTTGGTATGGTAAAATGACTTATAAGAAATAAAAGTATTTCAAAATCTTTAAAACCGATATTATCAGCGACTATTACTGAAATATCGGTTTTTTACATGAATATATTTGAACTATAATTTATATTATGTAAAATAGAATATTTAAAACTTACAATCAATCCTTATTTTATCTACTCTTCATACTTTATTTAAACAAAAAAAAGCATTACCAAAATTGATAATGCTTTTACTATTGAATTCTAAAATGATTTAATTTACAGAAAAAGGAATAATCCATTTTTCCCAACTTAAAGTAACTTCGTTATCAGGTTCGCTAACTGCATAAACTAAACTTTCAACATTAGTTGGATTAGCTTTTTGTTTTACAGTAACTCTAATTTGATCTTCCTTTTCATCATATTTATAAGCACCCCATTGTTTGGCCACTTTATTAAATATCAAAACAGATTCTTTTTCATTAGGAATAACAAAAAAAGAATATTTCCCTGCAGGTAATTTTTTGCCTTCAATGGATAATTCTTTATCTGTTTCAAATGTTGTAGCGTCATTCGCTCCGGCGCGCCAAACTTTATTGAATGGTACTAGTTCTCCCCAAATTTTTCTTCCTTTAACCAATGGACTGTTATAATTGATTGTAATGGTTGCGCCATTTATAACTCCTGTAGCAGTTGCTGGAGGACTTGCAGGTTTTTTATCTTGTGCATTGACCATTGTTATTGTCAAAAATGCAATAAATAATAACTGAATTTTCTTTTGAATTTTCATAATTTGAGTATTTTAGTTTAAGTTTTAAAATTAAAATATCTGAATTAAATTTATCACAATTCATACTAATTTTATGAAAAAATTAAGGAATTTATAAATAAATCGTTTTGCTCGACCAATGGGAGTTTTATGATTATTTATTTATTATTTTTACATCCTTCAATATCAAATTTACTATGAACACAATCGCTGAACACATTGCTGATTTCTTGAAACAATTTCCGCCATTTGATAACTTGTCATTTGAAGAATTGTCTGAAATTGCTAGTAATATTCGTGTTGTTAATTTAGAAAAACACAAAACGTTGTTTCAAATAAACGATGTTTTGCATGATTCTTTTTATGTAGTAGCTTCGGGAGTTATTAATTTATCCGTAATTGCTGATGCCGAAGAAACCTTATTGAATAAATGTGTCGAAGGTGATATTTTTGGTTTACGTCCTTTTTTTGCCAAAAACAATTACATGATGACAGCAAAAGCTCGTGAAGAAAGTATCATATATGCGATTCCAATTACAGTTTTTAGACCTTTTGTGGCTAATAATTCAGAGGTTTTAGATTTTCTATTGCAAAGTTTTGCTACGAATACTAGTAATCCAAGTGATAAAGAAAATTTAGGAGGCAAACTGATTACTGATAGTGTTTACCTCTCAAATCAACAGTCTGAAATGCAGTATTTTCAACTGCTTTCCTATAACAATACACCACTAAAAGTATCTGAAAATAGTGTGGTTCAAGAAGTAGCCAAACTAATGTTGGATGCTTTATCAACTGGCGCTATCGTTGCCAAGAATAACAATCCTATCGGAATAGTTACTCATGGAGAAATGTCTTCAAAAATTGCTACAGGACGTTTTCCTATCACAGCAACCGTTGATAAAATCATGTCTTCGCCAGTAGTGACTGTAGTTGAAAATATTTCTCTTGCAGAAGCACAGTTATTAATGCTCAAAAACAATGTAACCCATTTGTGTGTAACCAGAGATGGTTCGGACAAATCAGATATCAAAGGAATCATATCCGAACACGATTTAATTGTGGCTCAAGCCAATAATCCAGGCGTTTTGATCAAGGAAATCAAGCGTTCGCAAACGCCAAAAGATCTAAAACTAATCCGAGACCGATTGACTAATTTGATTCAAAAATCACTTCAAAAGAATATATCTGTTTCAAATATCAACAACATCGCTAGCGAAATTAATTTAGCCATCATCAAACGTGCCGTTGAATTGTCTATTTTGGATTTAGGCTCCCCTCCTGTTCGATTTTCTTGGTTAAGTATTGGTAGTCAAGGGCGTAAAGAGCAATTATTACTAACCGATCAAGATAGTATTTTAATCTTTGAAGATGTTACTGCAGATAAATATAGAGATGTTAAAGATTACTTTCTTAAATTAGGAAAAAGAACGACTGCTACGCTTGAAAAAATTGGTTTTGAAGCTTGTCCAAACGGACACATGGGAAGCAATATGCTTTGGTGTAAATCATTGACAGACTGGACAAAACAATACAACAACTGGATGAATACTCCAGGAGAAAATAGTAACGAAATTAGTAGTATTTTCTTTGATTTTGAAATAGCTTTCGGTGAACAAAAAATAGAAGAAGCAATCGAAAATATAATTTTTAACAATGCAAAAAACAATGTGCTATTCTTTGATTTCTTGGGGAATGATGCTTTGAGAAAAAATGCTCCTTTAACTTTTTTCAAGAATTTTAATGTTGAAGAGGAAGGACCACACAAAGACAAGTTTGACATCAAAACACGAGCTTTGATGCCTCTTATTGATGGAGCTCGCTTATTTGCCTTGAGCTATAGTATTCGTGGAATTAATAATACTTACCTCCGATTCAAACAATTGGCGATTGTAGATACAAAGAATGCTGAAATTTACCTTAATTGTGCTGAAGCATTTTTAGTATTATCAAAATTCAGAACTCTTGAAGGCTTGAAAAATGACGATTCTGGACAGTATATCAACTTAAAAGAATTGACCAAAGTAGATAGAGAAAATCTAAAGAATGCGTTGGCTCCAATGAGAGAGTTAGAAGAACTAATAAAAACCAAATTTCAACTTACCCAATTTTCATAAATAATGCTGGACTGGATAAAAAATATCAATAAAGAATATCCTGATTTTTGGAAAACTTACCTTTCTAAATTTGAAAAAAAATCGAACCGTTATGTTGTTTTATCAACAGAAACATCAGGTTTGAGTTTGCAAAAGGATGTGATTTTGTCAATAGGTTCTTTTTCGATTATCAACGATAGTATTCATATTGGAGATAATTTTGAAACAATTCTTGCTCAATATAAATTTTTTCATGACAACGGAATTTCCAATGAATTTACTTTGGAAACCAAAATGAAAAAATCGAGTGAAGCTGATGCCATAAAAGATTTTGTAGAATTTATTGGAAATTCTATTTTAGTGGGACATCACATCGATTTTGATGTAGAAATGATTAATATGGCTTTAGAACGATTGGATTGTGGAAGGCTTAAAAATGAAGCTTTGGATATTGATGTTATGTACCGAAAATTGACCGATATCAATAACAAACAATTTTCTCTCGAAGAATTATGTAACATCTACAAAATTCCAAAAAGTGATCGAAACTCATCTTCTGAAGATGCTTATAAAATTGCTCTACTATTTCTAAAATTAAAATCTAGATTGGGATTGAAATAATAAAAAGAGGTGCTTTTTCATTTGAAAACAGGACCTCTTTTTGTAATTGTTATTTAAGAACCATATCTACTTGTTTTATTATAGTTTTATTTTTTTAATCGTTTGATGTCTTCTTCGATTTCCTTTAAACTTTGCTCTTTCTCTATGGCAGCTTGCGATAGTTTGTATTTTTCAAACTCGGCTGACGATTTTTCTAATGCTCTGTCGTGACTTATTTTTCCAGCGTGTGTTAGTAACTCTCTGCCGTTAAGCTGCAAAATACCGTCTAATCTGGAAATCCAATCTTTCATATACATAGGAGTTTGTTGTTGTGCCATAGTTTCGGCAAACGCCAAATATTGCTCTACCAATAGTCCTAGTAATTTCATTTCGTTCTCATCAAGGTAATTTTTAGCAATACTAACTTCTTGTTTGGTTACCGATTTTGCTGCTGCCTTATCATAAGAAAGCATACCCAATACTGGCAAACTAGCATCTACTCTACGATATACTAATTCAGCTGCGGTATTTTGTGAGATAGCCCAAAGTAATTTATTTTGTACAACTTTGAAAAATGCTATTGTTTTTTCGTCTTTGGGATCGTAATCAATACTTGTAGTGTAAATATCCTTTATTTTTTGATAAAAGAATTTTTCAGATAAGCGAATTTCACGAATGCGGCTTTGTAATTCATTAAAATAATTCATTGAATTACCCGATTTGAAACGCTCATCATTCAATGCAAATCCTTTAACAATATACTCTTTTAGTCGTTGTGTAGCCCATATTCTAAACTGTGTTCCTTGTAGTGATTTTACTCTATAGCCAACCGAAATAATTACATCAAGATTATAATACCTTACCTCTTTTTCTTGTGTTTTTCCTTCCATTGCACCGTGTGGTGTGGTTGTTCGGAAATTCCGAACAACCACTTTTTCGTCTAGCTCTCCTTCAAAAAATACATTTTTTAGATGTTCACTAATCGTCGATTTTGATTTTTGAAACATTTCACACAATTGTGCTTGTGACAACCAAACCGTTTCCTCCTCCAGCCGAACATCAATTCTGATTGTACCTTCTTGGTTTTGATAAATAAGTATTTCGCCAGTGCTCATATTTGTTATTTAATTTATTGGTTCAAAACAGCAACATTGAAAAACTTCCAACTGGTTAAATCTATAATTTAAACAATAGGATGTAAATATATAAAAAAGCAAATGAAAGAAAAATGAGGAAAACCGTAAACGGATGAAAAAAAAACAGAAGAATAATGCAAATAATTTTAACTAAGTAGAAAGAAAGAAAGAAAGAAAGAGATATTGTCGTAATTATCAAAAAGAGTTTTTGCCACAGATTTCACAGATTAAAAAGATTTTTAAAGCTAGGTAAACAATTAATCTGTGCTAATCTGTGAAATCTGAAGCAAAGAAATTAGAGCTCTAAAATACGACATCAATTTTTTAGTTATTGCTTAAATGGGCTAGCTACACAAAAAAAGCGAGATAGAAATTTTCTACCTCGCTTTATTAAATTATTTATCGGGACTACAATCACTTAACTTTCAATTTTCTATCCAGTTAAGTGAATGTAAAATGACCTATTCACTGATTCCTTTAATACCTTTTTTACTAATTCAAAATATTGCGAAACTAAAGATACTTGCCAAAATCCCTGTCTTTATTGGATTTATTATCCAACAATTTTTTTCATTGCTGTCATAGATTCTCTCAACCAAGCTCCAACTTCTTCAACTGGGTGGTTTCTGATAATTGAATTTACTTCAATTAATTCTTTGTTATCTACTCCGTTGCTTCCGTCATTGAATGGACGACCTACTAAATTGCTTGGTGCATTTTTCACGTATTCAGCAATTAATGGTTTAGCAGCGTGATCAAACAAATAACATCCGTATTCAGCAGTGTCTGAAATTACACGGTTCATTTCGAACAATTTCTTTCTTGCAATAGTGTTAGCAATAAGTGGCGTTTCGTGTAATGATTCGTAGTAAGCTGATTCTTCGATAATACCTGAATCTGTCATTGCTTCGAAAGCCAATTCAACACCAGCTTTTACCATAGCTACCATTAAGGTTCCATTATCGTAATACTCTTGTTCAGAGATTTCAACATCGCCTGCAGGCGTTTTTTCGAAATTAGTTTCTCCTGTAGCTTTTCTCCAAGTCAATAAGTTAACATCATCATTAGCCCAGTCTTCCATCATTGTTTTTGAGAAATGACCAGAGATAATATCATCCATGTGTTTTTGAAACAAAGGACGCATGATGTCTTTTAACTCTTCAGCAACATTGAAGGCAGCAATTTTAGCAGGATTAGACAATCTGTCCATCATGTTTGTAATTCCTCCGTATTTTAATCCTTCAGTAATAGTTTCCCATCCGTATTGAATTAATTTAGAAGCATATCCAGCATCTACACCTTCGGCAACCATTTTATCAAAACACAAGATAGAACCAGTTTGCAATAATCCACAAAGGATAGTTTGCTCACCCATTAAATCTGATTTTACTTCTGCCACGAAAGAAGAACGCAATACTCCTGCTCTATTTCCTCCTGTTGCAACTGCGTATGCTTTTGCTTGAGCCAAACCAAATCCGTTTGGATCATTTTCAGGGTGAACAGCGATTAATGTTGGTACACCAAATCCTCTTTTGTATTCTTCACGAACTTCAGATCCTGGACATTTCGGAGCACACATAATAACTGTTAAGTCTTTACGAATTTGCATTCCTTCTTCAACGATATTAAAACCGTGAGAATAAGCTAAAGTTGCTCCTTGTTTCATCAAAGGCATAATAGCACTTACAACAGCAGTGTGCTGTTTGTCTGGCGTTAGGTTACAAACCAAATCAGCTGTTGGTATTAATTCTTCATAAGTACCTACTTTGAAACCATTATCAGCAGCATTCATAAAAGAAGCTCTTTTTTGAGCAATTGCTTCAGCACGCAAAGCATAAGAAATATCAAGACCTGAATCTCTCATATTTAAACCTTGGTTTAAACCTTGAGCACCGCAACCTACGATAACTACTTTTTTACCTTTAAGTGCTTCGATTCCATCTGCAAATTCGGATTGATCCATAAATTCGCAAACGCCTAATTGTTCTAATTGTAATCTAAGTGGTAATGAATTGAAATAATTTGCCATTTTTTAATTGTTGTTTAATATTTAATAATTTTTTTAGACTTTTTAAATGTCTAATTCTGTTTTAACTCGTTTAATAATGATGAAATTTCCATTTTTTCTTTTGAAATTGATATTCTTCCTGAACGTGCAAACTGCATAATTCCGAAAGGTTTTAGTTTGTTGTATAATTCTACAATTTCAGCACGTTTACCTGTTTTTGAAATCACAAAAAAGTCTCTTGATACGGTAACAATTTCAGAATGACTTTCTTTGATGATGTTCTGAATTTGTCTTTCATCGAATAATAAAGCCGAGTTAATTTTGAATATAGCACTATCCAAAAAGATAGTTTCTTCATCTGTATGATAAAATGCTTTGATAACTTCGATTTGTTTTTCGATTTGACCTACAATGTTCTGAACCCATTTTTCAGTAGTTTTTACTACGATAATGAAACGGGAAACACCTTCTATTTCCGATTCGGATACATTCAAACTCAATATATTGATGTGACGTTTCAAGAAAATACCTGAAATTCTGTTCAATAAGCCAACATTATTTTCTGAATAGACAGAAATGGTGAATATTTTATTTTCCATAATTTTTTAACTTAATCGGATATCAGAAACCGAAGCTCCTGTTGGAATCATTGGGAATACATTGTTTTCTTTCTCTACCATAACTTCCAGAAAATAAGAGTCTTTAGAAGCCATCATTTCAGCTACTGCTTCATCTAGTTCTTCTCTTTTTGTTACTTTTCTGGATTTGATATAATAGCCTTCAGCAATAGCGCAAAAGTTAGGATTAACCATCACTGTTGAAGCATATCTGTAATCGAAGAATAATTCCTGCCATTGGCGTACCATTCCTAAAAATTCATTATTTAAAACTACAATCTTCACAGGAACTTTCGTTTGATGAATGGTTCCTAATTCCTGAATATTCATTTGAAAACCTCCATCACCAATAATAGCAACCACTTCACGATCTGGTCTTCCCATTTTGGCACCGATAGCTGCTGGCAAAGCAAATCCCATTGTTCCTAAACCTCCAGAAGTAACATTACTTTTAGTAGTATTGAATTTAGCATAACGACAAGCAAACATTTGGTGTTGTCCAACATCTGAAACCATTATCGCATCTGCTTTTGAGTGTTTGTTAATCATTTCGATAGTTTCACCCATCGAAATTCCTTTACCATTTGTAGGAGCTAACTCTTCATCAATAACAGCTTCTAACTCAATTTTATATTTTTCTTTGAATTCATTGTGCCAAGAATCGTGCGATTTTTTGTCAATTAAAGGTGTTATTGCCATTAAAGCTTCTTTTACATCTCCTAAAACTGCAACATCTGCTTTAACATTTTTATCAATTTCGGCTGGGTCAATTTCGAAGTGAATCACTTTAGCTTGTTTAGCATAAGTCGCTAAATTTCCCGTAACACGGTCATCAAAACGCATTCCAAGAGCAATTAAAACATCACATTCGTTAGTCAAAATATTTGGACCATAATTTCCGTGCATCCCTACCATTCCTACGTTCAATGGATGATCTGTTGGCAAAGCCGAAAGTCCTAAAATGGTCCAAGCGGCAGGAATTCCTGACTTTTCAATAAAACGTTTCAATTGCGCTTCAGCTTCGCTCAATATGATTCCTTGACCAAAAACAATAAATGGCTTTTTAGCATTATTGATTATATCTGCTGCGTCCTGGACTTTTTGAAGATTCAAAACTGGCTTTGGATGATAACTTCTAATTCCAGTACATTTTTCATAACTAAACTCGAACTCATCGAATTGAGCGTTTTTAGTAATATCTATTAAAACTGGCCCAGGACGACCTGATCTTGCGATATAAAAAGCTTTGGCAATAATTGCTGGAATTTCGCTCGCTTCTGTAATTTGGTAGTTCCATTTGGTTACTGGAGTTGAAATTCCAATAATATCCGTTTCCTGAAAAGCATCAGAACCCAATAAATGTTTTCCAACTTGACCTGTGATACAAACCAAAGGTGTTGAATCGATTTGAGCATCTGCAATTCCTGTAACTAGATTTGTAGCTCCCGGACCTGAAGTAGCAATAGCCACACCAACTTTTCCTGTAGCTCTTGCAAAACCTTGCGCAGCGTGAGCCGCACCTTGTTCGTGGCGCACCAAAACGTGGTGCAATTGATCTTGAAATTTATATAATTCGTCATAAACTGGCATAATGGCTCCACCTGGATAACCATAAACCAAATCTACTCCTTCGGCTAATAAGCATCTGATAACTGCTTCTGCTCCTGATATTTTCATTGTTTTTCTTTTTTAAATTTTGACAATTTTATTTTAAAATTAGATTGTCATTGCAATTAAATTTTGAAATTATAATTGACGATTATTTGTCAGTAACACATCCTTCAGACGCACTAGATACTGAACGCATGTATTTAAGTAAAACTCCTTGCGTAATTCCATTATTAGGTTGTTTCCAATTGGCTTTACGGTTTGCCAATTCTTCATCAGAAACTTTCATGTTGATGGTATTATTTACCGCATCAATGGTAATAATATCGCCGTTTTCGATTAAAGCAATTCCTCCACCTTCGTAAGCTTCTGGAGTAACGTGACCTACCACAAAACCGTGTGAACCTCCAGAGAAACGTCCGTCAGTAATTAAAGCAACTGAATTTCCTAAACCAGCTCCCATAATAGCGGATGTTGGTTTCAACATTTCAGACATTCCCGGACCACCTTTTGGACCACAGTAACGAATAATTACTACGTTTCCTGGTTTAACTTCTCCTGCTTGGATTCCTCTGATTACATCTTTTTCACCTTCAAAAACAACAGCTGTACCTTCAAAAAATTCTCCTTCTTTACCGCTAATTTTAGCAACACAACCTTCTGTTGCAATGTTTCCGTAAAGAATTTGAATATTTCCAGTTGCTTTTAATGCTTTTTGGATTTCAAAAACTACTTCTTGACCATCGTGCAAATCAGGAACTGAAGCTAAATTCTCTGCTATTGTTTTTCCTGTCACCGTTAAACAATCTCCGTGTAACAAACCTTCTTTTAATAAATATTTCATTACTCCTGGAACACCTCCTACATTGTGTAAATCTTCCATTAAGTATTTTCCACTTGGTTTCAAGTCGGCTAATAATGGTGTTTTATCACTGATGTCTTGGAAATCTTGCAATGTCAATTCGATACCTACAGAGTGAGCCATTGCAATTAAGTGCATTACCGCATTAGTAGAACCTCCTAAAACTGCTACCATTGTAATAGCATTTTCGAAAGCTTTACGAGTCATAATATCTCTAGGCTTAATATCTTTTTCTAATAATATTCTGATTGCTTTACCAGCATCAACACATTCTTGTTTTTTTTCCGGACTTAAAGCAGGATTAGAAGAACTGTAAGGCAAACTCATTCCTAATGCTTCAATCGCTGATGACATGGTGTTAGCAGTGTACATTCCACCACAAGCACCTGCACCGGGACAAGCATTCTGAATAACTCCTTTGAAATCTTCAGGTGTAATTGTGTTTTTGATTTTTTTACCTAAAGCTTCAAAAGCAGAAACAATATTCAAATCTTCTCCTTTCCATTTTCCTGGGTGAATAGATCCTCCGTAAACCATAATAGAAGGGCGATTTACTCTACCCATTGCCATTAAAGCTCCCGGCATATTTTTATCACAACCTGGAACAGCAATCATACCGTCATACCATTGTGCACCCATAACAGTTTCGATAGAATCGGCAATTACATCACGGGAAACCAAAGAAAAACGCATTCCATCATTTCCATTAGAAATTCCATCACTTACACCAATTGTATTAAAAATCAAACCTACTAAATCAGCATCCCAAACCCCTTTCTTAATATCTTTAGCCAAGTCATTTAAGTGCATGTTACAAGGATTTCCGTCATAACCCATACTTACAATTCCTACCTGTGCTTTTTTAAGATCCTCTTCTGTCAGACCAATTCCGTAGAACATGGCTTGAGAAGCTGGTTGTGTTTCGTCTTGCGTGATTGTTTTGCTGTATTTATTTAATTCCATTGTTTAGTTTTATTTTTTTAAGGTTTTTTTATTTATTTGAAACCCTTTATTTTTTAATTATACTATTGTTGATTGTCCTATTTGTACAAAATCTTTTTTGAAATAGGAATCGCCTTCGTTAAGGATATGATTTGAAATAAAATCCCCTACTTCATTCGTTCCGAATTGAGAATCTACTTTCAAATCCACGGTGACGACATTACTAATGATTGCTTTTTCTACTGCTGCAATTACTCTTGTAGCTTCTTGTGTTAAGCCAAAATGCTCTAATAATAACGCTACTGAAAGAATCGATGCAATTGGATTAGCTATATTCTTCCCCTTTGCTTCTGTATAACAACCGTGAATTGGTTCAAACAACGAATGTTTTTCTCCCAAAGATGCAGAAGACATTAATCCTATAGAACCTGAAATTACACTCGCTTCGTCAGACAAAATATCACCAAACAAATTGTCAGTTAACAAAATATCAAACTGTCTTGGATTCACAATAATCTGCATTGCAGCATTGTCAACATATAGACATTCCAAAGTTACATCTGGATATTCTTTGGCAATTTCAGTAACTATTGTTCTCCATAAACGAGAAGTTGCTAATACATTAGCTTTATCAACTAAAGTTACTTTTTTGCGTCTTTGTTGTGCTGCTTTGAATGCCAGATGTGTGATTTTTGAAATCTCATCTGCATTATATTCACACAAATCCGAAGCATAAGTTCCTTCGTCGTTCGTTGTTTTTTCTCCAAAATACATTCCGCCGTTCAGCTCTCTATAAACTACGAAATCAGTTCCTTGCAAAACTTCTTTCTTTATTGGCGAAGAACCCATTAATTTAGGATAAGCTTTTATTGGTCTGATATTAGCGAATAAACCCAATTCTTTTCTTAACTTAAGTAACCCTTGTTCTGGACGTACTTTTGCACTTGGATCGTTATCGTATTTTGGATCACCAATAGCTCCAAACAAAATTGAATCGGTGTTTTTACACAAATTCAAGGTTTGTTGCGGTAGTGGTTTTCCTGTTTTTTCGATAGCAATGGCACCAATATAAGCGTCTTCAAAAATAAATTCGTGATTGTAAACCACAGCAATAGCAGACAAAGCTTTTTTGGCTTGTAATGTTACCTCTGGACCTATTCCATCTCCTGAAAGTACTGCTATTTTTAAATTCATTTTTTTTTAGGCACTAGGCATTAGGCACTAGGCATTATTTTTAGATAATTCTAACGATTGTAAATTAAAGTCTTACTAAATCGCTTCCTAATTTAGAAGCTTCGATGATTTGATGAATATCTTCATCGATTACTTCTTTTTTGATGTCTGCAAATTTCAAGAATTCAATATATACCAAATCCAATTGCGTTTTTGTCAATTCGTAACCTACTTTTTTCGCTCGGTAAGCCAATGCAGCTCTACCACTTCTTGCTGTAAGTATAATAGAAGATTGATTGACACCAACTTCTAAAGGATCCATAATTTCGTAAGTCTCTCTGTTTTTGATAACACCATCTTGATGAATTCCTGAACTGTGTGCAAAAGCATTTGCTCCTACTATAGCCTTGTTTGGCTGAACCATCATTCCCATACTATCCGATACCAAACGGCTCATTGAATTTAATTCCTTTGTTTTAATATCAGTATATAAATTCAAATAAGGATGTTGATTGAAAATCATTACCACTTCTTCCAATGCTGTATTTCCTGCTCTTTCCCCTATTCCATTGATAGTACATTCAATTTGTCTGGCACCATTCATCGCTCCCGCAATCGAATTGGCAGTAGCCATACCTAAATCATTATGGCAGTGACAAGAAATAGTAACGTTTTCGATACCTTTTACGTTTTCTTTCAGGTATTTAATTTTTGCACCATATTCATGTGGCAAACAATATCCAGTGGTATCAGGAATATTCAATACTGTAGCTCCAGATTTGATGACTTCTTCACAAACTTTAGCCAAGAATTCATTGTCCGTTCTACCTGCATCTTCAGCATAAAATTCTACGTCTTCAACAAAAGTTTTAGCATAAGAAACAGCATATTTTGCTCTGGCAATAATATCTTCTCTTGTCGTATTCAGTTTGTATATTATATGAGATTCTGATGTTCCAATTCCTGTATGAATACGAGGTCTTTTAGCGTGCTTTAAAGCAGCAGCAGCTACATCAATATCATTTTTCACCGCTCTGGTAAGTCCACAAACGGTAGCGTTTTTTACAATTTTACTAATTTCTGAAACGGATAAAAAATCTCCGGGACTTGAAACAGGGAAACCAGCCTCAATTACATCCACTCCCATATCGTCTAATCTATTTGCAATGACGAGTTTTTGATTGGTATCTAATTTACATCCTGGAACTTGTTCACCATCTCTTAAAGTGGTATCAAAAATTTGGACTTTCTCTCTATTCATTTTAAAATATTTAATGTAATTTCACATCTTAAAACAAAAGTAGATTTCATTACTGTAATATAAAATTCATTTTTCGTAGATTATACTGTTTATAAAGCGAATAAAAACTTTGTAACTAATTAAAAAACAGTAACTTAAATTACTATATTTTACAATGGCTAACCATCAAAAAGATTCTTTATTTGTATTGATTAAATCACTTTCTAAATCTGAAAAAAGGCAATTCAAGATTTTTGCAAGTCGGCTTGAAACCAGTTCCAATACAAAATTCATAGAATTATTTAATATTTTAGATAAATCGGAATTCTATGATGAGAAAACCATCTTGAAAAGTGGAATTATCAAAAAAGTACAATTATCTAACCTGAAATCGTATTTATACAAACAAATTTTGGTAAGTATTCGATTGAATATTCCCAGTCAAAATATTCGCTATCAATTGAGAGAGCAAATAGATTTTGCCGCCATCCTCTATAACAAAGGTTTGTATAAACAGAGCTTAAAAATTTTGGATAAAACCAAACAGCAAGCTCTAGAAAATGACGAAAAATACATGGCGTATGAGATTGTAGAATTCGAAAAACTAATTGAATCACAATACATTACTCGAAGTATTCAGGGTCGAGCTGACGAACTAGTTATTCAGGCCAAAGAATTGAATTATAAAAACACTATTTCGAGTAAATTATCCAATCTTTCGTTACAATTGTATGGCATAATGCTCAAATCGGGTTATGTAAAAAGCGATGAAGAATACAAATACATTGACGATTATTTTAAAAAGCACATCTCTAAATTAGACGAAAAAAAGTTTGGTTTCCGAGAGAAATACTGGTACTACAATGCTTATTTGTGGCGCAGTTTCTTGGTTCAAGATTTCTTGGCGTGTTATAAATATTCACACAAATGGGTTACACTTTTTTATGACAACAGGAATATGATTTACCTTAATCCTGTATTTTTCTTAAAAGGAAATCATTATTTATTGGAGTCACTATTTATGTTGAAATACAAAACTAATTTCAAGAAATACCTGGAGTTGTTGGAAGAAACCATCAATGACCCTCAATTTCCCATAAACGACAATATCACTTCGTTATCATTTCTTTATTTATACAATAACAAGCTCAATTTTCATATTTTGGAGGGCAGTTTTGCCGAAGCAGAGTATTTAATCCCTGAAATTTTAGATAAAATAAAACTGCATAACGAACATTTAGATGAACATCACGAAATGTTGTTTTATTACAAAATCGCAAGTATTTATTTTGGTAACGAAAAATACAACGAATGTATCTTTTATCTAGAAAAAATCATCAACAACAAGAATCTTTATGTTCGGGAAGATTTGGCTTGTTTTGCCCGTTTGTTGT
Source organism: Flavobacterium eburneipallidum (assembly GCF_027111355.2). NCBI lineage: Bacteria > Pseudomonadati > Bacteroidota > Flavobacteriia > Flavobacteriales > Flavobacteriaceae > Flavobacterium > Flavobacterium eburneipallidum. The sequence goes on from NZ_CP114291.2 coordinate 2,150,732, forward strand.
GTTTGATTGCTCATTATGAATCGGGTAAAGATTTTAATTTAGAAAATCAATTGATTAATACTTATAAATTCTTAATCAAAATGAATGATTTGCATGAAGTCCAAAAAGAAATCATTCGCTTTTTGAAAAAACTGAACACCATTTATCCAAGCGACATCAAAAAGGAATTTATCAAAGTAAAAGAACGTTTTGTTGAACTAGAAAAAAACACTTACGAAAAAAGAGCTTTCCTGTATCTTGATATTATTTCTTGGCTCGAAAGTAAAATCGAAAACCGAAAAATCAGCGATATTATCAAAGAAAAAGCCAAGTTGAGTAATCGATAATTTACAATTGTACTTCTTTGAGTTTTAGCAACAATTTTATTTTCTTTATATGCAAGATTATTTCTTTCAAGTTGAATACAACAGCCATAATTATGGCGAAGAAGAAGTCAATTTACAAGAATTTGAATGCTGCACTTTTAATCATTGTAATTTCTCGCTATGCAATTTTATCGGGGTTGTTTTTATCGATTGTACCTTTAACGATTGTCTTTTTAGCGGAGCCAAAATCAATCATGTTGCTTTAAGAAGCGTAACTTTTAATCGCTGTAAAATGGAAGATGTAAATTTTGCTATGTGTGACAAATTGATTTTTGAAGTTCATTTTAAGCAATGTGTTCTCGATTTTTCTAAATTTTATACCCTGAAAATCAAAGGAACAACATTTACAGATTGCAGTATGGTTGCTATTGACTTTATGAGCACAGATTTGACCGAAGTCCTTTTTGATAATTGTGATTTGTATCGTTCTGAATTTGCAAAAGCCATTGCCAACAAGGCTAATTTCAAAACCAGTTACAACTATACGATTGACCCAACGAAAACCAAACTTAAAAAAGCTGTTTTTTCTTTGAACGAAGTCAAAGGATTATTGTTTAAACATGATATCGTTGTGGAATAAAAAAAGCCTCAAATTACAATTAGAATTTAAGGCTTTCTGTTTATCTAAAATCAATTATTATCTAATCAACTTTCTGTATTTCAAACGTTTTGGAGTCAAGTCGCCACCAAGACGTTTCTTTTTGTTTTCTTCATAATCAGAGAAACTTCCTTCGAAGAAATAGACTTCAGAATCTCCTTCAAAAGCTAGAATGTGTGTACAAATTCTGTCCAAGAACCATCTGTCGTGCGAAATTACTACAGCACAACCTGCGAAATTCTCCAAACCTTCTTCCAATGCACGAAGTGTATTTACATCCAAATCATTCGTTGGCTCATCGAGTAACAATACGTTTCCTTCTTCTTTCAAAGTCATTGCCAAATGCAAACGGTTACGCTCTCCACCAGAAAGCATGGAAACTTTTTTGTTTTGCTCGCCACCGCCAAAATTGAATCTCGACAAATAAGCTCTCGAATTCACTTGTTTTCCGCCCATCATAATCAATTCCTGACCATCGGCAAAGTTTTCCCAGATTGATTTATTTGGATCGATATTAGAATGCGATTGATCTACATAAGCGATTTTAACCGTTTCTCCAACAGAAAATTCTCCACTGTCAGTAGCTTGTTCACCCATAATCATTTTGAAAATGGTAGATTTACCAGCACCGTTTGGTCCGATGATTCCAACAATTCCAGCCTGTGGCAAAGTGAAATTCAAATTATCATACAATAATTTGTCTCCAAAAGCTTTGGCTACATTCTTGGCTTCGATAACATTCGTTCCTAGACGTGGACCATTTGGAATGTAGATTTCCAAGTTTTCGTCTAATTGTTTTTGGTCTTCGTTCAATAATTTATCGTAGTTCTGTAAACGTGCTTTTTGTTTCGTTTGACGACCTTTGGCTCCTTGACGAACCCAGTCCAACTCACGTTCTAACGTTTTCCTTCTTTTCGAAGCTACTTTTTCTTCCTGTGCCATACGGTTTGATTTTTGGTCTAACCAAGAAGAATAATTCCCTTTCCAAGGAATACCTTCTCCTCTATCTAGTTCCAAAATCCAACCTGCAACGTTATCCAAAAAGTATCTATCGTGGGTTACTGCAATTACAGTTCCTGAATATTGCGCTAAATGCTGTTCTAACCAAAGTACCGATTCCGCATCCAAGTGGTTGGTAGGCTCATCCAAAAGCAAAACGTCTGGTTGTTGCAACAACAAACGGCACAAAGCCACACGACGACGCTCACCACCCGAAAGGTTTTTGATTGGCGTATCACCGTCTGGTGTGCGTAAAGCATCCATAGCGATTTCTAATTTGGTATCAATTTCCCAAGCACCAAGCGCATCAATTTTGTCTTGCAAAGCCGCTTGACGATCCATTAACTTGTCCATTTTATCTGGATCAGAATAGTTTTCTTCAAGACCAAACAAATCGTTGATTTGATTGTATTCCTCCAAAACGGCCATAGTTTCGGCAGCACCTTCACGAACAATTTCGATTACGGTTTTCGAGTCATCCAAAATTGGCTCTTGTTCTAAATAACCAACGGTGTAACCCGGTTGAAAAACCACATCTCCCTGATAGTTTTTATCAACTCCTGCAATAATTTTTAAAAGAGAAGATTTTCCAGAACCGTTTAGACCAAGAATACCAATTTTTGCCCCATAAAAGAAACTCAAATAAATGTTCTTCAATACTGGTTTATCTGCTCCTGTATAGGTTTTGCTCAATTTCTGCATAGAGAAAATGACCTTTTTATCGTCTGACATAGTGTTTATTTATTATTAATTTTTATTTACTTTAATTTCAATTTTTCAGGATCTTGATAGTTGTTCCAAAATCGTAGTAAAATAATATTTTCGGCTTCTTTTTTATAGAACAAATTTATTTGTTTTACTATCGGGACTTCTAATACGTCTTTGTATTTTGATTTTTTAAATCTTATGTTTCCATTAGATAGTTTGTCTAAAATTTCATTTGTCTTATCTGAAAACCGTTTCACTTCCTTTTCTGTCCATTCCCTTTCCAAATAATCAATATTATTTAGAACATCATCGATAGCTTCCTCTGACCAAATTATGTTCAACATCTTATTTTAAAAAATCGGAACGTTTGGCATTTATTTTATCTAAAGCCTCTTTATGAGAAAAAACTTTTCCATTGGCAACACTTTCCAATGCTTTATCTATAGCCATTTTTTGTGCAAGATTTAAAACATCTTCTTCCTTTTCTTGGTCTAATGGAACTAATACGAAAGAATTTCCTTTGCTTCTATGTATCACAACTCTTTCTTCTTGGGCAATATCTAAATATCTTTTTATATTGCTTCTGAATTCCGTAACACTTACTGTTTTCATAGATTTATGTATTTGAAACAAATGTACCTATTTCTGTACGTTTGCAAAAATATTTAAGAAAAAAAAAACTTTACAAAATTTTAATGACTTTATATTTATGTTCAAATTTTAAGATTACAAATTCTTTCGAAAAGATTACGCAACATAGTTTCAAAGAAAAAATTAGCATCTTTTCAAATAAATTAAATTTAGCTGGCTTTTTCTTTTTAATTAAAAAACTATATCGTAATATTGCAATATAAATATATAACAATGGGAGCATCAAAAACAGATCATTTCACAAACGGTCAAAATGAACTAGCCATTTTGGCAAAAGCTTTGGGGCATCCTGCTCGAATTGCAATTATAGAATACTTATTAAAAGTAAACACTTGCATTTGTGGCGATATTGTAAACGAGTTGCCATTATCGCAACCCACAGTTTCACAACATCTTAAAGAATTAAAAAATGCCGGTTTGATAAAAGGAAACATAGATGGAAATTCTATTTGTTATTGTATCAACGAGCCAGGATTAGAAAAAATAAAAGGCTTTTTTGAACATATCACCAGCCATCTTCAGAAAAAGAGAAACGAATGTTGTTAATTTTTAAAATATAAACAAAATGAAACTTTCAGAAATTAAAGAAGTATTACATACAGTAGAAGCTGTAAATTTCGAATTACCAAATGGAACATTTGTTCCAGAGAATTTCCATGTTACCGAAGTGGGTTTGATTACTAAAAACTTGATAGATTGTGGCGGAACTGTAAGAAAGGAAAAGGTTGTTAACTTTCAGCTTTGGGATGCCAACGATTACGAACACCGACTAAAACCTCAAAAACTAATCGATATTATTCAACTTTCAGAAAAAGTTTTAGGTATTGATGATTATGAGATTGAAGTGGAATACCAAGACACAACTATTGGTAAATACGATTTAGATTTTAATGGAAAAAACTTTGTGTTAGTAAACAAAATGACAGCTTGCTTGGCTCAAGATCAATGCGGCATTCCTTCAGAGAAGCCAAAAGTTATTCTTTCAAACATAACTAATTCATGCAAACCAGGTTCAGGCTGTTGCTAATCTTTTAAAAAAAATACAAATACAATAAACAAAAAATCATGTTATATCCTGAAATACAAAATACAATTCAATCATTCGATTTTAAACAAATTACAGAAGAACGCAAAAGTATTCTACAGCCTTTAGTTGACTTTATTCAAAACAAAGTAAACCAGCACGAAGCTATTCGATTAAACTTAATTTGCACACACAATTCCAGACGAAGCCATTTGTCACAAGTTTGGGCGCAAACTGCCGCAAAACATTACAATATAAAAAACGTAAATTGCTATTCGGGTGGAACAGAAGCGACTGCTTTATTTCCAGTTGTTGCCGAAACTTTGAGCCTTTCTGGATTTAAAATCAAAACAATTTCTGAAGGTAAAAATCCAATTTATGCCATAAAATTCTCCCCTAATGAACCTCCTATTATTGGTTTTTCTAAAACCTATGATGATGATTTCAATCCCGAAAGTGAATTTGCTGCTATAATGACTTGTTCGCAAGCAGATGGAGGTTGTCCGTTCATTGCTGGTGCGGAAAAACGCATTCCTATTACTTTCGAAGATCCAAAAATTTCGGATGGAACAGCGCAACAAAAACAAATATATCAAGAGCGCAGTCTTCAAATTGGAACAGAATTATTTTATGTTTTTTCACAAATCAAAAAATAAATATGGCTGCAAATAATTGTACTCCTGTAGTAGAACGAAAAAAATTAAGTTTTCTAGACCAATTCTTAACCCTTTGGATTTTTCTAGCTATGGCTTTTGGGGTTGCTGTAGGATACTTTATACCATCCAGTGGTAATTTTATCAATTCTTTTTCTAGCGGAACAACTAATATTCCTTTGGCAATTGGACTGATTTTGATGATGTATCCACCTTTGGCCAAAGTGAAATACGAACAAATGGGAGAGGTGTTTCAAAACACAAAAGTCTTGGGTGCATCTTTATTTCTCAATTGGATTGTTGGTCCTATTTTGATGTTTTTTCTAGCATTATTTTTCCTAAATGGCTATCCCGAATACATGATAGGTGTTATTCTCATTGGCTTGGCACGATGTATTGCAATGGTGGTTGTTTGGAACGATCTTGCCGATGGTAACCGTGAATATGCAGCTGGACTTATTGCATTAAACAGTATTTTTCAGGTTTTGTTATACAGTGTTTATGCTTATTTATTTATCACGATTTTACCACCCTATTTTGGATATAAGGGTTTTGAAGTTAGCATCAGCATTGCTCAAATAGCCGAAAGTGTTGGTATTTATTTAGGAATTCCTTTTGCCCTTGGAATCATCAGCCGTTATGGACTAATTGCGCTTAAAGGTAGCGAGTGGTTTGAAACTAAATATGTGCCTTTTATTTCTCCTATAACATTAATTTCGCTGTTATTTACTATCGTTTTGATGTTCAGTCTAAAAGGCGAATTGATTGTCCAAATTCCGATGGATGTTGTGCGAATTGCTATTCCTTTAGTGATTTATTTTACGATTATGTTCATCATCAGCTTTTTCGTTGGAAAATATTTTGGAGCCGATTATTCTAAAGCAACTGCTATCGCTTTTACCGCTACAGGCAACAATTTTGAATTGGCCATCGCTGTAGCTATTGGTGTATTTGGTATTAATAGTGGTGAAGCTTTTGCAGGAGTTATTGGACCTTTAGTAGAAGTTCCTGCACTTATCGCATTGGTAAACGTAGCTTTTTGGTTCAGAAAAAAATACTATGCCAATTAGGTAATCCTAATAAATTTGATTTCCATAAAAAAACAGAAGCATCTCGATAGATTTGCTTCTGTTTGTAAATTATTTTTTTTTAAGTTATTACTTACACCCTGCCTTTCAACGCATTAAACACCCAAGCATTAGCCAAGAACCCAACACCAACAGCTGCAAATCCATAGCCCGAAACATCTCTGTATTTAAAAACACCAAGTGCTATAAGTAATAATCCCATTACTATCATTATAAAAGTAGCCCATCCTAAAATGGTATTTTTATTCATTCCCATACCTATTCTATTATTTTAAGTTGTTAACTTAATTAAAAATTTTAAATAACATTTCTTTCAACAAATCCGATTGTGGTAAGGCATTCGCCCCTACTCCTTTGCTTTTGACATCCACATCTCTTAATGAAGTAACAATTTGGCTTACTTTTCGCATCGGATAATTTTTAAGTGCAATATCATAATCCTTCAAAAAAAACGGATTCACTCCTAAAACTGAAGCTACATTCTTTGGATTTTTGTCCTTCAATCCGTGGTATTTTAATAATTGTACAAAAAAACTAAAAACCAAACTGGTTGTAACTACAATAGGATTGTCTTTTGGGTTTTGAGCAAAATTATCAGCAATGGTGTAAGCTCTCAATTGGTTTTTATCACCAATGGCTTTTCGTAATTCGAATACATTAAAATCCTTACTGAAACCAATATTTTCCTCAATATGATGTGGCGTAATGGTACTGCCTTTTGGCAAAATTATTTGTAATTTTTCCAGTTCGTTATTGATTTTACTCAAATCTGTTCCCAAAAATTCCACCAACATAGCATTGGCTTTGGGTTCAATCGAATATTTTTTGCCTGCCAAAACACGCTTGATCCAATCGCCTACTTGATTTTCGTAGAGTTTTTTACTTTCAAAAACCACTCCGTTTTTCGACAAAAGTTTGGTTACTTTTTTTCTTTTATCTAATGTTTTGTATTTGTAGCAAAACACCAAAACCGTTGATGGCATTGGGTTTTCGACATAACTTTCGATTTTATCAATAGTTCGAGATAAATCCTGAGCTTCTTTAACAATTACCACTTGACGCTCCGCCATCATTGGGTAGCGTTTGGCAGTCGAAACAATATCTTCTATCGTTACATCACGTCCATACAAAACTGTTTGGTTAAAGCCTTTTTCGTCTTCCGACAATACTTTATCTTCAATATAATCGGATAATTTGTCGATATAATAGGCTTCTTCACCCATCAAAAAATAAATAGGTTTGATGTTGCCCGCCTTGATGTCGTTAACTATTTTTAAAACTTCGTCCATTTTTTAGTGTTCAGTATTCAGTCGCAGTAATCAGTCGTAATGTTATAAATAACCAGAACTTTAAAACTTAAACTTTTAAACTTATTTAATACTTTTGCCTGATGCAAGAACTCAATTTTCCTTCTTATTCTTTTCGTTTCAAAAATAGCGAAAATAAAGTGTCTATTTTCGACGAAATTAGGAAAAAATTCATCATTCTCACGCCCGAAGAATGGGTTCGCCAGCATGTAGTTCGATTTTTATTGGAAGAAAAAAAATATCCAAAATCATTAATCAACGTAGAAAAAGTTTTAAACGTCAACGGATTGCGAAAAAGATACGATGTTGTAGTTTTCAATCCCGATGGTTCTATTTTTATATTAATCGAATGCAAAGCCCCAGAAATTAAAACCGCACAAGCCACTTTTGATCAAATTGCCCGTTACAATATGACTCTCAAAGCCCAATATTTGATGGTGACTAATGGTTTGAATCATTACTTTTGCCAAATGGATTTCGAGAATGAGAAATATGATTTTTTGAGGGAATTGCCGGATTATGAGAAGAGATAAAAGAGTATAGACGGATAGATAATAGACTGCTAAATATAGAAAACCATGAAAAACATTATTTTGGTATTATTTTTCACAAACTCATATCTTGGTTTTTGCCAAAACATTTGTCATAATGATATTTTGAATGGTGAAAAAATTAGTAAAAAAAATGAAGTTGAAAATTTTATAAATAATGATTTTTCTGTTTTATGGACAAAAACGGAAAATAATTTTATTTACGGAATAATTGGCAATGATTATCAAAGGATTAGAATCCAATTTCTATCTGTAATAAAAAACGAAAACAATCCAACGGAGTATTTTATCTATGGAAAATCAAATGTAAAAGAAAATATTTGTGAATTACAAGGTAAGATAATAATTCTCAAAATTCAAGAAACAGAAAGAACCCAATTTGGAGTTGACGATGAATTTAAAAATAGTAGAATTAAAACACAAGGTTTAATTACTGCAAAATATGAGTTTTTTGAAAATAAAAATAAAAATTATACTGGTATATTTTCAGGAGAATTAAAATCAAAATGGTTTTTAGATAAAGACAATCTAATCCAATATGACAATATAAATTCAAATTCCGATGCTTATTTTAACAATTCATTTGTTGGAATATGGAAAATGTATGGTTCTGAAACAGAAAAAATATGCAATTGGGCAGATTACAGAGTTCCGAATATCAATTGTAATTTTGATATTGGTGCTGGAGAGTTTAATGTAAATCAAATTTATGTAAAAAATGGATGGCTAGATATTGCATTAAAAAATAGAATGCCCAATAAAGCAATCATTGAAAATAAATCTAATAAACCAACTAAAAATTGGTGGGAATAATTAATGATTTCCTAATTACAAAATAAAGACACTTAATGAAAATAGCCGTCGTAATCCTCAATTGGAATGGAACAAAATTATTAGAACAATTTCTACCTTCCATCATAAAATATTCTCCCGAAGCTGTTATATATGTTGCTGATAATGCTTCGACAGACGATTCTGTTGCGTTTATAAAAGCGAATTTTCCAACGGTTAAAATCGTGATAAACGAGAGTAATTTTGGCTTTGCCCAAGGCTATAATGAAGCTCTGAAACATATTGATGCCGAGATTTATGCTTTAGTCAATTCAGATGTAGAAGTGACAGAAAATTGGTTGAAACCCATTATAGAAACTTTCGAAAACGAACCTAAAACAGCTATAATTCAACCTAAAATTTTAGATTACAAACGCAAAGAATACTTTGAATATGCAGGTGCAGCAGGCGGATTTATAGACAAATACGGATATCCATTTTGTCGTGGACGTGTTTTCGAAACTTTAGAAAAAGATCATGGACAATACAACGATAATTGTGAAATATTCTGGGCTTCTGGGGCTTGCTTTTTTATTAGAAGCAGCGTTTATAAGGAGTTAAAAGGCTTTGATGCTGATTTTTTTGCCCATCAGGAAGAGATTGATTTATGCTGGCGGGTCTTCAACAAAGGGCATCAAATAAAGTACAATTCGCAATCAGTAATTTACCACGTTGGTGGAGCTACTTTGCAACAAGGTAATCCAAAAAAAACCTTCTTAAATTTCAGAAATTCGTTACTGATGTTGGTCAAAAACCTTCCCAAAAAACAATTGATTCCAGTACTTTTTATTCGACTTATTTTAGACGGAATCGCTGGAATACAATTTCTTTCTCAGGGAAAATTCAAACATTGTTGGGCAATTATAAAAGCACATTTTTCATTTTATGCTCTTTTTTCAATCAATTATAATAAGAGAGCTATTGTTCAATCTGATAAATATTACAAAGTAAAAAGCATCGTTTTTCAGTATTATATCAAAGCTGGCAAGGTTTTTGAAAAATAATTTTAACAAAAGTTTATATTCAAATTCTAATCTTAAAAAACTAACTTTGTAATTCACGTTTAATTAAATTCTATTTTATGAAAAAAATTGTTGTAACCTTATCGCTAGTAATGCTTTTGACTTCCTGCGTTTCCAAAAAACAATACGCTGCTTTAGAAGCTAAAAATAAAGAAACTCAAGATTTATTAAACTCTTGTACAGTAAAATTAAATTCTTGCCTTGAAGAAAAAGCAGGTCTTGCTGCAACAGCCGAAGCGTTGAAAGGGCAAAACCAACATTTGATCAACACTTCAAAAGATATGACGGTCTTGACTGCTAAAGGTGCTGAAAATATTGAAAAAGCATTGGAATCTATCAAAGAAAAAGACTTGAAAATTTCTAGAATGCAAGATGCTCTAACTAAAAAAGATAGTGTTACTCTAGCTGTTGTAACTAGTTTGAAAAGCGCTGTTGGAATTTCGGATCCAGATATTGAAATCAATGTTGAAAAAGGAGTGGTTTTCATCTCAATCGCTGATAAATTATTGTTCAAAAGCGGTAGTTATGATGTAACAGACAAAGCAAAAGGAGTTTTGGCTAAAGTAGCTAAAGTAGTAAACGACAAACCAGATTTTGAATGTATGGTCGAAGGTCATACGGACAATGTTCCTTATGTTGGAAGCGGAGTATTATTGGATAACTGGGATTTGAGTGTAAAACGTTCTACGTCTATCATCCGTGTTTTGACTACTCAATTGGGTGTAAAACCAGAACAGTTAATCGCTGCTGGTAGAAGTTCTTATATTCCTTTAGTAGCCAATGATTCTGCAGAGAATAGAGCTCGTAACAGAAGAACTCGTATTGTAGTATTGCCAAAAATTGATCAATTCTATGATATGATCGAAAAAGAAATGAAAAAACAAGCAAAATAAAATTCAGACTGTTTTCAAAATTAGATATCGTCTAAATTATGTAATTAAAAAGTGAGCTCATTTTGTGGCTCACTTTTTTTATACTTACTTTTTAAACAAAAAAAATACCCTCAAAAACATCTATATTTTGAAGGTATTTTAATTTAAAACAATAGTGAAATTAACGATTTACGATAACTAAATACGGTTTTAATTCTGGTTTTTCGACTGTATAATCCAAAAGCCATTCTTTCAATTGTTCTAATTCGTAGGGCAACAAAGCCTTGATTGCTTTTTCTAATTCTTTGCAAAAAAGTATGGGATGAAAACTAACTCTCTCGAGTACAGATTTTGTATAATCAAACATCAATTTAGACATAATAATAAAATTTAGGGTTAAAAGTTAAATACATAACATTGTAAAAATAGCCCATTATTTTATAATATAAATCGTCTTTAACAACAATTTATGTTCAATTTAACGGTTCTAAAATCACCCTTTTCTGGCTCTGAACATTTCTCGTTTTCCAGGAGCTCCTTTGAGTTTTTCGACTGTGAAGCCTACTTCTATCATACTTCTTTTGATAACAGTTCGGGCTGCATAAGTTACCAAAATGCCTTTTGGTTTTAGTGCATCAAACATTTTCTCAAAGATCTCTGTGCTCCACAATTCGGGTTGTACATCAAAACCGAAAGCATCAAAATAAATCAAATCGAATTTTTCTACATCATCAATGTCTGCAAAAAATTGCTTCCTTTTGGTTAATGAAAAAGTATCGTTCAAGTTGATTTTCTCTTCCCAATGGCATTCGTGCATTTTTTCGAAAATAGACCGTTCGTTTTCGGCATTTAATTCGGCAACGTAATTCATCATCGAAGCTTCTTCTACAGAAACTGGATAGGCCTCTACTCCAACATAATCGATTATTTGATTCGTTTTTTGAGATTCCAAAAAAGTAACCAAAACATTCAAACCGGTTCCAAATCCGATTTCTAAAATAGAAACCGAATTATTTTCAAACAAGGAAAGTCCATTTTTTATAAAAACGTGTTGTGCTTCTTGAATAGCACCAAATCTAGAATGATAACATTCGTCCCATTCCTCAATATGAATCGTTGTAGAGCCGTCACGAGTTTGAATTATATTTCTTTTCAAAGTAATATTAAGATTTTAGAGTACATAAGTGGTCAAATTTAATTAAATACAATTTATGTATAACCATCAAAGTTTCCTATTTTTTATATATTCCACAAAATCAACTACATATTCGTTGTTTTTTTTAGAATATAAATAAATCCTCAATTAATTACAGTAATTAACGATTTTTTGACAACTATTCCAATGGTTTTTATTTAATTTTGCAAAACACATATTTAAAATACAACATATTTTTTTTTATACAATATTTTCAAAATAGAATAACCAATTATGAGTACAACAACCAATAAAATCGAAATCATTAAAGCCACTACTTCAAAAATAAGTTCGGTGGACTTTAATCATCTGAATTTTGGTGAAGTTTTTACCGATCATTTATTTGAATGCAATTTTAAAAATGGCGAATGGCAAAATCCTGTCGTTAAGCCTTATGCACCTATATTGATGGATCCATCTTCAAAAGTATTTCATTATGGTCAGGCTATTTTTGAAGGTATGAAAGCCTATAAAGATGCTAATGATGACATCTGGTTATTTAGACCTGATGAAAATTTCAAACGATTTAACAATTCTGCAAAAAGAATGGCAATGCCAGAAGTTCCAGAAGCTATTTTCATGGACGGCTTGAATGAATTATTGAAAATAGATCAAGAATGGATTCAAAAAGGGAACGGAAGCAGTATGTACATTCGTCCGTTTATGATTGCTACAGGCGCTGGTGTTGTGGCTAATCCTTCTGACGAATATAAATTTATGATTTTGCTTTCTCCTGCACAATCGTATTATGCTGGTGAAGTAAAAGTAATTGTCGCCGAACATTATAGTAGAGCTGCCAATGGTGGAATTGGTGCTGCAAAAGCGGCAGGAAATTACGCAGCGCAGTTTTATCCAACTAATTTGGCAAACAAAGAAGGTTTCCAACAAGTAATCTGGACTGATGATGCCACTCACACCAAATTGGAAGAAGCTGGTACAATGAACGTATTTTTCAGAATAAATGATACTTTATTGACAGCTCCTGTTAGCGAAAGAATTTTGGATGGTATTACCCGAAAAAGTTTAATTGAAATGGCAGAAAAAGAGGGATTAAAAGTAGAAGTTCGTTCGGTATTGGTTTCAGAATTAGTTGAGGCTGCACAAAACGGAGCTTTAAAAGAAATATTTGGAGCGGGAACTGCTGCGGTTGTAAGCGTTATCAAAGGATTCTCTTATCAGGATGTTTATTATGAAATGTCCCCAATTGAAAATTCTTATGCTTCGCTTTTAAAAGAAAAACTAACGAGTCTTCAAAATAAACTTTCTGAAGATCCTTTTGGATGGACAGTAAAAGTTTAGTTAGCAGTGTTCAGTATTCAGTGTTCAGTTACTGTTTACAGTGAAAAAATAAAAAGCGATTTTTCAAGATAGAAAAATCGCTTTTTATTTAGGTTAACCTGCACACTGCTACTGATCACTGAACACTACTTCAGTATTTTAGAAAAATCAGGTTTGAAATAATTAGGCCCTTTCATTACTTTTCCGTCTTCACGATAAATGGGTTGTCCGTCTTCTCCCAATTTGCTCATATTAGAGCGTTGAATTTCGTCGAAAACTTCTTCAATTTTGTGGTGTAAACCGTGTTCTATAATAGTTCCGCAAAGAATATACATCATATCGCCCAAAGCATCGGCAATTTCAATTATATCATTATTTTGAACCGCTTCTAGATATTCTTCGTTTTCTTCTTTCATCAAATTGTAACGAAGTATTTTTTTGCTTTCGCCCAAATCGGCTACTGGATTTTCACTGTGCCCAATTTTGAAAGCGGTATGAAATTCCTTTACGGCATTAATTTGCTTTTGCATAATTTTATTTGATTAAATGAAGTGGCAAATTAGTAACTTTTACTAAACAAAAGCCTAAATTTGCACAAAAAAATTACACTATGTTTAGTCAAGGACAATTACTATTTGCTGGCTGTTTTGCAATCGCTTTTATAATCGCAATGATTTTTGCCTATAGAAAAGATGCCAATTTGCATAAATTATTCTACAAAGGAAACTTCAAAATATTGATTGGGTTTGCGCTTTTTATAGTTTTGTTGTTTGTGATAAAAATATTTTTTAAAAGATAAAAACAAAAAAAAGGATGTCAGTTAAGACATCCTTTTCTATATCAATTCATTAACCTTAATTTTCTAAAGGCAGAAAATTATAGTTTTTAGAATAATACAACATTTGCTCTGCAAAAGTTTTAGGTTGTTTTACTTCTATCGAAATAATTTCTCCTTTGGCATCTAATTTTGGTACTAAAATTGGATTTACAAAACCGCTATAAGGTGCTGCATTGAATTTTTTGTTTCTTTCCAAAACCTCGGCGTGTAACTTCTGATCTACTTTTACACCATAATTTTCAACCAATGCTTTTCCTGCTTCATAATCACCCTCGGATTTGATACGTTGAATTTCACGTAACAATTGTCCAAATAAATCGTGTAATTTTTCATAATTAGTAATGTTGAAATACGTTTTACCATCACGAGTAATTTTTTCGATTACATTATCTGCTTTTCCTTTTTCAAAAGCCCAAGCACTAATGTATTGACGGTTTCTCATGTGTGCCTCTTCAATATCTGCTCCTGGTTCTAAACGCACCAATTGTCCCATCAAACCATTTCTGATATAGGAATCATAAGACTCCATTCCTAGTTTTTTCCAATCGTCAACCAAACCAAGTTCTTGTAGTTTTGGATTGTAAACAAAATACAATCCTACTAAATCGGCTCTTCCCTCTTCAAGGGTTGAAGCATAATTTTTCAAGGTTTTCTCCGGAGTTGCCACACCTGGATTTAATTGTCCTGAAGCGTGACCAATAACTTCATGCAATGCTGTGTGCATTTTATCTCCCAATTCTGCATATTTTTCGGCTAAAGCAATTTCTTCGGCATCATTGGCAAATTCCTGTAACCTTCCTTTTCCTCCTGCTTTGTTATAAGAATCAATAATATTAGCCAACGAAACTGATTTTGAACCGTGTTCCGCACGAATCCAATCGGCATTTGGTAGGTTTACTCCAATTGGTGTTGCAGGAGAAGAATCACCAGATTCACCAGCAACAATTACTGTTTTATACGATACTCCTACTACATTTTTCTTTTTATGAGCGGTCATTATCGTAGAATTATCTTCAAACCATTGTGCGTTTTTAGATACTACTTCCATCTTTTTAGACAAATTAAAATCTTTAATTTGCACAATACTTTCATAAGAACCTTTATTTCCTAAAGGATCATTGTAAACCTCAATAAAACTGTTGATGTAGTCAATGTTTCCTTCTGTAGCTTGCAACCAGGCGATGTTATATTCGTCCCAAGTTTTTAAATCTCCTGTTTTGTAATAACTAATCAGTAATCCTAGAGCATCGGCTTGTTTTTGGTTTTCGGCAACTCCTTTGGCTTTTTCTAACCAATATACTATTTTGTCAATTGCTGATCCGTACATTCCACCACTTTTCCATACTTTTTCTTCTAATTGTCCTTTGGCATTGCGAACTAGTTTAGAATTTAATCCATAAGAATAAGGTCTTTTAGGATCAGGACTTATTTTGCTGGCATAAAAATCTTCTACTTCTTTTGCAGTAATGCCTTTTTCATAGAAATTGATTGCTGAACCTTCTACTAATCCTTTTGAGGTGTCTAAATTTACTTTTTTAGCATCGACATCGTTAAATAGAATATCTACAATTGCTGGAGATAAACTTGTTTTAGTAGCTTTTAATAAACTAGTTAAGTAATTTTTAGAAAAAAGAGGCTTCATTTTATCATTCGAATAATGATGATGAATTCCGTTAGCAAACCAAACTCTTTTTAAATAAATTTCAAAATTTTTCCAATCTGCTGAAGCTTTATCTCCTTTGTAATTTACATAGATATTTTCGAGTGCTTTTCTAATTTTTAGATTGTATTTGTAATGTTGATCATAAGCAATATCTCGTCCTGAATATCCTGCTTGAGTAAGATAATAAACTAATTTTTGCTCTTTTAGGGTCAAATCTTCCCATCCTGGAATTTGATAACGCAATACTTTTACGTCGCCAAATTGTTCGACAACATATTCAAAAGGGTCTTTCTGGATAGTTTTTGCATCTGTAGCTTTTACTGCTTGTGCATTCGACGCAAAAGAAACGCCAACTGTCATAATAACTCCTGCAATTTTAAGTAATTTCATCGATATAAGATTATTTAGTTGTTTTATTTATAACACAATATGGCAAATGTATGTATTTTTTAAACATTTTACAATGCACGCATAATATTTATGCAAAATTTATGAATGAAGCAAAATCTTAACTTTAAAACATTATTCCAATAAAAAAAGGAAGGCTTAAATAAAGAAAATTGAAATGGATTGATATTCAAATTAATGCTATTTTCAAGAAAGATATTTAATAAAAAGATAAAACCCTAATATGGATTATTTTATATATGCTAATAGTATTAATATAATTTCTAACTTTACAACGCAAATTAACCTATCTATTATGAGAATTTTAAAATATCTTTTTCTTTTATTATTACTTAGTTTAGTAACCCTATCTGTTTTTGTTGCGACTCAAAAAGGAAAATTCACCGTTGAAAAAAGCCTAGTTATAAATTCTCCAAAATCAGCTATATACAATTATGTAAACGATGCCAAAAACTGGAAAGAATGGAATTCGTTGGCTGTAGAGGATTCGTTAATGCAAATTGACTATTCTCAAAATACGATAGGATCAGGAAGTTCTTTTTCTTGGGACGGAAAAGAAGGTAATGGTGATTTGCAAACATTATATGTAAAAGAAAACGATAGTATTTCTCAAAAAATGAATTTCAATGGGAATAATGCAACTATTTCGATACATTTTAAAGATACGATTGGAGGAACAAAAGTATCATGGAAAGCAAAAGGTGAAATGGGATTTATGTTTAAAGTTTTGACTTCATTTAATGGTGGCGCTAAAAAAATATTTGAATTAATGTTCGAAAAAAGTTTGGCTAATTTAGATCGAAAACTCGACTACGAAATCAATACCTATTCAATAAAAGTTGATGGTATAGTAAATAAAACCAAAAGCCATTATTTAGCCCAAACTTTTACTTGCGAGTTCTCAAAAGTGAGTAAAAATTCTGGAATTGTTTTTACTAAAATTACTAATTTTTGCAATAATAACAACCTCACAATTAGCGGAAAACCATTTGTGATTTATCATACTTATGACACCTCAAAAGAATTAACCAAACTATCTATTTGCATTCCGATAAAAGATTCGATTCATATATCCGAAGGAAGTGACATAACGTCAAAGACATTAGATGCGTTTCAGGCTTTGAAAACAACTCTGAAAGGAGATTATTCACATAATAAAAAAGCATTAGACAAAGCCACACAATATCTTCGTGAAAAACATCTCATTAGCGATGCTGCTTTTTCGCATTTAGAAATATACACTATTGGCAAAAGCCAAATTAATAATCCATCCAAGTGGGTTACAGAAATTTATTATCCATTGCAACAAAAAGCAGTTGCAAAACCAGTAGTAACTGTACCAAAACCAGCAATTATTTCTCCAGTTACAGAGGAAGAACCATCCGAATTTTAAAAATAATTCGAAACTATTTTAAACCTTTTGAATAAATTCAATTCTAACTGATAAATAGTAGCCTTGCAAGAAGAAAAGGAATTTATTCAAGAATTATTAAATCCGAAAACGCAAAATCAAGCGTTTCAAAAACTCTTGAAAATATATCAAAAACCATTATACAATCATATTCGAAATATTGTTTTGAATCATGACGATGCTGATGATGTTTTGCAAAACACTTTTGTAAAAGTATTTCAAAACCTGATTAAATTTAAAGGCGAAAGCAAACTTTTCTCTTGGATGTATCGCATAGCAACCAATGAAGCATTAACTTTTTTGAGTCAAAAAGCAAAATTAAGTGGTGTTTCATCGGAAACATTACAAAATAAAACCATTGACAATCTCAAATCAGATATTTATTTTGATGGAAATGAAATTCAAATAAAATTGCAAAAAGCCATTGTACAATTGCCTGAAAAACAACAATTGGTTTTCAAAATGAAATATTTTGAAGAATTAAAATACGAAGAAATATCAGAAATACTCGGCACATCAGTAGGTGCTTTGAAAGCATCCTATCATCATGCTGTTAAAAAAATAGAAGCTTTTGTTACGGCAAATTAAACTTTTTGTCCATAATTAAGTCTAATAAATATTATGAAAACATTTAAAATAGAAAACGAACCGAAAGTAGCGTCAGGATTTAAAACTCCAGACCATTATTTTGATACCCTTTCGGCAAGAGTAATGCAACAATTACCAAAAGAAGAACCTCAAACAATTTCGCTGTTTTCCAGAAGAAAAAACTGGATTTATGCTGCAGCTGCTGTATTAGTTACACTATTGAGTATCCCTATTTACAACAATTACTCCAGAAGTTCTTCGGAAATAGATCAAACAACTTTGGAAAATTATATCAGCTATCATTCCAATGTTTCCGATGCCGATTTAGTGAATCTTTTGGACGAAAAAGACATTCAAAAAATTAATATTGATTTGAATATTGATGACAAAACATTGGAAAACGAACTTTCTATAGACAGCAATTTAGAACATTACATATTAAATTAAATGACCATGAAGACAATTAAATTACTACCTATTATACTATTATTATTTAGCATACACTCTTTTGCACAATTAAATGATAAAAAAGATCAAATAGAAGCGCTTAAAGTTGGTTTTATTACCAATGAATTATCTTTAACAACTGAAGAAGCTACTAAATTTTGGCCTTTGTACAATTCCTTTGAAAAAAAACAATTTGAATTGAAAAGCGACAAAATGAGAGTTATAAAGGCTAGGATGAATGATGAAGCTTTAGAAAGAATGAGTGAAAAAGAAGCTGCTGCACTATTAGCCCAAATGGAAAGTAACGAAGCAGAATTGTATCAAATAAAGAAAAAATTTATTGCTAATTTAAAGGCTATTTTACCAGCCACAAAAATCATTAAGTTAAAAAAAGCTGAAGACGATTTCAAAAGAAAATTATTGCAGCAGTACAGAGATAAAGGAAATAGAAAATAACTTAAGCTCCTTTTAAAAAATAAAAAAACCAAGAAATAGTTTGATTTATTTCTTGGTTTTTTTATTTTAAAACAGAAATAAATCATCATTAAGATATTAATTATCAGTTTAATAACAAGCATTTTAAACATTCAGAAGGACATTAAAATTTAATTGGCACAGTAATTGGATAATTAAAATCAAACAACTTAATTTCTTTTAATCATGAAAACTCAAATACTATTATTGACACTGATGACTTCTGTATTTGTATCACAAATGCAAGGACAAAATAGAACAATTGTAAGTGCTACAAATTCTGAAATTAGCGATAATTTAGATTTAAGAGTAGTGGCCTCAATTTTTGGAGATTCTAGAAATCTTCAAGATTTTGAAAGACAATTAAATGATCCAAAACTACAAATCTCTAATCTAGATTTGAATAACGATTATGAAGTCGATTATTTGCGTGTAATAGAGTCGGTAGAAAATAGAACCCATTTAGTTATTATTCAATCGGTACTTGATCGTGATCTTTATCAAGATGTTGCAACTATCGAAGTAGAAAAAGACAGGTACAATCAAGTACAAATACAAGTAGTTGGAAATGCTTATATGTATGGAGATAATTACATTTATGAGCCTGTTTATTACAGAACTCCTCTAATATATGCTTCATTTTGGGTTAATAATTATCGTCCATATTATTCTTCATGGTCTTGGAATATTTACCCAAGTTATTATTATGCTTGGAATCCTTATCCAGTTTTTAGATACCGTCACAATGTAAATAATTGTCTAAATAATTATTACAGCTACAACTCATATAATTATGTAAATCACAGAAGAAGTAGCGTTGCTGTTGGAATATACAGTTCAAGACGATCTAATGGTTATGAAAGACAATATCCAAATTATTCGTTTGCCAGAAGAAATACTACTGTAAACAACCGCTATGAGTTAGATCAAAAAAGAAATAACCGAAATAATAGTTATAGTCAAAACAGAACTCAATCACAAAGAGTAGCAACTCCTCAACGAACAGAATCAAATAGAAACTATTCGCAAAACAGAACTGAAGCACCAAGAGTAACTACTCAACAAAGAACAGAATCAAATAGAAACTATTCGCAAAACAGAACTGAAGCACCAAGAGTAACTACTCAACAAAGAACAGAATCAAGAAACTATTCGCAAAACAGAACTGAAACGCCAAGAGTAGTATCTCAACAAAGAGTTGAAAATCAAAGAGCTAATACTCCACAACGTCCAGAAGTTCGAAATGAAAATTCATCAAGAAATTCTGGTTCGAATAACGCCAATACTAATTCAAGAAGTAATGGCAGGAGATCCTCTTAATAACATTTAATTCATTTACAAAACACGGTTCTAAAAGCCGTGTTTTTTTTTAGTTTTTTTTAAGTTTTTTATATTAAAAAAATAATTATACTTCCAAAAAGAGTAACTTTGCCAAGTTTTTTTATATAATTTATATCATGAGTATATCGCACAAGGACTTGCACAGCAAGTTAACGTTAGGAGGTTTATTAGTTTCATTAGGAATAATTTACGGCGATATTGGAACCTCTCCCTTGTATGTAATGAAAGCTATAATTGGCTTACACACTATTAATGCTGATATCGTTTTAGGAGGAATATCTTGTGTTTTTTGGACACTTACATTACAAACCACCATCAAATATGTACTAATTACTTTAAGTGCAGATAACCACGGCGAAGGAGGAATTTTTGCTTTATATGCTCTGGTCAAGAAAACAAAAATCAAATGGCTGATAGTCCCCGCTATCATTGGAGGAAGTGCCTTGCTTGCGGATGGAATTATTACACCACCTATCTCTGTTTCATCGGCTGTCGAAGGTGTTAAAACCTTTTATCCTGAAATCAACACAGTACCCATCGTAATTGGAATTTTATTTATTCTTTTTACCATTCAGCAATTTGGTTCTAAACTAGTAGGACGCTTTTTTGCACCAATAATGCTACTTTGGTTTGGTATGCTAGGCACTTTAGGTGTAATTCAAATCACAGAACATCCTGAAGTTTTAAAAGCTTTTAATCCCTATTATGCTTATCATTTATTAACCATTCATCCCGAAGGATTTTATGTTTTAGGGTTTGTTTTCCTTTGTACCACTGGAGCCGAAGCCTTATACTCGGACATGGGACATTGTGGACGAAAAAATATCAGAATCAGTTGGATTTTTGTAAAAGCAACTCTTATTTTAAATTACTTCGGACAAGGTGCTTATTTGATTCATCACGAAGGAGAAACACTTAAAAGTTTAGGAGGAGAAAATGGAAATCCGTTCTATTTAATCATGGCCGATTGGTTTCAGCCCATTGGAATTGTAATTGCAACTTTGGCCGCAGTAATTGCTTCTCAAGCTTTAATAAGTGGTTCATTTACATTGATAAATGAAGCCATGAGATTGAACTTTTGGCCAAAAGTAAAAATAAAATACCCATCAGAATTGAAAGGACAATTGTATATTCCTTCGATAAACTGGTTGTTGTTTTTGGGCTGTGTTGGTATTGTTTTACACTTTGAAAAATCTAGTAATATGGAGCATGCTTATGGTTTAGCCATCATTTTGTGCATGATTATGACTACTGTTTTGCTCAATTATTATATGATAATGAAAAGAGTACGATTGTACTTTATGGTGCCATTAATTACTATTTATCTAGTTATCGAATTTGGTTTCTTAATCGCTAATATCACTAAATTTGCAGATGGAGGTTATGTTACTTTAATTATTGCATCAATGCTTATTTCTGTAATGACTATTTGGTATTTTGCTAAAAAAATCAACAAGAGCTATACTAAAATTGTTAAAATTGAAGAATACAAAAAAGTATTGCTAGAATTGAGTGATGACCTGTCCATTCCAAAATATGCTACCCATTTGATTTATATGACCAATGCTGGTAAAATTGATGAAATAGAGGAAAAAGTAATGTATTCTATTTTAAGAAAAAGACCCAAAAGAGCTGACATCTATTGGTTTGTACATGTCAATATTTTAAACGTTCCATATAAAACCGAATACAAAGTAACCGAAATCATTGACGACACCTTGTTTAGAGTTGATTTTAATTTAGGTTTTAGAGAGCCAACAAAAATAAGCCTGATGTTCAAAGAAGTAATTAAGGACATGGTAAGAAAAGGCGAAGTGGATGTTACCAGTCGCTATGAATCATTGAATAAAAACAATATCATTGGCGATTTTAAATTCGTTCTTTCTGAAAAATATTTGTCTAATGATAGTGATTTAACATTCTTTGAAAAAGTAATAATGAATTCGTATTTCTTAATCAAAAAAGCCAGTCTTTCAGAGGAAAGTGCTTTTGGTTTAGACAGCGGTTCTGTTAAAATAGAAAAATTCCCAATGGTACTTCATGCTCCTGAAAATATTGGTTTAACTAGAGTACAATAAAATTATATTTTCAAAATTCACAAAAAACACTGATTAGTTTCAGTGTTTTTTTTTGTTGGTAATCTACTGAAAAATGGTTGGTAAAATCATAGTTTTTTCTCCATCTTATAATCTTCCATCAAATAGCCATCACCGATTGCTAAATCTTCTTCTTCCATAATTTCAAAACCCATTTTTTGATAAAAAGTGTACGCTTTATTGAATCGGTTAACATTCAGTGAAATTCCTTCGGATTTGTTTTCTTTAGCTAAACCTATGATTTTTTCTAATAGCAACTTTCCTAAACCCTTTCCTTGTGTTGCTGGAAGCAAGTACAATTTATGTAGTCTGGTGTAATTCCTATTCAAATAATGATGTTCATAAGATGCAAAACCTTGACAAACTTCATCCTCGACTAGCAGTAAAAAGTGGTGTTCAAGATGAGTCATATTCTCTTTTAAAACAGAATCAGAATACATCTTATCGAGCATATAGACTATTTGTTCTTTCGACAAAATTTCACCATAAGTAACAGGCCAAGTTTGATGCGCAATTGTTTGAATGATTCCTATATCTAGAACTGTAGCGTCAGAAATTGTTATCATAATGTATTGAAAGAGGTTTGCTTAAAAACACGAATTCCACTAATGAGCACAAATAAAGTGAAATTAGTGGAAATCCGTAATTGAAATATATTATTTTTAGAAAACGAAAATAGCTCTTTCGCTCATCATTTCATCTACTTCAGCAGCTACTGCTTCAATAACTTCTTCATTAGTATGATCTGTTAAAACTCTGTCAATCAAATCAACAATAGTTTCCATATCAGCTTCAACAAGACCACGAGTTGTGATTGCAGCTGTACCCACACGAATACCTGAAGTTACAAATGGAGATTTGTCATCAAAAGGAACCATGTTTTTATTTACTGTAATTTCTGCTTTTACCAATGCGTTTTCAGCTTCTTTACCAGAAATATTTTTGTTTCTCAAATCGATCAACATCATGTGATTGTCAGTTCCTCCAGAGATAATATTGTATCCTCTTTTTACAAACGCTTCCGCCATAGCTTTAGCATTTTTCTGCAATTGCATAGCATAAGTAAAGAATTCATCTTGCAATGCTTCGCCAAAAGCTACTGCTTTTGCTGCAATAATGTGCATTAAAGGTCCACCTTGATTTCCAGGAAAAACAGCTAAATCCAATAAAGCAGACATCATTCTGATTTCTCCTTTTGGAGTTTTCAATCCCCAAGGGTTTTCGAAATCTTTCCCCATCAAGATTAAACCACCACGTGGACCACGCAAAGTTTTGTGAGTAGTAGTAGTTACAATATGACAATGAGGAATTGGATCATTCAATAATCCTTTTGCAATTAAACCAGCAGGATGAGAAATATCAGCCATCAAAATAGCACCCACGCTATCAGCAATAACTCTGAAACGCTCAAAATCCATATCACGAGAATAAGCCGAAGCTCCAGCGATGATTAATTTTGGTTGTTCTTTAGTAGCTATTTCTTGAATTTTATCGTAATCTAATCTTCCAGTTTCTTTATCTACACCATAAAAAGTTGGATTGTAAACACGTCCAGAAAAGTTTACTGGAGAACCGTGAGTCAAGTGACCACCATGAGACAAATCGAAACCTAAAATTTTATCTCCAGGTTGTAAACAAGCATGAAACACAGAAGCATTTGCTTGAGAACCAGAGTGTGGTTGAACGTTTGCGTAAGCAGCACCAAACAATTCTTTGGCTCTATCAATAGCAATTTGTTCGATAATATCAACTACTTCGCAACCGCCGTAGTATCTTTTGCCAGGATAACCTTCAGCATATTTATTTGTTAAAACAGAACCAGCTGCTTCAATTACTTCGTCACTTACAAAATTTTCCGAAGCTATAAGTTCTAGTCCGTGAATTTGTCTGTCTTGTTCCTCTAAAATAAGGTCAAAAATTTGTTCGTCGCGTTGCATCTCTTTAGATTTGATTTATATTGTGCAAAAATACAAAAAAACGTTTGGTAAATTGACAGATTATAATACATTTGATAAGTAATTTTCAACAAAATAATTAACAGCACTATGCCTATATCAGCCAATAATACTAATCGAAAGTCTTGGATAACAGTTCCAGAGAACAGTGATTTTCCTATCCAAAACATTCCTTTTGGAGTTTTCATCACTAAAGATGACGTAATTACCATTGGAACCAGAATAGGAGATTCTGCTATAGACATGGGTGCTTTGCAGCAATTGAATTATTTTGAAGGCATCGATTTGACGGATGATATGTTCATGCAAGATACCTTGAACGACTTTATATCCGACGGAAAAAAAACCTGGCGATTGGTTCGAAATCGTCTGGCTGAATTATTTGACGAAACCAATCCTGAACTTCGAGACAACCAAGAACATCGCGAAATTATCATCTTTGATGTCAAAGATATTGAAATGCAATTGCCAGTACTAATTGGTGATTATACTGATTTCTATTCCAATAAAAATCATGCTACAAACATTGGGAAAATGTTCCGTGATCCTGAAAATGCTTTATTGCCAAATTGGTTGCACATTCCTTTAGGATACCACGGCAGAAGCTCTTCGATTATTCCATCAGGAGTTCCTGTGCACAGACCCATGGGGCAAACGTTGCCAAAAGGAGAAACAACTCCTGTTTTCGGGACATCGAGATCAGTAGATTTTGAATTAGAAACGGCTTTTATTACTACCGATGCGAATATTATGGGAGAAAATATTCCGGTAACCGAAGCCGAAGATTATATTTTTGGAATGGTATTAATGAACGATTGGAGTGCCCGTGACATTCAAAAATGGGAATACGAACCCCTTGGACCATTCTTGGCAAAAAACTTTGCTACTTCTATTTCTCCGTGGATTATCACGATGGATGCTTTAGAACCTTTTAGAACTAAAGGTCCTAAACAAGACCCTGCTCCTTTCCCCTATTTGCAACAAAAAGGAAAACACAATTTTGACATTAGCCTAGAAGTGGGTATTCAACCCGAAAATGCAGAAGAAACTATTGTTACACGATCCAATTTTAAATATATGTATTGGTCGATGAGTCAGCAACTAGCACATCATACATCAAACGGTTGCCGTGTAAATTCTGGTGATATGATGGGTTCAGGAACCATTTCGGGGCCAACGCCTGATAGTTTTGGTTCGATGCTAGAACTAACATGGGGCGGAAAAAATCCAATCCAACTCAACGACGGAACAGAACGCAAATTCCTAAATGATGGCGATACCGTAACCTTTAGAGGGCATTGCAAAAACAATGGTGTTCGAATTGGTTTTGGAGAAGTTTGCAATAAATTACTTCCTCCTTTTGTAAGGAAATAAAATCATCTTTACTCGATTTCTAATCCGACATTTTATCAAAAGTGTCGGATTTTTTATAGCATTATTTTAGCCAACTAAAAAATTACAAATCAGTTCAAAAATTATAGTAAATTCGCAGAAATTTTTTTTAAGATGAAAAAACATTCCTTTTTTATATTCGCTTTTATACTACTAACTTCCTGCGGAGTGAAGCAAACTCAAAACTTGTTGAGTGCTGGTAATTATGACGAAGCCATTTATAATTCTATATCGAATTTACGCACCAATAAAGACAAAAAAGGCAATCAAGATTATGTTTATTTGCTAGAAGAAGCTTTCGCCAAAGCCAAAGAGCGCGATTTGAACACCATTAATTTATTAGAAAAAGAAAACAATCCCGCTCATTTTGAGAAAATATACAATACCTATTTGCAATTGAACGATCGCCAAGAGAAGATAAAACCATTGCTTCCCATAAAGTTATTAAACGAAGGCAGAAACGCCATTTTCCCTTTCGATAATTACAATGACAAAATGGTTGCCAGTAAAAACAAACTCTCGGGTTATTTGTATGCCAATGCCAAAGCATTATTAGCATCTAATTCCGATAAAATGAATTTCCGTAAGGCTTTTGACGATTTAACTTATTTGAACGAAATTAATCCCAACTACAAAAACGTTTTGGATTTAATGAACGAAGCCCAAAACAAAGGAACTGACTATGTAAGTGTTTACACAAAAAACGAAACCAATATGATTATTCCAGTTCGCTTGCAAAATGATTTATTAGATTTCAATACGTATGGATTGAACAATAAATGGACTGTTTTTCACGGCAGCAAACAAAAAGGAATCGAGTATGATTACAGTATGTTGATTAGTTTTAGAGAAATACTCATTTCTCCAGAGCAAATAAAAGAGCGAGAATTTGTCAAAGAACGTCAGATTAAAGACGGTCAAAAAAAACTGTTAGATGCCAACGGAAAAGTAGTTTTAGACAATACCGGAAAAGTGATTATGGTAGATAATTTAAGAATTGTAACCGCTAGGATTTTTGAATCCAGACAATTAAAATCCTGCCAAATTCAAGCTAAAGTAGATTATATCAATTTGAAAAACAATCAATTAATCCAATCATTCCCATTAGCCAGCGAATTTATTTTCGAAAATATTTATGCTACCTGCAAAGGCGACAGGCGAGCATCTGATGACAATTATTTTTCTTATTTTGATAGACGAGCCGTTCCGTTTCCAACAAACGAACAAATGGTGTATGATACAGGCGAAGATTTAAAAATGAAATTGAAAAATCTTATTACCAGAAATTCGTTTAGAAATTAACTTTCATAAAATCAATATATTATATAAATGCAATTCATTTTACGGAATCAAACAATTAATTTTGAATTTGTTGCAAAAAAAAATCTGTGTTTTAATAAATAAATTGTAATTTTGCACCAATGAAAAAAGTAAGTGTACATACTATTCCTGTATCACGGATAAACAAACCAACCGCTTCGCCCGAAGTACGGATGCTATAATTATAGCGCCAAATGTGTATTTGTTCTATTTATTCATTTTTCATATCTATCATTTTGAAATTATTAATTGTATCAATCGGATTCTTTCATCCTGAAATCATTATTTTTTTTGGTTTATCCTACGCCCTATTTATAGGAATGATTGGCTATTGCTCTAATTTCAATAAGAATTTGGAATACAAACACTATTTCAGCACTAACAAATTTATTTTTAAACCACAACTTTAACTCTTGAAATGAAAATATCTATAGTTATAGCGCAAGAAGAACATTATAAGTACGCCGAAGAAATTTGCGATACCATAGAAACTTCTGCTTTATTAAGAGGTACTGGAATTGCAAAAAGAACACCAGAATACATTCATAAAAAAATGAAAGCTGGTGATGCTGTTATTGCATTAGACAAAAATAGCGTTTTTGCAGGTTTCTGCTATATCGAAAGTTGGCAACACGGTCAGTATGTAGCCCACTCTGGATTAATCGTGCATCCTGATTTTAGAAATTTAGGCTTGGCAAAAAAGATAAAAACTTTTGTTTTCAATTATTCTTTGGAAAAATACAAAGGTGCCAAGGTTTTTGGAATCACAACAGGTTTGGCTGTAATGAAAATCAATTCCGATTTGGGCTACAAACCAGTTCCGTTTTCCGAATTAACAAACGATCCTAGTTTTTGGAAAGGCTGTCAAACCTGTACCAATTACGAGATTCTGAAAAGCAAAGATAATAAAATGTGTTTGTGTACCGGAATGCTTTATGATCCAGCCGAGAAACCAAAAGATCCACCAAAACATCCATTTAATGTCCGAATTTGGAATCGTTTAAAAGAAATTAAAGCAGCACTTTTCTTGGAAAAAAAAGAAAAAATAAACAGTATTTAAGTAATAAAATGAAATCGGAGTTTTATAAACTCCACAAAAACAATATAAAATGGCAAATAAAAAAGTAGTTTTAGCATATAGCGGAGGATTAGACACATCATACTGTCTAAAATATTTAAAAAACGAAAAAGGCTTTGAAGTTCATACCGTACTAATTAACACAGGCGGTTTTGACGATGCCGAATTACAAGCTATCGAAGACAGGGCATACGAATTAGGAAGTGCACAACACGCAAATTTGACTATACTTGATAAATATTACGACAAAGCAATCAAATATTTGATTTTCGGAAATGTATTAAAAAATAATACTTACCCTTTGTCAGTAAGTGCTGAACGTGTTTTTCAAGCTATCGAAGCAATCAAATATGCTAAATCGGTTGGTGCAACTGCCATCGCTCACGGAAGTACTGGTGCAGGAAACGACCAAATTCGTTTTGATTTGATTTTCCAAACCATCGCTCCCGAAATCGAAATCATCACTCCTATCCGTGACTTAAAATTATCAAGACAGGAAGAAGTGGATTATTTGGCTAAAAACGGAGTGCACTATTCTTGGGAAAAAGCACAATATTCTATCAACAAAGGACTTTGGGGAACCAGTGTTGGAGGAAAAGAAACCTTGACTTCAGGACAGCCATTACCAAGTGAAGCTTACCCATCACAATTGACAAAAGAAGGTGAAGAGAAAGTAACTTTAGAATTCTTAAAAGGGGAGTTAGTTGCTGTAAATGGTAAAAAAGACAAACCTTCAAATAACATTGTTGTTCTTGAAAAACTGGCTAATGCTTATGCTATTGGTAGAGATATTCACGTTGGAGATACTATTATCGGAATCAAAGGAAGAGTTGGATTCGAAGCTGCTGCACCATTAATCATCATCAAAGCACACCATTTGTTAGAGAAACACACTCTTGGAAAGTGGCAACAATACTGGAAAGAACAACTAGGAAACTGGTACGGAATGTTATTTCACGAAGGTCAGTTTTTGGATCCTGTAATGAGAAACATCGAAACTTTCCTGGAAGACACCCAAAAAACTGTAAATGGAACTGTGACCGTTTCTTTGAAACCATACCACTTTTCATTAGACGGAATCGAATCTAAAAATGATTTGATGAACACCGGTTTTGGACAATACGGAGAAATGAATAACGCCTGGACATCAGACGATGCCAAAGGATTTATCAAAATATTGGGTAATGCCCAAAACATATTTTCGTCTGTAAATAATGAAACTTACGAGTAAATTATTGTGATTCTTTGAGAATTTTAATTTAATGTTATGAAAACAAAAGTGTTTCTTTTACTTCCTTTGCTTCTACTCTTTTTTGGATGCTCTGATGATAATAATTCTGAACCTGAAAAAGAAAATTCAAAAAGTATTACTTACGAAGTTTTATTTTTTGAATTTACAGCAGATACTGGTAACAATTCATCTAGGTTAAGATATAATATAAAATACACTAACCCTAACAAAATTGGAGTAAAAGGCACTACTGCGGTAACTTTGAATTATAATGGATTAATATTGACTCCCATTAAAAGAGTTCCTCCCTATATCGAAATTTCGGCAAATTCTTCATATACCGAAAATTATGATGTTGAGTCTCCTCATGATACCCAATTATTAAGCCCTAATCAAATAAAGACATATTACATAAAGTTTGTAACAGCAGAATTTCGTATTGCTACAGATTAATAAATAAAAACGGTTTGATTTTATTTTAACAAATAAATCTAAAATAATTATGATTACTATTGGAATAATTGGCGGTTCAGGTTACACGGCTGGTGAACTCATCAGAATCTTGATGTTTCACCCCAACGCAAAATTGGATTTTGTTTACAGCACGACTAATGCAGGAAAACCACTTTCTATTGCGCATCACGATTTGATGGGTGATATCGAAATGAACTTTACCGATACCATAAATCCGAATGTGGATGTACTTTTCTTGTGTTTAGGACACGGAAAATCGAAATCTTTTTTGGATAATAATTATATTTCAATTAATACTAAAATTATCGATTTAGGAAATGATTTCCGTTTAAACAAAGATAAAAATCACTATGAAAAATCTTTTGTCTATGGATTACCTGAATTAAACAAAACCGATATTCAAAACGCACAATATATTGCCAATCCAGGTTGTTTTGCAACAGCGATTCAATTGGCATTACTTCCTTTGGCTTCAAATGGATTATTGAATGATGACGTTCATATAAACGCTACAACAGGAAGTACAGGTGCCGGAGTAAGCCTTTCTGAAACCTCGCATTTCAGCTGGAGAAACAATAATTTTTCGCACTATAAAGCTTTCGAACACCAACATTTAGGAGAAATTGGCGAAAGTTTACACCAATTACAAGAAGATTATACTAACGAATTGATTTTTATTCCCAACAGAGGTGATTTTCCAAGAGGAATTTTTGCAACCTTGTATACAAAATCGGAAGATAGTTTAGAAGATTTGGTTGCTAAATACGAAGCTTTTTACAAAGACCAACCTTTTGTAACCGTTACTACTACCAACATCAATATGAAACAAGTAGTACAAACGAACAAATGTATCATCAGTTTAATGAAAAAAGGAAACCGGATTTTGATCACTTCGGTGATCGATAATTTAGTAAAAGGAGCTTCAGGACAAGCGATTCAGAACATGAATTTAATGTTTGGACTTGAAGAAACTATAGGGTTGCACCTGAAACCAAGCGGATTCTAAAAAAGTTTAATCGGTGAATCGTTTAATCGATTAACCGAATAAGCAAATAACCAATTAAACAAGAAACAAAATGAACTTATTTGACGTTTACCCATTATATCCTATCACGCCTGTAAAAGCAGTAGACTGCACTATTTACGACGATAAAGGAACAGAATATTTAGATTTATACTCTGGTCATGGAGTAATTTCTATCGGACATACACAGCCTGATTATACAGCCAAAGTGAAAGAACAATTGGATAATTTGAGTTTTTACTCGAATGCCATCCAAAATCCATTGCAAGTGGAATTGGCGGAAAAATTAGGAAAAGCTTCCGGCTTGACTGATTTTAGCTTATTCCTTTGCAGTTCTGGAGCTGAAGCCAATGAAAATGCCCTGAAAGTAGCTTCTTTCCACACGAATAAATCAAGAGTAATTGCTTTTGACAATTCGTTTCACGGAAGAACTTCGGCGGCTGTTGCAGTTACTGATAATAAAAAGATTGTAGCACCATTAAACGCACAACAAGTAGTTACGTTTTTGCCTCTAAATCAAATTGATTTGGTTGAAGCCGAATTGAAAAAAGGAGATGTTTGCGCTGTAATCATCGAACCTATTCAAGGAGTTGGTGGTTTAGACCAAGGAACAACTGAATTTTTTCAAGCTTTGGAAAAAGTTTGTAATGCCAATGAAGTGGTTTTAATTTTAGACGAAGTACAATCTGGATACGGAAGAAGCGGGAAGTTTTTTGCACATCAACACCACGGAATTAATCCTGATATTGTAACCACAGCCAAAGGAATGGGGAACGGTTTCCCGATTGGCGGCGTTTTGATTTCACCCAAATTCAAAGCGAGTTATGGATTATTGGGAACTACTTTTGGCGGAAGTCATTTGGCTTGTGCTGCAGGTATTGCTGTTTTAGATGTTATGGAAGCTAAAAACCTAATCGAAAACACCAATAAAGTATCAGAATACTTTTTTGAAGCGATTAAAGTAATTCCTGAAATCATCAAAGTAAAAGGAAGAGGATTGATGCTCGGCGTAGAATTTAATTTTGACGTGAGTGCCTTGAGAAAGAAAATGATTATCGAGAAACATATTTTCACGGGCGGAGCCAACAATAAAAACTTGTTGAGAATTCTTCCTCCGTTGACGATTACAACTGCTGCTATTGATACATTTATTGTGGCACTGAAAGAAAGTTTGGCAGAATTGAAATAATGATTTCGCTCCGCAAAGTCTCTGACTTTGCGGAAGTGAGAATCGGTCTCTGACCGCATACAAAACTAAGGTTTAAAACCTTCAAACACATCCTCAAAGTCATAGACTTTGCGGAGCATTTTTTTAAAATAAAAGCAAAATGAATAAAAATCATAGATTATTATCCGCGATTGGAGTAACAATAATTGGTTGGTTTTTAATGAGTATAGGTTACACAATCAAAATAGGACATCCCATTAATACTATTTGCTTTTTATTAGGTTTTGTATTGATTATATTAGGAATAATATTTTTTATTAAAATAGTAAAAGAAAAATGAACACATTATTATCCATAGAAAAAAGAAATGCTGTTTTATGCCGAATGGCGGAACTTTTGGAACAAGAAAGAGCCAATCTTAAAAGTATTAATCAACAGGATATGAGCAATTATTCTGGAGATGATTTGGCTATGGAAAAACGCTTGTTGGTAGACGATGCCAAAGTCGATGCAATGATTTTGTCGATGCAGCAATTGGCAAACCAGAATGATCCTGTTGGCGTGGAAAGATCCCATTTTGTTCACGATAACGGAATGAAAGTTATCAACAAAACGGCTGCTTTTGGGACAATAATGATTATTTATGAATCTAGACCTGACGTAACGGTTGAAGCTGGTGGAATTGCATTCAAATCTGGAAACAAAATCTTGCTTAAAGGCGGAAAAGAGTCATTGTTGTCGAATTTGAAAATTGTTTCGCTTTGGCACCAAGCCCTAGAAGAAAACAATATTGCTAAAGACTGGGTGGAATATTTGAATTACAACCGTGCCGAAACCCAAGCTTTCCTGGAAAATCCAACACAAAGAGTCGATTTAATCGTGCCTCGTGGGGGTGAACAGTTGATTGCTTTTACCAAAAAACACGCCACTTGCCCCGTGATCGTAAGTGGTCGTGGTAATAACTTTGTGTATGTAAATCAAGAAGCCGATTTGAAAAAAGCATTAGACATTATAATCAACGGAAAAACCACTAACATAGGTGTTTGTAATGCTTTGGATAAAGTATTAATTGATACAAAATTGCCTAATTGGGAAAGTTTTGCCAAGCAATTGGTTACTGAATTACAAAAATACAATGTGGAAGTTTTAGGCGATACTGCTTTCGCAAATGCAACACAAATACCTTCAATTCAAAATGATGAAATCTGGTACGAAGAATTTTTGAATTACAAAATTGTTATTGGAGTTGTAAATTCTGATGAAGAAGCGATTGCCAAAATCAATAAATATTGTGGCGGTCACTCGGCTTCCATAATTACACAAAATGATGCTACTGCTCAAGAATTTATGGATAGCATTGATTCGGCTGCTGTGTATCAAAATGCTTCTACTCGTTTTACTGATGGAGGACAATTTGGTTTAGGAGGAGAATTAGCTATCAGCACTGATAAATTGCACCAACGAGGACCTATTGGTTTGGAACACCTTGTTACGAATAAATGGTATATTTACGGCGAAGGACAAGTTAGGTAGCAGTGTTCAGTAATCAGTTGTCAGTTCGAGCGCAGTGGAGAACAAAAATGATTTAAGATTTTTGATTGCTGATTTAAAAAGCAAACTATAAAAAATATAAATACTACTTTGTGAACTTTGTTTTGATAAAGTAAATGAGTAAAAAACTTTGTGCACTTTGCTTTTTCTTTGTGTGCTTTGTGGTTAAAAAGATCCCTTTGTGGTTAAAATAATGGCAAAAAAAAGAATATTATTAAAGTTAGGAAGCAACACGCTAACCAAAGAAACCAATCACATTTCGAGAGGAAAGATTGAGGATATTGGAATGCAAATTGCCGCCCTTAAAGACGATTACGAATTTATAATTGTAAGTTCTGGTGCTATTGCGGCAGCAAAGCAATTTGTAAAACTTGACAATCACGACAAAGATGTTTTTGTCAAACAAGCTTTGGCTTCGATTGGACAACCTCATTTGATGCGAATTTACAATGAAAATTTCAGTGATTTAGGTTTGTTTACTTCACAATGTTTGCTTTCGTATTCTGATTTTGAAAAAAAACAAACTAGAGACAATATCGTCAACACCATAAATGTATTGGTCAAAAACCATTATATTCCAATCATCAATGAAAATGACACAGTTGCAACGGACGAAATTAAGTTTGGAGATAATGATAAATTAGCCGCCTTAACAGCCGTTTTATTAAATGTTGACATTTTGATAATTGCAACCAATACCGATGGTTTTTATACCAAAGAATCGATGGATAAAGGAACTCCAGAAACCATTTTGTCTGTGAAAGATTTGAAAGATTTAGAAAAAGAAATTGGAGATTCTAAATCTTCCCACGGAACTGGAGGAATGCAATCCAAAATAGAAGCAGTAGCCATAGCCAAAGAAGCCAATATCGAAACTTGGATTATCAATGGTTTAAAAGATAATTTTATTTTGAAGGCATTAAACAAAGAAATATCATATACGAAAATCATATAACAATGAACTTTATATCCATACAAAACATAGATTCACTAGAAAACTGGGTGAAACAAGCGTTAAAAATCAAAAAAAATCCGCTCAAAAACAAGAAACTGGGCAAAAACAAAACGCTAGGAATGCTATTCTTTAATTCTAGTTTGAGAACCCGTTTGAGTACCCAAAAAGCGGCTATGAATTTGGGAATGAACGTAATTGTAATGAATTTCAATAGCGAAGGATGGACGTTAGAATTTGAAGACGGTGCTGTGATGAATCAAGGTTCGTCAGAACACATCAAAGAAGCGGCAGCTGTTGTTTCCCAATACTGCGATATTATTGCAATCAGAGCCTTTGCAGGATTGGTGGATAAGGAAAAAGACAATGCCGAAACGGTTATTTCTGGTTTCTTGAAATATGCTTCTGTACCTGTTGTAAACATGGAAAGTGCTACAGGACACCCGATGCAATCTCTTGCCGATGCAATTACTATGGCCGAACACAAAACACCACACAGACCAAAAGTAGTGTTGACTTGGGCGCCACATCCTAGAGCTTTGCCACAGGCAGTTCCGAATTCTTTTGTTGAAATGATGCAAAAACAGGAAAACATGGATTTTGTAATCACACATCCAAAAGGATACGAATTGAATCCTGAAATCACCAAAGATTCTAAAATCGAATACGATCAGGATAAAGCTTTTGAAAATGCCGATTTTATTTATGCCAAAAACTGGAGTAATTATAAAGAATATGGTCAGATTACAAATTCTGACCCTAATTGGACAGTTACTGCTGCTAAAATGAAACTAACGAATAATGCAAAATTTATGCACTGTTTGCCCGTTCGTAGAAATGTAATTGTTACAGACGAAGTAATTGACAGCGAAAATTCAGTGGTTATCGAACAAGCCAATAATAGAACCTATTCAGCCCAATTAGTATTGCAAAAAATATTGGAAAATGTCAAATAAGCAGCCTTTATCTATCATAAAAATTGGTGGAAACATCATCGATAATCCAACAGAATTATCTCAATTCTTGGCAGATTTTTCCAAGATTGAAGGAAACAAAATTCTCGTTCACGGTGGCGGAAAATCAGCTACCAAAATGGCACAAAGTATTGGGTTAACTCCTCAAATGATTGACGGACGAAGAATTACCGATCAACCAATGCTAAATGTAGTAGTGATGATTTATGCGGGTGAAATCAACAAAAATATCGTGGCACAATTGCAAGCCAACAACACCAATGCAATGGGATTTTCGGGTGCTGATGGAAATTTAATTCAATCCACCAAAAGAAACCATCCTGCAATCAATTACGGTTTTGTAGGCGATGTTCAAAAAGTAAACACACCATTGTTACAAACTTTAATTAATAGCAGAATTGTCCCTGTTTTCTGTGCCATCACGCACGATAAAAACGGACAATTATTGAATACCAATGCAGATACAATCGCTAGTGAATTAGCCATTGCTGCATCGGAAGTTTTTGAAGTAACCTTGAATTACTGCTTCGAAAAAGCGGGAGTTTTAACGGATGTTGAAGATGAAAATTCAGTTATCCAAAACATCAATTCAGCTCTATACACAAAACTAAAAGAAGAAGGTGCTATCCATTCTGGAATGATTCCGAAATTGGACAACTGTTTTAATAGTTTATCCAAAGGAGTCCAAAAAATAAAAATTGGACATCATCGAATGTTGAAAGATTCGAAGGCAATTTGTACGAGCATAGAATTGTAAAAATTTAAACACAAATTTCACAGATTTGCACAAATTTTTATATTTAATTTTAATAAAATTTGTGAATTCGTGGCTAAAATAAATTATGAAAAACATAGAAAATCTTATACAAGAAGCCATTGCATTATTAAAATCGTTAATCGAAACTCCTTCCTTTTCGAGTGAAGAAGATAAAACAGCGATTTTAATCGAAAATTGGTTTACACAAAACAACATTCCTTTCGAAAGAGAAAACAATAATATTTGGGCATACAACAAAAATTTTGATAAATCCAAACCAACTCTTTTACTGAATTCACACCACGATACTGTAAGACCAAATCAGGGTTATACTAACAATCCATTCGAAGCAATTGTAAAAGATGGAAAATTATTTGGACTTGGAAGTAATGATGCTGGAGGATGTTTGGTTTCATTAATCGCAACCTTTACTCATTTTTATACCGTTGAAAATCTGCCTTACAATATTGTAATTGTGGCTTCAGCAGAAGAAGAAAGCAGCGGAAAAAAAGGGTTGAACAGCGTTTTAAAACATTTGCCAGAATTGGAATGCGCTATCGTTGGCGAGCCTACTTTGATGCAATTGGCAGTAGCCGAAAAAGGATTATTAGTATTGGATGTTGTTGTAAAAGGTACAGCAAGTCACGCCGCCCACAACAATCCAGACAATCCAATTTATAATGCAATGCCTGTAATTGAATGGTTCAAAACCTATCAATTCGAAAAAATATCAGAAGTTTTAGGTCCTGTAAAAATGACTGTAACTCAAGTTACCGCAGGAAAACAGCATAATGTAGTTCCTGCTGAATGTCATTTGGTTGTGGATATTCGGGTGAATGATTGCTACAACAATACCGAAATTTTAGAAACCGTAAGAGCAAACATAAATGCCGAAGTTACACCACGCTCGATGCACTTAAATGCCTCATCTATTCCTATTTCTCACGGATTAGTTCAAGCAGGAATTGCATTAGGAAGAACAACTTATGGTTCGCCAACCCTTTCTGATCAATCCGTTTTGTATTGCAAATCTTTGAAACTAGGACCGGGAGAAAGTTTGCGGTCGCATTCAGCAGACGAATTTATATATGTAAACGAAATAGAAGAAGGAATTCAATTGTATATCAAAATATTGACGGATTTTTTTAAAAATTAAGCTATTTCAATAAAATGTCTATTTAATCAAAATGAATTTAAATCAAATAACAATTCCCGTTTTTAATGTAGAGACATCTATTCGATTTTATAAAAAATTAGGATTAAAGTTGATTGTAGAGGCATTGCCAAATTATGCTAGATTTGAATGTACGGATGGTGGAACTACTTTGTCACTTCATAAAGTAGAAACAAAACCCAAAAATTCGGGAATATGGATATATTTTGAAGTAGAGGATTTGGATCAAAAAGTAAATCAATTAATAAGTCAGGGATTTGAATTTGAAGAATTACCCAACGACAAACCGTGGTTATGGAGAGAAAGCAGATTAAAAGATTTAGATGAAAATCAACTGATTTTATATTATGCTGGAAGTAATCGAATTAATCCACCTTGGAAAATAGAATAGAAACTTTGCGAATCTTTGAGAAAATCTCTGAGCATCTTTGCGAAACAAAAAATAAAAATATGAAACTTTGGGAAAAAGGAATACCAACAGATAAACAAATCGATTTTTTCACTGTTGGCAACGATAGAGAATTAGATTTAATTTTAGCAAAACACGACGTTACAGGAAACATCGCACAGGCAAAAATGCTTGCTAAAATTGGATTGATCACCAATCAGGAATGCGAAGATTTACTTGGTGCTTTAGCCGAAATTCAAGACGATATCACGGCTGGAAACTTTACAATTGAAGATTCATTTGAAGATGTACATTCAAAAGTAGAATATTTATTGACTCAAAAAGTAGGCGAAGCTGGTAAAAAAATTCATACTGCCCGTTCCCGTAATGACCAGGTTTTGGTTGATATGAATTTATACTTAAAAGAAGAAGTCCTACAGCTAAAACAACAAGTAAAATCACTTTTTGATTTGTTAATGACTTCTGCAGAAAAGCACCAAAACGTTTTATTGCCAGGTTATACTCATTTGCAAATTGCTATGCCAAGTTCCTTTGGAATGTGGTTTTCTGCTTATGCCGAAAGTTTGATAGACGATATGAGTATGCTTAATGCAGCTTTAAAAGTAGTTGATCAAAATCCATTAGGTTCAGCGGCAGGATATGGTAGCTCCTTCCCTATTGATAGAAATTTTACTACTGAAGAAATGGGTTTTAGCACATTGAAATACAACTCGGTTGCAGCACAAATGAGCCGTGGAAAATCAGAGAAAACCGTTGCTTTTGCAATGGCAAGCGTAGCAGGTACACTTTCTAAATTTGCTTATGATGTGTGTTTGTATATGAGTCAGAATTTTGATTTTATTGGTTTACCAGCAAATCTAACGACAGGTTCTAGCATTATGCCTCATAAAAAAAACCCTGATGTATTTGAATTAATTCGTGGAAAATGCAACAAAATTCAAGCCCTACCTTATGAATTAACTTTAATTACAAATAACTTACCCAGCGGCTATCACAGAGATTTACAGCTTTTGAAGGAAGGTGTTTTTCCTGCGATTCAAAACCTAAAAGCTTGTTTAGATATAGCTATTTTCTCCATTCCAGATATCAAGGTAAAAGAAAATATTTTAGAAGATAAAAAATACGATTATTTGTTTACCGTAGATACGCTGAACGAAATGGTTTCGGCTGGAATTCCTTTTAGAGATGCTTACAAAGAAGTGGCTTTACAAATTGAAGCTGGAAATTACCAATCGCCAAAAGCAACTCAACACACTCACGAAGGAAGTATCAACAACCTTTGTTTGGAAGAGATTAAGGAAAAAATGAAATTGGCTTTTTAAGGTTTTAAGTTTAAAAACCAAAAAAATAAACCGCAGATTCGCAGATTATACTTTTAATCTGCGAATCTGCGGTTTTAATTTTAATGCCAAAATTTAACTACAACTTCCCTTTTAATTCCCCAGCATCAATAGCATCATGCGAAACATCATAAACTGATTTTCCTTCTTTAATCAACAACAATTGTGGCGATTGATGATACACCCCAAAACGACTTGCAATTTCATTCGAAATGTCTCTATGCTCTAATAAATCTAGAAAATAGGCATCTACCCTATCTTCTAAATCAAAATCCTTTTCAAATTGCTTTAAAGCAAATCGACTAATACTACAACGAGTACTGTGTTTGAAAATTATAGCTGGTTTTTGTTCCGAAAAAGCTACTAATTCATCTAATTGTCCGATGAAATTTAGCGGAATCCAATTGACTTTGCTATTCGATTCTTTTGGATTATCGGAATTACCGAAAATATTTGAAAATAGACTCATTTTGACTTGATTTATGACTTTTTGACATTTTAAAATGATAAATATCATACTTTAAATGCCTTTTTGTCTGTACATTTGATATGGAATATAATTTGTTCGAACTTCTGCAAAGTTAACTAATTCTTTTAACCCAATCTACAAAACAAATGAACATCAATAAATTTACAATCAAATCACAGGAAGCCATTCAGCTTTCACAGCAATTGGCTCAAAGTTTTGGACAACAGCAAATAGAAAACGAACACATTTTCAAGGCTATTTTTGAAGTCGATGAAAATGTAGCACCATTTATTTTAAAAAAACTAAATGTAAATGTTCCGTTGTTCGAACAAATTTTAGACAGTACGATTCAAAGCTTTCCAAAAGTTTCAGGAGGCGAAATTATGCTTTCTAGAACCGCAAATACAACACTGAACGAAGCGGAAATCATTGCTAAAAAAATGAACGATGAATTCGTTTCCATCGAACATTTGATACTGGCAATATTCGATTCTAAAACCAAAGCAGCTCAAATACTGAAAGACCAAGGCGTTACTGGAAAAGGATTAAAAGCCGCTATTGAAGAATTGCGAAAAGGCGAAAGAGTAACTTCTGCTTCTGCAGAGGAAACTTATAATTCCTTGAACAAATACGCCAAAAATCTCAACGAACTAGCTCGAACTGGAAAACTCGATCCTGTTATTGGTCGTGATGAAGAAATTCGTAGAGTGTTGCAAATCTTAACCCGAAGAACCAAAAACAACCCAATGCTTGTCGGAGAGCCTGGAGTGGGTAAAACTGCCATAGCCGAAGGGTTGGCTCATCGAATTGTAGATGGCGACGTTCCTGAAAACCTGAAAGATAAAATTGTTTTTTCACTCGATATGGGAGCATTGATTGCTGGAGCCAAATACAAAGGAGAATTCGAAGAGCGTCTGAAATCAGTCGTGAAAGAAGTGACGGCAGCCGAAGGAGATATTGTGCTGTTTATTGACGAAATCCACACGCTGGTTGGTGCTGGCGGCGGCGAAGGTGCGATGGATGCTGCCAATATCCTGAAACCCGCTTTGGCTCGTGGCGAACTGCGTGCTATTGGGGCAACGACTTTGGACGAATACCAAAAATATTTCGAAAAAGATAAAGCATTGGAGCGTCGTTTCCAGAAAATTATCATTGAAGAACCCGATACCGAAAGTGCCATTTCGATCCTTCGAGGTATCAAAGAAAAATACGAAACCCATCATAAAGTACAAATCAAAGACGAGGCAATTATTGCGGCTGTCGAATTATCACAGCGTTATATCACCAATCGTTTTTTACCAGACAAAGCCATTGATTTAATGGACGAAGCGGCTTCTAAAATCCGAATGGAAATCAATTCCAAACCCGAAGAACTGGATGTTTTGGATCGAAAAATCATGCAATTGGAAATCGAAATTGCCGCCATTAAACGCGAGAAAGACGAAAGCAAACTGAAAGCTTTGGGCATGGATTTGGCAAACCTCAAAGAAGATAGAAACGAAATTTTCGCCAAATGGAAATCCGAGAAAGATGTCGTAGATAATATTCAGGCGGTAAAAACCGAAATCGAAGACTTCAAAACCGAAGCCGAACGTGCGGAACGCAATGGCGATTACGGAAAAGTAGCCGAAATCCGTTACGGAAAAATCAAAGAAGCCCAAGAACGATTGGATATTTTTCAGAAACAATTAATCGAAAATCAATCTGGTGGAAGCTCTTTAATCAAAGAAGAAGTTACTCGCGAAGATATTGCGGAAGTTGTCGCCAAATGGACTGGAATTCCAGTGATGAAAATGTTGCAGGGCGAAAGAGAAAAACTCTTGAAACTCGAAGACGAATTGCACCGCAGAGTCGTGGGTCAGGAAGAAGCTATCGAAGCCGTGAGCGATGCCGTTCGAAGAAGTCGTGCGGGCTTGCAGGATATGAAAAAACCGGTGGGAACTTTCCTTTTCTTGGGAACAACAGGAGTTGGAAAAACCGAATTAGCAAAAGCTTTAGCCGAATATTTATTCGACGATGAAAACGCCATGACCCGAATCGATATGAGCGAATACCAGGAACGCCACAGTGTGAGCCGTTTGGTGGGTGCACCTCCAGGCTATGTGGGTTATGACGAAGGCGGACAATTGACCGAAGCCGTGCGTAGAAAACCCTATTCCGTGATTTTGCTGGACGAGATTGAAAAAGCGCATCCCGACACCTTCAATATTTTGTTGCAGGTTTTGGACGAAGGACGTTTAACGGACAACAAAGGACGTTTGGCTGATTTCAAAAACACAATTATCATTATGACTTCTAATATGGGAAGCCAGATTATACAAGAGAAATTCGAGAACCTGAAAGGAAGTGTCGAAGCCGCTACCGAAGCGGCCAAAGTAGAAGTTTTGGGCTTGTTGAGACAAACTGTTCGTCCCGAATTTATCAATCGTATTGATGAGATTGTAATGTTTACGCCTTTGACCAATGCTAATATTGCTCAAATCGTAGGTTTACAACTGAAAAACGTGAAAAAAATGTTGGCGTTACAAGGCATCACTCTAGACGCTACACCAGAAGCGATTGCGCATTTATCCGAGAAAGGATACGATCCGCAATTTGGTGCCAGACCCGTAAAACGTGTGATTCAAAGAGAGGTACTCAATGAATTATCGAAAGAAATTCTCTCTGGAAAAATAACTACCGACAGCATCGTTTTGATTGATGCTTTTGATGGGAAATTGGTTTTTAGAAATCAGAGTGAGTTGGTTTCTTAAGCAGCTCCTCAATAAAAAACTTTGCCAAAGTTCTAAACTTTGGCAAAGTTGATACAAAACACTGGTCGAAAGGCTGGTGTTTTTTTATTCTAACGAATTTAAGATATGGTTTATTTGAATTTTGAAAGTAGGGATTGTTTCAAAAATAGTTTCCCAAACAAAACCGTTATCAACTGAAAAGTATTCGTGAACAATAAAATTACGCATTGATTTAGCACCACGCCAATCTACATCAGGAAATTTTTGTTTGATTTCCTCATCAATTTGTGAAATGGCTTCGCCTATGACAATAAAGTTTTTGAGAACGGCATCTTGTTTGAGCCAATCGCCAAGAAATTCTTCTTTGGTAGTTGAATTGGCAACTAATTCTAATTTTTCAATGGCTTCAAGGATATGCAAGAAGTAAATTTTATATTTTTCAGTTTTCATAAAAATACTTTACCTCTTTTAATACTTTTTCCTTGATAAATTTATTCAAGCCGTTTTCTGAAATTAAATCTACTTTCTTGTGTAGTTTTTCTTCTAACTCGAAATGAATTTTAGACAACGTAAACAAGCCAATAGGTTGGTGCAAGGAAAAAAGAATATCAATATCGCTATCGCTGTTTTCTTCGTTTCGAGCCACAGAACCAAACAGCCCTATCCTTTTGGGATGATACGGCTTTAAGGTTTCGATGATGATATGTAACTGACTTTTGGATAGCATAGTACAAATGTAATTAAAAATAAGTTTGGAAATTAAAACTTGAGAAATTACAAATCAAAGAACGTATTTAAATTTTTCTTATTGGTTTTAAGGGAATCAGAGTGAATTGGTTTCTTAAATAGTTCCTCAATAAAAAACTTTGCCAAAGTTATAAACTTTGGCAAAGTTGATACAAAACACTGGTCG
Organism: Flavobacterium eburneipallidum; assembly: GCF_027111355.2. Lineage (NCBI taxonomy): Bacteria > Pseudomonadati > Bacteroidota > Flavobacteriia > Flavobacteriales > Flavobacteriaceae > Flavobacterium > Flavobacterium eburneipallidum. The sequence continues at coordinate 2,194,053 of NZ_CP114291.2, forward strand.
AAAGGCTGGTGTTTTTTATGAGCAAAACGATTGATTTTAATAACAACTTTCCTCCCGCTGTATACCCTATCTTTTGGGCTGAACCCCTGCCCAAAAGGATATTGGCTCCCATCGGGGCTAAATGAAATATTATTATTTTTTAGTAGAAATGCTTTTCTTTGTAGGTAATATTGTTCATATGTTATTTAAAGACTATTATTTACTTAAATAAAAGTTATATATATTTACTATAATTATAACACAAAGACAGACCCAACTACATTTAGTTGATTTTTACTTCACCAAACAAAAAACATGAAATTACCAGCTAAATTTGAAGAAATATTAAAAACAAATCAAACCATTTATTCAATAGTATTGGATGTTATATCTACTTTCGAATTAATTTTTAATGATAATAAATTATACTTTTTTGAAGAATATACAAATCATGGTATAAACCATATAGAAAATGTTTTAGAAGCTTCCGAGTATATCATTACTGATGAATCTTTTAATAACATAACTTCTAATGAAATTGCTATTTTAATATATTCAATAATACTTCATGACTTGGGTATGCATATTGAATTGCCAACTTTTAATTCTTTATTGAATGGAGAATATGATAAATTAAAAATTGACATAATAGATTCAAAAACTTGGAAAGAATTATGGGATGATTATTTAAGTGAAGTAAAGAGATTCAGTTCTATTCAAAAGATGAATGTATTTGGTAATGAGTCAATACCATTCAACTTACCCAATTTAACAAATAAAGATAATTTAAATGGTTATGATAAAAAATTAATTGGAGAATTCATAAGACGAAATCATGGTAGATTTGCACAAGAAATTGCGTTATTCGGATTAAAAGGAGAAAATCAATTAATTGAATTTGGGACAAATAAATTAGATATTAAAACAAAGGAATTAGCCGGAATTTTAGCTAGAAGTCATAGTATGGATATTAGAGATACTTTTGATTATCTTAAAGACAATTACCATGATAGTTGGATAAATCCTCATAATATAAATATCATTTATCTAATGGTTGTTTTAAGGATTTCAGACTATATCCAAATCAATAATACTAGAGTAGATAAAATTCTTTTAAAATTAAAATCATTTAATAGTCCAATTTCAAAATTGGAAACTGAAACCCATTTAGCAATAAATTCAATTAATTTTAATCAAATTGATAGTGAAAAAATCTTTGTAGACTGTAGTCCAAATGATAGTGAAATGTATGTTAAAATAAAAACTCTCATAGGAGATATCCAAAATGAGTTTGATAAATCTTGGGCGATATTAGGAGAAATTTATGGTTTTATCCCAAAAAACAAACCAGCTATAAAATTTAGAAGAATTTCTTCTAATTTGGAAAGTAAATCTTTTTTAAACAAACTGAATTTTATTCCTGAAAAAATAACTTTTAAAGTTGACAATAATTTATCTAAATTATTAGTAGCTCCATTATATGGTGACAAACCTACTTTTGGAGTTCGAGAACTATTACAAAACTCGATTGATGCCTGTTTAGAAAGAAAAGAAATTGAATATTTCAATAAAAACTTTAATTATACTCCGTTAATTGAAATATCAATCGAAAGGATTAACGAAAATCAGAGTCTTTTCACTATTAAGGATAATGGAAAAGGAATGTCATCAAATGAAATAATAAATTATTTCTTAAATGTTGGAAATTCATTTAGAAAAAGTATGGATTGGAAAAAACAATTTGTAAATGAAGAAGGGAAATCAAAAATTAATAGAAATGGTAAGTTTGGCGTTGGAGTATTAGCTTCATTTTTATTGGGAAAAGAAATTAATGTTATTTCCAAAAGTCTGCTAAATAATGAAGCGCATTCATTTAAAGCTAGTATAGATTCCCAATTTATAAACATTTCAAAAACAGAAGAAGAAAGTTCTTTTGGAACAACTATTACAATTCTATTAAATAATGAAAATAGAGACAAATTATTATATCATACTACTGACAATTATTATGACAAATCAATCGAATGGACTAAATGGTTTTTATATGAAGAACCTAAAATAGTATATTCAGTTGATAAAGAAATTATAGAAATAAAAAACCACCTAAAAGGTATTAATTTGTTTGAATTTTCTACAGAAAATTTTGAAAAAATAAGTTGGTTTTATAAAAATGATTCATATTCAAAATTAATAGCATGCAATGGAATTATAATAACTGAAAAGTATTCTATAAACAGATTTAATATTAATAATAAAGAAGGTCATAATTGCATTTTAGTCAATAAACCCAACATTTTAGTAATTGATAAAGAGGGTGTTTTTCCAGTTAAATTAGACCGAAATGATGTAGATTGTGATGAATTTCCTTTTGAAGACGAATTGTTTTTAGAAACTGCAAAACACTTTATTGCACAATTATTAAATTTTGAAATTAAGAATGGAGAATTGAAAAATCATATTTTATTACATAACGTAAAAATTCTCTATAATTCTGAAGGATTTGTCTTAAATAGTGATTATTTTATTAATGGAATAAAGGACAAGTACAATTTAATTAGACTAATAACTGAAAATTCTAAAATTAAGATTGATTTAAAAAAATACAAAAACCATCTATTCTACATAGTTTTCAATGAAAAAATTCAATTAACCTATCAAGAATCAAATGTTGCTCCACAACATGGAGGTAGAATTATATTAAAAAAAGAAAATTTCAATCAACTGTTTAAAAGTACTGTCAAAAGATTACCTAATTATGTGAAAAATAACACAAAAATTATAGAAGAAGATGACGATTATGTTATTTATTCAATATATGACCATAATTTTGAATCAAATTTATTAAAGAGTCTAAAAGAAATTGATTTAGATATTTTATCAAAGGTTGGTTCTATTCAAGAAATAAAACCTAATTATTTCAACAATATAGGCGGTGAAATTCTTAATGAGTTATTTGCTAAATACATAAAAAATAATTTTGTAATTCCGTATGATTTAGAAAAACGAAAAGAAATTTACAAAGAAGCATTTAAAGAATTAGAATATTACATGAAATAAATATGACGTTTAGACCCTTCTCCACGAAGTGTTCCTTAAAACCGAGCTGCTGTGGGAACGTCTCCGACTTCGCACCCATTCCTAGATGTAGTTAAACTTTAAAACTTATTTATAGGCTTGTTTTTGTTGCTTATTGCAATAACTGTAAAATCAGGAGACTTCAATTTTAAACCCATCAAATTCGATAGGTTTAAAATCATTTTCCATTTAGTTAAAATCACCCCGACGTGATATATATGTACTAAAATATTCTTGTTTAACGTTAGTGCAGTTTTGCAAACTGTGCCCACAAACGAAAACAGAAAACACAAAAAAACCAAGCGAAATTGCTTGGTTTTTTTTGTGTTTTATAATCTATCGAGCCATTTATCAGGCGATAATGATGTATGAAATACACCTAGTAAAGTAATCGTTTTAGTTTTTTCATTAAGATGGTAATGCACTGCATAAGGAAAAATTTCGGTGTAGGCAGCTCTTACGGTTTTGTATTTGACTTGAAACAATAAAGGATTTTTAATAATGAAGTTCAATGTGATTCTAACTTCATTTGCAAATCGTTTCTCTAAACCTTTTTGTTGACTCTTGTACCAGTTTTTGACTTGCAATACATCATTTTTAACTTCCTTATGGTTAATTACCGTATAACTCATTCCTCATCCAAAACTTTAAAAAGTTCGTCAATAGGTTCTAGTTTATCAGGATTGTTTAAATCAGCTAAACGAGTATCTAAAATATCCTTTTGCCATTGTGGTAATTCTTGGTCAACATTTTCAATATTAGGATAATGCTTTTTTATATTTTCCCAATCTTCAATAGGAATAAAAACACCTGTCGGCAAACCGTTATAATCTTGAATAATTTGTGTTCTCATAACTATAATAAATTTACTTTTTTTCAAAGTTACAAAAAAACTTATTACTTAAAACGTCTTTTAAACAGACTTTCCATTTAGTTAAAATCACTCCATCCTTTCCTTCCTAAATAATTATTAGTTAAATTTGGAAATCATCATTACTGTTGAACACAGTATTAGTAACTATTTTCCAACTCCATGACAATAAAAAACAGTTCAGATAAAGAATATCATTTTGATAATTTTTTCAACATCTCGGCAGATTTGATTTGTATTGCTGGGTTTGATGGTTATTTTAAAAGAATAAATCCTGCTGTTTCTAAATTATTAGGCTTCTCGGATGAAGAATTATATGCTCGTCCGATACATACTTTTGTTTATGCACCTGATTTAAAAACTACATTAGAAACTAGAGAGGAAGTTTATAAAAACAAGCCGCTATTGCATTTCGAAAACCGTTATTTAACTAAAACTGGTGAGATTGTTTGGTTATCTTGGACATCAATGCCTGTTGAGGATGAAAAATTAGTGTATGCCATTGCCAAAAACATTACACACAAAAAACGCATTGAAGAAGAACGAAACCTTCTGTTGGCCAATTTGACCAAAATCAATAAAGACCTCAAGCATTTGTCTTACACCACTTCGCATGATTTGAAGTCGCCTGTAAATAATTTGCTATCCGTATTTAATCTTATTGATACGTCTAAAATAAATGACGAAGAGACAATAGAGTTTATCAATATCTTAAAAATATCTACAGAGCGTTTGAGTGAAACCTTAAAAAATTCGGTGGATGATTTGATCCATAAAGAGGAGTTAAATGCTCCTATCGAGGTATTGAATTTGAATGAGAATTTGAATGAAGTAATACTTTCTATCAACTCCTTAATCGCCAATTCAAAAATTAAAATTGATGTTGATTTCACTGAACTTGTTGAAGTTAATTTCAATAAAGAATATCTAAAAAGCATCTATCTAAACCTAATTACCAATTCGATAAAATACTCCAAACCAGATACTTTTCCAGCCATTACGATTAGTTCTAAAAAAGTGAATGGAAAGAGCCAGTTAATCTATTCGGATAATGGATTGGGATTTGATATGGATAAGGTGCGTGATAAAATTTTTGGTTTGCACCAAAAATTTCATAATCATATTGATAGTAATGGTATTGGTCTTTACTTGATTTACAATCATATTACCAATTTAGGCGGTCGTATTGAAGTAGAAAGTAAAATAAACGAAGGAACAAAATTTACAATAACCTTCAAGGACTAAAATAGAAAGCAAGTATTCTATAACTTTGTGCTATTAAAAACGTTTAAAAGTAAAGTAATGAATATTCTAAAATTAATTGAAAAAAGATATACCGCCAAACAATACAATCCAAGCAAAACCATACCAAAAGAGACCATCGAAGAATTGAAGGAAATTTTACGCCTCACACCTTCTTCGATAAACATCCAACCTTGGAAATTTACCTTCGTTCAAAATCCAGAAATCAAAGCCAAATTAGCTTCGGTTTCGATGCACAATGCAGAGAAAGTCAATCAAGCTCCACTGCTAATTGTATTTAGCGTAGCCGACGATTTGGATACTTTTCAAAAAATAGTGGACAACGAATTACCAGCTGCCAGAAGAGATTGGTACAACCAAATGAAAGCCAGTATGTCTGAATCCGAATTGAAAATATGGTTATCCAAACAATTGTATATCGCCTTGGGAGTTGGTTTAACTTCAAGTGCTGCATTAGGCCTAGACTCTACTGCTATGGAAGGAATTGAATCAGATAAATACGGCACTATTCTTAATCTTAAAGGCTTCAAACCCTTATTTGCTATGGCAGTAGGTTATGCTGCCGAAGACGATTTTAATAGACTAGAAGTTGCTCCTAAATCCAGAAGAGTATTAGAAAGTGTAATAGAAACTATTTAAATCAAAATCGATGTCAAAACGAGATGAATTACACCAATTTCCGCTCTATCAAAAAGCAGAACAAATTTTAAAAATCACCCAAGGATTAGTAGAAGTTGTTCCTGTTGATAACGAATTTTTGCAAGAAACAACGGTTCGTTTTATGTTAGAAAATGCCATGATCATCCCTGCAAAAATTGCTGGAGCTTATGCTGTCGAATTGTATGATTTGAAAATGGAAAACGCCACAATTATCAGAAAAGCGGCTCGTGAATTAAGTGTTTATGCTGGTAGCTTGCGCTTTGAAGAAGCTATTTTAGACAAAGACTACATTTATATATTAAGAAATGAAATTGAGGAATTCCGACTCTTGTTTATTGACTGGGTAGCTAGTTTTGATCAATGGAATTACATCAAAGACAATTGGGGCTTGTTCAATCCTCCAGGTGTAAATGCTCACGATAAAGATCCTGATGATGATATTCCTTTTGATCCCAATGATTTTTTGAATTTTGACGAAGATAATGAAGACTGATTTTTTTGAAAATTAAAAATTAATTGTTAGATTAAACATTTCATTATCTTTGATTTGCAAAACAAAATAATCTGATTTATGAAAAACAACATCCTCAAAAACGGAATTTTAGGCGGGATAATGGTCAGTGTTATAATGATTGCCATGACCCTTTTTATGAAAACATATCCAGATCAAGAACCGAGTTCAATACTTGGTTTTGGCAGTATGCTTTTGGTATTTGTCTTTGTGATATTAGGAATAAAAAAACAGCGCGAAATCAATAAGGGCAGTTTAAGTTTTGGAGAAGGATTCCTAACAGGATTATATATTTCATTAGTAATTTCAATAATTTACGTTGTTGTTTGGTTACTAATTTATTACAATTTTTTTCCTGATTTTATGGAACAGTATAGCAAAATGGTACTAAAAAATACCAGTCCCGAAGAACTCGCTGACAAAACCGCCGAAATGAATCAAATGAAGGAATGGTATAAAAGTCCGATAATGATTATTTTACTAACTTTTATAGAAGTCTTGCCATTAGGAATTGTTGTTTCTTTGATTGGTGCTTATATTTACAAGAAAAAATAAAAATGAAATTCAAAGGAATTATTTTTGATTTAGACGGAACATTGGTCGATTCATTAGAAGATATTGCAGATGCAATGAATGAAGTACTTCAAAGTCTAAACTTCCCTACACACAATTATGATACTTACCAATATTTTATAGGAAGCGGTCTTCGGAATTTGGTTAGCAAAGCTTTACCTGCTACAAATAATGATGAAAACCAAATTGATAGTTGTTATGTCTCAATGATTGAAGTGTATAGCAATGCTTGTGCAAACAAAACCAAACCTTATGCAGGAATCATCGAATTATTAGACTATCTAATAAACGAAAATATAAAATTGAGTGTGTTTTCAAATAAAGCGGATGCACTAACCAAGGAAATTACAATGGCTTTGTTTCCTAATTATTTTGATCCAATAGTAGGCTTAAGTGTAGAATCGAACAAAAAACCCAATCCTATTGAAGCTATAGCAATCAGTGAAAAATGGAAATTAAATCCCGAAGACATCATCTTTGTAGGTGATTCTGGAATTGATATGCAAACCGCAACAAATGCTAATATGTGTGCCGTAGGTGTCAATTGGGGATATAGACCAGAAGAAGAATTGATTACTTATGGCGCAAAATACATCTTAAAACATCCTTTAGATTTAATTGCTGTTTTAGGAAAAATTCTCTAATAAATCGCAAAACTTTATTCCACAAAAAAAGCTTCGAATTTCTTCGAAGCTTTTGCATTCTGGGTGGCTGACCGGGTTCGAACCGGCGACCCGCGGCACCACAAACCGCTACTCTAACCAACTGAGCTACAACCACCATTTTTTAACGAGTGCAAAGATATGATTAAAGTTGGTTTTTGCAAAGAAAATTTAAAAAAAATTATATCAAATCTCCTAAACTATTGACTCCCAAATGCCTTTCTACAGTAAAACCTTCGGCATAATCAGTTCCTATTAACCTTCCAAAGTCTTGAACTCGATAATTAAGGCTATCCATGAAGTTTTTGGTGGCAATTGGCGTTTCAGGTTCATCTGAATTGGGATTATAAAATTGCGATCCATAAGCCAAAATAGATTCGATTCGTTTTTCGTTATAACCAGTAATGTCCACCACAAAATCAGGTGTACTATTTTTCCACTGAATGTAATGATAGACTAATTTAGGTCGCCAAGCTTCTTGTTTTGTTCCTTGATATTCAGTTTCAATTCGCATCAAACCTGACAAAAAACAAGCATCAGAAACTAATTTACTTCCTTTTCCGTGATCGATATGACGGTCGTCTATGGCATTGCAAATCACTATTTCAGGTTGGTATTTCCGAATCATTTCGATAATTTTTAACTGATGTGCTTCGTCATTCACAAAAAAACCATCTCGCATATCTAAATTTTCACGAATAGCAACTCCTAGTATTTTTGCTGCAGCAGCCGCTTCCTGATTTCTAATGGCAACCGAACCACGAGTTCCGAGTTCGCCACGTGTTAAATCAATAATACCTACTTTTTTGCCTAATGCGATTTCCTTGGCTAATGTTCCGCCACAACCCAATTCTACATCATCTGGATGTGCACCGAATGCTAATATGTCTAATTTCATTTTTAAAAAAATTTTAGATTTTAGAATTTAGATTTCAGAATTAATTATGATTCAAAATCCAAAACCTTTTTCATCGTTGTTGATTTATTAATGCTTTCCTCCCACTCTTTTTCGGGAACACTGTCTTTTGTAATGCCGCAACCCATAAATAAATACGCTTGGCAATTCTCAATTTCCATGCAACGTAAATTTACAAACAAATCGGTTTTGTTTTCTATATTCAATTCTCCTAGAAAACCAGTGTAAAAAGTCCGATTGTAATTTTCATTTTCCATAATAAAAGCCTTTGATTTGTCTTTTGGCAACCCACAAACCGCAGGCGTTGGATGCAATAATTGAATTACTTGTTGCAAACTCGAACTGGAATTCAATGTTCCTGAAATATCGGTTTTAATATGCCAAATACTTCCTGCTTTAATGCTGTATGGTTCAGAAACCAAAACTTCTGAAGCAACATTTTTCAGCTTTTCTACAATATAATCGGTAACAATTTTTTGTTCTTCTTGTTCTTTATTCGCCCAAAAAACTTCATTAGATCCTTTGTCTTTTTGCGTTCCCGCCAAAGCAATGGTTTGAAAATTAATAGTATCAGCCTTCAACAATTGTTCAGGAGTTGCTCCTAGCCAAATTCCAACTTTTGGATGGTAAAAACAATACACAAAAGTAGTTGGATATAAATTTGCTAACTTTTCAAAAGTTGTAATTACATCAAAATCGACCAAATTCAGGATTTCTTTTCGAGATATCACTACTTTTTTGAATTCGTTATTTTCAATGGCTTGAATGCCTTTGGAAACCAAATTTTTGAAATTATTCTTTTCTAATTCATTTGGAAAATCTGACTCTTTTTCTGAAACTAAAATCTCTTTTTTTTGAAAAACTGCATTGATTGTTTCCGACTGATTTTCAGGAATTAAAAAGGTTTTATTCCCGTCAAAAGAAGCAAAAACAAAACCTTTTTCGTTAAAATTATTAACTTCAAATAAAGTGTCATTTTGTTGAAAAAGACCAGAAACAATATCACTATTCGGTTTTTTATAAAGTACAAAAGGAAGATTTTGAGCCAATTGATTTTTGGCTTTTTTTAAAATTACTTCCATTTTTATTGAATCCCTTTTTTTGTTGGCAAAATCATATTCGTCAATTTACAAACTGAAATTAGAGTATCATTTTCATCTGTGATTCTAATTTCCCACAAGTGAATGCTACGTCCTTTATGAATGATTCTAGATGTTGCGGTTACTATTCCGCTACGTTTGGCTTTGACATGATTAGCCGAAATTTCTATTCCACGCATTTCGCTAACTTCAGGATTGATATATAAAAAAGAAGCAGCACTCCCCACGCTTTCTGCCAAAGCTACTGAAGCACCTCCGTGCAACAAACCCATTGGCTGATGGACAGTAGGATTTACAGGCATTGTAGCCGTCAGAAAATCAGGACCTGCATCTACATATTCAATATTTAAAGTTTGCATTAAGGTATTTTTCGAAATTCTATTGCAAAATTCGAGGAATTTATCTTTATCGAATGTCATTGGTTTTATTTTAAAAATGTAAATTTAAGGAAAAGTGAATAGAAAGAATTCCGATTTAAAAGTTTTCGCCACGAATTACACGAAAAACCACAAATTAAAACTAGTTTTTAATTTCACAAATTCTCATAACAGATAGAATTCGTGAAATTCAATTTCAATTTTAAAAAATTAGTGATAATTGGTGGAATTCGTGGCTGTTATTTTTTGTTTTTAAAACGAATGCCTTGCAAAAATACTAATCACACTTGATACGTACTAGTTTTTTCCTATTTTTACAAAAAATATAACAAATGCGTCAGCTTACTTTTCTGTTTTTTATTGGAATTCTTATCACTATCTGCTCTTGTCGTGCCGATTTTGAAACTGTAGCCAGTAGTGGAGATTTAACTTTTTCGAAAGATACTATTTATTTAGACACCGTTTTTTCTACGATTAGCTCTAGTACTTACACCTTAAAAGTGTACAATAAAAGTAAAAATGACATCAACATTCCAAGTATTAAATTAGGCAAAGGATTGAATTCTAAATACCGAATGACCGTTGACGGAATGCAAGGCAATCAAGGCAAACTATTCGAAAATGTAACCCTTTTAGCCAAAGACAGTTTGTATATTTTTATTGAAACTACACCCAATATTGCCGACGCTAACCCAACTAATTTTTTATACACGGATCAAATTCAATTTGATGGCGGAACTAATCTTCAAAAAGTAGAATTAGTAACATTGGTTCAAGATGCTATTTTTCTTTATCCTGAAAAATATGCGGATGGAACAACCGAAACAGTTCCTTTTGGCGAAGAAACAGTTCAGGGATTTTATCTTAATGAAAACGATCCAATTCATGGTAATGAATTGCATTTTACCAATCAAAAAGCATACGTAATTTATGGTTATGCCACCGTTCCTACGGGGAAAACTGCCATTTTTGATGCTGGAGCTAGAGTTTATTTTCATGCCAATTCAGGTCTAATTGTTTCCTCAAACGCCACAATAAATGTTAATGGAGAGAAATCTTCAACCGAAAAACTAGAAAAAGAAGTTGTTTTTAGCAGTGATCGTTTGCAACCCGATTTTGGTTATATTCCAGGACAATGGGGAACGGTTTGGTTACAAAAAGGAAGTACTAACAACAAAATTCAAAACCTTAGCCTTAAAAATGCAAGCATTGGATTATTAGTGGATGAGAACACGCTTTCGATAAAAAATACCCAGATTTATAATTGCACAAATTATGGAATTCAAGCCAAAAATGCGTTGATTGAAGGCGAAAATATTGTTATCAATTACACTGGTTTAGCTAGTTTGGCCTGTACGTATGGAGGAAATTACAAATTCATGCATTGCACCTTCAATAATAATTGGAATAGCTCTAGCCAAGTGGCGGTTTTAGTAAGCAATTATTCTATTGGAGCGACTCCAGAAATGAAAGATTTGACCGCAGCAACATTCAATAATTGTATCATTTATGGTACTTATACAAACGAATTGGCTTTAAACAAAAAAGAAGGAGCCGCATTCGAATACCAATTTAATAATTGCTTGATAAAATACAATACTAGCTCGGATCCATTGTATCAATTTGCTTCTGATCCAACACATTACAACGGAATTATTCAAAATTTGAACCCAAAATTTTTCAATCCAAATATCAACAATTTTACCATTGAAAATAGTTCTCCAGCTTTTGCCAAAGGGAATCCAGCCTATTTAATCCCGCTTGATATTATTGGAAACACAAGAACATTACCCCCAGATTTAGGAGCTTACCAGACTAAAGATTTTCCGAAATAATGTTGTTAACTTAACACTAACGAATAGAAATACTGGTTGAGTTTTAAATAATTTTGCTTTCTCTTAAATCGGAACTAAATCTAAAAAATAAATTTTATATGAAGCTAAAACTACTATTTTTTTCGCTACTTTTTTCAGTCCTTTCTTTTGCCCAGATTCCAGCAGGTTACTATACTTCTGCTACTGGAACAGGATATATTTTGAAAACACAGCTATTTAATATCATAAAAGGACACACTGATAATGGTTATGATGGTTTATACAACACCTACCAAACATCAGACAGAGATAATTTTTATGAAAATGACGGAACTATTTTAGATATGTATTCTGAAAATCCAATAGCAACAGATCCATACACCTATTCTGCTGGAACAACAAATCGATGTGGGAATTATTCTGTAGAAGGCGACTGTTACAATAGAGAGCACATTATTCCGCAATCGGTTTTTAATGAGGCCTCTCCGATGAAAAATGATGCACATTTCGTCACACCCACAGATGGCAAAGTTAACGGACAAAGATCTAATTATCCACACGGAACTGTTGCAAGTGCAAATTGGACTTCTTTAAACGGAAGTAAGCGAGGTACAAGTGCTGTTTCTGGTTATTCTGGGATTGTTTTTGAACCAATAGATGAATTCAAAGGCGATATAGCTCGAATGTATTTTTATTTTGCCACTCGTTATGAAAATACAGTTTCAAACTATAGTTTCGATATGTTTGATGGCTCAAGTAATAAAGTATTTACAACTGCATTTCTAAATATGCTTTTAGCTTGGCATGCGCAAGACCCTGTAAATGCTAGAGAAATTGCACGTAACAACGCTATTTATGCGCAACAAAACAATAGAAATCCATTCATTGACCATCCAGAATATGCACAAGCAATTTGGAACCCAAATGCCGATACGCAAGCACCATCAGCAGCTTCTAATATAACCGTTACAGGAACTACAGCCAATACCATTTCTTTGAGTTGGACAGCAGCAACCGATAATGTAGCTGTAACCAGTTATGCTATTTACATGAACGGTATTTTAAAAACTTCAGTTTCAGGATTGACAGCTACAATTACTGGACTTTCAGCATCTACAACTTATTCATTTTATGTAGTTGCAAAAGATGCAGCCTTTAATTCCTCACCAGCAAGTAATACCACAAATGGTACAACAAACGTAATTATTCCTGATACTCAAAATCCAACTGCTCCGACTAACTTAACCATTTCAGGAAGTTCTTCCAGTACCCTATCCTTGAATTGGACTGCCAGTTCCGATAATATTGGAGTAAGTAGTTATGAAATCTATGTGAATTCTGTACTAAAAACTTCGGTTTCTGGAGTAAATGCCATTGTAAACGGGCTTACACCCGCAACAACCTATACATTTTATGTAATTGCTAAAGATGCCGCAGGAAATAGTTCTGCATCAAGTAATACTGCTAATGGCACAACTACAGCTGCAACTACTTCTTGTGCTAGCGAAAGTTTCGAAAACATTCCAGATGTAGCCTCTAATTATGCTATTAGAACATGGACTGGAGACACTGGTTTGGATTGGACAGCAACTGATGCTCGTACAGATCAAAAAATTAATACTACAAAAGCAATTTGTATTCGAAATGGATCACTGACAGCATCTACAGCATCCAATGGAATTGGCAATCTGACAGTTACTACTAAACTAATATTCGGAACTACTAGCGGAAGTTTTACCCTACGTGTCAATGGTAATAGTGTCGGAACAATTCCTTACAGCACAACAGAAACTACAACAACTATTACAGGAATTAATACATCTGGAGATGTAATTATCAGTATAACTGATAATAGCATTACTGCAAATCGTGTGGCTTTTGATGATCTTTCTTGGACTTGTTATTCTGGTTTAGGATTAGAAAATTCAAACCAAAAGGAATTCAAAATCTATCCAAATCCGTCCAAAGAAAATTTCAATATTCTATTTGATGATTCTAATAGTATGCATTCAGTAGAAATATTCTCATTATCAGGACAAAAAGTTTTCGAAAAAAAGGATACAAATAACAGTTCCATTTTGGTCACCAATCTTCCTAAAGGTACTTATCTGATAAAGGTTAGCCAAGACTCAAAGTCAACAACCGAAAAAATTATTATCAATTAAATACAAAGCGTCCCGATAAAAATTGGGACGCTTTTTTTTTAAATCTTAATTGACTAAATTTGCGCACAAAACAACGCTAACGATCAATCAAGATGATTCATTTCTTTGAAAACCAAAGCAAGACGCTTTTCGCAGTTCAAACGCAAGACCTCCTTTCTGTTCAAGACATTTCAAAACTTAACTGGCTTTTTGCCGACGCAAATAAAATAGAGAAATCCGTATTGTCGGATTTTTTTGTTGGGCCTCGTGCCACTATGATTACGCCTTGGAGCACTAATGCGGTCGAAATTACTCAAAATATGGGGATTTCAGGAATCATTCGTATCGAAGAATTTCATCCTGCAACGGAAGATTTCACGGATTTTGACCCAATGCTTTCTCAAAAATACACCGAATTAAATCAAGATATTTTCACCATAAATGTACAGCCTGAAGCTATTTTGGATATTGAAGATATTGCTGCTTATAACAAACAAGAAGGTTTGGCTTTAAGTTCAGAAGAAGTAGACTATTTAGATAATTTAGCTACCAAATTAGGTAGAAAACTAACCGATTCTGAAATTTTCGCTTTCTCTCAAGCCAATTCAGAACACTGTCGTCACAAAATTTTCAACGGAACTTTTGTAATTGACGGAGTGGAAAAAGAAACCTCTCTTTTTAAATTAATCAAGAAAACATCACAGGAAAACCCTAACGATATTGTTTCGGCTTACAAAGACAACGTTGCATTTGTAAAAGGACCAAGAGTACAGCAATTTGCGCCAAAAACGGCTGACAAACCTGATTTTTACGAAATAAAAGAATTTGATTCAGTTATCTCATTAAAAGCAGAAACACACAATTTCCCAACCACTGTGGAGCCTTTCAACGGAGCTGCAACAGGATCTGGAGGAGAAATTCGTGACCGTTTGGCTGGTGGACAAGGTTCGTTGCCAATGGCAGGGACTGCGGTTTACATGACTTCTTACTCAAGATTGGAAGAAAACAGACCTTGGGAAGATGCTGTAGCCGAAAGAAAATGGTTGTACCAGACTCCAATGGATATTTTAATCAAAGCATCCAACGGAGCTTCTGATTTTGGAAATAAATTCGGTCAACCGCTTATTACAGGTTCTGTTTTGACTTTCGAACATGAAGAAAACAACCGTAAAATTGGTTATGATAAAGTAATCATGCAAGCAGGTGGAATTGGTTACGGAAAATTAAACCAGGCAATCAAACACAAACCACAAGAAGGCGATAAAATTGTTATTCTTGGTGGAGAAAATTATAGAATTGGAATGGGTGGAGCTGCAGTTTCTTCAGCAGACACGGGAGCTTTTGGTTCAGGAATTGAATTAAACGCCATCCAGCGTTCCAACCCAGAAATGCAAAAACGTGCTGCTAATGCCATTCGTGGTTTGGTGGAAAGCGATAACAACCCTATTGTTTCTATTCACGATCACGGAGCTGGAGGACACTTAAACTGTCTTTCGGAATTGGTGGAAGATACCGGAGGATTGATTGATTTGGATAAATTGCCTGTAGGCGATCCTACTCTTTCGGCAAAAGAAATTATTGGTAACGAATCTCAGGAAAGAATGGGATTGGTTATTGGTAAAAAAGATATCGACATTTTACAAAGAATTGCAGACAGAGAGCGTTCGCCAATGTATCAGGTGGGTGATGTAACTGGTGACCACCGTTTTACTTTCGAATCAAAATCGACTGGTGCAAAACCAATGGATTATGCTTTGGAAGATTTCTTTGGTAGTTCTCCAAAAACAGTAATGACTGATAAAACTATCGATTACAATTATTCAGGATTAGAGTATTCAAAAGACAAAATTGCTACTTATTTAGAGCAGGTTTTACAACTGGAAGCTGTAGCTTCTAAAGACTGGTTGACTAATAAAGTTGACCGTTGTGTAGGTGGAAAAGTAGCCAAACAACAAACGGCTGGACAATTGCAATTGCCATTGAACAACTGTGGTGTAATGGCTTTGGATTTCCAGGGAAAAGAAGGAATTGCAACCTCTATTGGGCACTCTCCTATTGCATCGTTAATTGATCCAGTTGCTGGTACAAGAACGGCTATTGCTGAATCATTATCAAACATTGTCTGGGCTCCAATTAAACACGGATTGAAAGGAATTTCACTGTCGGCTAACTGGATGTGGGCTTGTAAAAATGAAGGTGAAGATGCTCGTTTGTACGCTGCTGTTGAAGCTTGTTCTGATTTTGCAATCGAATTGGGAATCAATATTCCAACAGGAAAAGATTCGCTTTCGATGAAACAAAAATATCCAAATGACGAAGTAATTGCACCGGGAACGGTAATTATTTCGGCAGGTGGAAACTGTACTGATATTAGAAAGGTAGTAGAGCCAGTTTTACAAAAAGACGGTGGTTCTATTTATTATATCAATTTGTCTCAGGATGATTTCAAATTAGGAGGTTCTTCTTTAGCACAAACGTTGAACGCTATTGGAAACGAAGCGCCAACTATCAAAGACGCTGCTTTCTTTAAAAATGCATTCAACACCTTACAGGAATTGATTTTAGACAATCAAATCTTGGCAGGACACGACATTGGAAGTGGTGGCTTAATTACTACTTTATTAGAAATGTGTTTTGCTGATGTGAATTTGGGAGCAAAAATTGATTTCTCTGTTTTCGAAGAAAAAGATATTATCAAATATTTATTCTCTGAAAATATTGCTGTTGTTTTCCAAGCCAATTCTGATGAAGCTGTTGAAGCTAAATTGAAAGCAAACAATGTAACTTTCTACAAATTAGGAAACGCAACAACTGAAGCTACTTTAGACTTTGGAGGTTGTCAATTAGACATTGCAAAATACAGAGATATTTGGTTTAAAACATCATTCTTATTAGACCAAAGACAATCTAAAAACGGAACGGCACAAGAGCGTTATGACAACTATAAAAACCAAGCATTAAACTATACTTTCCCAACTCATTTCACAGGAAAAGCACCTGTAATTGACAATTCAAAACCTCGACCAAAAGCAGCTATTATTCGTGAAAAAGGAAGTAATTCGGAACGTGAAATGGCAAACGCCATGTACTTGGCAGGATTTGATGTAAAAGACGTTCACATGACCGATTTAATTTCGGGTCGTGAAACATTAGAAGACATTCAGTTTATTGGAGCTGTTGGAGGATTCTCTAATTCAGATGTTTTAGGTTCTGCCAAAGGTTGGGCTGGAGCATTCAAATACAATGAAAAAGCCAATACAGCCTTGAAAAATTTCTTTAAAAGAGAAGATACTTTATCGGTTGGAATCTGTAACGGTTGCCAGTTATTTATGGAATTAGAAGTAATTAATCCAGAACATAAAGTACACGGAAAAATGCTTCATAATGACAGTAACAAACACGAAAGTATTTTTACATCAGTAACTATTCAGGAAAACAAATCGGTGATGTTATCTACTTTGGCTGGAAGCACGCTTGGAGTTTGGGTTTCTCACGGTGAAGGAAAATTCAATTTACCAGAACCAGAAGCCAACTACAACATTGTTGGAAAATACGGTTACGATAGCTATCCTGCAAATCCTAATGGTTCTGATTTTAACACTGCTATGTTGTGTGATACAACAGGCCGTCACTTGGTAATGATGCCACATATTGAGCGTTCTACGTTCCAATGGAACTGGGCTAATTATCCAAAAGACAGAAACGACGAAGTTACGCCTTGGCACGAAGCCTTTGTAAATGCCAAATTGTGGATTGAAAAAAATCAAAAATAACAACCTAAAAACTCCATTAAATTATGGAGTTTTTTTTTGGTTTTATTTGAAATTGTGTATGGTAATAACTCTTGAAAAGATTCAAATGTTAATATCTAAAAAAAACTTATTTTTCAAACTTCAACAACTGCTTTTTACTTATATTTAAAGAAAAAATCATGAATCAGAGAGATACTTTTTTAAAAGAATTTAGAGGCGAAACTATTGGTACTGTAAGTGATCAATCCTCATCGGATGAATTGTTTCAAAATCAGGTTTTGCGTCCTATTTTAAAGCTTCAAAACGATTTATTTATTGCTTCTTTCATCAATCATTTAGGCAAAAACAGAATTGATTTTAATTCTTTTTCTGTTGACAAAAAACTAACTACGATTGAAAATGCTATTCAAAAAGACATCAAGTTTCGTAATGCGCTCAAAGGAATGATTATCGCTTTGTTTACAATCGAGGAATATGCAATTTACATCAAAAATTCATCCAGTCTTAATAAAAGGATGATGGGAATGCTTATCGAAAGATTAAAAAACCAAGTGCAATTGTTTGAATTAGATGGGATTTAGTCTTCTTATTTGAATAATCAGTTCATCTTTGAAAAATTCACATAAAAATCCTTATCGACTTCAAGTTTCATTTTTTTGGAATTTTGTGACAAAGTAGTCCATTCTGTTTGTGGTTTTAACCATTTTGCTTTACCATTTAGAATTACTTTTACTGGAATATCAAAACCAGCAACACAGTTTGTCCAACGATAAGAAAGTGTTTTATTTATTAATTTATATTCAAAAGTCGGAATTCGAATATCTCTTAAATATTGATTGAAAAACGAATCTAAATCCAAACCAACTGCTTG
Source organism: Flavobacterium eburneipallidum (assembly GCF_027111355.2). NCBI lineage: Bacteria > Pseudomonadati > Bacteroidota > Flavobacteriia > Flavobacteriales > Flavobacteriaceae > Flavobacterium > Flavobacterium eburneipallidum. The sequence goes on from NZ_CP114291.2 coordinate 2,212,621, forward strand.
AGACAAATAATCTTCAATTTGTTTGGTCGTAACCGTTTGGTGGTAAAAAGTACTATTCAAACCTCGCAAAATAGTTCTCCATTTTTCGTCATCATTCACGATTTGACGCAAAGTGTGTAACATATTTGCCCCTTTTGTGTACATATCGCCAGAGCCTTCGCTATTTACATCGTATTTACCTATAATAGGTTTTGTATTTTCAATTTCATTCCGCTGTCCTCTTACATATTCTGAACCTGCTTTATTTCCATAATAGAATTCAACAAACAAATTTTCAGAATAACAGGTAAAACTTTCGTGAATCCACATATCAGCGATGTCTTTGTATGTAATATTGTTAGCAAACCATTCGTGACCCGATTCGTGAATGATGATGTAATCAAATTTCATTCCCCAGCCTGATTTGCTTCTATCCGTTCCTAAATATCCATTCTGATAGTGATTCCCATACGTAACGCTACTTTGATGTTCCATTCCTAAATAAGGAGCTTCAACTAACTTGAAACTGTCTTCATAAAAAGGATAAGAACCAAACCAATGTTCGAAAGCTTTCAACATTCGAGGTACTTCTTTGAAATGCTTTTTGGCTTTTTCTAAATTGTCTTTCAATACATAATACTGACAATCTAAATCGCCTTTTTCACCTTTATACACTTCTGAAAATGAAGTATAATCACCAATATTGATGTTCACACCATAATTATTAATAGGATTGGAAACAGTCCAAGTAAAGGTCTTTGTCCCGTCTTCTAAATTCGTAACGCCTTGCAAACGACCATTAGAAACATCCATCAAATTGTTTGGAACATTGACACTAATAAGCATTTCATCCACTTCGTCGTACATGTGGTCTTTGTTCGGCCACCAAACACTAGCACCCAAACCTTGACAAGTAGAAGCGATAAAAGATTTACCATTTTTGTCTTTACTCCAAGTAATTCCTCCGTCCCAAGGCGGATTGATAGCAACTTTAGGTTTTCCGTTATAAAAGACAACAACTTCTTTGGTTTCGCCAATATTTTGTGGTGCAATCAATTTAATAAAGAACGCATTTCCATCTCTTTCGATTTTTAATTCTTTTCCGTCTTGAATTACTTTGGAAATTTGCATTGGTTTTTGCAAGTCAATTTGCATACTGTTATACGATTTCAAAACTTGATATCGAATCGTATTCGAACCCGAAATTGTACTATCAGCAGGATTTACTTTAATATCAAGATGGTATTTTTTCAAATCCCACCATGCTCTTTCGGTAGTAATACTGCCTCGTAGGTTATCCTGTCTAGTGAATTTTTGAATCTTCTCACCGAGAAGACCTTGTGCTTGAATTGCGTTTGAAATCAAAAATCCGATACAAATTAATTTGAAATATTTTTCCATTTATCAGGCAGTTTTACTCAAAATTACAAACTATTTACCAATAAAAAAGTCCAATAGCAAAATGAATTACTATTGGACTTTTAGTTTTTTTAAAAGAATTTTATTTCTGACGTGCTTTCAAAACATTCACCACATCATTTAATTCAAAACCTTTGGCTTGTAACAAAATCAAGTAATGAAAAAGTAAATCAGCACTTTCATCTAGGAATAAATGATCGTTATTGTCTTTAGCTTCGATTACTACTTCTACAGCTTCTTCTCCTACTTTTTGAGCTATTTTATTGATTCCTTTTTCAAATAAAGAAGCTACATAACTTTTTTCAGAATCTGCATTTTCTCTGCGGGTTTTGATAGTGCTTTCCAAAGTTGAAATAAAACCAAAATCCGATTTGTTTTCTGTTTGCCAACAAGTATCTGCACCAGTATGACAAGTAGGGCCAACGGGTTTTGCCTGAATCAAAAGCGTGTCGCCATCGCAATCATTTTTAATATCAACTAGTTCTAAAAAGTTGCCACTCTCCTCGCCTTTTGTCCAAAGTCTTTGTTTGGAACGGCTGAAAAAAGTCACTTTTTGAGTTTCAATTGTTTTTTGAAGTGATTCTTCGTTCATATAGCCCAACATCAGGACGTTTTTGGTTTCTGAATCCTGAATAATCGCTGGAATTAAACCGTGTGCGCTTTTGATATCTATGTTCATTTTTATTTTTTTTAAAGAAAAAAGAAATAAGAGAATAGAATATAGACAAAAAATTGGATTAAATTAACGTTCAATTCTCGGTCTATTTTCTTTATTCTATTATCTATATTCTAACTTCTATGTTATTATTTTTAAGTTCTTTTTTTAAAGTTTTAATTTCAATTTCTTTGAAATGAAATACACTTGCCGCTAAAGCCGCATCCGATTTTCCTTCGACAAAGGTATCAACAAAATGCTGAATATTTCCTGCTCCACCCGAAGCAATTATCGGAATATTGACCAACTCAGACAATTTTGCCAAAGCTTCGTTGGCAAAACCATTTTTGGTTCCGTCGTGATTCATTGATGTAAACAAAATTTCACCTGCTCCACGTTGCTCCACTTCTTGTGCCCAATCGAATAATCTGATTTCTGTTGGCACTTTCCCTCCTACCAAATGCACCATCCATTCGCCATCAATTTGCTTGGCATCAATAGCAACCACAACACATTGGCTTCCGAATTTCTGTGCCAAATCATTAATCAGTTGTGGATTTTTTACCGCCGATGAATTAATTGAAACCTTATCCGCTCCGTTTTGCAATAATACTTCAACATCCGAAACTGCCGAAATTCCACCGCCAACCGTAAACGGAATATTGATGGTTGCCGCCACTTTGCGAACCAAATCAACCAAGGTTCTTCTACGTTCTTCTGTTGCCGAAATATCAAGAAAAACCAATTCGTCAGCCCCTTCATCCGAATAGATTTTAGCCAATTCCACAGGATCGCCTGCATCCCGCAAATCTACGAAATTAACACCTTTAACGGTTCGTCCGTTTTTGATGTCGAGGCAAGGGATTATTCTTTTTGTTAACATTTTTATTGTTTTATTTCGCCGTAGAGACGTTGCAGTGCAACGTCTTTACACATTTTTGTATTAAATGTAATTTTAGACGTTGCAGTGCAACGTCTCTACATTGTTAAAATATATTGTTCCAATTGTTTCAACGAAATTCTTCCTTCGTAAATCGCTTTACCAATTATTGTTCCTTCGCAACCCAATTCGGCTAATTTAGGCAATTCATCAAAGGTTGAAATTCCTCCGGAAGCGATTAATTTTAATCCATCTGCTTGCTTTAAAATCTTGGCATACAAATCAAAACTTGGTCCTTCCAGCATTCCGTCTTTGGCAATATCTGTACAAATTACGTACTGAATTCCTTTGTTTTGGTAGTCTTGGATAAATGGAACCAAATCTTCATTTGAATCTTCCAACCATCCTGAAACGGCTACTTTTTCATTATTAGCATCAGCACCTAAAATGATTTTATCTGAACCATATTCTGCAATCCATTTTTCGAAAATGTCTCTATTTTTTACAGCGATACTTCCGCCAGTAATTTGATTAGCTCCTGATTCAAAAGCAATTTTTAAATCAGAATCGGCTTTCAAACCACCACCAAAATCAATTTTCAGTTTGGTTTGTGAAGCGATTTGTTCCAATATTTTATAATTGACAATTTTGCTTGATTTTGCACCGTCCAAATCAACCAAATGCAAGTATTCGATTCCGTGTGCTTCGAATGATTTCGCTACTTCAAGCGGATTTTCGTTGTATATGATTTTGGTATTGTAATCGCCTTTCGACAAGCGAACACATTTTCCTTCGATGATGTCTATTGCAGGTATTATTCTCATTCCATTTATGATTTTAGAGTGCAGATTTTAGATTTTTAAATATTTATAACTTTAAAAAATTCCCAAGAATTTGTTCTCCAATGTCCCCACTTTTTTCAGGGTGAAATTGAGTTCCATAGAAATTATTATTTTCCAATGCTGATGAATATTCCAGTTCATAATTAGTTGTAGAAATGGTTTCAGCACAAAGCGGAGCGTAAAAACTATGTACCAAATACATATATTCGTTTTCAGCAATTCCTTTGAAAAGATCAGATTTGAGATTGTAAATCGTATTCCATCCCATTTGTGGTACTTTCACTTTTGAAGTAAATTTAACCACATCCACATCAAAAATTCCCAAACCTTTTGTATTTCCTTCTTCCGATGAATTACACATCAATTGCATACCCAAACAAATTCCAAAAACGGGTTGTTTCAATGTTGGAATTAAAGTATCCAAACCGCTTTCCTGAAGCATTTTCATCGCATAACTCGCCTCTCCCACTCCCGGAAAAATCACTTTATCTGCTGATTTTATTTCGTCAGGATTGTTGCTCAAAACCGCTTTGTATCCCAATCTTTCGATGGCAAACATAATGCTTTGAATATTTCCTGCTCCGTAATTTATGATTACAATTTTCATTAGTTTTTGTTTCAAGTTTCAAGTTTAATGTTTTAAGTCACGCAGGGCAACCTGAAACTTTAAACTTGAAACAATTTTACAACATTCCTTTCGTGCTTGGCAAAATCATTTTCTCCGTATCGCGTTTTACGGCAACTTTTATCGCTTTCGCAAAAGCTTTGAAAATAGCTTCAATTTTGTGGTGTTCGTTCGTTCCTTCTGCTTTGATGTTGATGTTTGCTTTTGCTCCATCTGAAAAGGATTTGAAGAAATGATAAAACATTTCTGTTGGCATTTTGCCTACCATTTCACGTTTGAATTCCGTTTCCCAAACCAACCAGTTTCTACCTCCGAAATCAATAGCTACTTGAGATAAGCAATCATCCATTGGTAAACAAAAACCGTATCTTTCTATTCCTAGTTTATTTCCTAATGCTTTGGCAAAAACTTCTCCTAAAGCTATAGCTGTATCTTCAATTGTGTGGTGTTCATCGACTTCTAAATCTCCTTTTACCAAGATTTCCAAGTCCATTTGTCCGTGGCGGGCGATTTGGTCTAACATGTGGTCGAAAAAAGCAATTCCCGTTTCTATTTTACTTTTCCCAGTTCCGTCAAGATTCAGATTTATGTAAATATCCGTTTCGTGCGTTTTTCTAGTGATAGAAGCTGTACGCTCGTCTAATTTTAGAAACTCATAAATTGTTTTCCAATCGGTAGATTGTAATACAATTGTAGCGTCTAATTCTTCTCTTTTAGCACTGATTTCTTCACTTCCCGCTCCATCGGTTGTGTTCATAAAAATGGCTTTCGTTCCTAGGTTTTTAGCTAATTCAACATCAGTCAAACGATCTCCTAAAACAAAAGAATTAGCCAAATCATAATTTGGATTGTCAATATATTTGGTCAACATTCCTGTTCGAGGCTTGCGGGTTGGCGCATTGTCTTCCGGAAAAGAACGGTCTACAAAAATATCATCAAAAAACACTCCTTCGTTTTCAAAGGCTCTCAAAATAAAGTTTTGTGTAGGCCAAAAAGTATCTTCAGGAAAACTATCCGTTCCCAAACCATCCTGATTGGTTACCATTACCAATTCAAAATCCAATTCGGCAGCAATTTTTCCTAAATATTGAAAGGCTTTTGGGAAAAATTCTAATTTATCTAAACTGTCTAACTGCAATCCTTCCGGTTCTAAAACAATCGTTCCGTCGCGATCTATAAAAAGTATTTTTTTCATTTTTAAACTATTTTTTTTATTTGGGAAAACCCATAATAATTTTTATTTAATCTTTCCTTCTTGTAATACAGTATAAATTACCACAAAACATAATCAATATACTTAACATCCAAAAATAAAATCCTTTCCCATATTCGTTGAGTTCTACGCCTTGCAAAATATAATCCAAAACCACAAAAAGAATACAGAAAAAAAAAGCTACAACACTATATATAAATGAAACCTTTGTTTTCTTGAGCTTAAACCAAGAAAGAAACAAAGCAGGATTAGCAAACCAACAAATTGAAATTAAGCCACCGCTAAAAATTCCAAACCAACCACAAGTTAGAGCTACAAAACCACTTAAATAATGTTCTTTCTCATTAGGAAGCACTACAAAAACATCATTATTCAAACTAATTACATAAATAATAATACTCAATATTAAAATCAAATACCTGATATTAAGAGCATTCATATTTGACTAATCACTTTCAAAGCCTCCATCAACTTCTGATTTTCTTCTTTAGTTCCAATAGTCAAACGCAACGTATTTTCACATAAAGGTTGGGTCGTTCTGTTGCGAATTACAATTCCTTTGGCAATCAATTCGTCGTATCTCTTATTGGCATCATCCACTTTTATCAAAATGAAATTGGCTTCTGTTGGATATATTTTTTCAACAAAATTTACCTCATGTAACACTTTAAGTAAAGACTCTCTTTCTTTTAGAATTGAATTTATTTCATTTTTAATTTTATCTTCATCTTTCAAACGTTCCAAAGCTCTTTGCTGTGTCAGTTCGTTTACGTTATAAGGCGGTTTTATTTTATTTAAAACTGCAATTACCTCGGCAGAAGCATAACAAATTCCCAAACGAATTCCCGCTAAACCGTATGCTTTTGAAAGTGTTTGTGTAATAATCAAATTCGGATACTGATTCAATTTTTCTAACCAACTTGCCTTATCTGAAAAATCAATATAAGCTTCGTCAATCACAATAAATCCATTGAATTTTTCCAATAAAGTGGTTACACTTTCTGTTGTAAAAGAATTTCCTGTTGGATTATTTGGCGAACATAAAAAGATGATTTTAGTATTTTCGTCAACAGCATCTAAAATCTTTTCTACTTGTGGCTGAAAATCAGCTGAAAGTAAAACTTCTCTGTTTTCAATGTTATTCAGGTTTGACAAAACACAATACATTCCGTAAGTTGGTGGTAATGAAATAATGTTGTCAATTTTTGGTTCGCAAAAAGCTCTGAATAGCAAATCTAATACTTCGTCACTTCCGTTTCCAAGTAAAATTTGATTTGTATTAACCTTTTTTTGCTTTGCCAAAACTACTTTTACACTGCTTTGTTGCGGATCCGGATAACGATTCACACCATTTTGGAACGGATTTTCATTGGCATCCAAAAAAATCATATCTGCTGTATCAAAATCCTCAAATTCATCACGTGCCGAAGAATATGGCTTCATCGACTTAACGTTTTCCCTAACTATATTATTTACGTTGAAATCTTTCATTTTTAATTACGTTGTTTTATATGCTGGATTTTCTCCATTTGTATAACATTGTTCTTTTGCGATTTTCAATATCATTAATTCTGAACCCTGTTATATCTTCAATTCTATAAATTACTGCTCCTTCATCTTCACCAAGTTTTCCAATGCAATGGAAAATGAAATCAGTTTCAGAAACTTCAAGAATAAAACCTGAAAAATAACTTGAACTATTAATTTCCAAACTTGTTATTTTATCTAAATTTCCTTCCATTTGTTTTAGAAGTTCAAATTGCCAATCTTCATTTTCAGTAAGGTGAATATTTGTTTCTTCTTCTTTTTCCAATTCATTTGAATAGTCAATCACACATTGCATTGCTTTTGCATATTCATCATTAAAATCAACACTTTGAATATCTGAAATTTGAGCGATGATTATACCATCCTTTTTACCATATTTAGTGTAATGCTGGATTTTCACTAAATTTTCATTATAGTCAATTACATAACCACACCAAAATCCTTCATCGTCATTGTATTTCCACAATCCAATAAGCTCTTTATTTAGTTTTGATCTTTCTAATATTTTATTAAATATACTCATCTAATGATTTATTACATTTTTTTAATCCCTAAAGGTTTTAAGAAATCTTGCAGGATGCTAATCTCAAAGTAACTGCATTTTTGTGTGCCTGCAATCCTTCGGCTTCTGCCATAATTTCTATTGCTTTACCAATGTTTTGAATACCATTTTCGGATATTTTCTGAAAAGTCATCGATTTGGTAAAACTATCCAAATTCACTCCGCTGTAATTCTTGGCATATCCGTTTGTTGGCAATGTATGATTGGTTCCTGAAGCATAATCTCCAGCACTTTCCGGCGTATAATTTCCAATGAAAACCGAACCTGCATTTCCTATATTACGTACATAAAAATCTTCGTCTTTAGTACAGATAATAAAGTGTTCAGGACCATATTCGTCAATTAATTCTAATGCAATTTTATCATTTTCGACAAAAATCAATTTTGAATTAGCAATGGCTTTTTCGGCAATAGCTTTTCTTGGTAAAACTTCTAATTGCTTTTGAACTTCCTCTTCTACTTCATCAATCAATTCCAATGAAGTGGAAACCAAAATCACCTGACTATCAGTTCCGTGTTCAGCTTGTGATAATAAATCGGAAGCGATGAAAGCCGGAACCGCAGTATCATCAGCTACAATCAACAATTCAGAAGGTCCGGCCGGCATATCGATTGCCACGCCATATTGGGTTGCCAATTGCTTGGCTACAGTAACGAACTGATTTCCGGGACCGAAAATTTTGTACACCTTTGGAATTGATTTGGTTCCAAAAGTCATTCCTGCAATGGCCTGAATGCCACCTACTTTCAAAATTTTGGTCACACCGCATAAATTGGCAGCATACAAAATAGCTGGATTAATTTTCCCAGTTTTATCTGGTGGCGAACACAAAACAATTTCGTTGCAACCTGCAATATTTGCAGGAACAGCCAGCATCAAAACGGTTGAAAACAAAGGTGCAGTTCCGCCCGGAATGTATAAACCTACTTTTTGAATAGGTCTTTTTTCCTGCCAGCATTGTACACCTTCAGCTGTTGTTACTTCTACTTTAGCTGTTTTTTGAGCGAAATGAAATTTCTCGATATTTGATTTTGCTAATTGAATCGCATTTTTCAAATCTTCAGGAATTGTTGCAATGGCTTCCTCAATTTCTGATGGAGAAACTTCTATATTTTCAAAATTTACACCATCAAACTGCAGAGTATATTTTGCCACAGCCTCATCTCCATTAGCTTGAATTTCCTTGAAAATTTCTTTCACGGTAGCTTCAATATCGCCAATAGTTTGGGTTGGTCTTTTTAAAATAGAAGACCAAGTTTCTGGTTTTGGATTGAATATTTTGTTCATCGTTTTAAATTTAACCGCAAAGTCTGCAAAGTTTTTTTGTTTTTTCTTCGTATTTCTAACTTCGTAAATCGTACTTTAAAGCACCATTTTTTCGATTGGGCAAACCAAAATTCCTTCGGCTCCGGCTTCTTTCAATTGATCGATAACATCCCAAAAAGTGTCTTTATCAATTACAGTGTGAACACTGCTCCAACCTTCTTGTGCCAATGGCATTACGGTAGCACTTTTAAGTACTGGCAAAATATTGCTTACAGCTTCAATCTTGTCATTAGGAACATTCATCAAGATGTATTTTGATTTTCGAGCTCTTAAAACTGATTCGATTCTGAATTGAAGTGTATTGATAATTGATTGCACTTCAGGAGTCACTTTTGGAGAAACGGCCAAAACAGCTTCACTTTTGAAAATTACTTCTACTTCTTTCAAATTGTTTTTGAACAAAGTGCTTCCGCTGGAAACGATGTCCACAATTCCATCAGCAAGCCCAATATTTGGTGCGATTTCAACCGACCCTGAAATTTGGTGAATATCAACTGTCATTCCAAATTTTGCAAAATAATCGATAACCGTATTTGGATAAGAAGTCGCAATTCGCATTCCTTCCAAATCTTTGATGGATTTGTAATCGAATGTTTTTGGAACGGCTACAGAAACTTTACATTTAGAAAAGCCTAATTTCTGAATTACTTTAATATCCTTTCCTTTTTCAACTAAAAGATTATCGCCAACGATAGCAATATCAACCACTCCATCAATCAAATATTGAGGAATATCAGAATTTCTTAAGTACAAAACTTCCAAAGGAAAATTGGTTGCTTCGGCTTTCAATTGGTCATTTCCATTGTTGATAGAGATGCCACAATCTTTTAGAATTTGGATGCTGTCTTCGTTTAAGCGTCCTGATTTTTGAATTGCAATTTTTAAAGTACTCATTTTTTGTTTGTTTTAGTTTTATACTGTTTTGCTTGAGTATAAACGGATGTAAAATAAAAAACCCGCTTGATATACTCAAACGGGTTTTTAAATATGATGATTTACACGCATACCATTAACACATCGCTTGAGAGCAATAATGAAAATGATGATGATGCAATTGAGTTGATAACATAAATTTTTAAATTCTATAATCCTTCGATTCGAGCGCAAATATACAAGATAATTTCATTAGAAAACAACTTTTTATTGAATTTAATTGTTAGGAAATTATCAGAAGGTTGTTTTAAACTTTTTAACCACAAATTACACGAATTATCACAAATTGTAATTGTTTTAAGAATTCGTATAATTAAAACAGATTGTTTTTCGTGTAAATTTGTGTAATTCGTGGTCATTTTTTTTTGAATTAATTCCTTTGAAAATTACACTTCGACAGAATTAAGTTCTAATGAAGGTCCAGCACTAACCAAACGCTTCCCCTCTTCGGTATTGGTGTATTGCTCAAAATTTTTGATGTAACGTGACGCTAAATCTTTGGCTTTACTTGTCCACTCTTCTTTATCTTTATACGTATCTCTTGGATCCAGAATTCCTTCACTAACCTCTGATAAAGCAGTTGGGATTGTTAAATTCAAAAATGGGATTGCTTTAGTTTCTACCTGATCGATTTCACTGCTGATAATGGCATCAATAATTGCTCTGGTATTTTTTAGTGAAATTCTTTTTCCGGTTCCGTTCCAACCCGTATTTACCAAATAAGCTTTAGCTCCGTGTTCTTTCATTTTTCCAATTAATGTTTTAGAATACATAGTTGGGTGTAAAGTCAGGAATGCTTCACCAAAAGCCGGAGAAAATGAAGGTTGTGGTTCTGTAATTCCTCTTTCGGTTCCTGCTAATTTAGAGGTATAACCGCAAAGAAAATGGTATTGCGCCTGATCTTCATTCAAAATAGAAACTGGTGGCAATACGCCAAAAGCATCGGCAGAAAGATAGATTATTTTATTGGCGTGTCCTGCTTTTGAAGGCAACACAATTTTATTAATATGATAAATTGGATAAGAAACTCTGGAATTTTCTGTAATAGAATGATCATAATAATTGATTTCTCCGTATTCATCCACAATCACATTTTCTAGTAAAGCATCTCTTTTAATGGCTCTCCAAATATCCGGCTCATTGTTTTCACTTAAGTCAATTACTTTCGCATAACAGCCTCCTTCATAATTAAAAACACCATTATTATCCCATCCGTGTTCGTCATCGCCAATTAAATAGCGTTTTGGATCGGCAGATAAAGTCGTTTTTCCTGTTCCCGAAAGACCAAAAAACAAAGCAACATCACCTTTTTCGCCCAGGTTAGCTGAACAGTGCATGGATGCCATTCCTTTTAAAGGCAAATAATAATTCATCATCGAGAACATTCCTTTCTTCATTTCGCCTCCATACCATGTTCCACCAATAATTTGGATTTTTTCGGTAAGATTGAAAACAACAAAATTTTCTGAATTTAACCCCATTTCTTCCCAATCAGGATTGGTCGTTTTAGATCCGTTCATGATAATAAAATCAGGTTCTCCAAAGTTTTCTAGTTCATAAATTGACGGTCGGATGAACATATTGGTTACAAAATGCGCTTGCCAAGCTACTTCCATGATGAAACGTACTTTGAGTCTTGTGTCAGCGTTTGTACCACAAAAAGCATCAACCACATATAATTTTGGAGAAGTAGAAAGTTGATTCAAAACTAATGCTTTTAAATCCTTCCAAACCTCAATTGTTGTTGGAAAATTTACTTTTTTATCCCAATAAACAGTATCTCTTGTAACATCATCTTCAACAATATATCTGTCTTTTGGCGAACGCCCAGTAAAAACACCGGTTTTAACCGCGACAGCACCAGTATCTGTCAAAGCACCTTTTTCGTAGCCTTTTCTTTTGTGCGACACCTCGGCTTGGTATAATTCTTCATACGAAGGATTGTAAACCACTTCGTGATAACCAGTTATTCCTAAATCGTGTAACTCCTGAATGATTTTGATATTCTTCATAAGACTCTTATATAAATTCGTAGTGTTTTATTTTACTCAAATTTAAGCAATACAATCTTTAAAAACACCTGATATTTATCATATCTTGAAGAAATTTACGCAAACATTTTACATCTCCTAAATCAAAATATAAACCAAGTTATCTTTGATAAAAAGGAATGATTCAAAATTCGTCTGAAAAAAAATTGTTCGAAAATTAATTAATTATTACTGTACAATAACTTTTACTGATTTAGTACCTTCTTCAGACGAAGCTTTTACTACATACACACCAGCTTTTACATCAATACTTGTATCTTCTGCTGTTTCAGTCGTTTTTACTAAAGCACCAGCGACAGTATAAACACTTACAGCAGTTTTAGATTTTACATTAGATAAAAAGATTTTATTTTCTTTAGCATAAACATTTACTTGAGATTCTTTTTGGAAGTTATCAGTAGAAAGTGCTGGAGTATTTACTGTAGCTCCAACAATTTCAATTTTATAAATATTATTTCCATTATCACAATACACATAATATTTACCAGCAGCACTAACAGTTTTTTCTACAATAACAGCAGCACCATTCACAGATGCTCCTGATTGTAAAACAGTTGTACCATCACTAACAAAAAGGCTACGAGTTGAAGTAGAATTACCGCCTTTGAACCAAATTTTTATTGTACAAGATCCACTAACATTAAAATAAACATAACGCGAAGTCGGTAATGCTGTAGCACTACCACCACTTGCACCACCTGTAGGAAAACGATTCACTGCTGAATATGAATCACTAAAGCTACCTGATGATTGAGTTCCAATTGCACCAAAAGTAGTAGCTGTTCCAGGAAATATACCTAATCCTTTAACTACAGTTTCAGATGCGAAAGCAGGACCAACAGGCCAATCACCAGTAACTACAGCAGCATCATTAAGAACAGTTGTATTGTTTCCTATATCCCAGATTGTAGTTTGAGCATTAACAGCTGTTACTGAAAACAGCACAATTGAAGTAAAATAAAGTAATTTTTTTTTCATGATAAATGTTTTTTTTTGTTAGTTAATTACATTATTGTAATCGATTGCATAAAATTAGTGTTTTTTTTTATTGAATGCCTTTTTTTAACACTTTTAAATCATATTATCTGTAAAAAAAACTACAAATTCAATATTTTCATTTTAGAAATCATTTTGCATAAGAATTTTAAAAAAAAAGGTGTAAGAACTGAATCTTACACCTTTTTTTTATCATAAATGTGATTTTAACTTATTCGATTAATATCTCTATATTTTTTATAGATTCCATTTTTCTACTTTTTCCAAAAAGGAATGAAGTCAAGATAAGTGGTATTGAAAAAGGAAATGGAAAAACTTCCAACATCGAATCTTTGACTACCATATCTCCATAATTATGGAAAGATATTCTGAACTTTCCATAATTGTTAACTTGAAACGAATAAAATTTAATTGCTTTTTTACCAAATTTATAATCTCTAGCCTTCAAACTTTTCTCTGTCAATTCAATCTCTTCATTTGTCTCAATATTTATAATCTGTACATAAAAATCAGAATTAACTTCAATAAAATGACCTCCTAAAATATAAATATCATAAAAGCCATAATAAATTTCAGACTCAATTGTTTCTTGAATATCAAATTTTAATTTCATGAAAACTATCTCGAATAATTCGGAGCTTCTTTGGTAATGGTCACATTATGTGGATGACTTTCGTTGATTCCACTAGCGGTAATACGAACAAAACGGCCTGAATCTTGTAGAGTTGCAATATCTTTGGATCCGCAATACCCCATACCAGCACGAAGACCTCCAATGAATTGTTGCATACTTTCGTTCAACTCACCTTTGTAAGGCACACGACCTACGATTCCTTCTGGAACTAGTTTCTTAACATCGTCCTCCACATCTTGAAAATAACGATCTTTTGAACCTTCTTGCATGGCTTCAACAGAACCCATTCCTCTATAGGATTTGAATTTTCTACCTTCGAAAATGATAGTTTCACCTGGAGATTCCATTGTTCCTGCTAACAACGAACCTAACATTACACAATCGGCTCCCGCAGCAATTGCTTTAGGAATATCTCCTGTGTAACGAATTCCACCATCAGCAATTACAGGAACACCTGTACCTTTGATAGCTGCAGCTACTTCAAGCACGGCAGAAAATTGAGGAAAACCTACTCCTGCAACAATTCTGGTTGTACAAATAGAACCTGGTCCTATTCCTACTTTCACTCCATCAGCTCCATTCTCTACTAAATATTTTGCAGCTTCAGAAGTGGCGATATTACCAACAATAACATCTAGTTTGGGAAACTTTGCTTTCACCGCTTTCAATACATCTACTACGCCTTTTGTATGTCCGTGTGCCGTATCGATAATTACTGCATCAACGCCTGCTTTTACTAAAGCTGTTGCTCTTTCGACTGCATCGGCAGTAACTCCTAAAGCAGCAGCTACTCTTAAACGACCAAATTTATCTTTATTAGCATTTGGTTTTTGAGTCAACTTGGTAATATCTCTAAAAGTGATTAAACCAACCAACTCATTTTTAGCGTTAATCACTGGTAATTTTTCAATTTTATACCCTTGTAAAACGACTTCTGCTTGTTCTAAAGAAGTTCCTTCAGCTACAGTTACCAAATTTTCTGTGGTCATGACCTCGATAATAGGTCTTGAACTGTTTTTTTCAAAACGTAAATCCCTATTAGTAACAATTCCTTTCAATATTTTTTTGTCATCTACAATTGGAATACCACCAATGCCATATTCTTTCATCGCCATTTTAGCATCGGCAACTGTAGAGGTCAATGGCAAAGTAACTGGATCGATAATCATTCCAGACTCGGCACGTTTTACTTTACGTACTTTGGCAGCCTGTTGTTCGATAGTCATATTTTTATGTAAAACACCAATCCCTCCTTCTTGTGCCATAGCAATTGCCATAGAACTTTCTGTTACTGTATCCATAGCAGCAGATACAATAGGAACATTTAGCGTTATATTTCTAGAAAATTTTGATTTAATGCTTACCTCACGAGGAAGAACGTCCGAATAATTTGGAACTAATAATACATCATCGTAAGTTAAACCTTCGCCGATAATTTTGGAAATGTGTGCGATCATTGCAATTTTGAAGTTGTAGTTAAATTGCGTGCAAATATAAAAAATCTTAAGCAAAAAACCATCTTAATTACAGAATAATTAATTGAAGGCTTTTTTAAGTCTATCTAGACCGTATTTTAATCAGGTGTGTTTTTATCTGGAAAAACAATATTAATACCTAACTGAAATGCCAAACTATTGGCTTTACTAATATCTCTATATTCCAAAAGATTATCAGCCATGAGGTAAAAATTAACTTTGCGTATAGTGGTTGACAATCCTAGACCTATGTTTGTGGCCGAAAATGAATCTATTGTATAAGTAGCTTTCATTTCTAAAGATTCTAAAAATCGTCTTCTGTAATAAGCTGTTAGAGCCATAAGTGGTGCTCTTGGTGTGGACATAGCAAACAATTGTGCTCCAATAGCATTCTTGTATTGAATCTCATTTCCAAGACAATTACAATCCGTATTTCTTCCATCTCCAAATGAATATTGAATGGATGAATTCAACTTTAAAGGTCGCCAAGTGGTATATTTTTGATTTATAGTATCCAGTGGTAAAGCATCTTCAAATTCCTCGGATAAACTTTGATTGGAACCATCTAAAATAAAATTAGGTGTTAGTCCTTTGTAATTGTAATAGCCTTTGTAAGTATAATTTTCAACGTCTTTTGTATGTTTGACAAAACCTATATCTGTTAAACTAGCTGTAAATTGAATGTTTTTTTTAGGATAATACGTTAAACCCAAATCTAAACCTAAACCAAGATTTCCTCCTAGAAGTGCTTTTTTTGCAATAGTACTCACTGCATCAACCGAGTTATTATTCGTATAATTAGTCAATCCTGACATGTCTATTTGAATATTAGACGAAATAATTTGTTCATAAACAGAATTTTCATCTTGAATGGTATAAAAATAACCTGAATTTTTGGTTGACGAAACATTATAAATACTGGAATAAATCTTGCCTCTAGCGCCAAAAATCAATTTATCGTTCAGTTTTTTATGAAAACCAAGATGAAAAACTGAAAGCAATTCGCCTCTAGCATTCAAATCACTTATATCAAAAACCTTTCCTATATAATCTTTGTTTCCGTCTAAAGCCAATATCACATAATCTTTAGGCATATAAGCCAAAGCATCTAATTCCTGATACATTCCAAAAGAAACATAAGTAGCCCGCTCCTCTTGCCAATCGCCTAATTTAAATCCTCCGCTAAAAATTTCTAATTGTTCATTAACAACTGCTTTATCTTTTCTTGAAGTCGAAAATACTACATTCCTTAATTTAGTATTAAAATCAACTCCGTTATCAGCAAATAAATCATAAGCTGAAAATCCACTAGAACCCACATTAGTAGAAATTCCTGAAAGCAATGGAACTCCAACATACCAGCTGTAATTTACATCTGCTCCCGGATTTGTCAATAAAGATTGTGGAACAGATGTAAAATTATATAAGATTTGCTTATTCTGGGCAGTACCACTCAAAGCAATGAATCCTGTTATAAGTAAAAGTAATTTTCTCATTCCACAGTTAAATAAATAGTAGCACTTGAACGCAATTTTAAACTCCCTAAACTATTTTCACTCAATGTTGGACCAGGAAGTAAAGCTGCTACAAAAGCAATTTTAGTAGTGTTTTTCAAGATGTTAACTTTAACTTTCTCAAATATTTCCTCTTTAGAGATTGTATTAACTGCACCCGAATAAGCCGGAACATTGAATGGTATTGTGTACAATATAGTATCATCATCATCTAGCAAATACACACTAACCCTAAAAGCTCTATTTATGGTGTTATTGATTTCAAAATCAAAATCAGCTCTAGTTAAGTTTTCATTAAAAAAATCGTCATTAAAAACATCTAAATCCAACACATCGCCTGCTACATTTTGCTCCATTCCATTTACAACAAATTGATGTGCTTGAATTTCAAAAGTAGCCAAATTAGCCTCAATAACTGGCTCTAACTTTACATCATAGGCTTGGTCAAAATCCAAATCGCTAGAACAAGAAAACGAAAAAAAAGCCAGTATTAATACACCTATATATTTATTCATGATTTTTGAATTTGAATCGTAATTAAAAACGAAAATATTTTTTTTTTATTATTTACTGATAACTGCCAAATACCTTTGAAGCTTCGTTATAAGCACTTTCGAAACTCATTGCACTGATATTGGTGTTTTCTTTTTTAGCATTAAAATAAGAAACTAATTTCTCGGTTGGCATATTCCCTATCAAAACATCATGTGCCATCGGACATCCACCAAAACCCTGAATCGCTCCATCAAAACGACGACATCCTGAAAGATAAGCTGCTTCCATCTTCTCAAACCATTTATCAGGAGTGGTATGCAAATGGGCTCCAAATTCAATCTTGGGATATTTTGGAATTAAATGCGAAAACAAATACTGAATAGCTTCTGGAGTTGAACTACCCACGGTATCCGAAAGCGAAAGGATTTTCACGCCCATATTAGATAACTTTTCTGTCCATTCGCTTACGATTTCTACATTCCATGGATCTCCATAAGGATTTCCAAACCCCATTGATAAATAAGCTATAACTTCTTTATTACTTTTATCCCCGATTTCTAGAATTTCCTGTAAAGTTACTACCGATTCTGCTATGGTTTTGTGTGTATTCCGCATCTGAAAATTCTCTGAAATAGAAAAAGGAAAACCTAAATAATGAATCGCTTGATGTTGCGAAGCTTCTATCGCTCCTTGTGTATTGGCAATAATAGACAACAACTTACTTTGTGTTTGAGAGAGATCTAATCCTGCCAAAACTTTGGCTGTATCCTGCATTTGCGGAATGGATCTAGCCGAAACAAAACTCCCAAAATCTATGGTATCAAAGCCAACACGCAACAACGACTGAATATAAGTCACCTTTCGAGCTGTAGGAATAAATGCCTTTATTCCTTGCATCGCATCACGTGGACATTCGATAATTTTTATTGCTTCCATAGAAAACCAAAGATAAGAAAGTTTAAAAGTTTAAAAGTTTAAAAGTTTAAAATTATCTAAAAATTTAAAGTAGCACAAAGAACAACATTACAATAGATTTATTTTTCGCTCATTTACAGGAGTTCAAACATTACGTTTTTTGGTAATATTTTTAATTATTACGTTTTTTGGTAATAATTTTAATTATTACGCTTTTTGGTAATAATTAAAATCACTAAATTGCGTTCCGAATTCATTTTTTAATTACATTTGAAATATGATAGCTATAATTACAGGAGATATAGTCAATTCTAGAAAATTATCATCCAAAAATTGGATCGATGGTTTCAAGGGATTATTGAATACTTTTGGTAAAAACCCAATGGAATGGGAAATTTACAGAGGAGATGAATTCCAACTAGAAGTTAAAAATCCCGAAGATGCTCTAATGATTGCTTTACAGATAAAATCGTATTTCAAATCTAAAAAATTAGATGTCCGAATGAGCATCGGTTTTGGAGATAAGACTTATAAAGCCAAGAAAATTTCCGAAAGTAATGGAACCGCTTTTTCCCGTTCTGGCGAAGTTTTTGAAACCCTGAAGAAGCAAAAAATCAATTTAGCCATCAATTCTGGCAACGAAATATTCGATACCGAAATCAATCTGATGCTACGATTGAGCCTAACTTTTATGAACAATTGGTTGGTACAATCAGCTGAATTTGTTCTGACAGCTATCGAAAATCCATCGCTTTCACAAGAAGAAATTGGATTAAAATTAGGAATTAATCAAGCTGCAGTAAGCAGAAGAAGAAAACGTGCTCAATTTGATTTAGTAATGGAAATGGAAAAATATTTCAGACTTAAAATCAAAACCATCAGCGTATGATTATTTTTGCAAAACTGCTATTGGCGCATTTATTAGGCGATTTTTTATTACAGCCTAACTCTTGGGTTTCGGATAAAGAAACTAAAAAACACCGAAGCAAATACCTTTACATTCATACACTTTTACACGGAATTTTGGCCTGGCTATTCGTTGGAGAAATTGCTTTTGGTTGGTTTGCATTAGCTTTAGCTTTAGCTCACGGATTCATCGATTTCTTAAAATTGAAATTTCAAAAGAAGAAAACAAAACGAAATTGGTTTATTGCTGACCAAATGTTGCATTTGATAACTATTGTACTAATTACCAGTCTTTATAAAAATTTGTACATTGATTTTACTTTCTTCAATAATAAGTTTTGGATACTGATTACTGGAATTTTATTCCTTACAAAACCTACTTCAATAATCATCAAGAATATCATTTCAATCTGGACACCGGAAAGTAATAACAAAAACGATAATTCCCTTGAAAATGCTGGAAATTATATCGGAATACTCGAAAGACTATTTATCTTTTGCTTTATTCTCACAGGACATTTTGAAGCCATAGGATTTTTACTGGCTGCAAAATCTATTTTCCGTTTTGGTGATTCGAAAGAAGCCAAAGACCGAAAACTGACCGAATATGTACTTATCGGAACACTTTTAAGCTTCGGAATGGCGCTATTGACAGGACTTTTAGTTCAGTATTTTTTCTAAAATCTTCTTGTTAATCGCTTTAACCAATGCTGGTCCTTCGTAAATAAAACCAGTATAAAGTTGAATCAAACAAGCGCCTGCTTCTAATTTTTCGATAGCATCTTCTGGCGAATGAATCCCTCCTACTCCAATAATTGGAAAGGCTTTATTACTTTTCTCCGAAAGAAAACGAATTACTTCTGTCGAACGTTTAGCTAATGGTTTGCCTGACATTCCGCCCATTTCTGCTTTATTTTCCGATTGCAAGCCTTCACGCGATAATGTAGTGTTCGTAGCAATAACTCCTGCGATTTTAGTTTCCTGAACAATCTCAATAATATCCAGTAATTGAGAATCTGTTAAATCGGGAGCAATTTTTAATAAGATTGGCTTTTGCTTTGGTTTGGTTAAATTTTGATTTTGCAAAGTCTGCAACAATTGTTTCAACGGCTCTTTTTCCTGTAATTCACGAAGATTGGGCGTGTTTGGCGAACTAACATTTACCACAAAATAATCCACATAATCGTATAAAGCATCGAAGCAAATCATATAATCCGAAGTGGCATCTTCGTTTGGAGTCACTTTATTTTTACCAATATTTCCACCAATAAGAACACCTTTATTTTTCTTCAATCGTTCCACAGCTTCCTGAACTCCACCGTTATTGAACCCCATTCTGTTGATAATAGCACTATCTTCTTTCAAACGAAATAATCGTTTTTTAGGATTTCCATCCTGACCCACTGGTGTCAAAGTTCCAATTTCTACAAATCCGAAACCTAAATCAGATAACTCATTGAACAAGCTCGCATTTTTATCAAAACCTGCTGCCAATCCAACAGGATTTTTGAACTTTAAACCAAAAACTTCTGTTTCCAAGCGGCTGTCATTCACAACATATAATGATTTGAAAATGGATGAAACTCCTGGTATTTTCGATAAATTTCGAATTAATGAAAAGGTAAAATAATGCACTTTTTCAGGATCAAAGCAAAAAAGTATCGGACGAATAATTAGTTTATACATAATAAATTAAATTGTGGTGCAAAAGTAGAATTATCTCGCCTATAAATAAAATCTTAAAGAAATTAATTTTGATTTCGCAGATTTCTGGCATACCAAACTGATTACTGACTACTGACCACTGCCAACTTTTTTATTACCTTTGCAAAAAAATATCTTATGTCAAACATATATTTAGGTTATCATTTTACGATTGAACCCAAAGAACTAGGTTCAGAAATTTTGATTGCCGAACTGGGAGAATTACCTTTCGAAAGCTTTATTGATAGTGAATTTGGTATTGTAGCTTTTATTCAAAAAGATCTTTGGGCAGACGGAATTCTGGATGATTTATTTATTCTGAAATCTCCTGAATTTACTATTTCATACAAAATTGAAGAAATCGACCAAGTGAATTGGAACGAAGAATGGGAAAAGAATTTCGAACCTATTGATGTAGATGGAAATTGCCACGTTCGTGCTCCTTTTCATCCAAAAACGGGTGCTGAATTTGACATTGTAATCGAACCAAAAATGAGTTTCGGAACAGGTCATCACGAAACCACACACATGATGATTCAGCATTTGTTAGAAATGGATGTTACAGGAATGAAGACTTTAGACATGGGTTGCGGAACTGCGATTTTAGCTATTCTTGCCGAAATGAAAGGTGCTCAACCTATTGATGCCATCGATATTGACAACTGGTGTTATTTGAATTCTATCGAAAATGCCGAACGCAATAATTGCAAGCACATTACAGTTTATGAAGGTGACGCAGCTTTGTTGAAAGACAAAAAATATGATTTGATTATCGCCAATATCAACAGAAATATTTTACTGAACGATATGCAAAGTTATGTGGATTGCTTGAATCCGAAAGGGACTTTATTATTGAGTGGTTTTTATGAAGAAGACATTCCTTTTATTGAAGAATCGTGTATTGAAAAAGGATTAACTTATGTAAAAAAATTCGAGCGAAATAACTGGGTTTCTTTAAAATATGTAAATTTAGTTTAGCATCTATCAAGAAGCCAATAAAAAACAACAGTACTTTTATAACTTCCTAAATTATCTAAAAATGAGTACCAAAGAAAAAGTTAGAGAAAGAGTCAGCCACAAAGAAGCAATTTCAATCAACAACGAAATAATCGTTTATAATGATGATGTAAACACTTTTGACCACGTGATTGATACCTTGATTCGAGTTTGTGACCACACGCCAGAACAAGCAGAACAATGCTCGTTGATTATTCACTATAACGGAAAATGTACTGTAAAAACAGACGTTTTAGAAAAACTTAAACCACAATGTTCTCAATTACTCGAAGCGGGTTTGAGTGCCGAAATTGTATAATTTTTGAAATAAAAAAATGAAAAAAACAGTAGTTCTCTTCGCTTTATTAATTGGTATTTCATCTTGCATAAGCACTAAATCGACTATAAAAAACATTGACGATAATGCGCCAGTGCCTCAACTTCTGAACAATACTACTTTTATTATCACAGAATATAGCAAAGACAAAAAATATGGTTACGATAAAGATTATCCTATCAATATTTTTTATGGCACAACTAGAAACGAAATCATCAATCAACAACGCTTTTTGAATGCTTTGGCTGGACCAAAAGGTGAAAAAATCACTTATACAAAATTAGAAAGTTGCTGTCCATTTCCAGCAAAAAGAAGCGATATGGGAGCTGGATTATTAGATGTTTATGAAATAAAATGGGAAGGGCAAAAAACACCTATCCTTTTATATTTGAATATTTATGAAAAAGGACAATTGATGGTGCCTGTTGGCTTGACTTTGAAAAAAAATTAATCGAATCTTAAATCGTTAGCCACAAAACCTAACTATCTTTGCGCTTTCAAAAATCTTATTATGAACATACACCATATTCCACAAATCAAACATACTGATAGTGGCAACTTCTTTTTATTATCTGGACCTTGCGCTATTGAAGGCGAAGAAATGGCACTTCGAATTGCCGAAAAACTAGTAGGAATTACCGATAAATTAGAAATTCCTTTCGTTTTTAAAGGTTCTTTCAAAAAAGCCAATCGTTCTAGAATTGACAGTTTTTCAGGAATTGGAGATGAAAAAGCGTTGAAAATTCTTCAAAAAATTTCTCAAACTTTTGGCGTTCCAACTGTAACTGATATTCATACCAATGAAGATGCTGCAATGGCTGCTGAATATGTTGATGTCTTGCAAATTCCCGCTTTTTTGGTGCGTCAGACTGATTTAGTTGTGGCTGCTGCCAATACTGGAAAAGTTGTAAACCTTAAGAAAGGACAATTTATGAGTCCTGAAAGTATGAAACACGCAGTTCAAAAAGTATTGGATTGCAACAACCAAAATGTAATGGTTACGGATCGTGGAACCATGTTTGGCTACCAAGATATGATTGTAGATTACCGTGGAATTCCAACCATGCAACAATATGCAACCACAGTTCTTGATGTTACTCACTCCTTACAACAACCCAACCAAACCGCTGGAGTAACTGGCGGAAGACCTGATATGATTGAAACTGTTGCCAAAGCTGGAATTGCTGTTGGTGTAGATGGAATTTTTATCGAAACGCATTTTGATCCTGCTAATGCTAAAAGTGATGGTGCTAATATGCTCCATTTGGATTATTTTGAAGGATTAATGACCAAATTAGTTGCCATTAGAAAAACCATCAATCAATTTTAAATAAAACACATTGAAATCAAAAATTTTAGTATTCGCATTGTTATCTTTTTCTTTTTATTCATTTGCACAAAATGATACGCTAAAAAAAGAAAGATACACTGCTCATAACAAAGGAAAATTCACCATTTCTTGGGGTGGAAATAGAGGAAGTTATACCAAATCAGACATTACTTTCAAAGGAGATAATTACAATTTCACTATTGATAATACTGTAGCTCACGACAAACCAAAAGGCTGGCACGTAGATTATCTCAATCCAAGTCGAATGACGATTCCACAAACTAATTTTAAATTAGGCTATTTTATTACTGATAAATACAGCGTTTCTATTGGGGTAGATCACATGAAATATGTGATGACACAAAATCAAACGGCCAATGTTTCAGGAGAAATTAATTTTCCATTAACCAATCCAAGTTCTCAATTTAACGGTTCTTACAACAATACTCCTGTTACAATGACAGAAGATTTTCTGATGTTTGAACATACTGATGGATTGAATTATATAAACGTTGAATTTGCCCGTCAAGATGATATTTCACATTGGTTTGGAATTAAAAACACTGATAAATTTCAAGTGAATATCAATGAAGGAATTGGAATTGGAGTTTTATATCCAAAAACCAACACTACACTTATGGGACAAGAAAGGCACGATGCTTTTCACGTTTCGGGTTATGGAACTTCTATCAAGGCAGGAATTAACTTTGTTTTCTTCAAGTATTTTACTATCGAAGGCACTTTAAAAGGAGGATATATCAATATGCCAGACATTCGAACTACCAAAAATTCATCTGATAGTGCGTCACAGCATTTCTTTTTTGGAGAAAAAATTATTTCTTTTGGTGGCATTTTTAGATTGTAATCATAATTCTTTGAAAACATAAAAAACCGCTTCACAAAAAATGAAGCGGTTTTTTTATGTAATTATAGGATTAAGATTTCGGCAAAAGCACAGTATTCACAACATGAATCACTCCATTGGATTGGTTTACGTCAGCAATTGTAACTTCTGACATTCCTCCTTTTTCGTCTGTGATATACAATTTATCAGCTTTCATCCAAGCAGTCAAAGTACCACCACTTACTGTTTTTAAAGTTGCTTTTCCGTTACCCGCTTTAATCGCTTTAGCAATATCAGCAGCATTCATTTTTCCAGCAACAACATGATAGGTCAAAATAGTTTGAAGCATTTTAAGGTTTTCTGGTTTCAACAACGTTTCTACAGTTCCCTTTGGTAAATTGTCAAAAGCAGCATTTGTTGGAGCAAAAACGGTGAAAGGACCTTTTCCTTGTAAAGTTTCGACCAAGCCAGCTGCTTTTACTGCAGCAACTAATGTCGTGTGATCTTTTGAATTCACTGCATTTTCAATAATATTTTTTGTTGGATACATTGGTGCACCACCAACAACAACTGATTTTTGAGCATAAGATGTAGCTCCCATTACTAATGCAAAAAATGCAACGGATAAAAATTTTGTAGTTTTCATAAAATCTATTTTTTTAAGTTATTTATACAAGCATTTACGGGATTGTCTTTCTTTTGGTTTTAAATTTCAAAATAAAATGAAAAAAATCTATCAAAATCAATGATTCACAAGCCTTTATCATTTGAAATATTTTTTGTTCTTATTCATCAATTGAAATTCATATTAAGTAGAACCTAAAGATTACTAATTTCCTTTTTTATACAATCTAAATTGTTAAAATCGTAAATTAAAAAAACACAAATCGTAAATAAATTTTCATACTTTTGAACCTCACTTAAAAAACAAAACAATGGCTTCAATAACATTAGGAGGAAATCCAGTAAATACTTCAGGCGAATTACCTAAAGTAGGTTCAAAACTTGCTGATTTTAAATTAGTTAAAAACGATCTTTCAATAGCAACTCTTGCTGATTTTGCAGGATCTAAATTGGTTTTAAATATTTTTCCTAGTGTAGATACAGGAACTTGTGCTACCTCTGTTAGAACTTTTAACGCAACTGCTTCTACATTAGAAAACACTAAAGTATTGTGTATTTCGAGAGATTTGCCTTTTGCTCAAAAACGTTTTTGTGGTGCAGAAGGTTTAGAAAACGTAATCAACCTATCTGATTTTCAATCTGGTGCTTTTGGAAAAGCAAATGGATTAGAAATTGTGGACAGCGTGTTGGCTGGTTTACACTCAAGAGCCATCATTGTAGTGGACGAAAACGGAACTGTAATTCATACCGAACAAGTATCGGAAATTGCCGATGAACCCAACTACGAAGCTGCAATAGCAGTACTTTAATACACTATATGGAATTCCAAAAAGACAATACTTTTTTAAGCGGTAGATTAAAAAGTGTAACATTTGCTGTAAAAGGTGCGATAAAATTAATCTCAACCGAGCACAGTATAATGGTGCAATTTTCATTAGGAATTTTGATGACGATTCTTGGTTTTTTTTGTAATATTACTCCAACTGAATGGCTTTTTCAAACCCTAGCAATTGGTTTAGTAATGAGCATAGAAGGTCTGAATACTGCCATTGAAAAAGTAGCCGATTTTATTCATCCTAATTACCACGAAAGAATTGGATTTATCAAAGATATTGCAGCTGGAGCAGTTTTATTTGCTGCTCTTACTGCAATTATAATTGGATTAATTATATATGTACCCAAATTTTTATAGAAAATAGTCAACCAAGAATGGCAAAAACAACAAAACCAACACCTCCAGACCCGAAAACTGATTCAAAATCTGCAGTAAAAAAATCTTGGGAAATCAGTAAGCAACACAAAATTCTTTTGGGTTCCTTGCTGGTATTGTTTGCTATTGCCCTATTTCTTGCCTTTGTTTCCTTTTATATTTATGGTCAAGAAGATCAAAGTGCCGTACAACAATTGTCAGATCGAACAGAAACAGTTCATAACTGGTTAGGCAAATTTGGTGCTTTCCTCGCCGATTTAATCGTTTATCAAGGTTTTGGAATTGCTTCTTTTTTATTCGTTCGATTGTTTTTCTTGACTGGATTATTTCTGGTACTGGACGTTTCGTTGCGAAAACTAAAAAACATTTGGTTTTGGGATTTATTCGTTATCATCATTCTATCGGTTTTATTTGGTTTTTTTGCCACTTCCCTACCCGAATTGGGTGGAATTATTGGCTATGAACTGAATTTGTTTTCGCAAGATTATATCGGAAAAACAGGAACTTTACTGGTACTTCTCTTCGGAATTATCATTTATTTGATATTCAAAGTAAAAGTATCTCCCGAAAAAATTAAAACCTTTTTCGAAAATACCAAAAAAGAAATTAAAACCGATTTTAGTTCCGTTGCAAAAAAAACAACACCAAGCTATAATCTAGAAGAATTTGCTGTTGAAGAAAAAGAAGATGAAATAGATGAAGAACTTGATGGTATTCATTTAAAAACCACAACAGGTTCTCAATTTGAAATTAACAAAGAAGCTTTAAAACCAACTATCAGCCATTCTTCTGAAATTGGTAAAAAGTCACCTGTAATGGAAGTTGTGGCTCCAGTAGTAACACCTCCGCCTTATATTGCACCAGAGATTATTCAAACTGAAGATGAGCATTTTGTAATCGAAAAAGCTCCTGAAGAAGATATTATCGAAGAAAATTTAGCCTCTAAACTAGTGGCCGATTTTGGATTATTTGATCCTACTTTGGATTTATCCAATTACAAATACCCAACCATTGATTTATTAAAAGAATATTCTAGTGGTGGAATTACCATCAATCAGGAAGAATTAGAAGAAAATAAAAACAAAATTGTTGAAACGCTTCGCAACTACAAAATTGAAATTGCACAAATAAAAGCTACTGTTGGTCCATCGGTTACGCTGTATGAAATCGTACCAGAAGCAGGAATTAGAATTTCAAAAATTAAGAGTTTAGAAGACGATATTGCATTATCGCTTGCCGCTTTAGGTATTCGTATCATTGCTCCTATTCCCGGAAAAGGAACTATTGGTATTGAAGTACCTAACAAGAATCCGACGATGGTTTCTATGAAAAGTGTCATTGGTTCAGCTAAATTTCAGGAAGCTGAAATGGAATTACCTATCGCTTTAGGAAAAACCATTTCGAACGAAACATTTGTGGTTGATTTAGCCAAAATGCCTCACTTATTAATGGCAGGTGCAACAGGTCAAGGAAAATCAGTTGGATTGAATGCTGTAATTACATCCTTGCTTTATAAAAAACATCCTGCTGAAATTAAATTTGTGATGGTCGATCCTAAAAAAGTCGAATTGACACTTTTTAATAAAATCGAAAGACATTATTTAGCCATGTTACCCGATTCTGACGATGCGATTATCACTGATAATGCCAAAGTAGTCAATACTTTGAACTCATTGTGTGTAGAAATGGACAATCGTTATAATCTTTTAAAAGATGCGATGGTTCGTAATATCAAGGAATACAACGAAAAATTCAAGTCTAGAAAATTGAATCCTGAAAACGGACACCGATTTTTACCTTATATTATCTTGGTTGTCGATGAGTTTGCCGATTTGATTATGACCGCTGGAAAAGAAGTCGAAATGCCTATTGCAAGATTGGCACAATTGGCCAGAGCTATTGGAATTCACTTAATTATAGCTACACAAAGACCATCGGTAAACGTAATTACAGGTTTAATCAAAGCCAATTTCCCAGCTAGAATTGCTTTTAGAGTATCCTCAAAAATTGATTCCCGAACCATTCTTGATACTCAAGGAGCCGATCAATTAATAGGTCGTGGTGACTTACTGTACTCTAATGGAAATGATGTGGTTCGAGTACAGTGCGCTTTTGTTGACACTCCAGAAGTAGAAAAAATTGTAGATTTTATTGGTTCGCAAAAAGCATACGCAACAGCTTATTTACTTCCAGAATTTATTGGCGAAGAAAGTGGCATTAATCTTGATATGGATATTTCAGAGAGAGATACTTTATTTAGAGAAGCAGCCGAAATTATTGTAAATGCACAACAAGGCTCTGCTTCATTATTGCAAAGAAAGCTAAAACTGGGTTACAACAGAGCTGGTCGATTAATCGATCAACTGGAAGCAGCAGGAATTGTAGGTCCGTTCGAAGGCAGTAAAGCAAGAAGTGTAAACATTCTGGATATAAGTGCTCTGGATCAATTTTTCAACAATGAACAAAATTAATTACAACAAAATGAAGAAGTTTATACTAATAACAACTTTACTACTTTTCAGTTTTTCAATCCAAGCACAAGACAAAAAAGCCAAAGACCTTTTGAATCAAGTTACAGCAATCGTAAAAAGTTATGATAATATTGTAATTGATTTTAAATATTCCTTAAATAACTCGAAGGAAAATATCAATCAAAATAGTAAAGGAAACGTTACTATGAAAGGGAATCAATATGTTTTGAATTTCATGGGCGTAACTAAAATTTTTGACGGAAAAAAAAGCTATACCATTGTTCCTGAAGACGAAGAAGTTACTATTTCGACAGTCAATGAAAACGATGATAGTGCTATAACTCCATCTAAAATGTTGACTTTTTTCAATTCTGGTTACAAGTACACCATGGATATTGTACAAGATGTAAAAGGGAGAAAAATTCAATACGTAAAATTAGTTCCTACCAACTCTAAAGACCCAAGAAAAGAAATCTTGTTGGGCATTGATGTACAAACCAAACACATTTATAATTTGATTGAAACAGGAAAAAAGGGAACAAAAACCACTTTGACTGTTAATTCTTTTAAAACCAATCAGCCTTTGTCAAAAAATCAATTTACCTTTGTATCCAGTAAATATCCAAACTACTACATCAATAAATTAGATTAATTCCGCTAGGTGAAAATTCTTGACAAATACTTACTAAAAACTTTCTTAAGTACATTTACAACCGTATTTGTAATTCTTTTTTTCATATTTATACTGCAATCCGTTTGGTTATTCATAGCTGAATTGGCAGGTAAAGACTTGGATTTACTGATGGTAATCAAATTTTTAGTTTTTGCGATGCCAAGAATTATTCCGTTAGTATTACCGCTATCGGTATTATTGGCTTCTATTATGACCTTCGGGAATTTTGCCGAAAATTATGAATTTGCAGCAATGAAATCAGCTGGGATTTCACTTCAAAGAGCCATGAAAAGTTTGATTATTTTCATTAGCTTATTGAGTATTGTGGCTTTTTTATTTGCCAATAACGTCATTCCTTATGCTGAATATAAATTTATAAACTTCAGAAAAAATATAGCTCAACTAAAACCTGCAATGGCTATTGCCGAAGGACAATTTAGCGATGTTGGCTATTTTAATATAAAAGTGAACAAAAAATCTGGAGAAAACGGCAACATCTTAACAGGTATAACCATTCACAAGAAATCAATCAATGGCGATGGAAATCGAACAGTAATTAAAGCCAAAAATGGAGAATTAATTAGTAGCGAAAAGTCGAGTACCTTACAATTAGTATTAAATGATGGTCAATATTATGAAGATGTTTATACTAAAAGATTTGATGAGCAAAACAAATTACCATTTGCAAAAAGTTCTTTCAAAAAATACATTATTAATATTGATTTGTCTAAATTAAATACTGTTGACGTTTCAAATTCAAATATAAATAATACCAATTCTATGCTTAATGTAAGCGAACTGAATTACACTTTAGACTCCTTACATAAAAATAGAGATACTGAAATTGTATCTTTCTCTGAAAACATCAACCAGCGTATTGGATTTCACAGAAATAATACATTATCTACAACTCCTAAAACTAAAATCCTACCTAAAAAATTATTATCAATATATAAAAGTGATACCAAATTACAAGTACTTAATCAGGCAACGGCCAGCGTAGAGGGTACCTTAACTTCTATAGATGATTCAAACGCTGAATTAATTAACAAACAAAAAAATATTAATGGTCATTTACTTGCCTATTATGACAAATTTGTAATTGCATTTGCTTGTTTTTTAATGTTTTTTATAGGTGCACCTTTAGGCGCTATCATTCGAAAAGGAGGACTTGGTTTACCTATCGTTTTTGCAGTTTTAATCTTTATTTCATTTCATTTTATCAATACTTTTGGAAAAAGAATTTCACAAGAAGATCAACTTCCTCCTTTTTTAGGAGCTTGGTTATCTTCATTAATACTTTTGCCATTAGCAATTTTATTGACATACAGAGCTACTAATGATATTGGATTAATCAATTTAGACGGTATCACTACTCCTATACAGAAAATATTTCAAAAATTTTTACAGAAAAAAATCCCATCAGAAAAATAAACATACAAAATTATGACTACCACAAAAATCCAACTCGACACCATTGAAGAAGCTATAGAAGCCATTCGTCAAGGGGAAATAATAATTGTTGTAGATGATGCTGACAGAGAAAATGAAGGCGATTTCTTGGCCGCTGCCGAAAAAGTAACACCTGAAATGATCAATTTTATGGCTACTCACGGTCGTGGATTAATTTGTGCGCCTTTAACAGAAAGTCGTTGCAAAGAATTAGGATTAAACGCCATGGTTAGTAATAATACCGATCCTATGGAAACTGCTTTTACAGTTTCGGTAGATTTAAGAGGTCATGGAGTTACTACAGGAATATCAGCCTCCGACAGAGCACTTACTGTTCTATCATTAGCTGATGCAAATACAAAACCACACGATTTAGCCAGACCAGGACACATATTTCCATTAATTGCTAAACAAGGAGGTGTATTAAGACGTACCGGACATACTGAAGCAGCGATAGATTTTGCACGTCTAGCAGGATTCAAACCCGCAGGTGTCATTGTCGAAGTTATGAATGAAGATGGTTCGATGGCGCGATTACCTCAATTGGTTGATGTCGCTAAAAAATTCAATCTAAAATTAGTATCAATCGAAGATTTGGTTGCCTATAGAATGCAACATGATAGCCTTATTGTAAAAAAAGAGGATTTTGACATTGAAACCCGTTTTGGTACTTTTAGATTAAGAGCTTATGAACAAACTACCAATAAACAAATCCATATTGCATTAACTAAAGGTTCATGGAATCTGGGTGAATCTATCTTGACACGTATTCATTCTTCGCAAGTGAATAATGATTTATTGGGTACTTTAACCAATAACGCAGACCAACAACTTGATTCAATGTTCAAAATCATAAATGAGGCTGGCCGTGGTGCGGTAATATTCATCAATCAGGACATGACAGCTGTAAATCTTTTGAGTCGTATTACCGAATTAAAAGAATTACAGGAAACTGGTACTATGAAAGCACCTAAAGTAGTTATTGACAGTAAAGATTATGGAATTGGTGCACAAATTTTACATGATCTTGATATTTCTAAAATTAAATTAGTATCCAATACCGAACAAACTAAACGAGTTGGTATGATAGGATATGGTTTGGAAATCGAAGAATATGTATCTTACTAAAAACTTAAAAAAACTTTTTTACCATCCTAAATCAAAGGAAATGAAAGGATTAAAAAAGTACCTAAAAAATACCTGTATTTTTTCTAAAAATACACTTGCATAACCAAAAAAGGTTCTTATATTTGCACTCGCAATCACAAAATGATAGCAACATACTGGAGAAATGGCAGAGCGGTCGAATGCGGCAGTCTTGAAAACTGTTGACTGTAACAGGTCCGGGGGTTCGAATCCCTCTTTCTCCGCGAAGGCCTGAAAACAAAGGAAAAATAAGATTTTCAAAGTTTTCAAAAATGGCCAAAAAAAGCGGTAAACCCTGCAAATCTAATGATTTGCAGGGTTTTTTCTTTTATACCGCTTTTCAATATTTATAAAATCGAACAAAATCTTTGTGGCACATTCGTGGCACACTTGAAAATTTCGAAAATGTGCCACAAAATTTCATCTTAAGTCCCGATATCAAAGGGGTTAAGCACGTTTACATCTTGTCTAAATAAAGTTATAATTCTACATTTACTAATCTAATAAGTTGAATTATGCTAGAGAACAGCTTTGGGTTGATATTCTTTTTGAAGGCATCCCGCAATCAGAGTAACATTAGAATCGTTTATTTCAGGATAACCGTTGACGGAATCCCGAAAGAAGCATCCACAAGACGGAAATGGGACAGCGAGCGCTGGAACCAGAAAACTGAGAGAGCAACAGGTACAAAAGAAGACGCAAAATCCCTGAACTTTTTTCTGGATTCACTCACTGCGAAAATCCATGAAATCAAATCAGAAATTATGTATTCAGGAAAACCCATAACCTCCCAAAAGATTATGGATCATGTCATGGGAAGAATAACACCCAGAGCCAAGGTGCTGGAAGAATTTCAAAAACACAATGATGAAATGAAAGCCCTGATTGGCAACGGATACACGGAAGCGACACTGGAGAGATTCAATATCACTAAAAATCACGTAACAGCTTTCATTAAATTTAAATACAATACTGGCGATTTTGAATTTGCTGATTTAAATTTTGAATTCATAAAAGACTTTGAGTTCTATCTTCGTACCGTAAGGAAATGCGCAAATAATACCACACTTAAATACATTTCCAATTTCAAGAAAATTGTAATACGAGCCATAGACAAAGAAATCATTATCAAAGATCCATTTAAGAATTTCAAAGGGAAGAAAACTAAAATTGTAAAGAAGCCTATATCTGCAAAAGAACTAGCTGAACTGGAAAGACGCCAATTTTCAACGGAAAGACTCAATACTGTGCGTGATATTTTTGTTTTCCAGTGCTACACTGGACTTGCTTACATTGATGCTTTTCAGCTCCAGAAAGGGGACATAAAGGATGGTGTTGACGGAAATCAGTGGATTTTATCTGAAAGACAGAAAACAAATTCTACGGCAAGAATTCCCCTGCTCCCGAAGGCTATCAAAATTCTTGAAAAATACAAAGACCATCCTGTTTGCCTTAAACGCGGAACAGTACTGCCTGTTTCTTCCAATCAGAAAATGAATGAATACCTTAAGGAAATTGCTGCATTATGCGATTTTCCCTTCACTCTCAATACTCATATGGCACGCAGAACATTTGGAAGTACCGTAACATTAAATAATAACGTCCCTATTAATGTTGTAAAGGAAATGTTAGGGCATTCATCAGTGAAACAGACTGAATCTTACGCAATCACAGAACAAGCTACCATAGGTCGGGAAATGACACTGCTTAACAAAAAACTAAATCCAGATAAAATTGAAATAACACAGGAAGATCTTACTGCCCTGAGCAGACTGGAGAAAGAAATCAAAATTATTAAAGAAAAATATAAGATCACATCTTAAATTATAAAAACATCAAATAGTGAAAGAGAGGTTACCTCATAATTGAGATAACCTCTCTTGATATAATTCAACTTCACTTCTATAACCTGGATGATAAGAAGGCATATACTTAATATAGCCAAAATCCTGAAGCTGTTTTAAATATTTATGATAAGTGGGCAGTGTATTGATATGTGACAACAACATGAGCTTACGGCGGCTGACTTTAATTCTCTGCCTCTCTCCCTGCCTATATCCCAAACTTAGAATTGCATTTAAAATAGCCAAATGCCAAACGTTAAGCTGCGGATCTTCCATATAAATGGATAGACAATTTATGACTTGATGTTCAGTTATATTATTAATTTTACTCATCTTTGAAAAGTTTTAACAGATCTTCTTTATTGTAGTAGTATGACCCAAGAACCTTTTTAAATCGGACTCTCTGTGTCATTCGAAGATTTTGAACCGAACCTGCAGAAATATCAAGCAGTTTCCTAACAGCTTTACTTTTTAACCATTCAGGATCTGACGATTCTTTTTGTTGTGAATTCTTCTCTTTGAATATAGTCTGTATCTTATCCAGTAATAAAAGGCCAAACTGCCTTAGATCTTCCTTTGTTACAATTTCTTCCATAATACTATCTATCGTTTTGATTTTTTCGTTCTTCAACAATAGCTTTTTTATCAGCCCATTGAAATGGCTAATTTAATGTAGTAACAAACAAGTAATCTCTTCATTGTTCTGAATGGAGATTTTTGGCTTCAATTGTCTTTTACCATAATCTACTTTCAATAAAATGAATACTTTTAAAATGAAGTTGATTAATCATGAACGAACTGAGAAAGATTCCATCAATAATTTTATATACTCTTTTGTAGAAAATCTTTTTTCTTTAGGCTCATTTGCAGTTAATGCAGAGCTCAAAAGTTTTAATCTATCACATACCCCTTCTAAACTCTGAAGTTCTATATTGAACAGCAAATCAATATAAGTTTGTCAACCTTACATCTTCATAAACTATTTCAGTAAATGGGCAGTCTACTTTTCAAATCATCAGTTAGGTTTCTAAACGTTCCACAGATCACTTCAAAGAAAAAAACACAGCAGATTGAAAATAAGCAGCTATGTTTTTTTTTCCGCTGTTCGTTCCTCATCATCACACGGTCTCCTCCTGCTTTCGGTCAGGCTTACGAATCCACAACCCTTCATTCCGTTTTCGGCTACACAAACTTCGCCCCGACTCCATTCCAGCCCTATTGTGTCTGCCGACTTAAGTTTTTTTCAGCGGTTGCTCCTTCCCACAGCACAACTTTCCTAAAAAACAAAAAGCAACTCAATAACGAATTGCTTTTTGTTTTTGAATTGTTTTGTTTGCTTAACTGTATGGGTACGAAGTCATAGAATGCACAGCAGCCCCTAAATTTTATTAAATTTTTTCTTTATAAAGAAGACTTCGGGTAGCGGGGAGTTGACATAATGTTATTGCAAGTTGGTAAAGATGATGATAAGGCTATACCCAATGATAAAAATGGTTGTATCAACATCCGAAAGATGCTCTTATTTTAGTAAAACTTCTATTGTATGGAATGTATTGAAGAAGATTGTAAAAAACAGTATATCAAATAAGTAATAAAAAACTTCTCATAAAAAAATTTGCGAACCTAAAAGTGATTTTTTTTTTTAAATAAACTATAGTAAAAAGATTGGGCCATTTATAGATTTTTTTTTTTTAGAATTCGATCTTAAACCCCTAACTTAAAAAAGCAATAATGTATATTTGGTGAAAATTTTTTGAAATAAATATGTTAGATACCATATGTTTCATTTCTTTTAAATAATTATTAGTGTAAATGGAGAAAATATTTGAAGAATTATTACGTGCAAACACAGCTAAAGAAGTTACTGACTTACTTGAAATTTTAATTGATAACTATAGTGTTCAATGGAATCCTGTTGGAGGATATAAAGACAATATTGCAACTATTAATATAGGTACTGACCCAGCAGCCGGTTTAGCAGAAAGAATGACAAATGCTATTGATGCAGTTATGGAACTTGAATGGCAAAATCAAGGTCAGCCAAATAATTTCAATAGTCCTCGAATAGCCGCTGAGCATTGGTTCAATTTGAAAGAAGGAAAACTACGTAATATTGACAATGCTCTAGATAAAAAAATCCAAGAATTAGCAAAGAAAATTAAAGTTACACTTAGAGATTCTGAGCGAGAAAATTATCCAACTGTAGAAATTAGAGATGAAGGAATAGGTATAAAAGGAGATGACTTTTCTAAGACTGTTTTAAGCTTACATGGTCAAAATAAAATATCAAAATTATTTTTAATGGGTGCATATGGGCAAGGAGGATCTACTGCATTATCATATAATAATTATACTATAATAATATCAAAGCCTGCACTAGGGGAAAAAAAGTTTACAGAAGAAGTTAGTTGGACAATTGTCAGAATAAATCCAGGGAATATCGATTCTGATAAACTAGAATGGTTTGAATATTGCGTCGATAAAAGAAATGGTCAACCTTTCAATTTAAAAATTAGTGATAAAATTTTTAAACATGGCACCCTTATTCGTCACATTGGAATGGATCTAGGAAAGTATACAGCAAAGATTACTGGCCCAACATCTTCACTATGGTATTTAACACATCATTATCTTTTTGATCCAATAATTCCAATTACAATAAGCGGAGAGAGAAAGAAAGACTTAAATCAAGGTAAAATTGAAAACAGAAGTGTTTTTGGTAACAATAGACGATTAACCCGTGGAGGTGGTGATGAAAAAAATCTTACTCAATATCAAAATGAAGTTAATTTAACTTTCAAAGATGGAAAAGTTACTATCTATTATTGGGTACTAACCTTGGAAGGTTCAGATAAGCCGATGGATAGAATCAAGAATTACTGTCTTTCATCCCAGCCAATAATTATTACATTTAACGGTCAAAAACAAGGAACTTTAAACAGCTCAATAATAAAGTCGGACTTAAAACTACCATTTATTGAGAAGTATTTGGTTGTACAAATTGAATGTGATGGATTGGATAATGAATCAAAACGTCATTTATTTAGTAGTACTAGAGAATCCTTGAGAGATACTTCAATTTTAGAAGAATTGAAAAAGTTAACAATTGATACACTTAAAGAAGATGATTACCTAAAAGTTCTTGATAAAGAGAGAAAAGACAGGTATTTAAAGAAAGATGTAACAGAATCATTAGATAAATTAAGAAAAAAATTAGCAAATAGAATTAATGTTTACTTTAAATCTTCTGGGGGGGGCATTGAAGTAAAATCTTCTGAAACTAAAGATTCAGTTAAAAATAAAAAACAGCAACCAATTATTTTTAATGATCCACCAACTTTTTTAGAAATAACAACTGAAAAAGATAAGGAAGTCTATATTGGTAAAACATTTAGTATTAAATTTAAAACAGATGCACATCCCAGTTATTTTACAAACCCAGACGCCTTTCTTGCTGTTATAGAACCTCATTCTTTTGGAAGTTTTACAGGATCAGCAAGAGTAATAGACGGGTATGGAATAGCATATTTTAAAGCGCGGGATACAACAGAAACCCAAACGAAAGGTTCTATCACTTTAGAACTAAGACCTCCTAGGCAAAAATCTTTAAGTGATAATGTCGATGTAGTAGCTGTAGATTTGCAATCTGATGCAGATTCTAAAAAATCTGGTGATAAAAATGTTCCTAACATACAAATTCATAATATTAATGAAGATGATTCTTATTACAAAGACTCTGAATGGACTCATGATACAGTTGCTGATGTAGATATCAGCAGTGATGCAGTTGATATTTTTATTAATGACTCAAATAGGCATTTAACAAAATTAATTACTAGAGCACAGCAATATAATACTGAAGCAGTTGAATCGATAAAAAATAGATATAGAGAGCATATAGGATTTTGTGCTTTTATGATTAGTCAGAATAAAATTGAAAGTCGTCTTAATAATGAATCGGGGCACGAATTGTCACAGGAAAATATAGATTTAATAAAAAAAGCAGATTTAGCTAACGCCTGTGAAACAGTTGTAGATTTAATAAATGACTTTTTCCAAGTTATAATAACAGAAAGTATTGAGAATTAATGATTTCAGATAATATCCCTACTCCATGGTCTAAGCTCAATGCAAGAGATTTTGACTCATGGCATTCAATGTGTTCCTATTTAGGAGCATTTCCACCCCCGCTCGCAAATTATTTTATACAGTATTTTTCTAATGAAGGAGATCTCGTTTATGACCCATTTTCTGGTCGAGGAACAACTATCTTAGAATCAAGGATTTTAAATAGGAATTCTTTAGGAACAGATTTAAATCCAATAGCTTTAGCATTAAGTGAAGCTAAAAACTGCAATCTGACCAAAGAAGATATTTATTCAAGAATTGATGAACTCGAAGAAAAATATGATTATGCACTATATCAGCCCGAAGCGATAGCTCAATCAGATGAAATTCACCTCATTTTTCATCCTAAATCGTTAGCTCAATTATGTTATTTAAGAAGAAAATTGCTTAAATCAGGAAAACAGATTGATAAATATTTAATTGGTATTACTCTTGGTATACTTCATGGAGGAGAAAGAAAGGACACAACCTCTGCCTATGCTTCTATTGATATGCCAAACACTTTTAGCATGTCTCCTGAATATGTTCGCAGATATGTTCAGACTAAGCAATTGAATAGAATTGAAAGAAATATTTTTAACCTGCTGAAGGAAAAAACAGATAGAATTTATAAAAAGCATACAACTTTAGGCGGAAAAGGTTTAATTTTAAAAGCAAATGTAAAA
Source organism: Flavobacterium eburneipallidum (assembly GCF_027111355.2). Taxonomy (NCBI): domain Bacteria; kingdom Pseudomonadati; phylum Bacteroidota; class Flavobacteriia; order Flavobacteriales; family Flavobacteriaceae; genus Flavobacterium; species Flavobacterium eburneipallidum. Next base: position 2,251,014 of record NZ_CP114291.2, read on the forward strand.
TCATTATCCGAATATCAAGAATTACAGCAATATAAAAATTCTGCAAGTTTGATACTAACATCTCCGCCATATCTTGGTATTGTAAATTATGCCAAACAAAATTGGATCCGTTCATGGTTTATGGATCAAGATCCGATAGCGGTTTCGAAAGAATTAGATGATGACTTAAATTTAGATGAGTGGATTGAATTCTCTAAGTTAGCAATAATCGAATTAAAACAATTTTTAAAGGAAGATGGAGTGGCTGTTTTTGTTATCGGCGATGTTGCAAAATCAAAAAATAGTGTCATACCTCTTGCTAGAGAATTCTGTCTAATGATTAATGAAAATAAATACTTTAAAAATGTTTGGTGTATAAATGATGTCATAACTAGTTCTGATAAAACTACCAGAATTTGGGGAGATAAAAAAGGGATTGCTACAACAACAGATAGAATAGTTATTTTGTCAAACATAAATCCTTTCGAAAAGTTTAAGAGCAAAAATCAAATTGAAAAATTAAATTTAGAATCTGTTGAAGAGATTACTAAGTACTTTATAGGTAATTAATAATTTAAGTTTAAACGATAAACGTAAAAATTTATGATTGGGAAGTCAAAAGTATTGCGAATTGATGATGATTCAAAGCCTGATTGGTATGATGAAATAGACCCTGTATCATTTTACGAAAAACATTTTGAAACAACTTTTCTTGAAAAAATAAGTGTTGTTTATCCTGATTTTATTGGAGTAAGTTTTGCCTTAAAGATTGAAACCGTTTTAGGAGAAAGTTCAAAGCCCGATTTAGCAATTATTAGAAAGGATTACAAAGAATGGTATATCATTGAAGCTGAAATGGGAAGACATTCTTGGGAAGACCATGTTGAAAAACAAGTTAAGGTTTTTACAAATGGAGTATATGAAAAAAATAAAATAGCAAATTATATTTTTAAACAAGATTCAACTAATATTCTTGAACTAAAACATTTAGAAAACATGGTCAGTTTAATCCATCCAAAAGTGATGGTAGTGGTAAATGAACATAAACCACATTGGCAGAAAGAAATAAAAAAACATAAAGCTTTCTTAAGTGTCTTTCAAATTTTCAAAGGCTTGAATGGATTTGAAATTTTTCGAATAGAAGGAGATACTCCATTTGTATATAGAGACAAGTCGCATTGCGATTTTCTTAAAGGAGGCAGTAATATACTAATGGTTTATACTCCACATTTTATAACAGAACCTGATGATCAAGAAATTCAAGTTACCTTTAGAGGCAAACAAACAAAATGGATAAAAAAAAGCCAAACAAATGGAACTGTTGCTTTAATTTTTAAAGGATCCTCAACATTTTTGCAGCTGGAAAAAAAATATATATTGTACATAACTGATAAAAACGAATATTTCTTAGACCTAAATTAATTATGGAAGAATTAAAAATTGAATTTGCATCGGATTTAGTTAGCTCATATAAAAGACTTTCATACAAAATATGGTATGCCTTAGCAGAATATGTCGATAACTCTACTCAAGCTTACGAAAATAATAAAGCTATTTTAGATTCAGTTTACGAAACGGAGAAAAGTAATCTCATAGTTAATATTAATTATTTTAGAGGGCAAAACATTGAGGAAGATTACTTTGAAATTATAGATAATTCAATTGGAATGTCTACAGATGATTTAAAGAGAGCATTTAAGATTGGTTTACCTCCCGAAAATAGTACTGGCAGGAGTAAATATGGTCTTGGTATGAAAACTGCATCTTTCTGGCTTGGTGACGAATGGACAATTCATACTAAAAAATTAAACGAAAATACAAAAAGTAGTTTAACGCTAAATTTAAAGTCCATTGCACAAGGTAGCTTATCATTAAACATTGAAACTGAAGAAGCCGATACAAATGATCATTACACTGTGATAAAAATATATGGATTGCACAGACGTTTTAAAGGAATGACAATTAGTAAAATAAAAAGCTTTTTGTCATCAATCTATAGGTTTGATTTAATCAATGACAGGATGGATCTGATATGGAATGGTGAAAAATTAGAATGGTCTAATTTTGTAGACAACGATTTTATAAAAAATAGTGAGATGGAACCGCTCAAAAGACCTTTTGATTTTATGGTAAACAATAAACGTGTTCATGGATGGGCCGGCATCTTATCAAATGGAAGTAGAAACAAGGGAGGATTCTCATTAATTAAACATGAAAGAGTTATACAAAGTCCTCCGAATGGTTATAAACCCGAAAGCATTTTTGGAGAGCAAGAGGGTGGAATAAATGATTTAGTTAATCAAAGGTTAGTTGGTGAAATTTACTTAGACGATTTTGAAGTTAGCCATACTAAGGACAGCATCCTCTGGGAAGGTACTGAAGAAGAAGATCTTGATGATCAAATATTCAAAGAAATTGGCGACTTTAAGAAAACGGCAGTACAATTTCGTAAACGAGCTGTCGATGAAAGAGGTCCTTCCGAAGAAGAAGTAAATATTGCGATTGATGAAATTACTAAGGAATTAAACTCGGGAGAGATTGCAGATACGCTATTCGCATTAGAATTACCTTCCGATGAAATCATTTCAATTTCTAATACGCAATTGGAAGAAGTAAGCAAGTCGAATATAGAGCCTATAATAGTTACTTTAAACCAACTAACAATTAAGCTATACGTTGATGATACAATGTCTATCAATGACCCATATGTTATCAATAATTCTACGAGTGATAGAGATACAGTTATAATTATTGTTAACAAAAATCATCCATTTTGGAATGAATTAGGGGATAGTAGAGGAGTATTAAATTATTTACGTCAATGTGTTTATGACGGAGTTTCCGAGTGGAAGGCTTATTTTTTTAATTCTTCTATTAAACCTAATACAATTAAATACATAAAAGATGATTTACTTAGGGTGCCTTTTAATATTCAAAGATCATAAAGGTTATTTTAACGTAAAGACTCCTTAATATTTATAATTGACTTTTCAATAAGATTCATTTTAATTTTTAGTGAATATAAATCTAATAGATATTCTTCAGTTTCAATATTTTCACCATAGCGAAAAGTTGTACTTTCTGGATCAAAATCATTTATTGCCAAAATTGTATTTTTAAACCAATCAGGTACCTGCTGGTTAAATTTTGTTGAGATAAGTTTTTTAAAAATATTATAGAGTTTTTTTAATTTATGACTTCTGATTTCTTTTCCAATGATTACTGACTTAATAAATAACTCAATACTATGTCTGTAACAGAATATGGCTGGACATAAAAACTCTGCCCTTTCGTTGCTTTCAATTGCTAATTTAATAAGCTCATCAGCAGATCGTTTGTATGATTTTGCAAGCAAAATTTTATCAGAATAATCAGCCAATGAATTAATCAATATACTTTCACCTATTATTCCTATATTAAAATCATTAGGTTCAAGAAATATGGGTGTTATTCCATTTATAAATTCATTAATATTATCTTCATAATGCCCATTAGAATTTAGTCCATACATTATGTTTTCAAAATCAGGTTCATCTTCCCAATACAAACTAACATAAGATAAGACTCGAATATCTGAAAGATCAAACCTTTTTTCTAATGTTCCTTTGACTTTAGCTTCAACACTGAAAAAATCTGAAAGATGGTAAATGGAATCGAGAATAAATTTTTTGTCTGATTTTAGTATGCGCTTAGCTTCAGCAAACTTGAAAATAAGTGAATAATTAATTTCTGATTCCATAAAGAAATATTTATTTTAAAAGTTGAAAATTACTGTTTACTAAATATTCATAGACAGATGAAGCCGTTTCTGTACTTATGACCTTACTTAAAGCTAAGTCTATAAGTTTCCCCTTTAGTAATTGTGCCCAACTTTTTTTTGGAAGATTATATTGTAATTCCCTCAATTCATCAATTTCGTTAAAAATTATTTCTTGTCCGTGGCCTAATTTTGTAAGATGATCAATAATATTATCAAGCTTTTTATCTAACTCACTTTTTGTCTTGTTGTTTTTATTACGTTTTTCTTTTCTTTCAATATAAGACGCACCTTTAACAGAAATTTTCACTTTATCAGATTCCCCATATCTACTTTTTAATATAACATAACCTCTTCGATGTAGATCTTCGGCAATTTCTCTAGATTCTTTATCACGGTATTTGATATTGTTAAACTCAAGAATCTGGTCTATGGAATACATTTCGTCTCCAAATAAAATATTTAATTTAGATAATATAAAATCATTTTTATCAGATATTGTTTCTATCTTGGCTAAACTATTACTATCAAATAAAGTTTCAGTAATAGACAAATAACCTATCACCAATTTTAAACTTTTTCTAAATCTATCAAGTCTTTCAATCTCTTTTCTAATTTCTGGCACTTTGTCAAAACCATATGAGGAATATTTATTGTCAAAAAACGAATTATATTCCTTATCTAATAGGTCTACAATAATATCTGTACAAGGAACGATATGCTGAGTAATATGAGTTTCTGATTGTTGAATTAAGGTATCAGATTTCTTAACAAATTCAATTAAAATTGAGTTTTCAGAATCCAATAATACCTCAATATCTTTAATATATTTTTCTAGTATTTCAAAAAAATAAACGTGAGAAATATTTTTTAACTTGTAATTCATTTTATATAAAATTTTGAAGTATAATTACAGTAATTATTAGCTGCTCGTTAAATACATTAATTAAATTTCTAAAAAAATAAGAGAATAAAATAGAATCCAAAAAAATATCGTTTTAATATTGTTCGATTATATCACTTATATTTAAAAACAAATGCATCTATTTGACAAGTATTAATTCGGGATTGTCAAGTGATCTTAAAATGCATAAAAAACCTCCCCAAGACCTAACCTATTTACCATCCTTCTCCAACTATCATTATGTTTATATTCTTTCCTCCATTCATAAAACTTTCCCCTCAAGTAAAGTCCCACAAACCATAATACTACAAAACCTACTATCTCATAACATTCCATCTTTCAAAAATAGAATTTTAATCAAGAAATATAACCATATGAATTCAGTTTCACACGATTTGACAAATATTAATTCAAAATAGAGAAGTAACTGAAAAGCATAAAAAAAGATGCCTAAGCATCTTTTTACTCTTTATTCAAATCAATTGGATATTCAAGTAATTTTTTAGGATCAATTCCTAATCCTTTTGCTAATTCTAAAAAAGTAGTAAAAGCTAAATTTCTATTACCATTCTCAATTTCACTAATATTACTTTTTGTCAAATTACTATTAGTAGCAACAAAATCTTGACTTAAGCCCAGTTCCTTTCTGATACTTCTTAAGTGTGATCCAAATTGAATCAGTCTTTTGTCTTTTCCCTTACTCATCATACAAAATGACTAAAAATAATTTTTAAAAAAGTTATAAGAACTTATAACAAAATCATTTTTTTTGTTATATTTGTCTTGTTCAATAATCAATTACATAATTGATTACTTGATAAATTTTAATATTTTTGCGACTCTTCAAATTCAATATTGAAGCATTCGCTTAGAATCTCGTTTTCAAAAACTGGTAATTTTTAAAATGCACGAGACGATAAGAAAGATGCTCACGTCCTATGGCGTGGGCTCACTTATTCGTGCAGCGGTATACCAGTACCTTGAAAACGTTTAAGATGAGTCCATGCCTTTTTTTTCCCTTTGGTTCTCAATACGATTCTTGGCACTACTTCTCTTTTAAGTCTCGCAAACCACTTATTTTTTGAATTAGTTGGGAAACGCATCGCCAACGTTTGGCTGCAACAAGCAAAGGCGGTGCACTTTCCTGTTACTAAAAAAACCTTTAAATTCTAATGCCTATGAATTAAACAAAAAACCTCAACCATTAAAGAAATTGCACCAATTAGTACTATCTGTGGAAAAAATTAACTTTTAAAATAATCACTATAAGAAAAAAACAGAAAAATTTTCGTGCCTTGGCGACTTCATGGCAAGAACATAAAAAAAGCCCTCTAGTCTGTGACCAAACTTCCTAGAGAGCCAGAACTAATAAAACCAATGTTTCATTAAAACCAAACCAAAAGTATGAATAAATTTTCACACTTCAAGTTATGGATAGTCCAAGAACTGCCCAAACTGTACTGCCTTTTTTTCCTGTGCTCCCTTACAGAAGGTTATACCCAAGACAAGACCATCACAGGAATTTTGACCGATACTAACGGCGTTTTACCCAATGTGACCGTAACTGTCAAAAGTACAAGAATCACTACATTTTCAAATCTCAATGGCATTTACTTCATTACTGCCGCTCCTACCGATGTTCTTCTTTTTTCCTATATCGGTTACAAGACAACTGAAATTACCATAAACAACCGCCAAACGATTAATTTGTTAATGCAAGAAGATACCTCTATGCTACAAGAAGTGACCATTAATGCAGGCTATTATTCAGTTAAAGACAGCGAACGAACTGGAAGCATTGCTAAAATCACTTCGACCGACATCGAAAAACAACCCGTAACCAATGTCTTGGCGACAATGCAAGGAAGGATGGCTGGGGTAAACATCACGCAGGAAACTGGTGTTCCTGGCGGTGGTTTCAACATTCAAATTCGGGGCATAAACAGTTTACGTACCGAGGGCAATGAACCACTCTACATCATAGATGGTGTTCCTTACGCTTCGCAAGCATTGGGATATTCCCAAATTTCAACCACCATACCAGGTGATGGAAGTCCACTAAACAGCATCAATCCCAACGACATTCAAAGCATTGAAGTTTTGAAAGATGCCGATGCCACCGCCATTTATGGCTCAAGAGGAGCAAATGGCGTGGTACTCATTAGTACAAAAAAAGGAAAGCAAGGCAAAACTCAATTTTCCATCAATGCGTCCAAAGGCTCTGGACGAGTCACAAAAACAATGCAATTTATGAATACTGAACAATATTTGACGATGCGTCGTCAGGCTTTTGTCAACGACGGTATCACCCAATACCCAGACTATGAGTATGACATCAATGGAACTTGGGATCATACCCGAAATACTGATTGGCAAAAGGAACTGATTGGTGGTACAGCCGAAATTATGGGAGTCCAAACATCCATATCGGGGGGTAGTGAACAAACCCAGTTTTTACTCAGCGGTACCTACAATTCCGAAACTACCGTTTTTCCAGGTGACTTCATCTATAAGAAGGCTGCCCTACATTCTAACATCAACCACCAATCGGAAAACAAAAAATTTAAATTGAATTTTTCTGCCAATTATGTCAATCAGAATAATGACCAACCTTGGACTGATTTCACACTAACAGCGATGTCGCTGGCTCCAAATGCCCCTGCATTGTATGATAATCAAGGCAATTTAAACTGGGAAAACAATACTTGGGACAATCCCTTGGCCAATCTCGAAGGAAAGTTCAATTCCAAAACTGGTGACATTGTTGCCAACACCCTTTTGTCCTACCAACTGTTCAAAAATTGGGAACTAAAATCCAGCTTTGGCTATACTAACCTACACTACAAAGAAAGCCGTACCACCCCATCCACACTCTACAATCCTGCCTACAATAGCACCAGTAGAAACTCATCGATTCTGATCAACAACACCAACAGGCAATCTCGGATCATCGAACCTCAAATTAATTGGAAAAAGGAATTTGGAAAATTAAATGTGGATCTCCTTTTAGGCGGCACCTTCTTAAACCAAAACAGCGACCAAGTAATCGTAAGAGGTAGAGGGTTTACCAGCAACAGTCTCCTTTATGATTTAGCATCGGCTACCACCATAACGGTACTCAACAATCAAGAAACTGCTTATAAATACCAAGCCTTTTTTGGTCGCATCAATTGGAAATGGCAGGACAAATATATTTTGAACGCTACTGGAAGAAGGGATGGATCTAGCCGTTTTGGTCCTGGCAAACAGTTCGCTAATTTTGGTGCCATTGGAACTGCTTGGTTATTTTCGAATGAGCAATTTTTAAAAAACAATACTTCTCTTTTTAGTTTCGGTAAGTTGAGAGCTAGTTATGGTACAACAGGAAACGACCAAATTGGCGACTACCAATTTATGGATACTTACAGTTCTTCTGGAAGTAGTTATCAAAGTGTTGTCGGATTACAGCCTAGCCGTCTTTTTAATTCCAATTATGGCTGGGAAACCAATACCAAGTTGGAGATTGCACTAGAAACTGGCTTTTTGGAAGACCGCATTTTCTTCACTTGGGCTTGGTACAATAATCAATCTTCCAACCAACTCGTCGGAATTCCTCTGCCAGCCACAACTGGTTTTAGTTCACTACAAGCCAATTTGGATGCTACCGTTCAAAACAGCGGAATTGAAATCACCTTACGGACAACCAATATTCAATCTGGAGGATTCAACTGGACAACCAATTTCAATCTAACCGTGCCCAAAAACAAATTGATTTCCTTCCCAGAATTGGAAAGTTCCACTTATGCCAACCAATATGTGGTTGGGCAATCCATAAACATTCAAAAATTGTATAATAATACTGGTTTAAATTCTCAAACAGGAATTTATGGCTTCGAAGATGTCAATGGTGATGGACAAATCACTTATCCCGATGACTCACAAACCATTCGAGATTTTAGTCCAAAATATTTTGGTGGATTACAAAATCATCTGGAATACAAAGGATGGCAACTGGATTTCTTGTTTCAATTTGTCAAACAAGAAAATTTCAATTGGGCTTACATGGCAGGGCTTCCTGGCGCTTTCGTGAACCAATCAGTTTATGCTGCTGACAGTTGGCAAAAACCTGGGGATACCAATCCCAATCAACAATATTCCACAGGAGTAAACAATGACGTGGTGGAGGCTTATTATAAATACATTTCCAGTAATGCCGCAGTAAGCGACGCTTCTTTCATTCGACTAAAAAACATTGCAATATCCTATGACATTCCTAAAAGTTGGATTAAAGAACTTCAATGTAAAATGTATGTGCAAGGGCAGAATTTATTGTTGTTCACGCCTTATAAAGGCGCTGATCCCGAATTTAGATCCGCAGGCTATTTGCCACCACTTAAAGTAATTACTGCGGGCATTCAATTGAATTTCTAACCATTAAAACTTTTCAAGATGAAAATCAACAACCATATAATCTCTTTACACTTATTTTCGAATAAGTGGAACAACAAAAAATGGATGCTTCTATTGTTACTGCCATCTTACTTCTTAAACAGCTGTGACAGCTTTGTGGAAGTGGGATTACCTAATTCACAATTAACTTCCCAAGGCGTTTTTGAGGACAAAGCCACTGCGAATGCTGCCATGGTCGACATTTACAACAAAATCAGGGACAATGGATTGCTGACAGGTAATTCCTCGGGGATTTCCAATCAATTGGGTAACTATACCGATGAACTCATCTGTTATGGCTCAACGGCCAGCGCATCCATCGACTTTTACAACAATGCACTAGTTGCCACCAACAGCAACATTTCAGGAGTATGGAATGGTAGTTACAACCAAATCTATGGTACGAACAGTGTTTTGGAAGGAGTTAAAAATGCCTTGGCATTACCAGCATCAGACCGTGACCAACTTACAGGAGAAGCATTATTCGTCAGAGCATTAATTCACCTTTACCTAACGAATCTTTTTGGAGACATCCCCTACATCACTACGACTGACTACAAACAAAACAACTCTCCAAAACGAATTCCCCAAACGGAAGTGTACGACAAAATCAAAACCGACTTAAAACAAGCCATTGAACTATTACCAGAAAGTTACGTCAGTACTGAAAAAGTGCGTCCCAACAAATATGCAGCTATTGCGTTGCTAGCAAGAGTGGATTTATATTCGGAAAATTGGGCAGAAGCTTTAGAGAATGCCAGCAAAGTGATTAGTAACACAACATTGTACAAATGGACAAGCTTAGATAAAGTATTTTTAAAAAATAGTACAACCACCATTTGGCAATTGATGCCAGCTGTCAAAGGAAAAAATACTTTTGAAGGGGAAACATTCATTTTCACGGCTGGCCCTCCACCCCTGACAGCATTGAGTTCCGGTTTGATGGATGCCTTTTCTATGGGTGATTTGCGCAAAAGTTGGTGGACAAAAGCGGTTACTAACGGCACGGACACTTGGTATCATGCCTACAAATACAAAGAATTTCAAAACACAGTCACTTCATTGGAATATTCCATCATACTGCGTTTGGCAGAACAATACCTGATTCGTGCCGAAGCCAAAGCACATTTGAATGACGCCCTAGGTGCGTCCCAAGATTTGAATGCCGTCCGTAATCAAGCTGGATTAGGTAATACGACTGCAATCACAATTGACGAACTTCTAGAAGCGGTTTTAAAAGAACGAAGACTGGAATTTTTCACAGAATTCGGTCATCGCTTTTTTGACTTAAAAAGAACCAATACATTAGATTCTGCACTTACAGGAGTTAAGTTGGGTTGGGATGCCAAAGACCATCTTTGGCCAATTCCTGCAACGGAATTAGCAGTCAATCCTAATTTACGACCTCAAAATCCAGGTTATTAAAATGGATACTTTTAAAATGGATACTGTAAAAAAAGGATTTGATCATAGGTTGAAACCTCAATTAAAGTGCCTTTTCCTTCTGGCACTCCTATTTTTTGCTTTAATGACCTGTCCCACAGCGGGACAGGTAAAGCAAAAAAAGCACCTTACCCCTGTCGATTATCCGCTTTGGGGAACTTTACAACTGGAGGAATTCTCCGAGAGAGGGCAATGGGTCAGTTATGCCATGCAATACGAAGAACAACAAACCGACACCTTATTCCTAAAAAACACTGAAAACAGAAAACTAAAATTCTTTCCAAAGGGTTCGAATGGTCAATTCAACAAAGAGGAGTCTTTTGCCTGTTTAGTGCCTTCTGGTTTAGCAATAACAAATCTGAAAACAAATCAACAACAATTGATTCTTGATGCAATTGCTTTTGACTTTTCGTCCAATGCGAAATATACGATTGTATTAAAAAGGAATTCAAAAAACCAAAAAAGCCTTGAAATCAGGTCTTCAAACGGCGAAGGACTTGAAGACATCAAAGATGTTAATGCTTTTCTCTTGAACGATGCCGCAAACAAGCTGGTTTGCTCCATTGAATCAAACAACCAAAATTCGGTAATGGTAATAAATTTGGACAAAAACATAACCAAAAAAGTCCTTATGGAAGATCCAAAATGCCATTTCACGAATTTAGCTTGGAACTCTAGCGGTACTGCTTTAGCTTTTTTTCAGGAAGCTAGGGATAAAACCGACACGACGGATACGAAGTTGCTCCATTACAATTGCAACATGAATAAACTCCAATCGTTTTCATTGGAAGGACAAAGTAATATTCCAACGAAAATGGATACTAGCGGAATCATCCCGTTGACGATTTCCGATGATGGGCAAAAAGTGTTTTTTGGTGTAAAAGAAAAAGAGCAATTGGAAAATATACAAAATTCTGAATCAATTCAAATTTGGAGAACGAACGATAATTGGATATATCCTCAACAAAAAATTATTCAAAACTGGAAAAAAACCGTTAAAACAGCTGTGTGGAAAACTGTTACCAATCAATTTCTTGCAATTACTTCCGTTGAATGTCCTAAGCTAATACTAGATGGAAAACAGCAATGGGCACTGATATACAATCCAATTGCTGAAAAACCACAATACAAATACAATGATGATAGAGACATCCATGCAAAAAACTTATATACTGGGGAATGTAAGTTGGTCATAGAAAAACTGCCAGAGAACATCCAAAATATTTTAACCATCCCAAATACAAATTATATCGTTTATTACAAAAACAAAAACTGGTGGGTCTTGGATTTAAACTCCCAAACAAAACTAAATCTTACTGAAAAACTCAACATCAATTTTGAAGATGTACACTATGATAGAGCAGGAGACAAACCAACTTATGGCATCGCAGCTTGGAATAAAAAAAATAATAGCATCTTAATTTATGACCAGTACGACATTTGGGAAATTACAGTTGACGGTAAAAAAACTACACGACTTACAAGTGGTAAAGAAAAGCAAATTTGCTTTAGAATTCCAAAACGTAAAAACGGCACTTGGAACAAAATAAACTTTGATGGTTTGAGCTGTAGTGAAGTAGATCTAGATCAAGGATTAATCTTGGAAGCCAATGGAGATGATTTGTTTTCAGGATATTATATCTGGAATAGAAAACAAAAGGAATCAAAAATAATATATGCTAACAAAACAATAGACCAATTAATTAAAGCTTCAAAAAATAATGGTTATGTCTATCGTGATCAGGAATACGATAGTCCTCCTACTCTATTTTTTAATGATCCATCTAAAAATAATCCCCAAAAACTATTTGAAAGTAACCCACAACACCATAATTACAATTGGGGAAAATCAGAACTTGTTCATTATCAAAATAGGAAAGGAAAAACACTAAAAGCAATATTGTACTATCCTGCAGCATACAATCCAATTAAAAAATATCCGATGATTGTGCATGTTTACGAACGACAGTCTGATGAATTGCATTCTTATGTAAACCCCTCCGAACTGGATTCAAGGGGATTCAACAGAACTAATTTTACTTCTCAAGACTATTTTGTATTATTACCCGACATCAGCTACGAAATAGGAAATCCAGGTAGTTCTGCCTTGGATTGTGTCGTTGCTGCAACGCAAAAAATAATTGACAAAGGTTTAGTATTGCCCAATAAAATAGGACTGATTGGACATTCATTTGGAGGCTATGAAACCAGTTTCATTGTTACCCAAACCAATCTTTTTGCCACGGCAATTGTGGGAGCTGCAACTACTGATTTAACGAGTTGGTATCTCTCCGTGGGTTGGAATAATGGAAGACCCGAAATTTGGCGTTTCGAAAATCAACAATGGAGAATGGGAAAGTCACTCTTTGATGACATGGAATCCTATAATCAAAACTCACCAATTCTAAACACTAAAAATATTAAAACACCATTACTGATTTGGACTGGAGAAAATGACAAACAAGTGAATGCAAACCAGAGCATTGAATTCTTTCTCGCTTTAAAAAGATTGGAAAAACAAGCTACGATGTTAGTTTATCCCAATGAACGACATGCTTTAATGAGGGATGAAAGCCAAAGAGATTTATCCCGACGCATTCAAAATTGGTTTAACTATTATTTGAAAGACAAATTGCCAGAATCTTGGATATTTGAAACTAAAAAGTAACAAAAAAACAATGCAGTTACCGTAATGGTAACTGCATTACAAAAAAAAGCTTAACTCAATTTAGCTTTTTTTTAATTGCTGGCTCTGTACAATTCCACTGCGCAATCTCCAGCTTCATCTTTTCCGAATACCTGTTGATTGGCGTTCGTTTTACACAATATGTTTCCGGTGTTACTACACTGAACGGATTGGTTGCAGGCTCCTGCAACTTGAACCCAACCTTGAATTGGAGCAGGGGCTGCTTTTTTAGCAACATTCACTGTGTGTGAAGCAAAAGCTCCAGTAACGGCCAATGCAAATACACCCATTGGCAAAATCATTTTTACAATACTTGTTTTCATGATAATTAAATTTAAATTTTAAAATGCGATCTACTCTTTTTTACAGGTTTTCGATCTTGGTCCTGATACTGGCCAGTATGTCGTCTCAAGAAATTCTATTGGGAATTTCTCGATTTATTTTTAAATAGATTTCCTAGTGAATAAGCAACAATTTGATCGTCAATCAAAGCATACAAATACGAATCGGTAACAATGAAGTTTCTCATTTTTTGATGATTGAGATGATATACATAAAAACTGAACTGATATGAATTTTCAACAATGTCATAAACATCAATTACAGAGGCCTGACTCCATAACTTTTGCGATTCAAATTTCCCTTCCACATTGGAGTGAACAAAAAGTAAATTTTTAAATACTGAACTGGAAGCATTGACGGTAAATGGGGGTGCCGAAAATTGCTTTATTCCCTCCTTGGGCAAATAGGCAATTTTTATTTTTGCTCGACTATTAGTATCGATAGTTTGACCACGATACGATAATTTAAGCTGGTGATCGGTTATAATGAATTGATTTCGATAGTAATACACATAAACTAGCTTTTGTAACGATGAACTGTAATGTAAACTACCGTCCGTATCAAAAACCCCATCAATTTGTTTTTGCAATAGCTCGGGAGCAAGCTTTGTTTTGAACCGATTACCAAGAGTAATGAGGGCTAGCGTGTTTTCTCTTTTTCGGACATCACGGGTACGGATGGCAAGCGCACCATTACTCATAATTGTTGCCGTTGAAAAGTGGATTTTTCGAAAAGGAACTAAAGTTGCCTTCCAATTTGAAATAGTTCCTCTGAAAATACACGGAATTGTGCCGTCAAGTACATAAAAATAAGGAGGTACGACTTTTACCTGAATGGAACGAAAAGGCAAATCAATGGTATTGATCTGGATGGTGTATTGCATTCTGTTTTTTAATGTCGAATCCAAAACAGTAATCTGAGAGGGATTGGTATAATTGCCAAGATAAATATTGCCCATCCCCGTTCCTGCTAAATAATAGGAGTTAAATTCCAGATCCTGCTGATACTTTTTATTGATTTGATGCGGAATAAAGCGTCTAATAAATGGATTCCGATGATGAATAATTTCCTCCGAAGTCACGAACAACAGAATGACTAGAGCAACACTACCAACAAACAAAGTGGAAGTCACAATCCAGAGGAGATTCATTTTTTTGGAACTCTGTTTAGGCTGTAAAGTTGTTATCAAGTATATGCCGATGAAAGCCAAGACAACAAACATAACATTAAAAAGGAGATGCTGTTTCCAACTCATATTTTCAAGAATCCCTCCACAAGAACAAGGAACGAAAGAACTGAAATTTAAAATGACGACAATGTAAGTACTAAACAGAACCATCAAACTAAAAGCAGCATAAAAACCTATTAAACGCCATTTATGGTAAATCAACAAGATAACAATGAATAACTCTAAAAAAGGAACTCCAAAAGCGACCCAGCCAGCAAAAGCACTCAATAATGGAGATTGTCCCAGTTGCACCTGAAAAGTGTCAAAATCTAATAATTTGCTGGTGGCTGCATATACAAACAATAGAATATGGAGCATTGTTATAAGCTCAATAATTACGCTTTGTGTTCTGAAAGATAATTGCATGAAGTGATGGATTAGTTTTGATTCAGTAAAATTCTGAATTTCAAAACAATAACAGTTGTCACTTTGGGAGCAAAACTTTCCTAAAACGGATAAGTTGTTATAAAGTCAACCTAATCCTCTTGGGGAGGTGTAAATCCGATTTCATTTCGCTTGACTTCATAAGGAGAGAAACCAAAACGTTTTTTAAATGATTTTGAAAAATTGGGATAATTGTTAAATCCGTTCATAACGGATATATTTTTCAAAGGTATTGCAGTGTGCTCTATCATAAAGTAAGCTCTTTTCAAACGCTCATCATTATAAAATTGATAAATGCTAGTCTTAAAAAAGTGGCGAAAACCATCTTTCAATTTATGTTCATTAGTACCAAATTTCCTAGCCAGTATTTTTAATGAAGGAAGTGGGTCTTCAAGATGAGCCAAAATGTAATCATATAATTTCTGAATTAAAAAAGCATCAAACTTTCGGGGTTTTGATTGTTTTTCATTTTCATCTTCGATAGCCATTGGATAATAAGCATCATACTTTTTAGGAGTTAGAAGATTCAATATAATTTTCGATTCATTAATCAATTTTCCAACACTACAAGAAACAGAAATTGGCAGTTGGTCTTTTCTAATAAAATCCAAAGCCACAACCGCAGGTAATGAGGTCTCTAATAATTTTTCGATTTGGTCCAATGAAGTATTTGCTATAATATCAGTTAATGGCTGTTTAAACAATTCACTTTCAGTATAACCCAAAAGAAGAATTAGTTCTGGGGTAAAACTTTCTATGGAATATTTTTCATCCAATAGAATTGTAGTTTGAGTTATAAACTGATGGGTACTATGAGAATTGACAAACCCAAGATTAAAAATGGATTCCTTCATTTCCTCAGCAACCATGTTGATTAAAACAATTAATGTTTCCAATTCATCATTTTCTTCATCATTGGTACTTGAAGGGATACGACTGTTGAAATTGCCTCTTGCCATTTCAAACAGCATTTGATGTATAGTAACAATTCGCGCTTGGTTATGAGGCTTATCCATAATAATACCTTTATTAAGTATTTTATTTTTTCTTTCACATTCCTTACTTAAACACCCATTAAATACTAATTACTTCTCTTCAATAAAATCTTTCAAGTAATTCAAAGCAGCAGCTTCAGTTGTAAAAATTTGTGTAGGAACGGAAGGCTTACTCACCTGTAAATAAAATGTACTTATGGTCAATAGTACTTTTTCATTTGCTACAAGTGCAACAGCGTGTGTCAGTAAAGACCCAGCTTGTGCTAAAAAATCCCTGCCAGCTTTATCGGTACCCACCACTCCTCGAATATCACATAACACCGGGAAAGTTCTTTCTCGTTGAAAGTGTATCCTAGCTGTAACAACAAGTTGGGCTACTTTAAGGTCAATAAATGTTTTGGATTTATATTTAAAAAAGAGAATGCCTTCTTTTATCCAAAATTGGGCATGGTCATTCTCATAAAAGTCATGGGCTGCAAACATGTCTTATGAATTTAGTTTTATTTAACAAAAATATAAACATTTATAAACACTGTAGTTGTTAATTTGGGATTATTTGTTGCATTTTGAGCATTTTGTTGTCAATTTGGGAATATTTCTTGTTACATTGGGAGTATTCATCCATATAATGCAAAAACTTTCATTTTTTATAATGACATTTAGAATACTATTTTCAAAGACTATAAAAAATGGCAAAAATCAAACACAATAATTTCATCGATACAGTGGATGAAGTTTTATCGGGCGCAAAAAAAGAAGGTATATTGCATTTGTATGCAGAAGATAAGATATTGACGGGTAGAACCATTCAAATTAAGGGTAAAGAAATGTTTCATTTCGGGACAACTGGATACCTTGGATTGGAACAAGATGACCGACTTAAGGAAGCAGCAATTCAAGCAATCCGAGATTATGGCACGCAATTTCCACTTTCAAAATCCTATATTTCACATCCATTGTATGGCGAACTAGAAAGCAAAATCGAACAAATGTATGGCATCCCAGCCATCGTTACCAAAAATAGTACTTTAGGACATCTTGCCGTTATACCGACATTGATTCGGGATGAAGATGCGGTTATTATGGATCATCAAGTACATTGGAGCGTTCAAAATGCTTGTCAATTACTGAAGTTGAGAGGGATTCCCGTGGAAATGATTCGTCACAGTAATTTGGAGATGTTGGAAGACAAAATCAAACAGCTGGCAACAAAATGCAACCTAATCTGGTATATAGCAGACGGTGTGTATTCGATGTTTGGAGATTATGCTCCAATACAAGAATTACTGAACTTGACTAAAAAATATCCCCAACTCCACCTCTACTTTGACGACGTCCACGGCATGAGCTGGAAAGGCAAAAACGGCACAGGTTTTGTCTTTGATGCCATCAACGAATTGCCCGAAAACATTGTGGTTGTGGGTACATTGAGTAAAACCTTTGGTGCCAGTGGAGCAACATTCTTTTGCAAAAACCAGAAACTAAGGGATAAAATTAAAAATTTTGGTGGGCCGCTGACTTTTTCAGCTCAACTGGAACCAGCTTCCGTGGCAGCGGCAATTGCCTCGGCCGACATCCACTTGTCATCTGAAATAACAATTCGCCAACAAGATTTGGCGGATAAAATCGCCTACTTTAATCAATTACTGACCAACGGAAACCTTCCCATAATTTCAAAAAATGATTCTCCAGTTTTCTTCTTGGGAATGGGAACGCCGCTAACTGCTTATAATTTCGTACATCGTTTGTTCAAGGAGGGCTTCTTTCTGAACTTGGGAATTTATCCCGCAGTACCCATCAAGAATACAGGAATTAGAATTACCCTTTCGGCTCACAATCAAAAACAGGACATTAAAGCATTGGCAGAAGCAATGGAATTCCATTTTCCCAAAGCTTTAGAGGAAACAAACAACTCTGAATACAAAATAAGGAAAGCTTTTGGATTGCCGGTCGAAAAATTAGAAGTGATTTCAGAAACTCAAATGGAAGAACTCATCATTGAAGAAAAAAACACCATAAAGGAAATGTCAAAATCAGATTGGAATCACTGCATAGGTAAACAAAATATTTTCGATTGGGAAGGAATGATGTATTTGGAAAATACGTTCAAGCATCATCCAGACCCAACAAACCAATGGGATTTTTACTATTATACCATCATAGACAGTCTAGGTGAAATAGTACTAATGACTTTTTGTACTTATGGTCTTTGGAAAGACGATATGCTTGCAACGGAATCCGTTTCGATTCAACTGGAAGAAATTAGAAAAACAAATCCGTTGTACCTTACATCAAAAGTATTAAGCATGGGCTCTTTATTCACGGAAGGCAATCACTGCTACATCAATCAAGAACATCCCCTTGCGGATAAAGCACTGAAATTACTTTTAGACAAATTGGAAGAAAAATACAATGCAATCAATGCCGATATGTTGGTGTTGCGAGACTTTGAAGAGGACTTCAAATTCGACAAGACAATACAAGAACAAGGTTATTTCAAAATAAACATGCCTGAATCCTGCGTTGTTGAATGCAAAAGTTGGACTACTTACGAGGAATACGCAAAAGAATTGTCCCCACGTTCCCGAAAACATTTCAGCAAAGAAATACTGCCATTTGAAAGACATTATGAAGTAATAATAAAGGACAAACTGGATAAAAGAGAAATAGAGAGAGCTCATCAACTATACAATAATGTCAAAAATAATAATTATGCCATCAATACGTTCACTTATTCCCAAGAGGTTTTTGAAAATATGAATGATAGTCCGAACTGGGAATTTATATTGTTGACTTTTGAAAAACATACGGAAACAGCATTCGTTGGAGTAATGTTTTGCTACAAAAACAATAATACCTATGTGCCAGAATTGGTGGGAATGGATTATAAGTGGGCTAAAGAATTTCAACTTTACAGACAACTGCTGTTTCAAACCATAAAACGAGCCAATGAATTAAAAATGGAAACAATAGATTTTGGGGTATCGGCTTCATTTGAAAAAAGAAAATTAGGTGCCAAAATAATTCCAAAAGTAGCCTATATTCAAGCTAGAGACAATTATGCCATGGAAGTGATGAATACGATGCAAAACGATTTTAAATCTCTCAAATAA
The DNA here is from genome assembly GCF_027111355.2 of Flavobacterium eburneipallidum. Lineage (NCBI taxonomy): Bacteria > Pseudomonadati > Bacteroidota > Flavobacteriia > Flavobacteriales > Flavobacteriaceae > Flavobacterium > Flavobacterium eburneipallidum. Next base: position 2,270,273 of record NZ_CP114291.2, read on the forward strand.
TAGCTTAAATCGATTGAACAATTAAAATTTTAACACGATGTTTAAAGATATAATTGAATCATTTAATAATACTTGCAACACAATTCTGGGAGCAAGTGAAACGATGCTGAGCAAGGCTAGTAATGGAATCTTGGTATGCAACAAAACGTTGGCTGAATTAAAGGAAATAGTGGACAAGAAGGATTTTAATACCGTGCCAGAGGAAATTGATTTTTTTAAAAATGTCAAGCCAATCCCTATGAGTTTATTGATTTACTTCACTGAAGTTCGTTCGTGTGAATTAAGAATGCCCAAAGCGGGTAATACCTATAAAATCCAATTCCTCCAAAAAGAGTTGCGGAAAATCAACAAGTTTTTTCATCGCAATGCCGATTTTGTGCATTATATGGAACAAGGATACAGCTATCTCGATCATCAATTCTTTACCCGAAACCACCGAAATAATTTCCCGTTTACACCTATGACGGACTATTATCAGTTTCCAGAATTTTCAACTTCACAAGACATGCTTTGGGCTAAAGTAAAAGCAATGTATCGCTTCATTCACTACATCCGCCAAGCACTGAAAAGATTGAAAGTGGATGACTCCGATATTTTTGAAGAAAAAAAACACAAAGTATTAGTATGGACTGGTCCAAAAACAGCCTTGACGGAATTAATTTATGCTTTGTTTTCAAACGGGGCAATCAATCACGGCGCAGCAGACATCAACACGATTACGGATTCCTTTGAAGATTTTTTCAACATCAAATTGGAAAACGTTTACAAAACCTACTCCGAAATAAAAGCACGCAAAAGCAGCAAGACCAAATTTCTAGAAGAGCTAACCTTAAATTTACAACAAAAAATAGCCCGTGAGGATTCTTAAACCATTAGAAATATGGAATATTTTCATTTGAAATTTAAAAAATGCCCCTTTACTTCAAATGTATCTTCCAAAATAAAACTTAAAAACAGTTATCACAAACCTTTCGGCAACTGAAATTGAGAATGTTTATGGAAATCGGCTGCGTTCTCGTTTACGTGAGATGATTAATTTGATTGGGTTTAAGAGGAATATAAATGATAAGAGAAAGTAAATATTTATAGTTATTTTTGGAATATAAACAAGTACAATGATAACAAGTATTGAACAAGCACTTTTAAGTTGCAATCCAGATAAGTTTGCTAATATTTGTAGATTATATTTGGGCTACAGATATTCAATTGTAAATCCCACTGGTTTAGTTGTAGGAAAAGAAAAATCAAAGAAAGGAACTCCTGATAATTTTATTTCGGATAACGATTCTTATATATTTAGTGAGATTACGACTATTGACAAAAATCAATTAGTCCCAAAGCTAAAAAAAGATATAGAACATTGTTTTAATCAAAGTGATATTCCTTCGGATAAAATAGTTAAAATTATTTTAATATGTAATCAGAAAATTACAACAAAAATCCAAGAAGAGCTGAATGATCACAAAAACTTAATTAATAAATTTACTAAACTAGAAGTAATTGGATTAGATGCTCTAGCGACTATTATTTTTAGAGATTATCCTTCACTAGCCAAAGAATTAGGATTAGCTATCGATACAGGTCAAATTTTAGAAATGAGTGAATTTGTAATTCAATATGAAAAATCAAAATTTGCTACACCTTTATCAAATGCCTTTTTTAACAGAGAAACGGAATTAGAAACAAGCATAGAACTACTAAAACAATATGATTTTTTGTTAATTACAGGACAAGCAGGAGTTGGTAAAACTAAATTTTCAATTCAGTTAGTTACAAATTATTTGAAAAATAATCCTGGATATATTGTCAAGTATATTAGAAACAACAATCAACTAATTTGGGATGATTTAAAAATACAAATCACAAAGAACAACAAATATATAATTGTTGTTGACGATGCCAATAAACTCAAAAGTAATTTAACATCAATTATAAATTTTAAAAACGAATTCAATTCTGGTGACATCAAAATTATAATGACTGTTAGAAATTATTTGAAACAAGAAATTGAAAATCAACTCAAAGAAAATGGTTTAATCGAATTAGCAAATTTTGATAAATCAGAATTAGCACAAATATTGCAATCACCCGAATTTAATATTAACAATTATTATACGGATAGAATACATTCTATCTCAAAAGGAAATCCAAGAATTGCTCTAATGGGAGCCATAGCTGGTATAAATAAAGAAATCGAAAAACTTACTAAAGCATCATCAATATTAGAAGAGTATTTTTCTTCAGCAAATAATAGTATAAAAGATGATTTAATTTTATTAAAGACCGCTGGAATATTGACACTTTTTAGATCTATTGATATTTCTAATTCAGGTGTGATCGATGAAATTTCAAAGCATTTTGACATTAATAAAAATGAATTAGTAGAAAAATTAAGCTTACTAGTAAAAAATGAAATTGCGGACGAATACAAAAACACCTATAAAATTGCAGACCAAATTCTTGGAGAATATATTTTCTATTTAATTTTCATTAAAGAACAACATATTCCATTTAGACAACTATTAAATCTACACTTTGACGAACATAAAATTTCATTGATGTCTCTTTTAAATCCAATAATTAGTAATTATGGTTTTAATGAAATAAAAGATTTGATATTGTATGATGTTATTCAAAAGTGGAACTCTATTCAAGGTGATCGAGATAAATCAATAAAATTTCTAGAAAGTTTTTGGTTTTATTTAGAAACTGAAACAATCGTATTTATCAACAAAATTATAAGTATAGAAACAAATTGTGAAATAGAAAATTTTAAGTTTGAAATTTACAAAGACAATCATATTGAATCGTATGACGATAAGATAATCGCACTTTTAGTAAATTTTCAAAACCTTCCTGATAAGTTTGAAGTTGCTTTGGAATTATTATTAAAGTATGGATTATCAAGTCAACTACTATTTTCAAAAATATTAAAAGTTCTCACACAATCATTTACATACAAAAGGTTTAGTTATGAATATGGTTATAAGATTCAAATAAAACTCTTTGATTTTTTATATTTAAAAGTTAATGAAAATAATATTTTTTATTCCAAGATTATTCTATTCATAGCTAATAAATATCTAATTGATAGCTACGAGTGTCATTATGGTGGTAACGGAAGGCAGTTCTACTTTAGTCAAGAATATATTGTGCTAACTGAAGAACATAAAAATTTTAGAACTAAACTTTTTGAATTTATTTTTGACTGTTATAAAAATGCAGAATTAAAAGATAGTGTATATGATTTCTTTGATAAACATAGGTATTCACATCTCCATAAAAGAGAAAAAAACGTAATCAATTTTGATAAAAAGCTGATAATTCCATTTTTTGAAAATAACTTCAATAATAGAATTTTTAGAGAATCCTCAATTGTACATAATTATACGAGAATGCTTGGTTTTTCAAAAATACCATTCAAAAAAGAAGTTCGAAATCTTTTTTGCTCAAAAGAGTTTAAATTATGGCTGTTGTTAGAAGAAAAATTCGAAAGAAATGAAAAGATAATTAATAATTTTTCTGATTATACTTTTGACGATTATATAGATTTAATTCAGTCTTTGAATATAATTTCCAAGAATAAGAGTGGGGATAATTCTTGTTTTGAGACAATAAGTTATCCTGTTTCGGAAATATTTGGAAATCTTGCTAAAAAAGATTTTCAAATGTTTATTAAAATACTGGAAAATGTATTTCAGTATGAATATTCAAGAAATCTATATTTTGCAAAAATAATCTCAAATATAAATTTTGATAAAAATAAAGTCGAAATATTAACATTAGTATTCAAAAGAAATATAAATAGTGATGTTAATTTATTGGAGCTTTTTACAAGAATCCCAAGTGAGTATATAAAAGTAGAAGACTATAATTATCTTATAGAAATACTTCAAAAAGATGATTTCAAAAATATTTGGTTTATTGATGATATCATAAAAAGGTTTTCTGATTTAGAATTGAATGTTGAAATTGAAATTGAAAAGTTACTCGATATAATAATTCGAAAAACTGAATTAAATGATAACCTCTATATGTATGGTCATTTTTTCAAAATCATTAATGACCAATATCAATTCTCTTTCATAAGAAACTTAAAAAAGATTGAAAAGATTTACTTGTATCTAGATAAATCAAGAAGACATTTTGATTATAATTTGGAAGTATTAAAGTTAATTTTATCACAGAATCCTAATTTTATAATTGACTTATTGAAATATAATTTTGACGATAAAGACTATTTATCTCGAAGAGATTTTGATGAAAATGATTTCAAGAAACTTTGGGATTTAGACAATTATGAAATTGTTTTTGAAAATATGATTAAATATTTAGTAAATTTTAAAAGTATATTTCTTCACCGCGCTTCAGAACTTTCAAGTGCATTTAGAGGAAATAATCAAAAAGAAATTGATTTTTTGCACAATCAATTGTTGAGCACTGAAAATAAAAAAATAATTGAGTTGATATTTAATATTATTACTAGTATTTACAGCGATAAAATGTTAGATTTTCTGAAAATAATTTTAAATAAAAATTGTGATGTAGAACTTTTCAAAAGACTTGATTTTTATACTTCTGCAGGAGTTACAATGGGGAGTAGGTTACCCAATATGCAATTTGAATTATCCCAATTCGAAAAAGTAAGAGATTTTTTAGTAGAACAAAAAAATATAAACTATTACGAGTTCATAGAAATTATTAATCGTAATATTATGTATTCAAAAATGAGTATTGAAAGAGAAAGGAAAGAGGAATTTGTTAGTGAATGGGATTAATTAAAACATCAAAAAAAGTAATTATAATAAAATGAAATTAGTAGCTATTTGGGTTGAATACGTTATGAGAATCAAGGCCTTGACTTTGGAGGTGAAAATTACTTACAATTTCAAATTTGATGAAGATAAAAGTATATTTATTGATTAAGTAGAAATCTATTTTTTAATATCCCACTCAATCCCTTCAATCCGTTTAGCAAGAAACACCAAAGTTTCGAAAACCTCATTTTCATCTGGAGGTTTTGCTTTCCCAATAATTAATTCCTTAAATTTTGAACCGGAGTAGGTCTTTTTTAGAGTATTCCAAACAATAGAAGTTTTACTAAAAATCAGTGCTTCTTTTGGATGTTGATACAGCCAATTTTTATCATTAGGTATGGCTTTATCATCATCTTTGGCAACTTGTAACAACATCGCATCAAAAGAGTTCGAATTCACAAAGTCTTTTATATTTATAAGTTTGATTAATAGAGTTAAATCATAGGTATGACGAACTTTATTTGATAAATCTTCCAATGGATTTTCAGTATAAGAGAAACGAACCAGGCTTATTATCTTTTCACAAAATGTACGCTCAATGGACAAAGCTTTTACCTCAAAATCTTCTAATTCAAACTGGGCAATTAATTCAATATTGGAAGTTGCTTTGATATAATCAGCAATCAGAGTACGAATTGGTTTTACAACATTAGGTTCCGTATTCCCCAGATGAGACACCTCTAAAGCAATGTTTTCTCTCACTTCGCCATACTCCCCTTTTACTCCTACTTTTGGATAAGAGTAAACTATTTTTCTAATGCTGCCTTTTTTATTAGAATTGGGATCATTTGGTACAACTTCAAGAATAGATTTATCAATCACATTGGTAATATCTTTTAATCTATTCCGCAAAGCATTTCCACTATCAGTATCATTCTTTACAACAACTATATCAATATCTTCCGAAAATCGTTTAATAACGCCATAGCATTTGGATAATGAAGTACCTCCTTTAAAAACAATCAAATCTTTTACTTCGGAATGAAACAATTCATACAAAGCATAGGTTACCCAATAATCCTTTTCAATAAAAATTTCTGGGATTTCAAAATAGTCCGCTGCTGCAACGATAGCACCTTCAAAATTAACTTTATCTAAATGTAAATTCATTATATTATATTCCAAGAGTTAGCGGTCGAAAGCATCGTTGAGTTAATGCCGTATTCATAGCTACTGGAAGGATTTATTGACTTTTTCAGAACCGAAAAAAATACAGGCTCTACTAGCATAGCTTCCAAAAGAGCACCAAGTAACGCTCTTACTTTTGGAGGATAAGCAGCTCCATAAGTAACCAGTTTTTTTATTTCTGTAGGGTCAAAATCATAAATCACTTTTTTTAAATAAACAAGTCCATCACTTTTTTGCAAGTCAGGTATAGTATTCAAGTCTTTAATAACATCCAATAGCTCTAAATATTTAATAGCATCAGAAGTTACTTTTACATAACTTTTAGCAGGCTTAATAGCAACATTACCCACTTTTCCTTTAATTTGTTTGTCTAATGAAGCAATACGAATGGAAATCGGAACTTGTGTCGTTAAACCCAGTCTATTATACAATCTAGTTCCAGTAACATAAGCAACTTGTTTATTCTTATCAAACAAATAAAGAGAAAGTAAAACATCTTCTCTAGGTTTTTGCTCACCAAATACAGAAACTTTCGGTTTATAATAATAGCCTTTTTTAGCTCTTTTAATAATTCCCTTATTAAACAATCTGCTTAATGCTTTAGAACCAGCAATAATTTCATCAGAAGTTAATCCAAGAGTATCATATCCGAATACATCTCCCGCATCGATTCGATTTATTTTATCTGCTATTTTGTCTGTTACTTTCATAATAGCAACAAAGATAATCATTTTATTTAAAATGTCAAGTTTATTCCATACTTTACCTGACATATCGTCTATATTACCATCTATAAAATCATCTTCAAATACATCTTTATTGTCCTAATATATATTCATTATCTAATTCAACTATTAATTTAATTACAAGATTTACTCTACTTGTCAATCTAAATGCTAAACCAATTTTGAATTATTTTTTTTTCAATATTCTTTTTACTGTTATGAATGAATTCATTTTTAACAGCATCATAGGTGTAATCACTTCCCCATTCTTTAAAATGAGTTGCCACAGCTTCAATTGAATGACAGATAAACTCAATTTCTGCATCGGTCATTGTAGGATGTATGGACATCCGAATCCATCCTGGGCGATCGATAAGGCAGCCTTCCAATATTTTTTGTTCAATAGATTTTGAGGTACTATGATCCACATTCAAAAGATAATGTCCATAGGTTCCCGCACACGAACAGCCTCCTCTGGTTTGAATCCCAAATTTGTCGTTCAGTAATTTAACAATTAAATTATAGTGCACATTTTCAATGTAAAATGAAAATACGCCAAGCCTGTCAGTATGTTCTGGAGCAAGTATTTTTAAATTTTCAATTATTGAAAGCCTGCTAAAAATAATATCATTAAGTTCGTGCTCTCGGGTAAGAATGTTTTGAATCCCCATTGCTTCTTTTAATTTTATGGCAAGAGCTATTCGGATGGTCTGTAGAAAACCGGGCGTCCCACCGTCTTCTCGGGTTTCTATGTCGTCAATGTAATCGTGACCTCCCCACGGATTCGTGTAGGTTACCGTTCCTCCTCCAGGATTATCAGGTACTAAATTTTTATACAGTTTTTTATTAAAAACCAAAACACCTGAAGTTCCAGGACCTCCTAAAAATTTGTGGGGAGAAAAAGTAATGGCATCCAAATATCGCTCATCATCGGGATGCATGTCCATAGGAACATAAGGAGCAGAACAAGCAAAATCCACAAAACACAAACCTCTATGCTGATGCATTAATCGAGCAATCTCTTGGTAATTGGTTCTGATTCCTGTCACATTGGAGCAGGCAGTCACTGCCGCAATTTTTATTGGACTGTCTTTATATTCCTCCAACAATCTTTTAAGATCGTCCAGATTTGGCAATCCATTTTCATCAGCGGCAATAACCCGAACTTTGGCCGTGGTCTCTAGCCAAGAAGTCTGATTGGAATGATGTTCCATGTGAGAAATAAAAACAATCGGGCGTTTTTCCTCTGGCACTGCGGTAGTTTCCTTTAAATTCTCATTGAGTTTAATGCCCAATATCCGCTGAAACTTGTTGATGGCACCAGTCATTCCTGTTCCGGTGGTAATTAAAACATCTTCTTCCGACGCATTGACATGTTCTTTGATGATATTTCTTGCATTATGATAAGCGTGTGTCATCACACTTCCTGTAATGGAAGTTTCCGTGTGGGTATTGGCAGTATAAGGACCAATCTCCTTGAGCATTTTTTCTTCCACTGGCAAATAAAGTCTACCGCTGGCTGTCCAATCAGCATAAATTATTTTTTTGATTCCATAAGGGGATTCAAATTCTTGATTCTTACCAATAATATTTTCTCTAAAGGAAGAAAAATAATCCTCCAATTTGGATGATTTTTTACTCAAATCAAAAGACTCTTCAATACAATTAGTATTCAAACTCATACTTTATCCAATAAATTCGCTAGTATCGACTTAAAAAAAGCTCAAAACCAACTGGTTAGTATTACCAAATTCATCTTATGTAATGCCTATTTATAAGCAATGCATTCAAAAAAATTATTGAGTAATGTTACGAAAAATTGTTGACTTTCGAAGATGGAATCACTGATTTTTAATTCTTTATAAATTATTGATACCAAACGTCAAAACAAAAAGTAAAGCCCTTATTTTAACTGGAATTTACTGTTTTTTTTATGGTACACTACACCAAAAAAAATCTTGAAAACAAACTGCTAGAATAAAAAACTGCATTACATTTTTTGAAATTACTAACACAGTATAATCAATACTTTTTAGGATTTTTATGTTAAATTTTTTCGTACTACGAAAGCCATTGTGATAAACTTCTACAAAAGCTGTTGAATTTTGTTAAAGCAATCTAAAGTAAATAGTTATGAATATTGACAGAATGGAATTTATGGCATGGATGGAGCGTATCATGGATCGCTTTGATATCCTAAATGAACATATAAACGATGTTCACAAACAACGAAATAACATTGATGGAGAAGAATTACTCGATAATCAGGATCTACTCCAGATGCTCAAAATAAGCAGTCGGTCACTTCAGCGTTACCGATCAGCAGGCAAATTGCCTTATTACACAATCAGCGGAAAGCTCTACTATAAATTATCTGATGTTCATCAGTTCATACGGGATAGTTTTAATGCTCCTCTTAAAAAATAAAAGTCAAAACCTGACAACTAGTGCCATTGAAAGTCAATCAATGGAAGAGATTATTTTATCTCTTTATTTTCGGTTAAACAAATTTTAAAGACCAAGCTGATGGTTAATCAAGATACAGATAAACTCCAATTACAAGAACAATTCTCGGATATCTTGTTGGTACTCGACAAAAAGAAAAAGAAAATTGAGGTAGTAAAGGGCATTGGAAGTGACAACAAGTTGCAAACGGTCACGCCTGACAAAAAGAATCAAAGTCAGTTCATGCGTGTTGACAAACATGGAGATCTTTTCTCAAATTTCTTTTCCAATTTTTTACATCAATTGAAAGATCCAACCCATTTCAACTTTTTTAGGGTTTCTGCACGGGACGTCATTACTGTAGCAAAAAAAATTCAAAATGCAGTTGACAGTTCTTCAATAGCTGGAAAAAAGCTATTGGCACAATATGAGATAAAAACCGATTATAAACAATTAAACAAATATAACATGGAAACAAAACAGTCCACATCGGAAGTAGGTGAATACCGCTTCAAGCTAGAACAAATAGATTGGAAAGCAATGTCAAATATGGGAATAAACAAAGAACGTCTCGAAAAGATGAATCTAATTGACCCCTTATTAAAAGGATATAAAACCAATGAATTGGTTCCCATAAGCCTTAATTTAGGAAATGCAGTTACCCGAATGGATGCAAGACTCTCCTTGCAATCCAATGATGAAGGTAAGGTAATCGTTGCCATTCACGGCATTCGTAAAGAACCACAATTGAATTTTCCATTTTTTGGCCATGAGTTTACCAAAGAAGATAAAGACAATTTGCTCAAAACAGGAAATATGGGACGTGTCGTTAATTTAACCAATCCCAAAACAGATGAGATAATACCTTCCATTGTTAGTGTGGACAGATTGACCAACGAACTTGTTGCTTTACGTAGCAACCTCATCAAAATTCCCGACGAAATAAAAGGCGTAAAGTTGGATGAGCAACAAAAACAGAGCTTAATGGATGGTAAATCGCTATACATCGAGGGTATGACATCAAAAAAAGGAGAGCCATTCAATGCTTCCGTTCAATTCAATGCCGATAAACGCTATGTCGAATTCCTTTTTGACAGAAGCAATACCAATAAACAATCTCAAAGCCAACAGCAGAGTCGTTCTGAGCAGCAAGAAGTACCACGAACCTTTAGAGGAAAAGAACTTGACGATCAGCAGTATCAGAAATTTAAAGAGGGCCAAACTGTGTATGTTACTGGTTTGGTTGACAAGAACGGAAAAGATTATCAAGGTTACATTACCTTCAACAAAGAAACTGCAAAAACTGGTTTTTCTTTTGAAAATCCAAATAAAACAAATGATAAGGCGCAATCAAAAGGAAATTCAGAAGCTAAAAATAGCGAAGCAACCAAGAATGGCAAGGAGCCAGAAAAAGCAGCCCAAGAAAAACCAAAAACTGCTGCCAAATCCAAAGTTCCAAAAATGTAATCATCATCAAAATTCCCATCATGAAAATAGTGATTGCAGAAAAACCGAGTGTTGCTCGAGAAATAGCTTTCCTGTTAGGTGCCATTGAAAAGAAAGATGGTTACCTGACGGGCAACGGCTATTATGTAACTTGGGCGTTAGGACATCTAGTATCATTGGCTATGCCCGAAGATTATGGTTTTACAGGTTTTCAAAAGGAAGCCCTACCCCTATTACCCAATCCATTCTTACTTACTGTACGTAAGCTGAAGAAAAACAATAGCTATATTCAAGATGACGGAGCAATGAAACAATTAAAAATCATTGAGCAGCTTTTAAAAAACAGTGAAAGTATAATTGTAGCCACTGATGCTGGTCGAGAGGGAGAACTTATATTCCGTTATATTTATGAATATTTAAAATGTAACCTACCCTTTGAACGATTATGGATTAGTTCATTGACAGAAAAAGCCATTCTTAAAGGATTTGACAATTTGAAACCAGGAAGAAATTTTGACGGTCTACATTTCGCAGCAGTCGGAAGAAGTCGTGCGGATTGGCTGGTAGGAATAAACGCTTCCCAAGCGTTGAGCATTGCTGTTGGAAATGGTGTTTATTCTCTTGGAAGGGTTCAGACACCAACATTGGCACTTATCTGTAAAAGATTCTTGGAAAACAAAGCATTTGCCATTAAGAAATATTGGCAAATAGAATTAGAGCACCGTAAGGAATTCATTGATTTCAAAAGTATTTCATTGACTAAATGGGACGACAACAAACTGGCAAATGACGTACTGAAATCCATACAACGACAAGGAACAGCTACCGTGACTTCCGTTGAAACAAAAATTATCAATGAACAACCTCCTTTATTGTTTGATCTTACCGCATTACAAAAAGAAGCCAACATAAAATTAAATTTATCTGCGGAAGAAACTCTAAACATCGCCCAAAGCCTTTACGAGAAAAAATTCATTAGCTATCCACGCACTGGAAGTAAGTATGTTACAGAAGACATTTGGGCTGAAATACCCAAACTGATAAGTGTGTTGGAAGAAATGGAAAAGTTTAAGGCAGTTGTTTCTAGTGTAAAAAAAGGACGTCTCAACAAACGTATCGTTAACGATTTAAAAGTTACCGATCATCACGGTCTATTGATAACGGATAAAATACCATCAGCCTTACTCCCAAAAGAAAATGTAATTTATGAAATGATTGCATACCGATTACTGGAAACAGTTTCCAATGCCTGTAACAAACAAATTACCGATATAAATTTACAAGTTCTCCATTACGATTTTACAGTAAAAGGGTGTGCAATTCTTGATTCAGGATGGAGATCCATCAAAGGAAACTTCACAGATGAAGACAACGACCCCATCGCAGATCTACCAGAACTAAAAATGGGTGACGAGCTAAAGTTTAGGGAAGCAAAAGTTTTGGAAGGAAAAACCAAACCACCAGTCCTTTACACTGAAGCGGGACTACTGACGGCTATGGAAAGCGCTGGAAAACTGATTAAAAATCAACAAGAAAGTAAAATATTGCAAGACATGGGCATTGGTACTCCAGCTACACGAGCCAGTATTATTGAAACGCTTTTCAAAAGAGAATATGTCAAGAGAGAAAAGAAATCTTTAGTCCCAACAGCAAAAGGATTAAAAGTTTACGAACTCGTAAAAAACGAAAAAATTGCCGATGTGGCCATGACAGCCCAGTGGGAATTAGCCTTGCAAAAAATTGAAAACAACGAGGGAGCTGTCGCTGATTTCCAAAAAGAAATAGAAAATTTCACCACAGCCATTACGAAAGAATTACTTTCCTTATCTGTCGAAAGTGAAAAACAAGCAGAACTAGTTTGTCCAAAATGCAAGATTAATAAATTAATAATTCGAGATCAATTGATAAAGTGTTTGGATGAAGACTGTAACTGGGTTCAATTTCGAAAGATATGTGGGATTCAGTTAAATCTAATGGATCTAGAAATGTTAATTAACAAAGGTAGAACCAATCTTCTCAAGGGAATGATTAGTAAATCAGGAAAGAAATTCGATGCTTTCATCGTTATGAACAGCAACGGAGAGACCACTTTTACTTTTCCTGAAAAAACAAAAAGAAAATAAAAAAAAGGCTGTTTCTAAAATTGGAGGGCACTGAAAAAGTCCTTCTTTAGGAATGATTGTTAATTAAAAGGAGTAGAAGCTAAATGTTTTCTGCTCCTTTTTTTGTATCTTTTGGGTGTAATCATAAGGCCTTTTAGATGTTAATTCAGCAGCAGCAAATTCAGTTTAGTCCCTATTCTTCATTATATGATTTAATCGTTCCACAGGATAATCTACTTAGAAAAATCAACGAACTAATAGATTTTTCATTCATTTACGAGGAGTTGTTAGATAAATACTGTACAAATAACGGTCGCAAAGCAGAAAGCCCAGTTCGTATGTTTAAGTACTTACTTTTAAAAACAATATATAATGTATATGATGTTGATGTAGTTGATCGTTCGCGTTTTGATATGTCTTTTAAATATTTTTTAGAAATGAGTCCAGAAGAAGGTGTTATCGATCCAAGCTCCTTGACAAAATTTCGTAAACTTCGTCTTAAGGACACAGACTTATTAAATCTTCTCATTGGAAAAACTGTATCTATAGCTATTGAAAAGGGAATCATTAAATCTAAATCTATCATAGTTGATGCCACGCATACTTTATCGAGATCCAATCCATTTTCAGCAATTGATGTATTAAGAGAACGTTCTAAACTACTACGAAAAACGGTATATTTATTTGATGATCGATTCAAAGAGAATATGCCAAAGAAGAACGATACCTATGAATTAAAAAAAGAATTGGAGTATTGCAAAGAGTTAGAGAAGCGTATAGAAAAAGAACAATCTTTAAGTTCTATACCTGCTGTGAAAGAAAAATTAAACTTACTAAAAGAAACAATAGAAGATACTCAGGAAAATTTTACTTTATCAAAAGATACAGATGCTAAAACAGGTCATAAATCTGCTGATAGCTCTTTCTTTGGATATAAGACTCATCTAGCGATGACAGAAGAACGAATTATCACAGCAGCTATAATAACCTCAGGAGACAAAGGAGATGGTCCAGAGTTACCGAAACTCTTAGAGATTAGCCAAGAAAACGGAATGGATGTAGACACCATTATTGGCGATGGAGCTTATACAGGAACAAAAAATCTCCAGCTAGCAACCGGGCAAAATATTAGAGTTGTAACTAGATTAAATGTTTCGGTAGCACAAGGAACTAGAAAAGAAGAAGATAAATTTGAATACAATAAAGATGCCGATAGAATTGTTTGTCCTGCGGGGCATATGGCTATACGAAAAGCTAAACAGGGCAAAAAAAATGTTGGAAAAAATCAATCACACACCTATTATTTTGATGTTGAAAAATGCAAGTCTTGTTCTTTAAAAGAGGGATGCTACAAAGAAGGGGCAAAGACAAAAACCTATGCTGTAACGATAAAATCAGACTTACACCAAGAACAAATCGCCTTTCAGGAAACAGAATATTACAAAGAAAAAGCAAAACATCGATACAAAATAGAGGCTAAAAATAGTGAGTTAAAAAACGTACATGGCTATGATAGGGCAATATCGTACGGCATTGCCAATATGCAAATGCAAGGAGCAATGACTATTTTTACAGTCAATTTAAAAAGAATACTGAAATTTATATAAGAAATTAAAAGCTAAATGGTGCATTATTAAAAACGACCTTATATAAGTCAAAAATAGACTCATATAGCTTCAAATAAAAAACAGTTATAAAGTGAAAAACGCTTGCAACGGGTTAAAAAATCCTGTTACAAGCGTTTTTTTAATTCTCTAAAAACCAATCCCAATCAAAATAAGAGGTGTTTTTCAGTGCCCTCTAAAATTGGAAACAGCCTTTAAGCTTATTTTTTAGATTCAGCTACAGAGGATTTTCTAAATTCTTTCAAAAGCTTTTCCAGTTCTAGAGAAGATTTACGTGCTCTAGTTCCTGCTGATTTATTTCCTTTTTCTGTTTGTAATTCTGCATCCGATTTGAATGTTTCAAATTCAGCAGCGATTTTTTCGATTAGATCTTTCATAGTTGATTTTATTTATTACCAGCTACAAAACTAACAATTACAAATGAAATTTAATCTAGGTAAAGAAATTTTCATCAATAATCTTTATTCTTCTTTAGAGACAATTTATAGCCAATAAAAGCCAAACCATACCAGATATTCTGATTACTACTAGGAGCATCCTACATTTATCTATTAATAATAAATTATACAAATTATGGACACGCTACAAAAAGACCTCTCCTATTTCAATTTAAGACTACAAGAATTTCTCCATACGAGTTTTCCGGAAAAAGCTTGGGATACCAAATTTATAGAACAACGTTCGCAAAGATCTGCGAAAGCTTATGAAGCAGCATTTATGGCAGGTAATTCCGTTGCACAATGTGAGGAAATAGCTAATTACATTCTGTTTGAAGGATTGCATTTCTCCAAATTCGACACGGTATTTAAAGTCGTGGTAAGCGAGTTTGACACCCTTATGGCTGATGAAGAATTGCGTCCATTCGCCCTAAAAATGTTGGCTATTTGTGAATCCGTATTTCAGCGATATACGATAACCCAAGAATTTGTTGACAGTGTCGGTTATGATCTTCTTTATACGGAACTGACTGGAACTATAGCAATATGGATTGAAGAAAATGGGCTTCAATAAACGGAAACATCTCCAAAGTAATATTGATGCCCTCAAAGTTGCTTTTAAACTTGAAAAAGAAAATCGACAAGCTACCCAAGAGGAAAGACTGCTAATGATGCAATACAGCGGATTTGGTGGTCTAAAGTTCATACTTAATCCTGTAGAGAATGCCATCGATAGTAACCATTGGCGAAAAACAGAACAGTATCTCTTCCCTCTTACCCAAGAATTACACAAGTTGCTTAAGGAAAACACAGTCGATCCAAAACAATACAGTCTCTATGTGGATAGTATGCGGAATTCAGTCCTAACGGCTTTTTATACACCTCCTGCCATTATTTCTGCTCTTGCAGAAACCCTCAAAGAAAATGGACTAAAGGTTAACCGAATGCTTGAACCCTCTGCAGGTTCCGGTTCTTTCATCGAAGCCTTTAATACTTCTTTTGGGTCGATTAGTGGAACTACCGCCTATGAAAAGGAACTGCTAACGGGAAAAATATTGAAGCACATTTATCCCGATGTTAATATTCATATTCGAGGTTTTGAAGCCATTCCCGAAAAAGAACAGAAAAGCTATGATTTGGTTACGAGTAATATTCCTTTTGGGGATATATCCATATTTGATCTCTCGTATTCCCGTAGTACCAATTCAGCAAGAGTTCAGGCAGCCCGAAGCATTCATAATTATTTTTTTCTAAAAGGAGGCGATATGCTTCGTGAAGGAGGTATTCTGGCTTTTATCACCTCTCAAGGTGTACTCAATAGTCCCAGCAACATAGCTATCCGTGAGGCATTAATGAAAGACCATAAATTGGTTTCCGCTATCCGTTTACCAAATAATCTTTTTACCGATTATGCCGGTACTGAAGTGGGGAGTGATTTAATTATTTTACAAAGACAAACGGCTAAAGAGGGCTTGTCATTAAGGGAAAAAGAGTTTTGTCAAACGAATATCAATTCTGAAAGTGGTTCCACCAACATCTTATTGAGTAATCCTGCTCTTATTGTCCATACCAAATCCTATCAGGGAACTGACCCATACGGTAAGTCAACGATGGTATATGAACATCAAGGAGGTATAGAAAGAATTGCCACCGACCTTAAGAGAATATTGAAGGATGATTTCTCTATTCATTTGGATATGAATCGATACAATGGTATTTCGCTTGATAAATCAATAATTCAGCCAACTATTTCAATACAGACTGAACCGCTAATTCTAACAGAAAAAAGCACCAGCTCAAATCCTGAAATAAGACTATCTCAACAATCCCAAAAAGACAATGGATCTCAAGTGCAACTGAACTTATTTGATTTGTTTGAAACTACCATACCTGCTAAAATTAATGAAACAAAGTCTAGATTTAAGAACAAAACAAACAGTGTAAAACAAAATAGTATCGGAAAACAACCAAGTTTATTTGATACTGTAGCAATCCAACAAGTATATCAAAAACCAAATGTTTCAAGAACAATTCAAACAATTCATAACGGAGCAATCGATGGAGATTTGTTCTCACAACCAAACGTAGATAATCAAAATTGGGGAGCAGCTAAAACGGCTAGTCCTATTCTAACGACAGTGCCATCGAATCCTGCACCCTATACAGGAGAAACACCTACTTCTTATAGAGAGGAATGTCTTGCGAAAGACAAAGGATTCATAGGCTATCTAAGAAATATAGATGTGGAAACAGGAAAAGCGATGTTTCATCCATTGGAACTTTCCACACTTCAAAGAATGCGAGCAGCTGCCTATATTGATTTACGAGATGTTTACCACAGACTGTACAATCGGGAAGCAGAACTAAAAACAGAACAGAGAGAAGACAGGGAAAAACTAAATAAATTGTATGATGATTTTGTAAAAAAATATGGCAATCTGAACAATGTAGATAATATCAAACTGATTAAGATAGATGCTGCGGGTAAAGAAATCCCCTATTTGGAACGTATTATTGGTGGTGTGGTACATAAGGCGGATCTTTTTCAACGTCCAGTTAGTTTTTCTAATAGCTCACTAGCGACGGATAATCCCGATGAAGCTTTGGCAGCTTCGCTGAATCAATACGGAAAAGTTAATCTGGTGTTTATGTCGCAGATAAGCGGCATAGTATCCGATGATCTCAAAGAAGCACTTAAAGGGCGAATTTTTTATAATCCTTTAGAAAAAGAATATGAAATCTCAGAGCGATGGGTTTCTGGTAATGTGGTAGAGAAAGCCAACCAGTTACAAGAATACATCAACAATAATCCCGTAGAAAGTATTGTCAAAGAAAGTCTTACTGCTTTGGAAGAGGCCAAACCTAAAAGAATTGAATTTGAAGAATTAGATTTTAATCTTGGAGAACGTTGGATTCCCACAGAAATATATGCTCGTTTTGCATCTTATCTGTATGATACGGATGTTCGTGTGTATTATTCAGAAAACACAGATGATTTTGCTATTAATTGTGACCAAAAAAATGCTCATATAAGAGATAAGTATGCCGCAAAATCAGAAAGCAGAACTTTTGATGGAATCGCTCTGCTCAAGCATGCACTTGTTAATACGACACCAGATATTACTAAAAAGATTTTAGTTGGCGACAAAGAAGTCAAGGTGAAGGATATGGAAGCAATACAGATAGCGAACTCTAAAATCGATGAAATTAGAACTGCTTTTACGGATTGGTTGCATACCCAAAATGATGGATTTAAAAATCGATTAACTAATCAGTATAATGACACCTTCAACTGTTTCGTCCGTCCGCAATATAACGGTAGTCATCAGGAGTTTCCCGGACTGGACAGAAAAGCATTAGGTATTGATGACCTCTATTCCAGTCAGAAAGATGCCGTATGGATGATAAAGCTGAACGGTGGAGCGATATGTGATCATGAAGTAGGCGCTGGAAAAACACTCATTATGTGTACCGCTGCCCAAGAAATGAAACGCTTGGCAATGGCACACAAACCAATGATTATTGGATTAAAAGCGAATGTGCATGAGATAGCTGAAACCTACCGAACTGCTTATCCTCATGCAAAAATATTGTATCCAGGAAAAGAAGATTTCACACCTCAAAAACGGCAACGAATTTTTGGCGACATAAAGAATAATGATTGGGATTGTGTGATACTTACACATGACCAGTTTGGCATGATACCGCAATCTCCAGAGATGCAGAAAGAAATACTGCAAACAGAATTAAATAGTGTAGAAGAAAATTTGGCTACTTTGAAAACGCAAGGAAAAGATATCTCAAGAGCAATGCTTAAAGGGGTTATCGTGCGAAAGCAAAATCTAGAAGTCAAGCTTAAAACACTGGAACATGACATAGAGAATAGAAAGGATGACACAGTCGATTTTAAGATGATGGGCATTGACCATTTATTGGTAGATGAAAGTCACCGTTTTAAAAATTTAATGTTCAATACTCGTCATGAAAGAGTTGCTGGATTGGGTAATATGCAAGGAAGTCAAAAGGCACTGAACTTACTTTTTGCCTTACGAACCATACAAGAACGAACAGGAAAAGATCTCGGTGCCACCTTTCTTTCAGGGACAACAATTAGTAATTCGCTGACAGAATTATACCTGCTTTTTAAATACCTACGTCCACAAGCATTGGAAAAGCAAGGCATCAACTGTTTTGACGCTTGGGCGGCTATTTATGCCCGAAAGACTACCGATTATGAATTTTCGGTAGCCAACAATATTGTACAAAAAGAACGGTTCCGATATTTCATAAAGGTACCAGAATTAGCACAATTCTATTCGGAAATAACGGATTACCGAACAGCAAAAGACATCGGCATTGACCGTCCCGAAAAAAATGAAATACTTCACAATATTCCACCAACACCAGAACAGGAAGTGTTTATTAAAAATTTGATGGCGTTTGCTAAATCAGGCAATGCAACCTTGTTGGGAAGAGCTCCACTTACAGAACGTGAAGAAAAAGCAAAAATGCTAATCGCTACAGACTACGCTCGCAAAATGTCTCTTGATATGCGGATGATTAGCCAAAAGTATGAAGACCATCCAGACAATAAGGCCTCACATTGCGCTACAAAAATTGCAAATTATTACAATAACTTTAATGCACAGAAAGGAACTCAATTTGTTTTTTCAGATTTGGGAACATATAAACCCACGGAATGGAATGTTTATTCAGAAATTAAAAGAAAGTTGGTTCATAATCATAATATTCCATCTCATGAAGTACGCTTTATACAAGAAGCGAAAACGGATAAGCATCGCAAGAAATTGATTAGTTCAATGAATGAAGGTAAAACCAGAGTACTATTTGGTTCTACTGATATGCTTGGAACTGGTGTTAATGCACAGAAGAGAGCGGTAGCAGTTCATCATTTGGATACTCCGTGGCGACCAAGTGATCTTGCCCAAAGGGATGGAAGGGCAATTCGTAAAGGGAATGAGATTGCTAAATTCTTTGCCAATAATAAAGTAGACGTGATTATTTACGCTGTTGAAAAATCATTGGATGGTTATAAATTCAATTTATTATACAACAAGCAGCTTTTTATAAATCAGTTAAAAAATAATAATTTAGGAAAACGCACCATTGATGAAGGAGGTATGGATGAAAAATCGGGTATGAATTTTTCGGAATACGTAGCCATTCTTTCGGGTAACACCGATTTGTTGGACAAAGCAAAACTAGAAAAACAGCTAGCTGGATTAGAAAGTGAACGTCAAGCATTTAATCGTTCCAAGTTCAGTTCTAAATACAAACTGGAAGATGTCACTGCGACATTGGAAGCCACTCAGTCTCGTTTGAATCGGTTTGTTTTGGATTGGGACAATTTGCAACAAAGAGTGCAAAAACACCCTGATGGAACTTTGTTGAATCCTGTTCAGCTTAACGATCTGCCTGCCAATGCCGATGTCAAACAAATTGGAGCTAAGCTCAACCAACTGGCTGACAAAGCCCGCACTGCAGGGCAGTATGAAGAAATCGGCAGTTTGTATGGTTTTAGCTTGTTGGTAAAAACAGAATTAACAGATAAAAATTTAGATATGTTCGAAAGAGATAATCATTTTTTTATTCAGGGCGAAGGAGGTATCAAGTATACTTATAACAATGGAAATATGGCTTCAGAACCTAAAACTGCAGCATTGAATTTTATTAACGCTTTAGGCAAAATCCCTAGTCTCATAGAACAAGAGCAAAAGAAAATTGCTGAACTGAAAAAAGATCTTCCAGTACTTCAGGAAGTAGTTAATAGCAACTGGACTAAAGAAAATAAATTAAATGAATTAAAAACTGAATTGGCTGCCATTGACAGAAAGATTCAATCATCCATTGCTCCTTCTGAAAACAGAAAAGAGGACGAGCAAGAAGAATATGAAAAAGTAGATGTGAAGAATATTAAAACTCATCTGAAATTAAAAACTATATAGTCCTGATTTAGTATTGAATATTTTAAAAAACGAACACGATTCAATAGAAATAGCACGACAAGATTTAATAGAAATAGTACGAAGAATTTAATAATTGACTAATTATTTTTTCTTAAATTTAATGAATGAATGAATGAATTAACCTTCTTTCACCAAATGCTGTAAATCTGGATCATTTTTGATGCGTTCCAGTTCAGTCTCGATAATTAAAACAATATCCCGTTTTATTTGCCTGTAATTAGCCTCTATTTCTTCTTTCATTTTATCTTCACCGTTTTCATCCAAAAATGATAAAATCTCAGGAATCTTTTTATATGCTTTCGTTTCGGAATCTACTTTAGCATTATCCACTACAATTTCTGCATTAAAAATTTTCTGTTCAATTCGCTCATCAAAATTATCCGAAACAGCCCCCACAAATATTCCTTGTGTAAGAGTCGAAATTTTGGATACTGGGATAAGACTGTCCAACTGGGTCGAAATGGAGGTAGATTTATCACTTCTATTTATAGTCAGGCTTTGTCTTTTCTGCAATACTTTGCCAAAGCGTTCCGAAAGACTTTTGGCAGTCTCTCCAACAACTTGTCCGCTAAAAATATTACCTACGGTATTTTGTATAACCTTACTTTCCTTATCGCCATAATCTCGGGTTAATTGCGAATAATCCTGAAACCCCAAACAAACGGCTACTTTATTGCTTCTGGCAGTGGCAATCAGATTATCCAATCCTCTAAAGTATATAGTTGGTAATTCATCAATAATAACTGAACTTTTTAGTTTTCCTTTATTGTTTATCAGTTTTATAATTCTCGAATTATACAACCCCAATGCAGCCGAATAGATATTCTGCCTATCTGGATTATTGCCAACGCAAAGTATTTTCGGTTCATTTGGATTGTTAATGTCCAATGAAAAATCATCACCCGTCATTACCCAATAAAGTTGTGGTGAAATCATTCTTGATAGAGGAATTTTAGCGGAAGCTATCTGTCCTTGCAACTGATCTTGTGCCCCACCTTGCCACGCATCCATAAAAGGTGATAAATAATTTTCGAGATCTGAATAGGAAGTAAGGATGGTAAATACATCTGCGTATTTCTTGTTGAGCAACTCAATGGCGTGAGGAAATGTACAGTACTTTCCGCTGTCGAAAATTTTCAAGAACCAAATAATGGCGGCTAACAGGATTATGGGGGATTCTACAAAGAAATCTCCCTGCTTTTGTATCCAACTTCTGTTCAGGTTCAGCATAATGGTATAAGCCGATTCATAAGCATCTGAAATATCCGTCATGAAATTTGGATTGATGGGATTACAACGGTGGCTTCTTCTTGGGTCATCGAAATTAATGACATAGAATTTTGGTTTTACTTTATACTTATCGGCATGCTTCAACAAATGATTGTAGGCAATGGTTGAAAGGTCATCGAATTTAAAATCATAGATGTACATAGAAAACCCCTTTTCGATATGCTGTTTGATGTAGTTGTTGATAATGGCATAACTCTTACCCGATCCCGGTGTACCCAAAACAATGGAAGCTCTAAAAGGATTTACTACGTTAATCCAACCCTCATTCCATTTGCCTTTATAATAAAACTTGGTAGGAAGATTAACGGAATATTCATTGTTCATCAATTTGGTTTCTTGCATGAAACTTTCGTTCTCGTTATTGAAGACATCATCCATTAGGTTGGTACGGAGTAAACGACTAATCCATACACCAGCCACCATTAGAGCAATGTAACCTAGTGAAGTTGTCAGAATATATAAAGATGTTGCCATTCCTGAAGACAATCGTAATAATGGCGTATTCAAAAAGAAAAGAACAAAACCGATGGCTAAGGCAGTATAGATTTTGGCCCAGGTTATCTTTTCATTTTTTACTCCCTTGGTTCCCAAACAACTTAATGCGAGTAAAACTAAGGCAAAGAGTTTAGAATATAAAGTATTGGAAAACAAGCTTGCTGTCCGTTGAAAATTACCTAGTATTTTGTTGATTAATTCTAGTGTCCAACCTCGTTCCAAAAAAAAGCCATAACAAAACCAGTAAAAGTGCATTAGTACCAACAGAATGCTGACTGCACGCATAAAAGCCATAATTTTGGCAAGTCCTCTTACATCGTCTTCTCCTTGCATATTTGAATAAATTGAATATTGCAGGTGAATTTAGAAGAGAAGCAAAACCCTTGACAGAATAAGGAATTAGATGACTGTTAGTGGCACTAATTGGCTATATGAACACTAAATCATTACGCCAACTGAAATATCTATTTTTGGTCACGATTTCTTCTGCGCTTCTTCTTTTTATTCATTTGGTTGGCAAATGCTTGTGCTTCGTAATCTTCGCCCAGAGCTTGAGGCAATAGCCCTCCAAACGCTTCGATTAATCCCAAATTGTCATTTGTACATTCAGCTTGATTTTTATTCATAAAGTCAAAGAGTTCGTGAGGTTGTTCTGTTTCTGTTTGAGCATTATCTATTTTTATGGATGATAAATGAATGGAGTTATCCTTCATCATTTCTGGGCGTTTTTCAGTATTTCCATCTTTCCACCAATCATTGAAAACGTTGGCAGAAAGATTTTTGTCTAATTGTGAGCCATTCCAAACGGTACGGGATTCGTGGTCAATAAAAGTCATTCCATAAATACGTCCTTCTTTGTTCCGACGGATAACCATATTAATTCCTTGCTCCAGTAATTGTTTCTTGAATTCAGTTTCACCGGGAGTTGTATGCATAGTTATTTCAATGGTGTTTTTTAGTACCGTTTTTGCTTGTGACGTTTTCATCTTTTCTTTCGATTTTCCAAAATGTTTTTGTAAATTGTCAGAACCTGCATAGCGACCAAAGCGTGATGCCTTGAACGGATTACTAACTTTTTCTCCCAGCTCGTTCAATGCAAAATAGACCAATCCCTGTTTAGGCTGACCGTTTACTTCTCCTTTTACTTCCTCAGTGGTAATGTTAAAAAGGGAAAGTAGTGCGTTATAAGCTCCCAAACTTTGGTACTCGTAATACTTTGGTAAGTGTCTAACTACCGAAGCTATCTGGCTCTTTACATTAACTTCTTTATAATCTACTGGTCTGAAAATTGCTTCTTTTGGATTGCGCTCTTTTTCCGTTGCCGGTAGTAGTTTATAATCTTGTTCTAATGTACGGCAGGCATTCATGGAACGTAATTTTTCATAAGAATCCGATATTTTTTTACCGTTACGATCTACAGATGTTGATACAATGTGAATGTGAGTTCGTTCAATGTCGGTATGTTTGAAAACTACATAAGGCTGTTCACCATAACCCATAAGTTCCATATAATCTTTGGCTAGCAGTTTAAAGCTTTCATCATTTACCTGATCTCTCGGATCGGGATTAAGCGATATATGCAAAACTGGCTTTTCCGTTCGCTTGTTTGCAATTAGATAAGGTTCAAGTGAACGGTATAATTGAGCAACGGTATAATTTCCATTGATGGTTTCTCTCATTCGATGCGTGGCCAATACCTCCCCTTTTTCCGTATCAACTTTAAATTGATTATAGGAAAGTGCCCCAATCATATTTGCTCCACGATTAATCTTAGCTATCATTTTTTTTCGTTTTTAATCAAATATTTGGTTTCAAACTCCTCAGTCAACTGCGTGATTTCACGGCATAACTTCGCTAATTCCGCTGTTTGTTTTTCCAGTTTAAAGAGATACGCTGCCGCTTTCTTTTCAGAAAAATTGCGATACAATAGCTTTACGATCTGATTGTAATTGACGCCAACGGAACGAAACTGACCATACAAAGTAGTTAATCGCATGTAATAATCCATTGCAGCTATATCTACTTTTACAGTTTTGATTGGCTTTTCAAACAAAATGGAAGTAACAAAATGAGCTTTATTATCTGCACCTGAAGCTTCAAAAAGGGAAAGAAATTTGGAGTTTTCCTCGTCCGTAAGACGAAAAACATAACGGTGGATGCTCGGATTCTTTTTAAAATTCCGACCACCTTTGTTCTTTCCATTGTTTTGTTGTCCGTCCATCATAAATCCATTTTAATATTTTACAAAACACCGACTTCGGAGGATGTTTTAAGCCCCCGCAAGGGCAAGTTGTTTTGAGGCACAGAATTCATTTCGAGTGCCTAAAAACACAACTTGCTCTGTTCTGGCGAACAGATAATCCGCCCTTCGGGACGGATTGAATAAAGCAGGGAAAAACGGCTTAGTGCCGTTCCTGTTAATGCCCAATATTGATTTGATTCTTGCATTTGAATTACTCTGATTAATATTTTACAAAGTAAACCATTGAATGCAAAACCACTATGAGTTAAGCAATTGCCAAACATTGCCAATAAATGCCAAACATTGCCATAATAATAAAAGCACACATATAGCTCTATTTCTTTGTACTTATAAATGGACATAAGGTTATAAATAGCTATTTGGGTAACAACATAACTACGCAACTACTGTCATAAAAATGTATGACCATAGAATTATAATTAGGTCTGCATTGAAGTATCTAATCATAGACTTAGCTACAAAGAAATTAAGGTACGTACACTAGTCTGTTGGTAAAAACATACCTCTGTACATACGTAAAAACAGATACAGCAACATAAATAGTTTGGCATATAAGTGCCTAACCATATACTGCTGACCATAGCTACAATCATATATAGGATCTGCAATACTTACATAAATAATTAAAAGATGAATTCAAAACACAAAACAGTATTTATCGCTTTTTCTTCTCAAAAAGGCGGTGTCGGAAAAAGTACTTTTACAACATTGGTTGCAAGTACCTTGCACTATAGATTGGGCTATAATGTCGCAGTATTTGATGCCGATTTTCCACAACATAGTTTGATGAAAATGAAATCCCGTGATTTGGCAATGGTAATGGAAAATGAGCATTTGAAAAGGTTAGCGTACAAACAATTTACCACCATCAACAAAAAAGCTTATCCGATTATGCAACACAAAGCGGAAAGTGTATTGGAAGCGGCTCATGAATTTTTAAATGCTTCTTCAGTAGCTGTTGATGTAGTATTCTTTGACCTACCAGGAACGGTAAATACTCCTGGCATTTTGAAAGCACTGGCCGGAATGCATCATATTTTTACGCCCATTACTGCTGACCGTGTGGTAATGGAAAGTACGCTGATTTTTACACAGCTTCTACAGGATGTGATTATGAAAAAAGGTGAAACTTCCATAGAGACCATTAATCTGTTTTGGAATCAGGTGGATGGTAGGGAAAGCACACCTTTATATGAGATTTATAACAAGCTCATTGAGCAATTGGGATTAAGTCTTATGGAAAGCCAAATCAAGAACAGCACCCGTTTTCGAAAAGAAGGTGAAGAGAATAGCAAAACCATATTTCGTTCTACTGTAATGCCTCCCGATGAACGTTTGATGAAAGCTTGCCAGCTAGACCAGTTCATGAAAGAATTTTTAAAAATCATTCAATCATAGTGGTATGGAGAAAGAGAACAAGAAAAAATCTACTCCAGAAATTAATGAGGAGTTGATGATGAACCTGATGGTCGATGGAGTGAAAAAGGATGGTTTACAGCTTCCTCTAAAACAGATTGAGCAGCAAGATGAGGAAAGCGTAAATCCAAAAGAACTCCCAAATGCAAAATCAGTGGTTAAGGAAAAAAGCAGAAAAAGGACAAGCGAAATGGAGTATGAAAGTATTTTTTTCAAAAGACCCGATACCAATGCCCGTGATGGTAAAACAGTATACATCCGACCTGATTTTCACGAAAAACTATCCCGAATTGTACAAGTGATAGGCGAAGATAAAATAACCATTTATGCTTATTTAGATAATTTGCTGGATTACCATTTTCAGGAATTTGGAGAGCAGATAACCAAGAGTTTTAATGATAAATACAAACCTATTTTATGATTATGGAAACAGTAATAGTTGTATGTCTGTTCATTGTTATTACGCTATTGGTGGAGGATAAGATTGTTATCAGGAAAAAGAAGGAGCAAAACCCAACCCAGAAAAAATCTAATCCGAATCTACCAGATATTATGGGGCAGCCCAAACCAATGAGAAGTCTTTCACTGCCAAAGAGTGCCACTGAAAGCCCAAATAAAAAGCATGAACAGAAAACAGATAATTTTGATATTGAAATCGACGACGAAAATATTGATATACAAATTCCGCAGGAAGGACTTGATGAAGTTTTTGGAAATGTACCTGATTTTGAGGAAGAGGAAGAAGAATGGAACAGGTATGGAATATCCAATGGGGATAACGGTTTTGCCCAAGGGATTACCTTTGAAGAACTAAGCTCCGTGGGGATGCTGCTGCAAAAAGATAAATTGGAGTCCTCTCAAAAGGAAACAGCGGTTGCAATTGTTCAAAAAATACAAGGAACCGAATTATTCAGCCTATTGGAAAATTCCATGGAAAGTGCGTCCCGTAAAATAGCCGAGCTGTTGAACAGGAGTCTTTCTTTTGAAACGGATGCTGGTTCTTCCACTTTGCGGAAAAATGATTTGGAGAATTTTGATATTGGGGAGTTTGTGTGAGCAAGCTCCCTTTTTTATTTTTATGTATTTAATTGCGTAATGGGTTGAAATCACACCCTAATTGCAAATGAGTACTTAATTTGGTAGCAAAATAATTAACTAAAATCTTGTTTTTGACGATATAAAAATATAAGTTTGTCTTTGCGTAAGGGGTTGAAATCACACCCTTATCGCAATTATAAACTAAATTATGGCAGAGCAATATAAATATTTAGAATCGTTTATCGACGAACAGAGGGCAAATGGTAAGTATAGTTTTACTACCGAAGGTCTGCATAGTCTGTTAGATGTTTCTGAAAATGCTTTGAAGAAAACGCTGCAAAGACTTAAAAACCAAGAAGCGGTTGTAATGGTACGCAAAGGCTTTTGTGTAATTGTACCACCAGAATATAGAACCAAAGGGATTATTCCAACTAGTTTTTATGTAAATGATTTGATGAAGTTTCTCAATCGGGATTATTATGTATGTCTGTTAAATGCAGCCGCCTATCATGGAGCTGCTCATCAGCAACCTCAAAATTATGCAATCATTACTGAAGGGATTGCTTTGAGATCGATTAAAAATGATAAGGTTGAAATTAACTTTCATATCAAAAAGTCTTGGAATAAAAAGGATGTTGTAAAGAAGAAAGTGGATACCGGATATATTACTATCTCTTCTCCTGAATTAACTGCTTTGGATTTGGTTCACTATTTCATTGAAGTGGGAGGGTTTAACCGAGTAGCTACTGTTTTGGAAGAATTGAGAGAAGTGATGCAAGCAGATCAATTGGTAGAAACCGCAAAACAGTATGGCGATATAGCAGTAGTGCAACGTTTGGGGTATTTATTGGAATGTGTTTTAGAAGAACATACATTAAGTAATGCCTTATACAATTATCTCGAATCAATAGGATTTTATCCAACTTTATTGCGTCCTCAAAAAAAGAAACCTGAAAATTGGATAACTGGCAACAAATGGAAAATTGTGCCTAATATAGAAATAGAAGCAGATATATGATACCACAGTCGTACATAACAGCTTGGCGAAAACAAGCTCCCTGGCAGGAAAATTATCAGGTAGAACAAGATTTAATTATACAACGAGCTTTGATAGCTTTATTCAGTAATGAATTTATTAGAGAACGATTGGCTTTTCGTGGAGGAACGGCATTACATAAACTATTTTTAGCACCGGCTGCAAGATATTCGGAAGATATTGATTTGGTCCAGATAAAAGCAGAGCCTTTCGGGACAATTATTGATAATATTCGGGAACAGCTTTCCTTTTTAGGCAAACCTCGTATTAAGCAAAAAGAACACAATAATACTATTGTGTACACCATTCAGTCCGAAGATGATGTGCCTATAAAACTAAAAATCGAAGTCAATACCCGGGAACATTTTTCGGTGTATGGCTTACAAGATATTCCTGTAAAGTTGGATTCCGAATGGGATAATGGTGAGGCATTAGTTCCTACTTATGGACTGGATGAATTATTAGCCACCAAACTCCGAGCTTTATACCAGCGAAAGAAAGGACGTGATCTGTTTGATTTGTGGTATGCTTTAAATAATGCAGATGTCAATGTAGAAAAGCTTATCGAAGCATTCAAACACTATATGGCAGAAGAAGGAAATCATGTTACGCAAAAAGAGTTTCTCGAAAACATGGACAAGAAAATTGAAGATCCTGATTTTAGAGGTGATATGAATGGATTGCTCCGAAGCGGTATTGAATATGAGGTAAACGAAGCATACGAATATGTAAAAACAAATCTTTTGGAAAAGATTTAAAATATATAGAATAACAAAACTATTATTGTAAATAGTTAAAAAATAAAATATAAGGAATTGAATTATTCACCTACTAGAATATAAATTATTTTGTGTCTTTCTTTTGAAATAAATATCAGATTAATTGGTTAATAAATATCATTCAGGGGGTTATTCTCATTGTAATCGTCATGACGCAGGTTAAAACGAATATCAAGAAATTCTTTGATAGCTGTAAAATTCGGTGTCATTAATTTAGTTTCCAACCCATAGGTATTAAGAGCTGATGGCAAACTAAAATTAAACTGGTCTGTAAATTCTTTTGACTTAAAGGCTTCTAATGGAAATTCTACATAGCAATCCTTCTCATCCATATTCATATATTTATAAAATGTTTTTTGAAAATGTTCAATCTGTTTTTCTTCGGTGTTGAATTTCTTTTTTTCAAAACGTCTTACTTTGTAATTAATCATAAAATTTTGCATATTCATCAATATCTGCCAATCTTTATGACCTTCACTCCTTAAATCATTAAGCCATATTGGAAAACAAGGAAGTTTTTTTAGTTCTGCCAATGTAAGATAAGTACATTTTTGCATATTATTAAAGCGGTTTTCAATGGCTTCGAGACTAAACTTTTTATTATATTTTTGGCTTAATGAGTTATCCCAAACCACTACTTTGTTTTCTCTCGGGAAATTCAGATTAAAATTCTCTTTTTCAAAAGAAGAAGCTTGAAACACTTCAAAATCTTCTTTAAGATAAATATCTCTGTGTATTTTTTGATAGAGGTTAATTGCTATTTGTTTGGTATCAAGTTTTGCTTCTTTGAAGAATTTCCAAAATAATAGATCAAACTCATCTGATTTCAAAAGGCTAATATTATCCAGCATAAGTCTTAAAGAAACCATATTGAATGCAGAATGTTGGTTAATCTTTTCGGTATTAACTACATTAGAAAAGCATATGTAGACTTTCCATTTTATAACTTCATTAGAAGGGAGTTGTTCAGGAGCAACGTATTTATTACTTAAAGTTAACTCAATATCAATTTTTGATTTAAGCAAATGAAAATCAACATCCGATAGTGCAATTTCTGCCAAAACAACTTGTATGGACGAGATGTATTCTTCAGCTATGGATCGTACTTCATGTGTATTATCAAAGCTGATGCACCACAAGCTGCCTAAAGCATAAAAATTAATTATTCTTGTCTTTCCAAAATCGTTGAAAGGAAAGTCATTAATCTGATTTTCAATCGACTTATTATACTTTTCGTCAGATTGTAATTCATCGTTCAATTTCGCTAAGATTGGTACAACAATTTGGCTTCCAATATAATCTAGAAAGACAATGTAATTTTCATTTAAATACTTGAACTGATTGGAACTTCTTCGCATTACATACAGCATGAATGCTATGTTTAAAGTAGCTTTTTGTTCTTCTTCGGCATCAGATTTATCAAAATTGGCATTTAATTTTAATCCAATATATCTCCCGTATAGACTTAATGAATTAAACCAAGAACCCTGTAAGTAATCTGCATAAGCAAGCAAAGAAAGACTATTTTCAACTCTTTTGATAAGCTCTTTATTAGTGCTCATGCGAAAAGCTGCTAAAGCGTAGTTTTTAGCAGCAAAGTGCATTCCTATGGAATTGTAGAGTTGGGCAATATTTAATAAAGCCAAGACAAAACCTTCAATAGTATCTTCTTGTAAATAGTTATCCTTGGCACTATGGAAATATTCTAGTGCTTTTAGTAGATTTTTTGGAATGTTTGTTTTTAGATAGTTATACCCTCTTTTTACCTGTGATTGTGCAAGTTTTACTTTACCTTCTCTTTTTTCTACTAGAGGAAATAGATTTTCTGAAAAATCTTCCAATGCAGATATGATTCCCATTTTATCTGTAGGATCTACATTGAGATGCATTTTAATATACTTTTCTATCCTATCACCAAATTGAGATAGTTTGAAAAGAGGAGCTTTTTCAACCAAAGCTAAAATCTCATCAAAATATTCAATAAATTCGAGATTACTTTTATTTCTGAGTCTGTTTATACCTAATAAGAAATTACCTTGCAGTTCAAGTAAATTGCATTTTTCACTGATGTCCTTTTCTATCAATAATTTTTGATTAATTTTTCTATAAAGTTGTATGAACCATTTTCTTAATTCACCTTCTTCAATTGATGCTTTTCCATTTTTGGATGCAACAAATACTACATTGATAATATTATGTGCATTTTCTATATCTTTCGCATCCTTAAAAGCTACAAAATCACTGAAATAATAACGAATGTCTTCTTCAAATCCAAATAAGTTTCCTTCAGGCCGTTCACGAATAGCCAGATTTTCATAATCAACTTCATAAAACTCATTATTAAGGAATACTATTTCGTAAACAGCTTTTTTTCTAAATAGTGAATCTACTTTTAAGTTTTTGGCGTAATAAATAAGAAAAGGATTCCAAAGGATTTTATGTGTGTGTAAATATTTTTTTCTTCGACAATAATTTACTAGGTCTAAAATTTCATAAAACTCTCCAATTCTAAATTCAGATAGAGGTTCGATTTTTTTATAGTAGTCGTATCTACTTGAATACCATTTATCATCTTCATTGCCAATCGAAAATAATCTTTGTTCTAATTGATCATAAGTTAGCTTTCGTTCTTCTCCTAGTTTTTCGTTTATTACCATAAAAACAGTGTCGAGTAGTACACCGAAAACTTGTATCGAATTATTGTCCGCCAAGTTATGTGGTAATTTTTGTATCAATAGCTCTATATTGGCTCTTGTTGTAGTAAATTCATCATCTGGCGAAGTTCCTATGAATTTCCATTTTATCATTTTAGTAAATTCTTGCCAGAACGATTTATCTAATTCATCGTACACTTTAACCGCTTCTTGAAGTTCATCATTATCTTTTAATGCTTTTTTTTGCTCTTCAATATACTCTGTTACTATTTCTTTTACTTTCTGGGCATACTTTTTAAGTTTTTCTTCATCTAACTGGTTTTGGTATTCAAACCACTCTTTTAGCATATCAGCATCGTTATTTAAATACTTCTGTGCAATATTTGTGTTAGTTTCAAAAACATATTCTTTCGAGAAATCATTGTAATTTGATTTTACATGAAGTGTGAAAAAATGAGAAATACACTTTTTCACTTCTTCGCTTGAAAATGAAAAGTTGCTGGAGTATAGTTTTATTTGGCGAAAAGTAAGTTTTTGAGATAACAAATCCTTTTGAAAAATGTCTTCTTCAAATTCGCAGTAAATATCTTCTTTAGTATTACTAATAAAATTACTAATCCAAGTTTCAAGAGTCTTTAATGTCTGATAATTATATCCCCGTTGAGCAGCAAATGCATCGGTGTTTTTTGAAAATAAAAAGAGTTTGTTTAGTTCCATTTAATAATTACATTTTTTATTACTCAATTGATATGTTTTTTTTGCAATGATCCACTATTAATAATTATATGTAATTATTTTCTAACTACGTTTTGCAGTTTACTAAGATATGGATTAATTTTTTTATGGTCTTTCGCTTCCAAACAATTCCACAGACTTCCATTTCATTATAACTTCTCATTTTCCGTGACATATTTGTCCTCAAATCCTGCAAAGTGCAGGAAAACAGAACAAATTAATTTATTCAAATCATGAAAAATCAAAGAAAAAAAGTTTTGCAGTCAGCAGTAATTATGCTGTCAGCTTTTGGTGCATTTGCACAAGGAAATGGTACAGCAGGAATCACTGAGGCTACCCAAATGGTAACCTCTTATTTTGATCCTGCCACACAGCTCATATACGCTATCGGAGCGGTAGTCGGTCTCATTGGAGGTGTCAAGGTGTACAATAAATTCAGTAGCGGCGATCAAGATACCAGCAAGACAGCGGCGAGTTGGTTTGGTGCTTGCATCTTCCTCATCGTGGCTGCCACTGTTTTACGTTCCTTCTTCCTTTAGTTTCTTTCCTTATGAGTACTTACAATATCAACAAGGGCATTGGAAGAACGGTGGAGTTCAAGGGGTTGAAAGCACAATACCTTTTCATTTTCGCTGGCGGACTGCTTGGCATTCTCATTCTAGTCATGGTATTGTACATGGTCGGCATTAATTCTTATGTGTGTCTGATTATTGGCATTGGTGGAGGATCACTCCTCACATGGCAGACCTTCTCCTTAAACAAAAAGCATGGAGAACACGGATTGATGAAAGTGGGTGCACGCAAAAGACATCCCCGTTACATCATTTGTCGTAAAACAGTTCAACGCTATTTCAAATTGACCTCTAAATCCTTCAACCGATGAAAAATACATCAAAAACGAATACACTTGAAAGCAAGTTTCCGTTGTTGGCAGTGGAAAATCACTGCATCATTTCAAAGGATGCCGACATAACAGCATGTTTTCGGGTGCAGCTTCCCGAATTATTCACTGTGGCTTCCGTAGAGTATGAAGCCATTCATTCGGCATGGCACAAAGCCATCAAGACATTGCCTGATTATACGGTGGTTCACAAACAGGATTGGTACATCAAAGAAAATTATGCGCCTGACATCGCTGGCGAAGATCACAGTTTTTTGGCAAAGTCCCATCAGCAACATTTCAACGAGCGTCCGTTCTTGAATCACCATTGCTACTTGTTTCTGACTAAAACCACCAAAGAGCGAATGCAAACGCAAAGTAATTTCTCTTCGCTTTGCAAAGGAGTACTCATTCCGAAAGAAATAAGGGATAAAGAAATCATCCATCGTTTCATGGAAAGCGCGGCACAATTTGAAAGAATTGTAAATGACGGCGACTTTGTAAAACTGGAGCGTCTAACGGAAGAGGACATCATTGGTGCAGAGGACAGGCAAGGATTATTGGAACAATATCTAACACTGTCAAAAGAAGCGGGAACTTCAATGCAAGACATTGCTCTGGGTGCCGAGGAAGTTCGCATTGGCAATAAAAGGCTTTGCCTGCATACCTTGTCAGATACAGATGATTTACCCAGTACAGTTTCAGCAGATACTCGTTATGAAAAATTGTCCACAGACAGAAGTGATTGTCTGTTATCTTTTGCCGCACCAGTAGGATTGCTGTTAAGCTGCAATCATATCTACAACCAATATTTGTTTCTGGACAACAGTGAAGACAACCTACGCAAGTTTGAAAAATCGGCAAGAAACATGCACTCGTTGGCGCGTTACAGTAGGGAAAACCAAATCAACAAGGAATGGATTGAACGCTATCTCAATGAAGCCCATTCGTTCGGGCTTTCTTCCATTCGGGCACATTTTAACGTGATGGCATGGTCTGATGATCCCGTTGAACTGAAACAGATAAAGAATGATGCCGGCAGTGCTTTGGCACTCATGGAATGCAAACCAAGACACAACACCACTGATGCAGCCACGCTTTATTGGGCAGGAATGCCAGGGAATGCAGGGGATTTCCCGAATGAGGAAAGTTTTTACACCTTCATTGAACCGGCTTTGTGTTTCTTCACGGAAGAAACGAACTACCAAAGTTCCCTCTCCCCTTTCGGAATCAAGATGGCTGACAGGCTTACGGGAAAACCCATTAACCTTGACATTTCCGATTTGCCGATGAAGCGTGGCATCATTACCAACAGGAACAAGTTCATATTGGGGCCTTCCGGTTCGGGAAAATCATTCTTTACCAATCACATGGTAAGACAGTATTACGAACAAGGGGCTCATGTGTTGCTGGTGGACACAGGAAACTCTTATCAGGGATTGTGCGAACTCATTAAAGGAAAAACCAAAGGAGAAGACGGTGTTTATTTTACCTACACCGAAGAAAATCCGATCGCCTTCAACCCTTTCTACACTGATGACGGCGTATTCGACATCGAGAAAAGGGAAAGCATCAAAACATTGATTTTGACCTTGTGGAAAAGAGATGATGAACCTCCTACCCGTTCCGAAGAAGTGGCCTTGTCCAATGCCGTGAGTGGCTACATCGAAAGCATCAAACAGCTTGACGATCATCCCTCCTTCAATGGTTTTTATGACTATGTGCAAGGCGATTACAAAAAGCTGCTGAAAGAAAAGCAGGTACGAGAAAAAGACTTTGACCTTGCCAACTTCCTCAATGTATTGGAACCTTATTACAAAGGAGGGGAATACGATTATTTGCTGAACTCGGACAAGCAACTTGACTTGCTTTCCAAACGATTCATTGTGTTTGAAATTGATGCCATCAAGGATCACAAAATTTTATTTCCCATCGTGACCATCATCATCATGGAAGTATTCATCAACAAGATGCGCAGACTCAAAGGAATTCGCAAACTGATTCTGATAGAAGAAGCTTGGAAAGCCATTGCAAAGGAAGGAATGGCAGAGTACATCAAGTATCTATTCAAAACAGTCCGGAAATTCTTTGGTGAAGCCATTGTAGTAACCCAGGAAGTAGATGACATCATTCAATCTCCCATTGTAAAAGAAAGCATCATCAACAACTCCGATTGCAAAATACTACTGGATCAGCGGAAGTACATGAACAAATTTGATGACATACAAGCGATGCTGGGATTAACCGACAAGGAAAAGGCACAGATACTTTCCATCAACTTGAACAACGATCCCAAAAGATTGTACAAGGAAGTTTGGATTGGTTTGGGTGGAACACAGTCGGCAGTATATGCCACAGAAGTGAGCTTCGAAGAATATTTAGCCTACACCACCGAAGAAACCGAAAAGATGGAAGTCATGCGTCTTGCCGGGGAATTGGATGGCAATGTGGAGCTTGCCATCAAACGAATGGCAGTTCAGAAAAAAGAAAACAAATAACAATCATTTAAAAATTTAAGAACCATGAAAAAAATAATGACAATGGTGTGTACAGCAATGCTATTTGCTGTCACACCAACAATGAAAGCCCAGTGGGTGGTAACAGATCCTTCCAATTTAGCACAAGGAATTGTCAACACCGCCAGACAAATAGTGCAGACTTCTACCACGGCCACGAACATGATCAACAACTTTAAAGAAGTTCAAAAAGTCTATAATCAAGGAAAAGAGTATTATGACAAACTAAAAGCGGTCAATAATTTAGTGAAAGATGCCCGGAAAGTACAGCAGACCGTTTTGCTTGTTGGAGATGCTTCCGAAATTTATGTAAAGAATTTTGGCAAGATGATAAACGATCCCAACTTTTCACCCCAAGAATTAACGGCGATTGCCAATGGCTACTCCATTTTGCTGAATGAAAGTGTTGAACTTCTAAAAGAGTTAAAGCAAATCGTAAACGCTTCCACCCTATCCATGAATGACAACGAACGGCTGGAAATCATTGACCGAGTGCATAAAGAAGTAAAAGAATACCACAACCTCATTCGGTACTTCACCAACAAGAACATCTCCGTTAGTTACTTGAGAGCCAAAAAGAACAACAATAGTAGTAGAGTACTGGAACTCTATGGAGATGCCAATCAAAAATACTGGTAAACATGGAGTTCAACAACCTACATCAAGTATTACGTTCCCTTTACGACGAGATGCTACCCTTGTCAGCTGAGATGGCAGGAGTGGCAAAAGGTCTAGCTGGCTTGGGTGCGTTATTTTATGTCGCATTACGAGTATGGCAAGCACTTGGCAGTGCAGAACCCATTGATGTGTTTCCGCTACTTAGACCTTTTGCTTTGGGACTTTGCATTATGTTTTTTCCAACCATGGTGCTAGGTACACTCAATGCGGTATTGAGTCCCATTGTAATGGGGACACATAGCATGTTGGAAAACCAAGTCCTAGATTTGAATGTGCTACAACAGCAGAAAGACCAACTGGAGCGAGAGGCCATGCTTCGCAATCCCGAAAATGCTTATTTGGTTTCTGATGAAGAGTTTGACAAGAAATTGGATGAAATGGGTTGGACTCCATCAGATTTGGTAACGATGTCAGGAATGTACATCGAAAGAGAAATGTATGAGGTACAAAAAGCCATTCGGGATGGTTTTCGAGAGTTTTTGGAAATACTGTTTCAGGCTGCCGCCTTGGTGATTGATACCCTACGCACTTTCTTTTTGATTGTGCTATCGATATTGGGACCAATCGCTTTCGCCATATCCATTTGGGATGGTTTTCAATCCACGCTTACGCAATGGTTTACCCGATACATTAGTGTGTATCTCTGGTTGCCTGTTTCAGATCTTTTTAGTGCGATGTTGTCCAAGATACAATCGTTAATACTCCAGAAAGACATCGAAAGTTTATCGGATCCTAATTTCATTCCTGATTCCTCCAATACGGTGTACATCATCTTTATGATTATGGGCATCATTGGGTATTTCACCATTCCCACGGTGACCAGTTGGATTATTCAGGCTGGTGGGGCAGGTAATTTTATTC
This sequence comes from Flavobacterium eburneipallidum, assembly GCF_027111355.2. Taxonomy (NCBI): domain Bacteria; kingdom Pseudomonadati; phylum Bacteroidota; class Flavobacteriia; order Flavobacteriales; family Flavobacteriaceae; genus Flavobacterium; species Flavobacterium eburneipallidum. The sequence goes on from NZ_CP114291.2 coordinate 2,307,626, forward strand.
GCAATGTAAATCAGGCCACAGCCAAAACAGGAAACATTGTGGGAGCTGGTACGGGAGCAGTCGTAGGTAACATTGGAGGAAGACTAATGAAATAACACTTAATAAATAGCAGTAAAATGGAATTTAAAACATTAAGAAACATCGAAAATAGTTTCCAACAAATCAGGTTGTATGCCATTGTATTTGCAATGCTATGTCTAGTAGTGACGGGATACACCACATGGCAATCGTACCATTTTGCAGAGCAACAACGCCAAAAAGTATATGTCCTTGACAATGGCAAATCTTTAATGCTGGCTCTTGCACAAGATGCTTCCATCAACCGTCCTGTTGAAGCCCGGGAACACATACGACGTTTCCACGAACTTTTCTTTACGCTGGCACCAGACAAAGATGCCATAGAAAACAATATGAAAAGGGCGTTCAACCTCGCAGACAAGAGTGCCTTTGATTACTACAAAGACCTTTCTGAAAAAGGATATTATAACCGTATCATATCGGGTAACATACAACAACGACTTGAAATTGATAGTATGGCGTGCGACTTTGAGACCTATCCTTATACTGTGAAAACGTATGCCAAGCAGTTCATCATTCGCTCTAGTAATGTAACCAAACGTAATCTAATTACCTCTTGTTACCTCGTCAATTCTGTTCGTTCCGATAATAATCCACAGGGTTTTAATGTCGAAAAGTTTGTCGTCATAGAAAACAGGGATATAGAAGTCATTGAACGTTAAAACTACTCCAATGAAAAAACTGCAAGCAAAGATGGACCGTTTGTTAAACAAGTTTGATGGAAGTTGGAAAGCACTTCCTTTAAAAGTACAGTACAAATACCTCCTAATTTTTTTCTTGGGCTATGCACTACTAACCATGGGAATGATTCTAAAAGTCGTGCATGATGCAAGAAAATCTAATCAAGGAATAATCATCGAACACATTGAAAACCCTGTCATTAAAAAGAACGAATCCGATACATCGTTGTGGGATTCCTTATTAATGATTAAAAAAACAAGACAAATGAAAGAAACTGAAAACAAAAAGAGTGTCGTCTTTGTTACGGACGGCAACTCAAATGAAACTGCAGATGTAGTTCTGGAAAGTAAATTAAACCAAGTCGAGAAGCTTAAAAAATCCATCATATACGCATTGATGGGATTTGTATTCCTAGGCTGTATGTATCTCATATTTAAACCTTCCGAAGATATAAAAAAGATCGAAAACATAGGACTAAACGATGCCATTCCACAAGCTACCGATGCTGGATTGGAGGCTAACAAACAAAAAGCGTATGAACAAGAAATGTTGGAACAAAAGTATCAGGAAAAACAAAATGCCCTGACATCATTGTCCGACTATTGGAATGAAGACAACCCCAGGGAAACCGTCGGAGCGGATGCTGAAATTACGGATGAAGATGCTCGAAAACCAGTAAAGAGCACTAATCCAGCATTGAACAGCTATCGAAATGCACAAAGCACCGTAGGCTCTTTTTATCACAATGATCCTTCGGAGACACAGCAATTACGCAAACAACTGGATGAGCTAAAAAAGGAATTAAACCACAAGGACAGTGAACCCATTAATCCTGTGGAAGCTCAATTGGAATTAATGGAAAAATCGTACAAGATGGCTGCCAAATATCTTCCGATGAATGCTAGCTCAATGGAACAGTCACTACCACAATCCGTTTCTAGTTCTTCTTCTCCAAAAGAAAAATTTGTTGCGCTTGCTCCTAGCCAGAAAAATTCCGTTTCATCTTTAGGCAGAGCATCCACCGAGAGTGCCTTTTTGGTCAATTGGAGTAAAAATAGTCCCCCTGATATTGATGCTGCGGGGCAAACCAAACAAGCAGTGCAAACCAGAAACAGTGTTCGTGCCATCATACAAGAAACTCAGGTAATAACTGCGGAAAGCAGTGTTCGTATCCGTTTGTTGGAGCCAGCCAAAACAGCAAATCTTTTGATTCCACAAGGAACCCTACTGACGGCAAACGCCAAATTTCAAGAAGGACGCTTACAATTGAAAATTAGTTCGTTAGCAATAAACGGCACCATTTTGCCAGTTGACATTACGGTATTTGGATTGGATGGACAACAAGGTCTAGTTGTTCCCTACTCGCCCGAAAGGAGTGCTCTTACTGAAATGGCAGCCAACATGGGGCAAGCTTCTGGCAGTAGCATCATGATGACCAATTCTGCTGGACAACAAGTGGCTGGCGATCTGAGCCGAGGTCTTGTGCAGGGTGTTTCAGGATACTTTTCAAAAAAAATAAAAACTCCCAAAATAACATTGAAAGCGGGCTACCAGATGTTCCTTGTTTCAAAAAACTAAACATTCCATTCTGTAAAAATTTAAAAAACAAAATATGAAAACACTAATTAAACACGGCATCGCATTGATTTTCCTGTTAGGAATCCATGCAGAATCTCAAGCGCAAAATACCGTTTCCAATGTTACGACACTGAACTTGGAAAAAATACCATCTTATCAAATTGAAGTCACCTACAATAAAACTTCGCATCTGATATTTCCTGCTCCCATCCGCTACGTGGATTTGGGAAGTGAATTTCTAATTGCGGACAAGGCAAAAGAAGTTGACAATGTATTACGCTTAAAAGCCACAGTTCGTGATTTTGCAGAGGAAACCAATTTTTCCGTGATAACGGAAGATGGACGGTTTTATAATTTTAACGCATGCTACAATTCATTTCCTGATAAAATGAATTACAACCTATTGCAATTAAAGAAAAATACAAGTGGAGCGGATGTAAATGAAGTTTTTTTTGAAGAGTTGGGAAGCAACTCCCCTTCTATAGTCAATACCATATTGGAAGCAATTTATAAAGAAAACAAAAGAATCATTAAGCGCATAGACTCCAACAGTTTTGGAATACGGTTTTTGTTGAAAGGAATCTACATCCACAAGGACAAGTTGTATCTCCATACCGAACTCATTAATTGTAGCAATGCGCCTTTCCAAATTGATTTTGTCCAATTCAAAGTGGTGGATAAAAAACGTGCCAAACGCACCCTGATTCAAGAAAGAGTGATGACACCATTACGAACATACAAGCCTCTGGATGAAATCGTGGGTAATGCAAAAGACCAAAACGTTTTTCTATTGGATCAATTTACCATTTCCGATGATAAGCTACTCTTAATAGAGATGTATGAAAATAACGGTGAAAGACATCAGGTTTTGAAAGTGGAATGTTGTGATTTGGTAAGAGCAAAACTCATAAAGAATCTGGAGTTAAAAATTAATTGATCGTTTCATTCTCGTTACCCAACAAAGAGGCTATTTCACCAATTGTGATTTAGCCTTTTTCCATTCACGAGTTTCAATATCAGCATTTAAACTTCTTTAAATCAAAAAATTGTAAGTTTTAAAGATTGTTTTTTTTGTAAATTTATAAAGTGTAATTCAAAAATATTCCCATCATGACTCCAGCATTGGTTTTAAGCATTTTAGCTTTGGTATGTGGTTTTGGTCTTCGCTATTGGATTAACAGACGAAAATTTTACCGAAGAAGTCCCACGGGGGCGGAAGGTTTTTGGAGTTATGAAAAATCAGTATTCATTTCTTTTCTGGAGCGAACAGGAAAATGGATTGCCTATGTTCTGATTGTTTTGGGACTTTTGTTCCTCTGGAGCCATTCAAGACAAAAGAAAGAAAAAGACAAGGAGATTCAAATTGAAGTGCAAAATCCAAAATAACGAAGCGGCGTTCTTTTGCTTCTTTTCTTTGGTCGCTGATGTGGAAAGAAAAGAAGTTGGAAAAAGCCAAAAAGGAGGATAATAAATATCCTCCAGTAATTTCACAACCTTTTTGGTAAAATGGGAGGATTCGCATTTTACCGAAATGGTTGCTTCCTTTTTACTGCAAAAAGACTTTTCCGACCATCGGAAGGAAGTGTCTTTTTGCAGCCCGATTTTCATTTTTATCCAACGGGAATGGGTTGCGACCTAAAATCTTTCAAATTGAGAAAAAAGCCTCTATTATGGGTCAATCCGTTACGAAACAAGCCCCATAAAAGGGAACATCCCATTTGTGCCAAAGCCGAATTGACATATAAATCTTGTTTTTCCAATGCTTCAGCAAGGGAGCAACTGGGTGTATCGTCCTTGGCTTCAGACTGATTCAGCAGTTCCGCAAATTCTTCGGTTACCATTGGCAAGTTGGAAATGGTTTCGTATTTTTCGGAATGAGGTTGTTTTATTGTACCAATGGTGGATAACAATACTTGTCCTGTATGTTGGCTGTTGCCAAAATCCATCCAATAGCGTGGACGATTGAAATGTGCATTACCATTGTTGAGTTGTTTCAATATTTCGGCAATTTCAAAACGAGCCTTGACAGTGTCCACACAACTCATGTAAATGGTTGCTCCTGTGTGTTCGGGCAATTTTCCCAAACTGTTCTTTTCGAATTTTATGGTTTCTGCTTTCCAGTTTGTACCCGACCAACGGTTGGCTCTGTTAATTAAGGCTACCGATTTATGCAATCCAGTTTCGCTACTGGCAAAACGCTGTCTGCCCAAATTGGCTTCCGTTACAATATCATCATCCCACAAACGGACGTTTAAACCTGCGTGACCCAATGCTATGAGGCTGTGATTCATTTCCATGAGGGCGGTCAGTACCTTTGAACCCGTTCCTCCTGCTCCAATAAGGTTTACTGTAATGGGATTGGTGGGATTGATTAAATGATTGTCCGCAAAATGGATTTTTGTTTTTTCGGTTTTCATCACAATAGATTTTTAAGTGTTTTGTTGTTTGGTTTCAATACTTCTTTCGGAAAGGCTTTATCTGTGCTAATTTGCTCTTTCCATAGGTTTACACAATTCCCTTTTATCGGATTGTAGTTTCCTAATAAATGACTGAAATAGCTGTTGAAAAAGTAACTTTCCCACGCTTGAATAAATTCTTCCACCGAAGCCGAATTTTGAATATCAATATTTACCGTTCCCATACATACGTTACCGTTGTCATACACATTGAAAAAGGGTGCATAATGCAAAGGCGTTTTTTCTGTGGGTCTTCTATCGGTTGCCAAAGCAAAAATGGAAAGGCTGTTTTTATTGGCAAACCAAGCCAATGGCGGTACTTGACACTTGCCGTTGGGTATGCCCAAGCCTTTCACAAAATACAGCTGTTTTTGCTGTGCTTTGGTGTACCAAAGTACTGTTCCTTTTTCGCTTGGATTGATGTGCAAAATGTTAGTAGGCAAAATTCCCTTTGGTTTTAAAAAAGCTCTGCTCTTTTCTTCATCTGTTTGTAATGATTTTGCCAATATGTTGGCTTCTTTTACGGTTAAAGGATGTGCATTTATTGGATTTCCGTTTCTATCCATATCGAAATGCTCCACATACATATCGGTATTTGTACCTTTGGATTCATAGAAAACCAAAGCAGATTTTGGATAATATAAAGTTCCAAAAATCTCTGTTATATCGTTTACATTTTTCATTTTGCTATTGTATTATATCCATCAAATAAACCGCATAAATCATTCAATATCGGAAACAAACGGTTCTCAAAATCAAGGTTGGTTGCTGTTATCTTACTTCCGTCAAAATGTTTGTAAATGGTAGGTTCTGCCATTGTTCCATACTCATTAAATTCATTGTTGATACTGTCCGAGAGACTTTCATACAACCAACCTTTGGTATTCGCTACAAATGAAATGTACTTTTCCATTCCGATGGTTTCATTGTCGTAATCGTCATTATCAGGGTCTTGTTCGCAAATGGGTGCGTTTCTAAAAATGCTTTCTGTAGGATATTCTGTAAAAAGAGCCATAACTTTACAAGCTAACTGCCAACATTCTTGGTCAAATTCATCAAAGCTTTTGAAGTTGTTCAAACGTTGCTCAAATTGTTCTAAATTGATACGATTGAATAGTTTCTGTTCTATCTTGTCGCCAATCTGTTCGGCTTGTCTTAATTCGCTTTTGTGTTTTTCGGTTTTGTCCGTTTCATCGTCCTGTTCCAGCCAATCGGTCATCATTTCATACATCCAATACAGATAGCTGTTTTCTTGTCTGTAATAAGGAATATCGGCAGTGTGATACAGATAACTGCATACAGAAACCAATAATTGAGCGGTCTTTTTACGCTTCGGGTCGTGGAGCATTTTAAAAAGTGGAACTATGGGAATATAATATAAGGTCATTCTTGTATCGTATCGCTCCTCGCTTATAAAAAATATTCTCCTGCCATCCTGTACCAAACGCAAGCTATCCCAATTTATATGGGTTCGTTTTAACTTGGTTTCCATATCCCACATCGCCAAAACGATATTGTAGGGATAGCCGTAAATCTGTGTTTGCATAGATTCAATGCTGTAATGCTCGGCAACTCTGGAAAGGGATTGATAAAAATCCTTCTCCGTTTTCACTGTTTTCTTACTAGACTGTACAGATTGTTCCGTTTTCAGTTTAGGCAAAAATGTGGACTTTAGAAAACCATTGGCAACATTGCTATCGGTACGGCTTTCCTTTTGTCTTTCTGTACTTCGTTTGCATCCTTTGGTCTTTGCATCCAATTGGCAAACTCGCCCAACTGTTTGTGCAATTGCCGTTGTCTTTTCTGTTTGGGTTTGCTGATTATTCCCGATAGGATATGTGGTTGCATAATTCATCGTTTTTGATTTTTGGTTTAACCTTTTGTACCCATTACGCTTTCAAATTTGTACTCTACGGCATCGTCTTTTATTTGCGGAGCAGATATTTTTGCCGTTGTCAAAATCGGGTAGGTATTGGCGTAAAAATTCATTACGGCTTCCACGCTCCAACGTGGTTCGGGGTCGGTCAGTCTAATGTCCTGTCCTTTATCTTTGAGTATAAAAACTCGTTGTAATTGGGTTCCTAATAACATAATTTCTACTTTTTGTATTAATACTATTGTTCTTCTTCGTGAGTTTCATCAGTAGGATAATCTACTGTAACTTCTTCCATCTGTTGCGGTTCAGGTTTTTCTTCTTCCATTGCTCCGAAAAGGCTTGGTGTTCCAAACTTGTTTGATAATTCTGTTTGGCGTTTACGTATCTCGTCTGCTTTTTCGGGAAACTCTGTTACGGAAGGTGTTTTCATCCACGCTTCACGGAATTTACCCTCTTTTTCGAGTTCGTCCGCTTTTGCCATTCCATCTTTAAACTTTTTGTCTTTGGCTTCCTGCTCTTTCTTCTGTTTATCGCCTTTCTCTTTCTCCATTACCGATTGCTTTTTGACTTCCTCCAATTGTTTTAGAAACTTTTCCATATCCACCATTAAGCCCGAAACTTTTTGAATTGGGGCTGTTATTTGCTGAAAAAATCCCTCGTCAAACTCCTGCGGTGTGGCATTAAATGTCAATGGTGGAATTAGGTTTTTCGCATTGTCTCCGCATTGTTCGTTGTTGAGCATAACCGATACGATTAGGTTATTTTCTGCTCCCTTTGAAATGTGCAGTTGTAAAACTCCTGTAAAGTCCAACTGTGCTACCTGATTAAAAAAATGAGTGTTCATCGCTGTAAATTTTTAAGATGTTGTTAATTGCTCTTTGATTGCTGTAAGTTTCTCGTACATATCCGTCCAATAGGCATTTTGCCTTTTATCAAATTCGGAGAATATTTTTTCCTCGTGGCGGTATTCTTTGTACCGCCTTACTATTTTTATTGCTTCTTTTAAATTCGTTATCTCGATTGGACAACCGTTCATATCGTTTACTTTCATATTCCTTGTTTAAATTAGGCTACCATCGTTTAAGGCGGTAGCCTATAGTTTTTTTTAATTAAGTTTGAAGATTTCAGTATCGTCTGTTGAAAATGCAGTACATAAATCAAATGCTTTCTGTGATTTTAGTTGGGCAGTACCGCCCAATACAATACTCTGTAACTTGGCTTCATCATTCTTGTAACTGCGTACATTTTGGTAGTAGCCTGTTACCGCATTGTACGCACCAAACAATGTGCCTTTTGTGGTTTCCATTTGTTGGCTTTCGCTTACCATTGCATAAGCAAAGGCATCTTCTACGGTGTTTTTAAATAAGGTGGACATTTCGTCTTCATTCCCTTTTTTGATATGCTCCAAGGTTTTCTTATTGGGACATAGTGCCAGTTGTATTAATTTTTTAACTTCCACATCAGTTACCCTTACTTTTGCCCATTCGTTAAAAATTCCTTCCAGTTGGTTGCTGAACTCGTTCGCCAATCCCATTACTTTGTGTGCATTGTCCAATCGTTGTTTAGCACCCGAAGTATGGCGGATACGTACCACATTGCTCATATTTCGAAGTGAAGCGTTCAACGTGTTTTGGCACACAATTCTAATGGGTGTAAAAGCGGCTGTTATGCTTCCGCTTCCATCGTGAGAAGTGGTCAGAAAAATGTATTTTTCCGTTACGTCATCGCCATTCCCCACACGGATGTAGTCGGGCAATTTGGCAGTTATGAAAATGCGTTCCCCGTTTCCCAATGCTCCTGCTGTCTCGTACAGAATGCCATCCATACCACCTACAATCGCATCAAAAAAACCAAATGCTTCTCGATTCTGCACAATGTGATAGTCTTTGCCAACTACGCCCAATACTGCATTGTTATCCGCACGTATGTTGGCAAAATAGTTTGGTACGTGTAATTCGTTATTGCCAATCACTATGTCGTTTACAGTTTCCGTAATGCCTAAATTTTTAGTATATAGCGGTGTTTTGACCACTTCATAATCAAGTCCTGCATATTTGATGGCGCCCGCACTTGTAGGGTAGTCTTTTACGATTTGCCCCAATCCGTGCCATGCTTTTTCCTGTACGCTAAAAAATGAGTGACGTCCCGTTTTTTCGTTGAAATTTAAATTGTGTGCCATGATGCTGAAATTTAAAAGTTGTTAAAATGATTTAATGATGGTGTTTAAAATGGGAGATCGTCCGGAGGTTCTTGCTTTGCGACTTTGTTTTTTTGTTGTTCTGTTATAGCTTGTAAATTTTCTATTTTCTTACCACCTCCGTGTGATTTTATGGTAGAGGCAAGAAAATTCAAATTAGCTTTTAGCTCTCCATTATTAGCTGTCCACGCTCTTGCACTTACTCTGCCTGTGAGTTCTACCAAAGTACCTTTAGTAAGTATCTTCGCTACTTTAGTGCTAATCCAGTAAGAGCAATCAAAATAAGTAGTCTGTTCGATGCGCTCTCCTTGTTTGTTGCGATAGCCATCGTTAATGGCTACTGAAAAATTGACCACTTGCTTTTCCTGTGACGTTGTGCGTACCTCAGCATCCCTTGTCAGTCTTCCTATGATGTTCATGATTACAAATTTTTAGATTACATTTTTTTATTTTATATATTCGGTAATGAGAGGAGGAGCTGTTTCGTTTCACTCTAGTACCATTTATAATGCTGTTGTTTTTCATAATTGACATTTTTTTTTATTCGTCTAAAGAGCCGGAGTATGCTTTGTTTCGTTTCAGGAGCATAAAAGGTTAGTGTTTAGCAGCAACAAGGTTTGGTCAAATAAATACAACCCGAATGGGTGGAGATTTTTTGACAAACCCGTAGGGCTTGACCTTGTTTCTGCGTTAAGAACACTAGTGTACCTTTGCTCTTGAAATGGGACAAAGAGCATACTGGTTCTTGAATAAAGGAATTTGTGGAAACAGGGAAAAAGAAATTGAATAAATGGTTCAAAGTGATTTGAGAATCTGTATTGGTGTGGAAGAATTTTTAGTACCCCTTTAGTTCTAGAGTCTTTTTAAAATATATGGTTTTGGAAGCCATTAAAAGGATAAATGCTTTGTCTGAAGATGTTCCTGCTTAAATACTTCGCTCTCAACTTTTTTTGCACGGGAACACACCAAAAGAAACGTTTGAAGGTAAAACTATGGATATAAACCATTACAAAACTCATTTTGATAGTCAAAAAGCATTGAGAATCAACCAAAACCAACAAAACAGATGCAACGGCTGTAAATAATCTTAAAAAACAAAACCTAATACCAGATAATTCCAGCATTAGGTATTTTGTCTTTCAAAGTATTGAGTTTTTTTGACTTTACTTTACATTATCATTTTTTTTATAATTCCTTAAATGGAGCGTGTATTGTCTTGCTTTCCTGCTCTCGTTGGGTGCTATTGGAATGGGTGCGAAGTCGGAGACATTCGCCTTTACTTTGTATTTGATAAAAAACACTAAATTTATTCAAAGGAAAGCAGAGGTGAACTTTAGACTTCGCTAGTTAAGAACTATGCTGTGCATTAGTCCTCTGCCTTCTCCTTGAACTCCGTTGAATTGCTTCAAATAGAATGATAGACATAGCGGTCTAATAAAGGCTCTAAAGAAGTTCAACATTTTTGTTTATCCTAAAACCAAAATTATGAAAAATTATTTAGTCCATCTAGGAATCGACATTTCAAAATCAAAATTAGATGTAAATCTTCTAACTTCACAAAACTTACAATCGGAACATTTTGTGATTGATAATAATCCAAAAGCAATTAGTGAATTTGTTAAAATGCTAATTAAAAGAAAATTAGATATTAAGCAAATATTGTTTTGCTGTGAAAACACCGGTATTTATACCAATCATTTAAGCTATACTTTATCAAATTTAGAATTAGATTTATGGATTGTTCCAGCTATTGAAATCAAACGCTCAAAAGGCATTTCAAGAGGGAAAAATGATAAAACTGATGCGAAAGACATAGCTTTTTATAGCTTAAGAAATATTGACAAACTCAATCTTTATGCTAAACCAGATGTCGATATTGACAAATTAAAATTATTACATACCGAAAGAGAGAAAGTCTTAAAGGCACTACTTTTATTAGAAACGACAAAAGAAAATGAACTTTTCATCCCTAAAAGTATCTATAGTGAAGTTTCAAAAATTAATCAATCGACAATTAATGGATTAAAAAAATCTTTGAAAGAGATTGAAAAACGAATTCAGGAGGTTATTAAAAAAAATGATAAACTTGAAACACAAAATAAATTAATCCAAACAATCCCAGGAATTGGTAAGCAAACAGCTCTTTACTTTATAATTGCTACCAAAGGATTTTCGGCATTTACAAGTTGGCGAAAATTTGCTTGTTACTCTGGTGTCGCTCCTTTTGAATACAGCTCTGGATCTAGTATAAAAGGAAGAACAAAAGTCAATCACATGGCAGATAAAAAAATGAAATCATTACTGCAAATGTGTGCCATGACAACCTTAAAATATGACCCTCAATTAAAAGAGTATTATACTAAAAAGAAAGGAGAGGGAAAGAATGCTATGCTTGTTTTAAACAATATTAGATGCAAACTTATAAGCAGGGTATTTGCCGTTATTAATCGTGAAACACCATACATCAATACTTATAAATTTGCATCATAATTTTAACAAATTTTGCTTGTTTTTCATCATAGAATGCACAGCGCATCCGACTTGGTAACGTTCGTTTTTTAAGGAACACTTCGAGCAGCGGGGCCATCTGGTCTATCCATTGACGAAAAATTTAGTGTATTTCAGAGCAATCTGGCTCATTTCAAACTTTTTTAATGCTCAATAACAACAACCTTATGAATTACTCGTTCCTCATTTTCTATTAACCTTACGAGTTCTTCTCCATTTTTATTCTTTTTATTCTCATCAATAACAACAAAATCATTAATAATTCCGTCAATATAATAAATACCTGTTTTTGTAAATTTAATATCATAAATAGATATTTCTCTATTATTGTCAGCTCCAAATTTTTTAGCAATTTTTTTTAAGTGTTTGTAATCACGATCAGGCTTATCTACTATTGTTAGATAAAAAACAGAATAACGGTTCTTTTTTTTGTCATCAAAACTTGTAGTAATGGTATCTAATACACTTTTATATTTAACAACTCCATTGTATAATTTATTTAAATAAACTGTGTCTGGAAACTCTATTTTATACTCTATCCTTTTTTGAATATATTTTTTAGTTTCTTGCTTATTAGCAACTATTTCTTCTTTCTTTTTACAAGAAAAAAGTATAATCTGTAATGCAAATACAACTATTATTAAAAAAAATTTATTTAACATACCTCTTATTTTTATTAATATCCTCCAAATTTTCTATTGTATTCAGCATTTTTGACTCTAGCTTCTTTTGCTGCTCTTAATGAATCTTTTGTATTTAGAAGCTTAACTACTTGTGCATTGGCTTTCACGACAGATGTGTCTCTAGGATACCCAGCGTGAGGGGTAGATTGAGCACCTCTCATAGGATCTGTAGACACATAATCATACCTTTGAGCAATTACAGTTTCTGGAACACTTGCGCTCATCGTAGTTGCATTAGTAAGAGTGCTATTATTTCCATATTTATTTTCAATTGCCCAACCCATAGTAGATGGATTACTCATAGCCCAATTTAAAACTAAATCTCCAAGAAGCTGTCCAAAGTCAAAAAGCATTCCAACGTCTCCCGTATCAGCTTGTATAGATCCAGAACCTCTATCATTTTCCATAAAACCACTACCAGCTACAGCATCACCACCAACTCCAAAAACCCTTATACCGTCATTTGTAGTACTCCTTGTAGTATTAGAAGATGAAATACTTCCATCTGCATTATAGGATAAAGTATAACTACCTTCATCATTTGAAACATTCTCTGTTGCAGTTGTCCCGCTGTATTTTTCATTTTTATCAGAGTTAAGTATTGAAGAAGCATTATCTTTAGTAAGGTCTTTATTATAGGTTTGATTCCCTTTTTCATCAGTATACCAATCCATTCCCGTTGGATCAGTTCTGATAATTGGATTTGAACCAACAAAATTATATGGAGTATGTTGATAATACGATTCTGCCATAGGGTCTATGTTCATAAATCTACCTAAAGCAGGGTCATAATTCCTAGCATCCATATCATAAACATTAAGCCCCAGCTCGTCTTGGAGTTCTTTCCCGTTGTACTTATACTTCTGTCCAGGATTGGTAGAAGTAACTACATTGTTACTATCCTTGTGTTTCAAACCAAAAGGATAATAATTGTTTTCTTCTACAATTTCGCTGGTGGTGTTTACTCTTCTTATGCTAACATCATCGAACCAAACAATTCCTGCATTCTGGCTATCTATTCTTATATTCAATTTAGAAATATTAGCAGGAACACTCACTCTCTTTTCTAAATAAACCCACTTACCTGTTATATAAGTAGATTCACTGTCAACAATAGAATAGTAATTTGTTTCTCCTGCTGTATTCATGAAAAGAAATATATTGGCTCTGTTTCCTGATACGTTTTCAAGATAAACCCAACACGAAAATATATAATCTGTGGTTTGCGTATTGTTTATCGGTATCCATTCGTTACTATGAACCGCCCGAATCCATTCAGTTCCTGGATCCAATTTTGCTGAATAAATACCTGTACGCTTAATAGAACTGTCAAAACCACTCACTGGCCAACCCCAAATACTGCTACCACTACCGTCCCAACCTGTAGCACTCTCAAAATCATCACTAAAGACGGTCGTAGTATTAGCTCCAACTATCGTTCCATTATTGTCTTTATCGGCATAACTCAATCGTACATTCCCTAAATGATCTTTGTATTGGTAAATATAATTAAAATTTCCTGAACTGCAATCTACATAACCTTCGGGTTGTGGAAAAAATTTCAGGATATTGCTTTCATACTGAAATCCACCTGCATAATCTGTGGTAGTGCCTGGGCTGACTATTTTGCGTTGTTTTACTCCTGTGGCATCATAGACGTAATCAATAGTTCCTGCAGCTAATGTTATTTGGGTGGGCAGGTTCAGGTGGTTGTAGGTAATTCCATTTGTTGATGCTGTTCCTATTCCTTTATTTAGGTCTTTTGTCATATTACCATTGGCATCGTAGCTGTAATCATCTCCTGTTTTATTACCATCTTTAAAACCCTCATCTCCATAATAATCAAGCACTTTCATCAACTTATTTCCACTATCATAAGTATAGGTCAAATAATCAATACCTGTTCCAGAATTTGCATTAGTGGGGTGTTGCATATAACGATTTGCCATCATAATATTACCATTACGATCATAACTACTAATAGATTCATTAAATTTTGAATTAAAACTATTATTTTCAGCATACCAAGCAGCCTTAAATCGATTCAAAGCATCATACGAATAATTATATTGTTTTAGAACAGGAATAACGTTACTGGTTTTCCAGGAGGTACTACTGATATTACCATTATACAATGGTTTGTTTTGATTGTATGTAGGAATTGAAGAATTTACTACGGTATTGTAATTTAACCCAAAAGCAAACAAATCATTGTCTTGATTCAAATTATTGGGGTCGTTGATGTTCTTGAGCCAGCCCCTAATGTTATAACCGTAATCTACTTTTTGCAATCCTTGGGTGGTTTTGCCTCCCACTTTTTTACTGGTCAATTGTCCTAATTCATCATAAGTGTTAGCTACAATAATTTCTGGTGTGGTTGTTCCATTAATAGCTTGGGTTTGTTGGGTTAGTCTTCCTGCTTGATCATAGGTAAAGACATCTACCAGCGTGGTAGTTACACTATTTCTGGCGTGGGTAGAGGTGGTTTCTAAAACTTTGCCCACAAAATCAAGCTTGGTTTTTACAGTGCTGGTGGTACCGAGATAATCGTTTTTGCTGTAATTGTAAATTGGTCTGCCTTTGCTATCATAATAAATTACGCTAGATGTCCAATTGGTAGTTCCTAAAATGCGTACTTTGGTTCCTGTTGCTAAACTTTTGGCATTGGTAATGGGTGTGATACTGTAAGATGTTGCAGCAGTACCACCATTCAAATCAAAATTATAATCATCATAATAGTTAATAGTAAACAGGTTGATGTTTGTATTAGGAAAAGCTGTGTTGTTGTAATATATGGTAGTTCCGTTGATGGTATTTATACCCTGTTTGGTTTCAAACATAATAGTAGCAGCATCAGCAAGAGCTTGTACAGTTGTACGTGTAGTTTCTGATGTATTGACATATTCTCCTGTATATACTGGTCTGCTAAAGGCATCATACTTGGTAAACAACCATTTGTTTTGCGTTTTTAAAATAGCATCTTGTGTTAAAACAGGTCGATCTAATTTGTCATACACAATATATTCCCATTCTTTGCCTGGTAATTTTTTTTCTACCAATCGGTTGCGTTTGTCGTATTTGTATTGATAAATCAAATCGTTAAATACAGATCGATCCAAAGCTTGGGGAGTATAATTGGCTTGTAAACTAGGAAGATTTATTGTAGCACTAAAATAAAATTCACCATTACTATCTGGATATGCAACAACTCCAGGTTCTGCAGTAATATGCAACTCTCCATTTTTAATTGATAATTTACCTCCTACAACAAGGTTACCATTTACATCTGACACCATAATATCACACAAAATTATGTCCTGTGGACTAGGAGTTAGATTTAAGTCGGCTATTTTTCCTGACATAAGTGGTGAACCTGGAGTAAAACCATACTCCCAAAAATATAAATTTAAAGAATTTTCACCGGTTTGAGTTAAATACAAATCAGCATAACTATTTGGGTTTGGACTAGCGAAAAATGAAAAATAATCATAGTCAGTACTCAAATATATACTCAATCCTGATAAGGGCTGTGTTATGGAATGATAGGTAAAAAGCTTGGGAGGTAATACATAAGTCAAATTTCCGTAATCGTCATAAACATAATAAGTATCGTGCCATTTTCCGACATCGAAAGTACGTTTCAAGACAACTTTCCCTTCTTTGTTCTTAAACTCTTGAGTGGTATGATCACTAGGATAGGTCTGGTTAGGCATCCAATTTTCATCCTTGGTTACTGTTTTATACAATTGAGAAGTAGCATAAATACCGTTATCCTCTAAATGTGGAGCTTCGGTATTGCCATTCACAAAAGAAACGCCAAACTGCCTTACTAAATCTGCATCGGTATTGGTTTCATATTCGAACTTTATTTCGTGGCCGTTGCCTAGCTTCCAATCATTACCGGGTGCTGCTTGTTTTAATACCCTGTTCAGCGGAGAGTCTTCAAATCCTTTTTGAGAATAAGGATTGATTTGAATAATGGGATTTGCATTACTCGTACTCATACCCGGAAAATCAGCATCATATTTGACATCATCATAAAATGTAAGTACATCAGCCAATGCAGAGGGTTTATAATCCAGCGAGGCTGGAGCTGTGGGTACGTATGGCAAATACTCTTTGTCCTGACGTCCGAAGCCATCATATTCAATGGGAGTAACAATGTCTTTTCCACTTCCAGATTGCTGATGTGCCACTTGCTGAATGGGACGACCCAATCCATCATAATACGTGATAGTTTGTGTGGCTTGTTGGGCAGTTGGTGTGGGGATACTTGTTGCAGTTGCTACTTTATAAGTGGTGTTTTTAACGTAATTCTCCGTTTGGGTTTGTCCAATAACCATTATAGGCAAGAAAACTAAAAGTGATAGTATTTTTTTCATATTTCGCTTGATTAGTTTTTATAATGGTATTCGTTTTCAGATAGGATGTTGCCGTCTTTGTCTTTTACGTTTTGCAAACGACCAAAAGCATCATAATTATAGGTTACCGTATCGCCTTTAGGGTCGGTTATGGTGCTGATTCCTATTAGTGGTTTATAAGTATAGGTGGTAACCATCGCATGAGGAAGTCCTGTTCTTAATTTCTGTAATTCTGTTTGCATAGCACTATCGGTAGTTGAACTATCATTTATCAATGTCATATTAAGGGAGAGTGCCGTTATTTGTGCTTGTGTAGCGTTTTCTATTTTGGCTACGGGTTGGGTTTGTTTGTATCCCCAGATATAGATTATCTCTAAATCATTTGTTTTAGAAACACTTGCGATATTTCCTTTACTATCGTAACTGTTATAATTAAGCCTTGTCTCTATTGGATCTTCTCCTTTTTTAACCTCCACCGATAATGGATAAATACAGTCTGTTAAATCATTGGATGCGATCATATTGTTTTTGAAATCTTTTATCTCAACAGAAAAATCTGCAGTTCCATAAAAGTCAGTTTCTGGGAAAGTCGATTCAGGGAATGATAATTTTAATGTATAATTTCCAGGGTTAAGAGTAGTATCTACAATTCCACTTCCATGATAAGTTTGTGGAGGACCATAGCCTTCAAGAACAAAATAGCCATCGCCATTCCTCCAAAGATCTACATTAATCTTAAGTTGGGCGGGTTCAGTAATACTAAAAGTTTCTGTTTTGAAATTATTTATTCCCTTTTCCACCACCATTTGACCTGAAACTAAATTGATACTATTTTCTTCTCTTTTCCAAAATGAATAGTTTGTTTTTACCAATGATGTTTGAGTTGTTTTTGTCATTTCAGTTTTTTCAATTATTGGTGCCAGCATGTTTCTGGAAACCATATTGAAATAAACAGCAGATGGATAATTGTATGAGTATTTAAAGTTTGTTGTAAATAAATCTCCATTACTTTTAGTAGTTTTTATTTGTGATATTTGCTTGTAATTATCATAATTATAACTTGTTACTTGACTTACACCATTCAAAGTCTCTGTAACTGAATCTAATCGCTCCCAAACACTCAAATTACTGTATTGATGATAAAAGAAAGAGTTATATTCAAAATAAAAAGGATCATTTGAGTGCTCATACCCTACTTTATGAACTTTTAGACCATATATAGTATCCAAAATGGGATATGTATAGTTATAGCTTTTTTTAGCTAAAATATCATTATTTTGATTATACGTTGTTTCATGAAGTAAGGTGCCCAGTTTCCAATTATTACTTTGAATAGGCCCTGTAGGCCAGGATTTAGAGGTAGTATTTAAATTTGAAGACATCCCGCCATCAAAGATTCCATTAACAGCAAAATCATAATCCGTAGCTTCGTTATAACTAGCTCCTTCGATTGAAAATTCATATTTCTTGCCCCCATTCCCCTCTTCAATTTCATTTACAATACCATATCCGACCTTGGGAGCGTTTTGTGCAATTTCATAAGCAGGGTCTGGACTCAATTCTATAGCCCAATTCCATTCCTTGTATTGATGTCCCCAAAAAAAATTAAAATCGGGATAAGGAGTTAGATTAGCACCATTATACAATGTGTAATGCCAATTAGATGGAAGATGATAACCTAAAACTGGATTTTGATAAATATATTTCTTTCTTTTCAGTAATGCCCCATCACTATTTAGATATTCTGTTTTATCAATCTTTAATCCAAAAAACGGCTCATTTGTAAGAGGATTTTCAATTTGTGAATAATAAAATTTTGCCGATCCTCCTGTTGGATATTTAATAGACTTCAGCATTCCCATGCCCATATAATCTAGATTGGGATTACGATTTGCCCCTGGAATATCTACACTAACTAGGTAATTATTGTAATTTACTTTGTAGTCAACATTTGCAGGATCATGTAAGCCATTATCACTATTAAGATGAAGATTTTGATTAAAAGATGGTATTAAAGTCATATTATTGTCCTCACCATTGTAATATCCCTCTAAATCTTGAGCAAGGGAATATCGGTTTGGTAACGAATCTTTTCCATCACCTGTTCGTCCATAATAATCAAAACCATATGACTCAATAATTTCTCCTGTTGAGTCAATTTTATCAAAGCCATCAAGATACAATCTATAGTTCATTTCTGTTTCTACTTTATAAGCAGGATAGCCTAGAGGAAAGTTTGCGTTAGGCTCATAAGGTTTAATTGTTTTAACATTATTTGTGTTGAAGTGAAATGATACTATTTTCTTATTATTATCATATATATTAATATAATCCAATGCTTTCCTATATGTATCAACCATGGCAGATTCCTTTGGCTGAAGTATGTCTTTCTTCACAAATACAACTGAATTATTACTAGATGTATAAATTTTGCTAAGTAAATAACCCGAATGACGGGATTCAAAATTATTAGAAGACGGTCTTATATAATTTATAGAAGGATATAATGTATAAAAAACAGAATTATGAGGTGGTTTTCCATACCAATCTCCAGCAATATATTCAAAATTGATAGTATGTAATTTGTCTGAACTTTCAATCTTTACTAAATAATAATCAGTTTGAAATCCACCTGAACTTTTCTCATCAAAGTAATATTTAATTCCATTATCATCTGTAATAGTTATAGAATCAAAATTTGGAAAATTAGGAAATTCTACCTTTAAATTTACATGTTTTCTAAAAACTGCTTTATTATTCTTTATTTGAAATGAACCTGAATGTTTTAAAAAATTAAAATTATAAGTATCAGGATCTGTATTGTGATTGTCTAATGTTACCAAAGCATTAAATTGTTCAGTTGTAGTTCCTTTTAATGGTAAATATTGAGAAAGAAAAAATGTATTACCAGCATATCCTGGACCTTTATCTGTTTTAGTAATTACACCACCTGCATTAAGAGCCCAACCGATACCTGCCCATGTTGAATAATCTTCAACTTTAATTCCAGATGCGTAATAAGAAAGTGATATAGGGAGTTCTAGATTACCGCATTTTAATGTGTACAATGGGAATTCAACTTGTGACTTTCCAGTAAAAAGGCTTACTGGAATTTCTGCATATTTAGATAAATTAGCAGCTTCTGGAGTAGGTTGTATTATTTTTGGTAAATTCTGCGAATAGCCTAACAAGCTATAAAATAAAATCAACATAAAATTCAATTTGTTTTTCATAATAAAAAGAGGGTATTTACTAAATGTTATTATTTTAATTGTTAAATGAAAATATTTAGACCTGAATATCAATTTAATATGTTCATATTGATTATGTTTTCTTAATTTATAGCCAGTAAAAATATAAGAAAAGCACTATTGTAATTCCTCACAATACTAGAAATTTTATTTTTAATTAACAAGATTAATGCTTTATTTTTTTAATTTACACACAAAATAACTTATAAATTACCTGCGAACCCTCACGAATAAAAGCCTTGTGATATTTTCAATGATATAAAAAAATATAGAGGTAATTAGAATAAAATAACATCTATGCTTATTTGTTATATGTAATGAAAGTTGTGTTTTATGTTATCACAAAGAAACAGCTGATAAAAAACAAACTTATAGAGGTCATCATTTAGTTTCATATCTTTAGAGTCAACAAAAAAGGGTTATTTATGAATATTTTTAAAGGTCAAAACCTCATAGAGTTCTCTGAACGCTTTAAAACAGATGAAGATTGTAAAGAATATTTGTCAATTTTGAAATGGGAAGATGGATATGTTTGTAGAAAATGTGGTCATAAGAAAAGCCAAGTTCGCAAGGATTTTTCACGCACCTGTAACATTTGTAGTGATACGGAATCTAGTACAGCCAATACCTTATTTCACAAAGTAAAATTTGGTTTAAGAAAGGCATTTTTCATTTGTTTTGAAATGTCAACTACAACAAAAAGTCTTTCTGCTATGCAGATGAGTGTGCGGTATGGAGTTCAGGAAAATACCGCAAGATTATTTATGCATAAGGTAAGAGAAGCGATGAAATCAAGCGGAAATAATCCCATTGATGGCATTGTGCATGTAGATGAATTTGTAGTTGGAGGACATGAGGAATCTAAACAAGGAAAAAGCTACGATAGTAAAAAGAAAAAGTCTGTTTGTGCAGTAGAATTAACTAATGATGGAAAAGTAAAACGCTTTTATGCTTTGAAAATAAAAGACTTTTCGGCAAAATCATTAAGTGGAATATTTGACAAGCACATTAGCAAGAAAGCAAAAATAACCACAGACAATTGGAAAGGATATAGACCGATTTCTAAAGATTATAATATTATACAAATCCCAAGCCAATCAGGAGCAAACTTTAAAGCTTTGAATACCATGATTCATCAAATCAAAACTTGGATAAGAACTACATACTCATGGGTAAGTGAAGGGAATATTGAACGTTATTTTAATGAGTTCTCATACAGGATTAACCGTTCTCAAAATAAAAATACAATTTTAAATAACCTAATAAAAAGAATGGTGAAAGCTGAAAATATTACACACAAACAAATTCTATGTAATTAAATATTGACCTCAACAAACTTATTTACCCAATCGCACTACTCAACTGGAACATAAGCAAATACATAGCTACCTGTAAAACAGCTATAAGAACACCTACAAATAGAATAATAAAAGGTTTTAAAACAGTAGTCATGACTTATATTGAACAAAGCGTTCTTTTTTAAACTTACACTTAAGCTATTCCCTTTCAGAATACTATTTTCTACTTCTTCAAGAGCAACTTGTAAGAGTACAAAACGAATCATTTTTTTACCATTTGAATACTATTTAAGAACGATACTTGTCATTACGAAATAAGGAAATCTCCTTTTGTCTAACTACCTTTTACAAATATGCCAAGCTATAGGACTATCACAAATCAAGGCATTTGCAACCGAAAATAAAATATTCATCACTTACGACTTATAAACCCAATGAAATATGGTGTGCCGATAGAAAAACATACTGCAAAAGCACTATATTCATTTTTTGATCGATCATTATTCTAAAATGATTTTGGGTTATAGTGTTGAAAACAGTTCCAGTCCAAAAGCCATTAAAACCCTATTGCAGGAAGCCTATTTGAAACATAAAAGCAAAACCTTCTTAACTTTGGTAACCGATGCCGGTGTGGAAAATGTAAACAACACCGTTCAAGAATTTTTAAGTACAACAAATCCAGACATAAAACATTTGATTGCCCAAAAAGACATTTCTTTTTCGAACTCCAGTATTGAGGCGTTCAACAAAATTATCAAGCACCAGTTTTTGTTACCCCGAAATTTAGAAAACAGAAAACAACTTATTAATGCTTTAGCGGAAGATATTCCTGTTTACAATACTATTCGCCCACAACTCGCTTTGCAAGGAAACACACCGAAAGAAACATTTTCAGGAAAACCATTAGACATTAACCATTACAAAACCCATTTTAATAACCAAAAATTAGTGAGGTTAACCCAAAACCAACAAAATAAATGCAAAAGCTGTAATTGATACTAAAAAAGTAAAACCTAATACCAGATTTATTCCAGTATTAGGTTTTTAGACATTTCAAAATATTTGATCTTTTTTCAATTTCATCGTAATAGCCTCATTTTTAATCACAATTCCTTAATTGGAACTATTTTTTATAAAAGAATCGTGTTAGTAGCACGGAAAATATGAAACTGGAGCAAATATTCAATTAAATACATTAATCAGGATTCTAAAAGCAATGAATGTAACTTTAGAAGAATTTTTTACTGGTTTTGATGAAATATAAAAGAAAAAGACAGCGATTAAACTGTCTCTTTCTTTTTATGAATTAAATTTTGTGTTTTGACTTTGAAGTAATAGACTCATTTTCAATCACAATTCCTTAAATGGAACGATTTATTATAAAAGAATCGTGTTAGGAGCAGGTCACTAACTCTGAAACATTCCCTGTCACTAACTTTGGAAGATTGCCCTATTTATTCCAATGTATAGATTTTATGAAATCTAATACATTTTGGTTATTATCATAAATAACAAATTCAAGTTTATCATTTAATCTTGATTCATTACCTACATATTCATGTGCTAAAAGTAAACTTTCAAATATAATATAAGGATTTTCGGGAGAACCATTTTTATAAATTTCACCTTTTAAGTTTAAAATTGTTCCAGTAGCTCCATCAGCTTTGATTACTGCAACTTGATTACTTTTTAATATTGGAAATTTCATATATCAATTTTTTATTATTGTTGTTTTAGCACCTGTAACACTATATTGTAAAAGCACTTCTGCTTCATTGACAACTGTTCCTGGCCATTGTACTAGATTTACCTCTTTTGCACTAGGACTTGTAACAGTACTAGTTGTTGGCACTGTGACTTCCATCACAACACCTTCTCCGCTGGTTCTTAAGGCAAAATTTTTAGCAACTTCAGGGTTTTTAGTCCACGATGTAAAATTACTTGCTGTATTGCCTTCGTTGTGTTGAGTAGGTGTTGCAGCTCCACCTCTAGGTGTAGCAGTACCTTCTGTAGCATTTTTATATGCTGGGCTTGTAGAATTAACTCCTCGATATAACGTTGTTGTACTCTTTGGAGCTACTGGTTCAGCATTTGTTTTATTCGTTGATATTCTAGCTCTAGCAGGAATTTTAAGACTGCCTGGTGCTGAATGTCCTGTTGTATATGCTCCTGCAGCTATACTCATCACTACAGCTTCACCATTTGTAGCTGGTTTAGGCATATCTGGAGCACTAAAAGCTTGAGCGGCAACTCTCTGAGTTGCTACTCCATAATTCCCACTTGGACTATTCCACCACTTTTTAATAGATTTCCATATTCCTTCTCCTGGCCACATCCCATCTGGGTCAATAAAATAAACGGGATTATCAAAGGCATAATTATATGGTGACCATCTACGACCTTTCTCCGCCAATGGGTCAACATTCATCCATCGACCTAATGCAGGGTCATAATTTCTTGCTCCATAGTCGTACATGTTAAGCCCCAACTCGTCCTGAAGCTCCTTACCGTTGTACTTATACTTCTGTCCAAGATTAGTAGATGTAACTACATTGTTACTATCCTTGTGCTTTAATCCAAATGGATAATAGTTGTTTTCTTCTACAATTTCGCTGGTGGTGTTTACTCTTCTTATGCTAACATCATCGAACCAAACTGTTCCACCTCCATTATTATCTATTCTTAAATTAATCATTGCTATGTTGGCTGGCACTGATATTTTTTTCTCCATATAAACCCACTGACCTGTATTCCAAGTTCTTACATAATCTACATTGGTATAATATCCCGTTTCAGAATTGGTTTTCATAAAGAAATAAATGTCTGCAGATGGACCGTTACTATATACCCAACCGGAAAAAATATAATCTGTTGCCTGTGTATTGTTAATAGACACCCAAGTATTACTGTGTGAATACTGTTCTCCTGCCGTTAGCTTTTCAATTTTGGCACTTACGTTTCCTGAATGTTTTTTACTCGTATCATAAGCAGTTACTGCAGAATCCCAATTGGGACTTAACTCAAACCCGTCATTAAAAACGTCTGTTGTCGTAGCACCTGTTATTAGTCCATTATTGTCTTTATCGGCATAACTCAACCTAACATTGCCCAAATGATCTTTGTATTGGTAAATATAATTAAAATTCCCTGAACTGCAATCTACGTAGCCTTCGGGTTGCGGGAAAAATTGCAAAACGTTGCTCTCATATTGAAATCCACCAGCATAATCAGTAGTTGCGCCTCCGCTCACTATTTTGCGTTGTTTTACTCCTGTGGCATCATATTTATATTCAATTGCGCCGCTAGCTAATGTTATTTGGGTAGGCAGGTTCAGGTGGTTGTATTCAATATTGGTTATGCTTTTGTTTTGGTCGGCAGTCATATTTCCGTTACTATCATAAGCGTAATCATCTCCTAAATTGTTACCGTCTTTAAATCCTTCATTACCATTGGCTGAATTTTTATTATAATCAACCACTTTTAGTAATCGATTGCCTTTGTCATAAGTGTACCATAAATAATCAATACTCGTATAACTATTGTAAAGGGGATCTTGCATATTACGATTGGCCATCATAATATTACCATTACGATCATAATTACTGATGGACTCATTAAACTTATAATTTAAAATGCTATTTTCACCATACCAAGCAGCCTTAAATCGGTTCAGCGCATCATAGGTATAATTATATTGCTTTAGAACAGGAATAACGTTACTGGTTTTCCAAGAAGTACTACTGATATTACCATTATACAAAGGTTTGTTTTGATTGTATGTAGGAATTGAAGGATTTACTACTGTATTGTAATTTAAACCAAAAGCAAACAAATCATTGTCCTGATTCAAATTATTGGGGTCGTTGATGCTTTTGAGCCAGCCGCGAATGTTGTAGGCATAATCCACTTTTTGCAATCCTTGGGTGGTTTTGCCTCCCACTTTTTTGCTGGTTAGCTGTCCTAATTCGTCATAAGTGTTAGCTACAATAATTTCTGGTGTGGTTGTTCCATTAATAGCTTGGGTTTGTTGGGTTAGTCTTCCTGCTTGATCATAGGTAAAGACATCTACCAGCGTGGTAGTTACACTATTTCTGGCGTGGGTAGAGGTGGTTTCTAAAACTTTGCCCACAAAATCAAGCTTGGTTTTTACAGTGCTGGTGGTACCGAGATAATCGTTTTTGCTGTAATTGTAAATTGGTCTGCCTTTGCTATCATAATAAATTACGCTAGATGTCCAATTGGTAGTTCCTAAAATGCGTACTTTGGTTCCTGTTGCTAAACTTTTGGCATTGGTAATGGGTGTGATACTGTAAGATGTTGCAGCAGTACCACCATTCAAATCAAAATTATAATCATCATAATAGTTAATAGTAAACAGGTTGATGTTTGTATTAGGAAAAGCTGTGTTGTTGTAATATATGGTAGTTCCGTTGATGGTATTTATACCCTGTTTGGTTTCAAACATAATAGTAGCAGCATCAGCAAGAGCTTGTACAGTTGTACGTGTAGTTTCTGATGTATTGACATATTCTCCTGTATATACTGGTCTGCTAAAGGCATCATACTTGGTAAACAACCATTTGTTTTGCGTTTTTAAAATAGCATCTTGTGTTAAAACAGGTCGATCTAATTTGTCATACACAATATATTCCCATTCTTTGCCTGGTAATTTTTTTTCTACCAATCGGTTGCGTTTGTCGTATTTGTATTGATAAATCAAATCGTTAAATACAGATCGATCCAAAGCTTGGGGAGTATAATTGGCTTGTAAACTAGGAAGATTTATTGTAGCACTAAAATAAAATTCACCATTACTATCTGGATATGCAACAACTCCAGGTTCTGCAGTAATATGCAACTCTCCATTTTTAATTGATAATTTACCTCCTACAACAAGGTTACCATTTACATCTGACACCATAATATCACACAAAATTATGTCCTGTGGACTAGGAGTTAGATTTAAGTCGGCTATTTTTCCTGACATAAGTGGTGAACCTGGAGTAAAACCATACTCCCAAAAATATAAATTTAAAGAATTTTCACCGGTTTGAGTTAAATACAAATCAGCATAACTATTTGGGTTTGGACTAGCGAAAAATGAAAAATAATCATAGTCAGTACTCAAATATATACTCAATCCTGATAAGGGCTGTGTTATGGAATGATAGGTAAAAAGCTTGGGAGGTAATACATAAGTCAAATTTCCGTAATCGTCATAAACATAATAAGTATCGTGCCATTTTCCGACATCGAAAGTACGTTTCAAGACAACTTTCCCTTCTTTGTTCTTAAACTCTTGAGTGGTATGATCACTAGGATAGGTCTGGTTAGGCATCCAATTTTCATCCTTGGTTACTGTTTTATACAATTGAGAAGTAGCATAAATACCGTTATCCTCTAAATGTGGAGCTTCGGTATTGCCATTCACAAAAGAAACGCCAAACTGCCTTACTAAATCTGCATCGGTATTGGTTTCATATTCGAACTTTATTTCGTGGCCGTTGCCTAGCTTCCAATCATTACCGGGTGCTGCTTGTTTTAATACCCTGTTCAGCGGAGAGTCTTCAAATCCTTTTTGAGAATAAGGATTGATTTGAATAATGGGATTTGCATTACTCGTACTCATACCCGGAAAATCAGCATCATATTTGACATCATCATAAAATGTAAGTACATCAGCCAATGCAGAGGGTTTATAATCCAGCGAGGCTGGAGCTGTGGGTACGTATGGCAAATACTCTTTGTCCTGACGTCCGAAGCCATCATATTCAATGGGAGTAACAATGTCTTTTCCACTTCCAGATTGCTGATGTGCCACTTGCTGAATGGGACGACCCAATCCATCATAATACGTGATAGTTTGTGTGGCTTGTTGGGCAGTTGGTGTGGGGATACTTGTTGCAGTTGCTACTTTATAAGTGGTGTTTTTAACGTAATTCTCCGTTTGGGTTTGTCCAATAACCATTATAGGCAAGAAAACTAAAAGTGATAGTATTTTTTTCATATTTCGCTTGATTAGTTTTTATAATGGTATTCGTTTTCAGATAGGATGTTGCCGTCTTTGTCTTTTACGTTTTGCAAACGACCAAAAGCATCATAATTATAGGTTACCGTATCGCCTTTAGGGTCGGTTATGGTGCTGATTCCTATTAGTGGTTTATAAGTATAGGTGGTAACCATCGCATGAGGAAGTCCTGTTCTTAATTTCTGTAATTCTGTTTGCATAGCACTATCGGTAGTTGAACTATCATTTATCAATGTCATATTAAGGGAGAGTGCCGTTATTTGTGCTTGTGTAGCGTTTTCTATTTTGGCTACGGGTTGGGTTTGTTTGTATCCCCAGATATAGATTATCTCTAAATCATTTGTTTTAGAAACACTTGCGATATTTCCTTTACTATCGTAACTGTTATAATTAAGCCTTGTCTCTATTGGATCTTCTCCTTTTTTAACCTCCACCGATAATGGATAAATACAGTCTGTTAAATTACTAGAGCTTATCAAATTTAAATTGTTTGCATCTGTATCCCAAAATGAATAATTTGTTTTTAACAATTTTACTTGATTGTTATTAATCTTTTCTGTTTTTTCAATCACAGGAGCTATTATATTTCTAGAAACCATATTATTAAAAACAGGAGAAGTATAATTGTAAGGATATTTAAAATTGGTTGTAAAACTATCTCCATTACTCTTTGTAGTACTGATTTGAGATACCTGCTTACGCTCATCATAAGTATAGTTTGTTACTTTAGTAACATTATCTATTGTTTCTGTAACAGAATCTAATCGTTCCCAGACACTTAAGTATGCGAAATAATAATAATAAAAAGAATTATGTGCAACATATCCTCCATTAGATGTGTATTTTGGTATACTATAAATATTTATCCCTGGTATCGTTTTTAAAATATCATAGGAATAATGATAACGTATATCCTGTTTTTTTGTTCCATCCTCTTTATACGTAGCTTTATTTAATAATGTTCCCATTTTCCAATTATTATCCATAATTGGACCAAGAGGCCAAGAATTTTTCATAAATAAATTTTCCCGAGGAAATCCATCATAGAATTGAGAAATTTCAAAATAATGATCCTTTGCTTCTTCATCATATGCGCCATCTGTGGAAAACTGGTAGTCAATACGTCCATTTCCTTCTTCAAATTCTTTAACTAATCCATATCCAATCATTGGACCTTGATCCAATCCCTGATCATTAACAGGATCAGGACTTAACTTTATAGCCCAGTTGTAACTATTAGTAGAGTTATAAACCATACAATCCATATAACTTGAACTTGCTTGACATATTAAGGGAAATGGAGTCATATCGTTGTAATCTCTATTTAAAGTATAATGCCAAAAAGATGGTATTGGATAACCCAGTACTGGATTTTGATAGACATAATTTTTCCTTTTTAGTAAAGATTCGTCACTATCTAGGTATTCTATTTTATCAATTTTTATTCCCCAGAATGGTTCAAGAGTGAGTGGATTTTCCATTTGTGAATAATAAAATTTTGCAAATCCACCAGTTGGATATTTAATACTTTTTAAAGTTCCCATCTGCATGTATTCTAAATTAGGGTTACGATTTGCTCCAGCAATATTTACAGGGGAAACAAAACCATTATTATTAAGATTACTATCAGATAGACCAGAACCATCTGGCATTAAAGTTTCGTTTAAAGGAGGAATTAGACTAGTATTACTATCCTGTCCATTATAAAAACCTCCCAAATCTTGAGCACGTGAAAATCTATTAGGTAATAAATCTTTGCCGTCAACTGTTCTCCCATAATATTCAAAACTATGAGATTCTATAATATTTCCTACTACATCTATTTTTTCAAAACCATCCAAATACAACCTATAATCCATTCCCTTATTTTCGTTGTACAAAAATGCAGGCTGATCTGGATAAGGTGAGTATATTTTTGTTGTTTGGATATTATTTGTTTTAAAATGAAAAGATGATGATTTATTATTATCATGATATACAATAATAGAATCTAATGCTTTTCTATATTTATCTAATGAATTTGGTCCTCCAAACTGATAAATATCTTTTTTAATGAATTCGACAGAATCATTATTAGATGTGTATATTCTACTTAACAAAACACCAGAGTCTTTGTGTCCATATACTCCTTCGGAGTCTTTTATATAACCCGCACCATTACTTGTTAAAATATAAAATTTGGAAATATGTGGATTTTGGTAATATAAATCTCCACGAATATATTCGAAATTTATAATATTATACTTATCTGCACTTTCAATCTTAGTTAAATAGTAATCTGTTTGAATATCATACAAACTATTTTTACATTCAAAATAATATTTGATTCCATTATCGTCTGTAATTATTATAGAATTATAATCCGTGGAAAATTCAAACTTCAAATTAGTATGCTTTCTAAATGTATTTCCTTGAAATGAACCTGAATATTGTAAAAAATTATAATGATAAATAAAATGAGAATTTTCAGGATGTTCTACCAAATTTAAAAATTTACCATACTGCTCTTCTACAGTTCCACTTATTGGTAAATTATTACTCAAACTACTAAGATAAGTTCCGTTATTAGCAACCACTCTGGAAATGACCCCTCCAGCATTTAGTGCCCAGCCAATACCTGCCCAAGTTGAATAATCTTCAACCTTAACTCCTGATGCGTAATAGGAAAGAGAAATAGGAAGCTTAAGATTACCGCATTCTAATGTGTGTAAAGGAAAATCAATCTGTGGCTTTCCAGTATATAAGCTTACAGGAATATCTGCATATCTAGATAAATTAGCCGCTTCTGGTGAAGGTTGTATTATTTTTGGTAAATTCTGCGAATAGACTAACAAGTTGGATAATAAAATTAATATTAAATTCAATTTATTCTTCATGATAAAATAAGGTGTTACTTTTTAAATTTTATTATTTTAATACTTAAATGAAAATATTTAGGCTTGAATATCAATTTAATATGTTCATATTGATTATGTTTTCTTAATTTATAGTCAATAAAAGCGTAAGAAAAGCATTGTTTTAATTTCTTACAATACTAAATATTTTATTTTTAATTAACAAGATTAATGCTTTATATTTTGGATATATATACAAAATAACCTATAAATTACCTGTGAAGCCTTACAAATAAAAGCTTTGTCATGCTTTCAATGATATAAAAAAGATATGTAGGTAATTAGAATAAAATAACATCTATACTTATTCGTTATTTGTAATAAAAATTGTGTTTTATGTTATCACAAGAAACACCTGATGAAAAACAAACAAACCTATTTACCCAATCGCACTACTCAACTGAAACATGGGCAAATACATAGCGACAAGCAAAACAGCCACAAGAACACCTACAAACAGAATGATAAGAGGTTCTAAAACAGTAGTCATCACTTTAGACTGCTGCACTACTTCTTGGTTGTATTGTTCACTTAATTGTTGGAAGACGTATTCGGTTTGGTTGGTTTCTTCGGCTACTTTTACCAAAGAAATGATTCTATTGTCGAACAAAGCGTTCTCTTTTAGACTTATGCTCAAGCTATTTCCTTTCAGAATACTATTTTCTACTTTTTCCAGCGCATCTTGTAAGGGTACAAAACGAATCATTTTTTTTACCATTTGAATACTGTTTAATAGCGGTACTTTGGCAGTGGTCAATAAAGCAACTGCTTGGGTAAATTGCGCCAAATACACTTTGGTCATAAAAGCTCCCAGAATAGGAATCTTCAAAATAAAATAATGAATGGCTGTTCGGTATTGCACATTGTCTTTGAATAGACGACCTATAAATAACAAACCTATTAACAGCAATAATCCATAAACCCCATACGATTTCGTCCAACCAGATAATTTAACAATGGCTTTGGTTAATGCGGGAAGTTCCACGTTGTTCTGCCTGAAAATATCCTGAAACATCGGTACAACATAACTCAACATAAATACGACTACCACAATTGCAGTTGTCAATACAATGGAAGGATAGGTCAAGGCTGCAATAATGATTCTTTTTTGTTCGTTTTTACGCTCATAAAAAACACCTAATTCCTGGCATACTTGAGCCGTTGTCCCAGTTTCTTCTCCTATTTGTAAAGAATAGAATTCGTATTCCGTAAAAGATTTAGAAGCCAATAATGCTTCGGAAAAAGGCTTTCCGTTTACCACATCATTAAGTATAGATTGTATTAATTCTTTGTCGGCATTTTTCTTTAAGGAATCGACAATTAAAGTTAGTCCTTTTTTAAAGGTAATTCCAGCTTTGAGTAAAACCGATAATTCCTGATAAAAAGCTTGTTTCTTTTTATTGTTAAATCGTTCGCCAAAAAGTACAATTTCTTTTTTAAGTAATTCTTCTAAACTGGATGTTTTGGTATTAGAAACACTACTTTTATTAGGGATATTTTCTAGTTTAAAAGCCATCTTGATTCATAAAAAGGGTTAAATCATTTTTCTTGGAAACAAAAATTTCATAATCAGGAAGTTCTGCTTTACCTGAAATAAATAGCGCATCAACATAACCGCTATGAATTTCTTTTCCTTGAAAAAATAATGTATTAGGTGTTAATCTTAATTTTATAGTATCCGAATTTCTTAAAACATAGTTTTCCTGGAAAGAATAAATTATTGTATCCATTTCAGATTCCATAAATAAATTATTCTCGTTTGCATCAAATTGAATACTACCCATTTCGTTAAAATCTTGCCACAATCTTTGTTCAAAAAGTGCTAAACTACTTGTTTTTTCAAAATTGGTCTGAATGATTTTAATTTGTTGTTGCACCAATCGCAAAACACTAAAAGCCATTCCCACCACAATCGCAGTTAGCACCATAACAATCAACAATTCTGGTAGTGTAAATGATTTTATCTTATGATTTGTCATAGAGGCGATGTCTTATTATTTCCTTATCGTTTTGGTTTTGTGTTGCCTGAATAAGTAATTCTTTTTTTGAGGCTTTTTCTTCTAGTTGAATTTCAATATCCCAATTTCTATAGCTTTCTTGGTAAGGCAATTCAATCAGGTCATTTTGTAGTTTGTATTCCAACACATTCAATCGGGTTTCAATAGGATGCCTATTCTTGGAAAAAGTATTCATTACCAGATTATTCAATACCAAACTGGCAATCATAAAGATGATAACGATAAGTAACGAAGCGATGATAACTTCTACCAAAGTTGCCGATTTGATTTTTTTTAGTACAACCATTTCAATACGGTTTTAGGGGTTGCATCCATTACAATTCCACCATAGATAGTTGGTATATTTTCATTTTCAATCACACCGTTGTAAATATGATTGACAAATATAGAACCCGATTGGTTGGCTATAAATTGTCTCGTAGCAACAGTTCCGGAAACTGTTCCTCTTAATTCAAAATTCCCCATGCAATAGACCTGTCCTTTAATCCTTGCATCTGTTTCCAAAACAATTTGAGTTTGAAAATCTGTTGGCTCTTTGGTTTGAAAATAACATACACTACCTTTTAGGGTTGTACCTGCATCAATAAAAATTTGGTTATCGAAGGGTTTATTAGACTGAATGTATGGATTATTTTTGTTGTCCTGATAAAGAACCAAAGCAGATGGATAATCTAGTTGGCAGCCTTTTCCAACAGTAATCTTTTTGGAAGCTATGGCTTGGAAATTTCCTGTGGTACCGTCTTCAATTTCAATAATGGGAGCAATTAAAATCAAATCTTTCAAAAGAGCTGTTTTTTTAACCCTAATTAAAGTGTCCGATTTGATAATAATATTTCCCGTGATTTCTTGATTTTCTAATAAAATTGGGTTTTTAGAATAACTTCCTTTTGTTCTTAATTTGAATGAAACAACAATTTTTTGATGGTTTCCCAATGGAATGTATTCCTCCTGATTTAGAATTTTATATTCTTTCAAATAAAAAGAAATCATCTCTAGAACACTCTTTTTTAGATTAGGCAGTACTGGCGTACTTTTTTTTTGAATGCCATAAATAGGTTGTGATCCATAGTAACTGTTTCCGTTAATATAGCCTGTTTTTACACCTTGTGATGGTAGGTAAACATTTCCCCTAATTGCAGTATTGCCCACTACAGAAAGTGGGTTTTGTGTTTCTTGCAGAAACAAAGTTGGCGATTCTTCGGCGTCAATTAACGAGCCTATCAGTGCCGTTTTTATAAATATTTTTTTTCGGAATATGGTTTTGCTATGTGCTTTTTCAAAAATTCCCCAAAGTGATAAATGGGTTTGAAGCATTTGATTTTCTTTTTCTTCAAAATCAACGGTTAGGGTATCAGAACTGATATTTTCTTGTTGCAATAAATAGGCTATTCCAGTATCCGAAAGTTGAATATTTTCAATAGCCCCTTTTGATTGCTCTTTCATGTAAATAAAGGTATAGGCGTACAATATCATACCGCTTAAAAGCAAAGCAATCAATACCCCTATGAAAACGGTAAATTGCAAAGCTCCAGATTTAAGTTTCAAAAACAGTTTCACTCTGCCAGCATAATAAGATTCAGATTTCCTTTGTATTTTACATAAACAGACTCTTTGTCTCCGTCTTTCAAATAAACTTCATTTTCAGTATCTCCTTTTTTCATATAAAAATTATGACCGTCAATGACTAGTATATAAAGCTTACTTTTTTGTTTACTATCAGATATCATTCCCTTATACTGTATTACTGGCCAAATAAGTGTTTCTTTTGGTTTTACCAGCTTTTTAGTCCCATTAGCTTTAGCAGTTTTCGCAGTTGAAACAGCATACATTTTTCCAAGAAACGGATCTCTATAATCAACATTGATAGAGAAAGGTGTTCGCTCTTTTAATTTAAAAGGTTTTATGTTAAATTCCATTGGAGCAGTAGCCAAAGAATCGTCCGAAGCCGAAAAAGAAAAAAATTGATAAATCAGCATACCCCAAATAAACAAAACGATGGGAAGTAAAATGTAGATGCTCTTTTTGTTTTTCATGGTAGGTTTAATTTACCGTAAAACTAAAAACAGCACTTTTAGTACCGCTATTTCCTGCTTCGTCAAAAGATTTGGTGTACCAATAATAGGTACCCGAATCAAGGGTTGTTGAGAAAGGAGTAGCAGCTTCTTTTTTAAGTTTCGAGACCGTCAAGGCTGCATCGGTATAAATAAAAATACTATCTTTCTCTACACTCCCTGCAATGGGAGTTCTGCTCCATTGAAAACTGACATTGGTATTGGCAGTAGTGCTCGTATTGGCTGGACTCGATAAAACAGGGATATTAGGCACTGTCGTATCTACTAAAACCGACCTAGAGGAATATAAGGTTTGTTGCGTACCATTTGAAGCTCTTACTTTCCAAAAATAGTTACCTTCTGTAAAAGTATAATTCAAATTGGTAGTAGTAACAGTCTGATCCTTTACAATCGTATTGTTTCCGTCATAAATTTGAACTTGATAACCCGTTGCTCCGATAATAGCTCCCCACGAAAAATTTTGTACTGTTTTTTTGGTAATTAAATTATTTGCTGGAGTATTCAAAACCACAATATTGTTTTGAAAATCGGCATTGCTGACAACCGAAATCAATCTTGCTGCATAATTTGTGCTATAACCACTGTTGATAGCTCGAACTCTCCATTCATAATTTCCTATGGGAAGTTGTTGCGTAAAACTATTTTCTTTGATTTTAGTATCTATAATAATTTGCAGCGGATTAGCAAAATTAGGTGTGGCTATTTGCAATTGGTATTCTGTTGCATCGGCTACTGTTTCCCAAAAGAATGTAACTCCTGTAGAATAAAATTGGGCATTATTCATAGGAGCAACTAAAACCACTTCACGGTTTGAAATATCCTTCTCCATTAGAATTTCTTCACAGGAAATGAAAGTTAAGAAAAGAAGTCCGATAAGAAATTTATGTATCAAAGATGAATTCATTGAGTATATTTTTTTACTGAAAATAGATTTTTTTGAAGGATAGGTTGGAAAAAAGGATTACATATCAAATAAACTTTTCTCCTTTGACTTTGCATTGTTCTTTATTTTTGATTTTGTATTTCCTTTGCATTTATTGCTTCCTTCTGCCATATCAGCTATATACCATTGTCCACGATCTGTTTCTCCCCAGCAAAAAGAACTTAATCGATAAGCCACAACATTCAATGAATTCAAAAATAAAGTATCTGTTTTTTTTCCTAATTTATAAAGGGAAATGGCATATTTGCTGTTTTGATAATTGGTCAAATAAAAAGTATCCGCTTGCTTGATTTTATTAATTTCTTCTGGCGAAAAGGAGAATACTAAATTAGTTACCACTTCTGATTTTTGGGTGTTACTGATGAATTTAAAAACATCCTTGTTGTAATCAGCATTCAATTCATTGACAAATTGCACTACATCTAGCAATTTTACAGTGGCTAATTCAGGTTTTTTAGGCAAACTATCCACATAAGCTACTTTCAATTGATCTTGATTGTATTTGGCTTTAGCAGCATAAATTTTATGCATTTTTTTGTTGAAAGGTATAATCTCAATAGCAACCCGAATGTTATTCTCTAATTTAGGTAATGCTTTAACTTCAAATTCATTATTAGTTTTATACCCCATTTTAGATTGTCCAATACTTCCTAATTCTGGAGCAGTATCGGATACTTTATAAGTATTATTTTTAATTTGTATAGACTGGCAAGCTGATAAAACAACTAACAGGAGTACAATAAAGCTATTTTTCATTTATAATATAATTTGTAGTAAATGTAATTTTGTTTCTGATACTAAACAATGTAAAAATAAACATTTTGTCAAATAAATAGTATGTATTTTAAATTGATTTGTAGATTATCAACAAAATAAACACAAAATTAAGTGAAGCAGACATCATCCTACATAATTTAAACATCGTATTTCTTTATGGGTCATAACCTTTCTCGCATCTCTTGGGATACCAATGTCAAACATTACATTCGAAACGGCTTATACGACAATCTGCCGAATGCCCTAAAAGCCAAAATCCCAAAAACAAACAAGCACCGCTGGGAACTGGAAGAGGATAATAAATACATAGGATGCGAAATAGCCTCTTTTATCAAAGAAGAATTGGAATTAATCAAAAGAATCGGGGCATCCAGCAACAGCAAAAAAGTAATGGAAGCTTATTTCAAACTATCGGATACCTATCACGAAATTACAGGTAGTATCGAAGGAGTTATGAAACAAGTCGCATTACAAAAAGAGAAAATTGTCAATGCCATTGAAATTGCAAAAGAATTCGTCCCTATCGAATCGGCGTTAAAGGTTTTTAACATTTCGAGAGCCACTTATCACAACTATAAGACACTTGTTATTAACAAATGTGATACTTCTCATTTTTGTGGTGCACCAAGCAGTATCCGCACCAATTATTGAAAAAGGAAATTTTCCAAATCAAAAACTATATGAAAAATGAAGCCTATTCACATTGGTCTAAATCTTCCGTTTATTTATTGGCATTGCGCAACAAGGAAATCTCCTTTTGCTTGACCACTTTTTACAAATATGCCAAACTTTTGGGCTATTGCAAATCAAGACACATACAACCAAAAATAAAATATTCCTCGCTCACGAGTTATAAGCCCAATGAAATTTGGTGTGCCGATGTAACGATACTGAAGACAGCAGACAAAAAAAACATTACATTCATTTCTTGATGGATCATTATTCCAAAATGATTTTGGGGTATAGTGTTGAAAACAGTTCCAGTCCAAAAGCCATTAAAACCCTATTACAGCAAGCCTATTTAAAACACAAAAACGAAACTCCCATAACTTTGGTAACCGATGCCGGTGTGGAAAATGTAAACAATACCGTTCAAGAATTTTTAAACACTACAAATACAAACATAAAACACCTGATTGCCCAAAAAGACATTCCTTTTTCGAATTCCAGAATTGAGGCATTTAATAAAATTATCAAACACCAGTTTTTGTTGCCCCGAAATTCAGAAAACAGAAAACAACTTGAAACCGTTTTGGCAATAGACGTACAAACCTATAACACCATACGCCCTCAACTCTCTCTGAAAGGAAATACTCTAACCGAAACATTTTCAGGAAAACCGTTGGATATAAACCATTACAAAACCCATTTTGACAACCAAAAATCATTGAGGATAGCCCAAAACCAACAAAATAGATGCAATGGTTGTAAGTGATATTAAAAAAGCAAAACCTAATATTGGAATAAATCCAATATTAGGTTTTTGTTTTTTCATTCTTATATTTCGAATTGAACTATATTTTTACTTTACTGTAAAAGCCTCATTTTTAATTACAATTCCTTATATGGGACTGTTTTTAATAAAAGAATCGTGTTAGTAGCACGGAACAAAATCCCCAGTGATTGGAAGATACGAGCGTGATGAGATGAAGCCCTCTATTGATACCGCTAATAAACTTGCGGAGTTTCTCGAAGTTTCTTTGGATTATTTAACTGGCAATACAGATGTATTATTAGACACCAATACCCTAAACCGTATTTTAGAAGTGCAACAGTTGCCCGATGATGTAAAAGAAAAACTTTTCTATTTTATCGATATGACTGTTAGGGATTATAAAGCCAAAAAAGCGTATTCATAAAACTAAAAAACCACTTCGATTTTGAAGTGGTTTTTTTTCTTGTCTTGACTTGTTTTTGCATTGTTCTCGTTTATAGGCACAGTTTACAAAACTTCGCTATCCACACAAGTATGTTTACTTCATTTCTGCGCCATCTGTGTTTATTTTCTTACTAAAGTCAGTTAAATTAAAATAATCTTTATCGTATGGTTTTGTTTGTAAAATATTGTTTAAAAAATTCAAATTACTATTATCAAATCCAATTAACTCTTGAATAAAATCCAAATAATTAGATTTATAGGTTATTCTGTATAAAATTAAGCTTGCTAATAATTGTTCATTTTGATGATAAATAATGTTTTCAATAACATATTCTAATTTTTTTATTATTTCTTCAATATACAAAAACTTAATATTCATATTAATATACTCCAAACACGCTAAAACTAAACAATCTAAATCTTCTTTTTCAGTTATTAAAAAAGATAATATTTTTTCATAATTTAAATCAAGCCCAAAGTCTACGGCAAAATAAATTAAATCTGAAATAAAATCTTTGTTTTCAGATATTAAGTTTTCATTTATAAACTTTTCTATAAATAAAAAATCCTCTTTCTTAAAGTTTTTATACTCATTAAAAAAAATGTTTACTAATTCTTTTTCTTCGAGATTTAGAATAAACTCTATGTCTGACAGTGAAAATTTTATATTTTTTCTGCAATTTTCTTCAATAATTCTTACCGCCTTATCAAAAGGTAACTTATCAATATCAGTTAATTTATCATTTATCATTTTTTATCTTTACTTTGTCTTGAACTTCTTTGTCCTGTATTTTTTTCGTGCTTTTTTAATTTTTGTAAGTCAGAACTAGAGGCTGTGCCAGCAGCTTTTTTAGCTCGTATTGATTCTAATTCGTCATCTTGTAATTTCCCATTATTACTTCCTCTTTGACTCATTGAATCATAATGTCCAATAGTAGTTGAGGGAGTAGAAGAAGAATAACTATCTGTTGAATAATAAGTTATTATACCTGCTGCGATTATTGAAGCTACTCCATCTACAACCCATTTTTGCGGCATTAAATCAGTTGGATCAGGAGTTAGAATATCTATTTCAACAGCTGTTAATATTGTTGTAGCTACTGCAAGTGCCATTGGTTGAGATGCTTCTGCTTCTGTAATATTGCTGATTGGTGTAGAATTTCCTTGAGGACTATTAGAAGAAGAAATACTACCATCAGCATTATAGGTTAGGGTATAATTTCCCACATCATTTGAAACATTCTCTGTTGCTGTTGTTCCGCTATAATTTTGACCCTCTTTAAGTATTGAAGAAGCATTATCTTTAGTCAGGTTTTCATTATAGGTTTGATTCCCTTTAGCATCTGTGTACCAATCCATTCCTGTAGGGTCAGTTCTAACAATTGGATTTGAACCAACAAAATTATATGGAGTGTGTTGGTAATACGATTCTGCCATAGGGTCTATGTTCATAAATCTACCAAGTGCAGGGTCATAATTCCTCGCCTCCATATCATAAACATTAAGTCCCAACTCATCTTGCAGTTCTTTTCCGTTGTACTTATATTTTTGTCCAGGATTGGTAGAAGTAATCACATTGTTACTATCCTTGTGTTTTAAACCAAATGGATAATAGTTGTTTTCTTCTACAATTTGTAAAGCTCCTTTTGTCATACTCACTTCATCCACATAAAAATAAGTTTCAGTTGATGTGTTTGTATCGTCTTTATCTATTCGCAAGAATAGACGAGTACCATTTGCAACGGTATAGTTGTATGTATTATTTCCCGTTGGTGCATCATGAGCTAACATACCATACTGCAAGAAATTTCCATTTGCGTCAAATTCCTGAAAATAAATTCTAATTTTTGAAAGTGTATTACCTTTATCTAATTTTACGTTTATTTTCAAATTTTCCCCTGGTGCAGTTGTAAAACCTGTTAAATAATTTACAACACCTTCCCAACTACTATTAACATTTACTTTTAGTTTACCATTTTCTAATGAAGAACCTACAGATCCGTTCTCTCCCCAATTGTCATAATCAGTAGTAAACTGACTATTCAAAATGCTTTGATAATTATCATTAGGATTTGTATAACTTAATCTAATATTCCCCAAATGATCTTTGTATTGGTAAATATAATTAAAATTCCCCGAACTGCAATCTACATAGCCTTCGGGTTGATTAAAGAATTTTAGACTAGCTTCATTATACACATAATTACCTGCATAGTAGGTATTGGGTTCTGTGGCACCAATATCATTTACCGTTTTTTGTAATTTAACTCCCGTTGCGTCATACACATACGCAATACTGCCAAAATTAGAAACAGCATCATTGATAGTAACTGCTTTAGGCAGATTCAAATGATTATAAGCAATGGATGTGATACCTTTATTGGCATCAAATGTCATATTACCATTAGCATCATAATAATATTCAGTTCCTGATCCGGGCATTGTATTAATACTACCATCTTTGAATCCTTCTTTTCCATTTGTAGAAAGTCCGTAACCATCGCCAATTTCCAGTAATTTATTTCCTGAATCATAACTATAAGTTAAATAATCGATAGTTGAAAATGAATTTGAATTGGTTGCACTTTGCATATTACGCATCAATTGCTCTATATTTCCATTACGGTCATAACCAAAAATCATTTCATCAAACTTATTATTCACAACATTATTTTCAGCATAAGTCGCTGTTTTAAATCTATTCAAGGCATCATAAGAATAATTATAATTTTTTAAACTGCTGTTATTTGTACTGGCAGTTTTCCAAAAGGTCTGACTAATGTTTCCGTTGTATAAAGCTACTCCTGTGGAGGGATTATTGTAATTAATCTGAAACCCGAATAGATCTCCTGATCCCATCGTTATGGCATTATTACTTGTGTCGTTATCATTTATTCCTTTCAGCCAGCCCCGAATATTGTAGGCATAATCAATGGTTTGCAAACGATTTTGATTTGCCTTTCCACCTACTTTTTTCTGAATAAGTTGCCCAAGTTCATCATAAACATTTTCTGCAATTACTTCGGGTATTGTTGCTCCATTAATGGATTGTGTTTGCTTGAGAAGCCTACCAGCATTATCATAAGTAAAGTTATCTACTAAAGTTATTACAGCTCCGTTGTTTCTTTGATGTGTGGAGGTGGTTTCTAAAACTTTACCCACAAAATCCAATTGACTTTTTACGGTATTAGTAGTTAGTAGATAATCGTTTTTGCTGTAGTTGTAAATTGGTCTGCCTTTGCTATCATAATACATTACGTTAGTTGTCCAATTTGTTGTATCTAAAATACGTACTTTATTTCCTGTTACCAAGCCTTTAGTATTAGTGATTGGCGTAATACTATAGGATGTTATTGAACTACCTCCATTCAAATCAAAATTATAATCATCATAATAATTGATAGTAAACAGGTTTATGTTTGTATTATTGATGTTTGGAAAAGCATTGTTGCTATAATATACAGTAGTTCCGTTGATGGTATTTGCAGCTTGTTTGGTTTCAAATAAGTTAGTTGCACTATCTGCCAAGGCTTGTATTCCAGCTCGTGTGGTCTGTCCAGTTGCTGTATTAACATATTCTCCTGTATATACTGGCCTGCTAAAGACATCATATTTCGTAAACAACCATTTGTTAGCAGTTTTTAAATTGGCATCTTGTGTTAGAATAGGGCGATCGAGTTTGTCATATACAATATATTCCCATTCTTTTCCTGGTAGTTTCTTTTCTATAAGTCGATTGCGTTTGTCGTATTTATATTGGTAGATTAAATTTTCTAACTCATTTTGGCTAATTGGAGGTGGATTGAAATTTTGCAAATTAACAAACAAATTACCGTAAAAATAATCCGAAACAGTGTCTGCAAGTCCTGATGAATTAAAGTAGAGTTTCCCTGACTGGATGTAGGCACTGCCTGCTAGGTTTCCATTTTCAAAATACATATTGCCTAAATTTACATCTGGCAAGGAGGGACTAATAAAATCTAAATTCATCACAAGTCCGCTATTGAGTTGGATTATTGGATCTTCAGCATAGATATTAATATATAAATTACCTGTTGGAGAAAAGTTAAAACTGATGTCGTTATAATCAACATAAGTGAATAACTCTTGAACATCCTCAAAATAATAGCTTTTTCCAATCCAATTTTGTTGAAGTATATTTTTATATGTTGATGATTTTGGGGGCAATACATAAGTTAAATTACCATAATCATCATACACATAATAAGTATCGTGCCATTTTCCGACATCGAAAGTACGTTTCAAGACAACTTTCCCTTCTTTGTTCTTAAACTCTTGAGTGGTATGATCACTAGGATAGGTCTGGTTAGGCATCCAATTTTCATCCTTGGTTACTGTTTTATACAATTGAGAAGTAGCATAAATACCGTTATCCTCTAAATGTGGAGCTTCGGTATTGCCATTCACAAAAGAAACGCCAAACTGCCTTACTAAATCTGCA
This sequence comes from Flavobacterium eburneipallidum, assembly GCF_027111355.2. NCBI lineage: Bacteria > Pseudomonadati > Bacteroidota > Flavobacteriia > Flavobacteriales > Flavobacteriaceae > Flavobacterium > Flavobacterium eburneipallidum. The sequence goes on from NZ_CP114291.2 coordinate 2,349,666, forward strand.
TCGGTATTGGTTTCATATTCGAACTTTATTTCGTGGCCGTTGCCTAGCTTCCAATCATTACCGGGTGCTGCTTGTTTTAATACCCTGTTCAGCGGAGAGTCTTCAAATCCTTTTTGAGAATAAGGATTGATTTGAATAATGGGATTTGCATTACTCGTACTCATACCCGGAAAATCAGCATCATATTTGACATCATCATAAAATGTAAGTACATCAGCCAATGCAGAGGGTTTATAATCCAGCGAGGCTGGAGCTGTGGGTACGTATGGCAAATACTCTTTGTCCTGACGTCCGAAGCCATCATATTCAATGGGAGTAACAATGTCTTTTCCGCTTCCAGATTGCTGGTGTGCCACTTGCTGAATGGGACGACCCAATCCATCATAATACGTGATAGTTTGTGTGGCTTGTTGGGCAGTTGGTGTGGGGATACTTGTTGCAGTTGCTACTTTATAAGTGGTGTTTTTAACGTAATTCTCCGTTTGGGTTTGTCCAATAACCATTATAGGCAAGAAAACGAATAGGGATAGTATTTTTTTCATATTTCGCTTGATTAGTTTTTATAATGGTATTCGTTTTCAGATAGGATGTTGCCGTCTTTGTCTTTTACGTTTTGCAAACGACCAAAAGCATCATAATTATAGGTTACCGTATCGCCTTTGGAGTCGGTTATCGTGCTAACTCCTATTAGTGGCTTGTAAGTGTAGGTGGTTACCATGGCGTTGGGTAACGAACTACGTAAATTAGTCAAAGCATCTAGCAAATTTGTTTCTGTACCTGTAACGGAAGCAGTTTCAACAGCATTTATCAAACTAGGATTAATACTACTGTAGCTTGTGTTTTCAATCTTGGCGACAGGTTGGGTTTTATTATAGCCCCATATATAAACTATTACTGTTCCATCGATCATTTGTAATTCGTTAGGGTTACCATTAGTATTGTCTAAAACATTATATATTATCCTATTTTCTAAATTACCAGAACCTTTAGCAGTTTGGATAATTTCTGGAGCGATTAAATTATTTCCCCAATTTTTGTAAATTGTATTTTTTGCAGATAGTGGTGTAATATTTCTAAAACTTTCCGTTTTGATTACTTCTCCAATTCTATTTTGATCTTTTAATGTTGTCATTAATGGAATATTAAGTAAATCATCAGGATAATGATATTTAGTAGTTATAATTTCATTATTACTATTTGTTCTTTGTTCCCTTGTGAGTTGTAAATGGTTGGGATTATCATAAAAGAAGTCTGTTTTATTTACCAAAGAACTAGTAAGTACATTGTTCGAATTATAAAAATAATCTGTTGTTTCTGATGATTTTTGATAAAACCAAGGCATTGGGTAATTATAATTGTACAACAAATAAGATTCATAAACATTTTGCGGAACTCCACAACTACCCAATGTTGAGATAGAATTAGGAGCTTGCAAAGGATTGCCAATATTTTCATTAACATCAATAGTTGAATTTTTTACAAACTTGAAACCAGAATAATAACTAATTTTAGAATTATCTTCAAAATAATTGTTTTTTTCTTTTCTCACTATGAAACTTTGAGCACCTATAGATTTATAATCATTTTTCTCTATTACTTTTCCTCTTTTCCAGTTTTGATTTATTTGGATATTAAAATTGGGCAGTATCCAGTCTTCATCAGTAGTAAACTCATAACTACTAAAAACATTTTCAGTTGGATTAGTAGTATTTACAATTATCTCTTTTACAAATTTATAGGTTACACTATTGGACTCACTACTATTTTTTGATTGAGAAGAAACATTATATGTCTTGGTAAAATCGACAAAAGGGATAATTGCATGGTCATCACTAGGACAAATTCCAGTAGTGAAATTTGAAAAGCGATTTGAAACAAAACTAAAAGCTAAAGGATTAATAGTTTTACCACTAGTTCTTGCACTATCGTCCTTGTCGCTATAATCGTATGTTTTTTTTAAGTCAGGAGTAGTATTATTACTAGTATAATTTTCAATACTTTGTATTCTTAATCCAGGACCTTTTACATTTTTTAATGATGTATCGTTATCAACATAACTCATACTAGCACTAATATGCATACCAGATCCGTAAGCTTCTAATTGTATAATACAATTGCCGTTTAATCCAATATTCAATTGACCATCAAAATTTACATTCTTCTTTCCCGAATCATGAACTAGATTTCCATTTGAATAAACTGTAACTCTGCAAAATTTATATTTTATTGCAGCAGAGCTTGTGCTTCCGTTGTTTCTTATATTATAACTTAAAGCGCCATTTGCATTATTTGCATTAAAACTAACACTACTATAAACAATACATGTTGGATTGGGACAAGCCATTCCTTCTTCCCAAGGCTCTGCTGGACTATTTGCTGGACCTGAACCAATTGCAACACAAGATTCGTTTTTTACAGAATACTTGTCTAATTCATCAACTCCAAAAAATGTATTGTTTTCGTAATTGAATTTAGTCAATCCTTTTGTTGGATAATGAATTTCTTTTAATATTCCCGCTTGTGTAGCGTTATCATTAACAGTTCTATTTGCGTTGCCTATTGTGGTATTGTTTATAAAATGTTTTGGAATCATATCAGAGTTTGTAGCTCCATTATAGTATCCAAAATAATCTTGAGACTTAGAATCTTTTGCGGGTAAATTAATCTGAGAATAAACGAATCTATGGATGTTAGTTTCGTCTAAATCAAATATCCTTTCTAATTTTAATCGTTTAGATTTATACGAATTTGGTCCTGTTGAAGTTGAATTAAAATAAGAGTATTCAAAAAAGATTTGATTTATGAGATTATATGTTTGTGACTCTACTCCATCAGCTTTATTTTGTATTTTAATGCTTTCTAAAAGACTATTTTGATTTATCAAATCTTCTCTACCGGATTTTAGAATAAATTCTATTTTAGACTGATTGTCATTAAAACTTATTTCTTTAAGTTTTTTTGTGTTAGTATATGTTTTTTCAAGACTTTGCTTAATAGGACTAATTAAGTTATTTTGGAAAGTTGAATTTGAACATCCGCATTTTTTACCTTCATCGGTTATTTCTCGATATTCAGAAATACTGTTTTCAACAATTTCTCCATCATCTTGATAAGTAAAATATATCTTTCCATTTTTAGGTGTTGTAATTTGATCAACATACCATGCCCCTATATAATAATCATGGTGTGTTAACCATCGATGTGATTTTTCTATTGTATTATTGAACATATAAATATTCCCTAATTTATCGGTAATTTTGAAAGAAAGGTTAGCTCTGTTTGCTCCTAATAGTTCAACTTTGAATGCGTCTGGAGGAAAAACAACAACATCATTATTATTGAAATTATTAATATAAAAATTTCCATTTACTGTTGGAGATGAAAAAACATATAAATCTTTAACCTTTGATTTTTGATAATCAAAAAGCAAAGGACTGTTGAATGCGTAGGGATGATTGTTAAAATAATTGTTAAACACATTTATATTTAAGTTATCAATTTCTGAATTATTTTCATCAATTTCATCTCTACTGCTTAAAATGATTTGTGCTCCAACATTCAAATTCCATCCTAACCCTACCATCGTGGCTTCTTGACTTACTTTTATTCCAGAAGCATGATAATCCAAAGATATAGGCATTGTAAATCCTCCAATATTTACTGTATAAAGAGGAATAGAAATATTAGGAACACCTGATGACAAATTCACAGGATATTCTCCATATTTTAAAAAAGCTGTAGCTTCGGGTGTCCTAGGAGCAAAATTTTGCAATTGTGTATCTGGAGATTGTTGAGAGAACATACTCCAACTCAATATTCCAACAGCTAATAATAATTTAATTTTCATTTATCTTCAATTTTTAATTTAATTGATTATTTAATAACTTTTGCTTATTTTAGACCTTTTCATAAATTTTTCAGTTACAAAACTAAAATACTATGCAAAAAAATTATTTTTTCAAAAAACACAAGTTATATAAGTGCAATCTTACGAAATATTTCTTATAATTTTGCAAATAATTAATAATTTTTTTCATTCATAACAATTATTTAATCTACGAAAAAAAATATTTTTCACAAAAAATATAAATCATTGCATTAAGAAAAATCTTTACTTTTATAAATAAAAAATATATATTTGCTATCAATTGATTTATTTTAGTTGTTATGAAATGAGCATGACTCAAAATTGGATGCAAAAACCAATGCTAATATGCGAATTACATATGACCGATAAAGAACAATAAATATCAACATATGAAAAAACAGTTGTCAAAAAAAATTCCTTCATTCAATCTTCAGGAAATGCTAATTGTATTGGCTATAATTGGGATTCTATTATTGATAGCTTTGCCTAATTTGATGCCCTTAATTACTAAAGCTAAAAGCGTGGAAGCGCAAGTACAATTGAAAGCGATTTACAATGCTGAAAAGCAATATTATTTCATGTATTCGAAGTACAGTTCTAATTTTTCAGAGATTGATTTTGAAGTTCCAAAAACGGTTAAAGAAAGTGGGAGTGCTAATTATTCTTATGAAATTGTACAATCTTCCAATACTGAATTCAAAATAAAAGCCACTGCACTGACTGATTTTAATGGCAATGGTGTGTTTAACGTTTGGGAAATTGATCAGAATGGAGTTCCAAAACAAATCATCCAAGACTAATGTGGATTTTAAAATTTTTATTGATTGTAGTTTTCTTTCTTGTCTTTTTTCAGGACTACAAAGACCGCAAAGTATATTGGTTTCTATATCCTATCATAGGAGCAATAGTGTTTGTTTTACAAATTAAATCAGTATCAGTTTATCCCGCATTTATCAATACGAGTTTTAATTTGGCATTTATATCACTCTTATTAGCAGTAAGTTATTTGTATGCTAAATATAAACTGCAACAACCTTTACTAAAAGAAGTCTTTGGACTGGGCGATTTACTGTTTTTTGTTTCTATTTCTTTTTCCTTTTCAATAGTTTCCTTTTTAATCCTTTTTGTTTTTTCACTAGTGTTTTCTTTGTTATTGCATTTTACAATTCGATACAAGCAAACGGAAAAAACAGTTCCGCTTGCGGGGTATATGTCGTTGTTTTTTGCAACTGTTTATGGAATTAGTTTCTTTTGGGAATCCAACTTTTTATATGCTTATTAAAGATGATTGATTTTAATATTCCCATAACCATTCAACAACTTGTCAAGGCAGAACAAGCCTATCACTACAGGATAATTCCTGTGGACAAAGTAGGGACAAAACTCATTTTAAAAACAGATGTAGTTGATTTAGAAAATTTACAGGCAGAATTGTCTATATTACTAGGTTTTCCTACTCAACTAGAGGCAGAAACGACAGAAAATATCAATAGATATTTAAGTACTAATTATCGAAAATCAGCCTCAAATACAATTTCTAGTATTCATTATTCGGTAGATTTTCTAGAAAAAATAGTGGTGAATGCTAAAGAAATTGGAAGCAGTGATATTCACTTTGAACCTTATGAGAAAAATGCTAGGGTACGTTTCCGTTTGGATGGAAAGTTGAAAGAGCAATTCCATATTGCCACAGAGGAATATCCCGTTTTGATTAATAAAATTAAAATTAGGGCACAGCTCGATATTTCCGAAAAACGACTACCTCAAGATGGACGAATAACCATTGTTACCGATAGTGAGGATTTTGATATTCGGGTCTCCATTTTACCCACACTTCACGGAGAAAAGGTAGTTTTAAGAATTTTGAGCAAAGACACCAGCCATATTGATATTAATGCCCTTGGATTTACTGAAAAGGAGTTAGTAACTTATTTGGAGAATATCAAGAAACCAAATGGTATCGTCTTGATTTCAGGACCTACAGGTTCTGGAAAAACAACCACTTTGTATGCTACCTTAAAAAAACTAAATCTTCCCAATACGAATATATTAACGGTGGAAGATCCGATAGAATATACTTTAGAAGGAATTAATCAAGTGCAGCTACGTGAAAACATAGGTTTAGATTTTGCTTCAACACTTCGAACTTTTTTAAGACAAGATCCAGATATCATTATGGTAGGGGAAATACGAGATGTGAATACAGCCAATATGGCTATTCGAGCTGCTTTGACAGGGCATTTGGTTTTATCAACCATACATACCAATTCTGCCTGGGCTACAGTTTCCAGATTGATTGATATGGGAATTCCCTCTTTTTTGATTGCCAGCACACTAAACATAAGTGTTGCCCAACGCTTGGTTAGAAAACTCTGTAATCATTGCAAAGTAGAGAAACCAGTCAGTACAGAATTATTTCCCACAGGTTTCGAAATACCCGAAGAACTCCAAAATCATCACGAAGCCGTAGGCTGTGAACACTGTTACCATACTGGATATTCAGGTAGAAAAGCCATTTACGAAATTATTCCTATTGACAATGAACTATCATCCTTAATTAAAAACAATCAATTAGCAATTGACCATTATATAGAAGAAAAAGAAATTTTCACACTGAAAAAAAATGCTTTATCGCTAATAAAAGACGGAACAACATCTATTGAGGAAGTTTTTTCTTTACTCTTGTAAAAAGTAAAATTACCCCATTCAATTTATCTCATTTATGAAAAAAAATATACTATTTCTTTTGCTCTTTATTTCTCAAATTTCTTTTTCTCAAGAAACAGGTATTAGTAAAGATACTTCTTCTGATGAAACTAAAAAGCGTGCTTCATTCAACCAAAATTCAACTAATTCTTTGGAAGAAAATAGGATGCAACAACTTAAAAACAATATTGATGCTATTAGTGTTGATGCGCCTGGTCTATCAGAAAAAATTAATATTAATATAAAAGAAGCTTCACTTTCCACTTTTTTATTGGCCATTTCTCAAATGCATAAGCTAAATATTAGTGTTGCTCCAAATCTGGCTCAAATAAATATTGTAAATAATTTTTCTGATGTAAATGTTGGCGATTTGTTACTTTTTTTATGTAAAGAATACAATCTTACTATCGATTTTTCAGGCAGCATTATAGCCATTAAATCCTACCAAAAACCAGCAGAAAAAAAGATTGAAAAAGTATTTGAAGTTAAGTATGAAGTATCCAATAATCTACTTTCCCTTAACTTAAAAGAAGATCTTTTATATGATGTTTTCAAAAGAATTACCGATGAGAGTGGTAAAAATTTGGTATTTACTCCAGGCATGGAAAATAAACTCTTAACAGCATACATTAAAAGCATGCCATTTGATGCAGCCCTAGATAAATTAGCTTTAGCTAATAATCTTACGGTGACAAAATCTAAAGACAGTTTTTATGTTTTTGATGTATTAGAAGGCAATTCTTCTAATAATGCAACTACTCGTTCTGGCAAGTCGCAAAGTAGAAAATCAAATTCCCAATTTACAGTAATTGATACCAATAAAAAAATATTGGATGTTAACTTTGAAAATACACCTATTTCGAGTATTGTCTATGATATTGGACACGAATTGGATATTGATATGTTCATTTCTAGTCCTTTGGAAGGTGCAGGAAATGCAACAGTAAAAGCCAAAAACATATCTTTTGATGCGCTTTTGAGTAAAATATTTGAAACTAAAACAGAAGCAAAAACGGAAAACAGATTGCCATCCAATAATGGGGCACAACGTCAGCTTAATAATGATTCACCAGCCGAGTCAGGAGCTAGTGGAGATAGCTACACCTTTATGAAAAGCGGAACCATATACTATTTTGGAACTAAAAATCAATTGGTAGTACGAAATGTAAAATCAATTCCCTTAATGCATCGTTCCATTGAACTGTTGGGTGATTCCTCAAATGAAGGCAGAAGTTCAGGAAGATTGAATAACACAAATACTAATGTCAATAATTACGCTAACAACAATAGTATTAACGGGTCAGATAGTAGAAATACATCAAATTTCCAACAACAAAATAATTTCAACAATACGAGTAATAATAGTAGTGGAAATAGTAATCCTTCAGAATCCATCCTGACTATTATTCCAGATGAAATAAAAAAAGATTTGGATATTAAAATTGATAAGGAATTGAATAGCTTTTTGGTCAATGGACCAGCCGCTAATATTGAACGTTTTGAATCTTTTATAAAATACATCGACAAAGCGGTTCCTGTAATCCTGATTGAAGTAATGCTCCTAGAAGTAAACAAAAGTACTACGGTAGAAACAGGAATAAATGCTGGAATTGGAGATAAACCTGTAACAACTTCAGGAACAGTTTTCCCAACTGTTGATATGAATCTGGGAGCGCAAACTATTAACAATATTATTGATGGATTTAGTGGATTTGGATCCTTAAATATTGGAAAGGTAGTACCCAATTTTTATATAAGCCTTAAAGCAATGGAAACCAACGGGAATTTAAAAATACGTTCTTCCCCTAGATTGTCAACCTTAAATGGTCATAAGGCTTTTTTATCCATAGGAGAAACTACCTATTATGTGGTTACCAATCAAAATTTTTATGGTTCTCAAATCCCAACAACTTCCGAAATTAAAAACTACCAACCTATTGATGCCGAATTATCGGTTACCATTATGCCTTTAGTTTCAGGTGATGGCCAAATAACCTTGGATATTAAAGTAATACAATCAAGTTTTAATGGTCAAAAAGTGGATAAAAACGCACCTCCTGGTATCAATTCTAGAGAGTTTACCTCAATAATTAGGGTAAAAGATCAAGATTTGATTGTGCTTGGAGGTTTAGAAGAATCTACTAAAAATGATTCAGGTATAGGAGTTCCATTATTATCGAGAATTCCTATAATCAAATGGCTCTTTAGTTCTAGAAGCCGTCAGGATTCGAAGAAAAAATTAACTGTATTAATCAAACCAACTGTTATTTACTAATGACACTCCCCTCTTTAGCTACTCTTTTGCTAGGCAAACAATACATTGGTATTGAGCACTTTTCTTTAAATAATGAAGAAAAGATGGCAATATTGTTGGTAGAAAAGAAAAAAGAAGAACTTATAATTATAAAAAAAGATAGACTTACACATTCAGAAACACTTCCGGAAAAATGGGATAAAACTCTTCCTTTTTTCCTTGTTATAAACACCAATAAGGTTATTCAGAAAGAAGTTCAAGGAATAGATGCTTCAGACGATAAATTACTACACAAAGCATTTCCTAATAACAATTGGGAAGAATTTTATTTTGAAACATGGCGGTTTAAAACCAAATCAATTGTAGCCATAAGTAGAAAAAATTATATTGAAGAAATAACATTCAATTATAACAAACAAGGAATTACCATTGCAGGAATCAGTTTAGGAATTGGTTCAATTGCCGAAATAATTAATTACACCGATAGAGAGGAATTGTTTACCAATCATCAAACGATTTGTAAAAGTGAAGAAAGCCCAATTATTCAAACCAATACCAAAATAGCAGATACTGTTTTAAATATAAATGGTCTGGAAGTGCAAAACACCCATTTGTTAGCTTTTGCAGGCATATTGAGATTATTATTAAACGGTACAAAGAATACTGGAAACTTAATAAATTACAGTCATCAACTATATGAGAAATACAATCAAAAAAGTTTTTTTTCAAAAGGAATAAAACTGATGATTGGTATATTGCTTACGATTTTACTAGTCAATTTTTTACTGTTTTCTCATTACTTCAAATTAGCTGCTGAAACTTCAGAAAATCTTTTGTTGAGTAAATATTCATTTGAAGAAGTGATAAAAACAAAACAACGTATTTTAGCTAAAGAACAAAAAGTCAATAATGTGGTCGCCATGACAGCATCACAAAGTTCATTAGTCATTAACGAAATCAGCAAAAGAATTCCATCGTCTATTTTACTAACTGAATTGGTTTATCATCCATTAGAAAAAAAGATTAAAATAGAAGAACCAATTTTAACCCAAGTAAAAACTATTACTCTTTCTGGAACAACAATTAACAATACAGCTTTCACGCATTGGATTGAATCTCTAGAGCGTTTAAAATGGATGAAGCAAGTCATAATTACCCACTTTGGAAAAAATGACCTCAATGAAACGGAATTTTCTATTAAATTAATCTTGAAGTAAAATGAGGCTAAATAGAAAAAATAAAGGATTATTATTTGGCTTTTTGATAGCACTGTATATTTGTTATTCTTTTGCGATTTCAAATACGATTAGCTATTACAAAGAATATCAGTCTAAAAGTGAAATGATTTCTGAAAACAACAGCTCTCCAAAATTAGCAAATCAGCTGCGCCAAAAAGAAAAACAACTGGATGTAATGTTGTCTCGCTACAATATTAAAACTTCAGAATCTTTTCAAAATGACCTATTGAAGCAACTTACTGCTTATGGTGATTCCTATCATTTAAAAATCATTGATTTTAAAGAACCTCATTCTATTACCGATAAAGGTTTTACAACTACAAGCTACATTTTTTCATTAGAAGGTTCTTTCAACGGCTGTTTAGCATTATTGAACAAAATAGAAAACAATCCTACTTTAGGGAGTATTAAGCATTTGAATTTTACTAAAAAAAGAAACTACAAAACCAATATAGATCAATTATTTTTAGAAGTTATTTTGCAGAAGAATAAGGGAATTAAGTAATGTTATCCGTTTAAAATCAATATGTTTTACCTGTGTTTATCAAATTAAGTAAATCATTAAACTAGTAACTTGAATTATATATTTGAATGAGTAATTAAAACTGTTAAATAGTTTTGAGATGAATTGGAATTGATAACTTTTCGCTTGCAAAAATCAAAATGATTTTACGCCCATGTTTGTCTTAAAAATACTTACCTTCGTCTTTCATTCTATTAAAGAATTATATCGTAATTTTAAACAGATTTAAGCCGGTCTGGAACTTTCAATATGTATAAAAATGCATAAAAAGTTCGTGGCAAAATCGTGGCGCAGTAGTTAGAAAATATTAGAAATGCAGTATATAAGCGGGATGTGACGATTTTGTTCGAATCCCTCTTTCTCCGCCAGTAGAAATACAAATTGAATTAAAACCCTTTAAATCGTATGATTTAAAGGGTTTTTTCGTTTACAACACCTTCAAATTATTCATTAATGCGTGAACCTAAAGGGATAAAATCGGTTACCCTAAACTATCCGAAATTAGGGTAACCGATTTTTATCTCTAGGCTATTATTTACAAAGCTTCCGAACCAGTTCATTAACCAGTTCAAGAAGTAGTTCACTATCTGAACATCTTGTGATATAGTCTTTTTAGAATTAAATTTAATAATAACTAAAAGGTTACCACGATGAAAACAAAAGTATCTATTCTCTTTTACGCAAAGAGAGCCAAAGCCAGTGTAAACGGTTTAGTCCCTATTTACACCCGAATTACCATTAATGGCAAAAGAATTGAATTAAGCTCCAACCGATTTGTAGAAATGTCCAAATGGTCGACAGAAGCGGGTAAAATGAAAGGCAATTCAGAAGAAGCTCGTTCAATAAATAGCCATCTTGATATGTTGAGAATTCAAATTATTGATATGCAAATGGAATTAGTACACAAGAAAATTCCAGTAACAGCCGAAACACTCAAAAGTAAAATACTAGGAGTTGACGAAAGAGCAAGAATGTTAATCCCAATCTTCCAAGACCACAATAACAAAATCAAAGAACTGGTTGGTAAAGAATATGCACCAGGAACATTAGAACGTTACAAAACATCTTTGAGCCATACTATTGAATTCCTGCAATGGAAATACAAAGTTTCGGATATTGAGATAAATAAAATAGATCACGCCTTTGTTACTGATTATGAGTTTTGGTTAAGAAGCGTTCGGAACTGTGCCAATAACACAGCGGTTAAATACATCAAGAATTTCAATAAAATAATAAAGCTTTGTCTGGCCAATGACTGGCTTGACAAAAATCCGTTCGCAAATTACAAATCGAAAGTAAAAGAAGTAGAACGGGTTTATTTATCTGAAGAAGAAATTCAGAACATCATCAACAAAGATTTCAAAACAGAAAGATTGTCTTTGGTGCGTGATATATTCCTTTTTAGCTGCTTTACTGGTTTGGCATACATAGATGTCAAAAACTTAACAAAGTCACATATAAGCATCGGTATTGATGGTGAGAAATGGATATTTACCCACAGACAAAAAACCGAAACCGCTTCTAAAATCCCTATACTCCCAGTTACTCAATTGATTATTGATAAATACGCAGACCACCCAAAAAGCAATAATGAAGACAGACTTTTGCCAATTCTTACTAATCAAAAAATGAATGCTTATCTAAAAGAAATAGCGGGCGTTTGCGAGATTGAAAAAGAATTAACCTTCCACATTGCCCGACATACTTTTGCAACCACTGTAACGCTTACAAATGGCGTTCCGATTGAAAGTGTAAGCAAAATGCTGGGGCATAAAAATTTGAGAACTACCCAACACTATGCAAAGGTTTTGGATAAAAAAGTAAGCGAGGATATGCAGATTTTGAGAGATAAATTTTCAATGAAATCAATTAATCAAGAGCAAAAACAATTAACATCAAATTCTTAATGTTAGATTATTTCAATGAAAAAAAATACTAATTTCTAAAAATTAAGAAGAAATCCCCAAACTCATTCCGTCTGTTATTGCAGGCGGATAACCAAAAACATCTCGTTGTTTTTGATAACGGTAATTAAATCGAATGACCGTTTGAGATGTTGATCTAAAACTAATTGCATACATTAAGCTCCAGAGATCTTCTCCAATATTTCCTCCAGTTTCATTAAAAGCTCCAACATTCCAATCTACAAACTACATTCAATAAAGCATTTTCCTAACCTAAATTGTTTTTTTTCAAAACAGGTTGTACAACATCGATAAATCCATCATACTGCCTGTTTCTTAATTGTTGAGAATAAGTTGCCGGAACATCAACTTTAATCCAAGTAAATTCTGTTATAATAAATGTTATCGTTTTTGGAAAGTACGATTTTGTATTGGTATTATTTTGAATTATCAACAAAATTCAATTTATATTCAAAATTTCAGTTGTTAATTTGCAATATGAAAATTTTAATAATAGAAGACGAAATTGATATTGCTACGAGTATTAAAATTTACTTGAGTAGAAATGATTTTATTTGTGAGTCAGCAAATTCTCTAAAAGTAGCAATCGAAAAAATCGACTTATATTCGTATGATTGTATCCTATTGGATTTAATGTTGACAGATGGGGATGGATTTAAAATTTTAGAATTACTTAAAAAACAAAATAAAACAGAAGGCGTTATCATAATTTCTGCCAAAGACACTCTTGAAACTAAAATTGAAGGGCTAACACTTGGTGCCGATGATTATTTAACAAAACCATTTCATCTTTCTGAACTACTTGTTCGAATCCAAGCATTAATCAGACGCAAACAATTTAATGGAAATAATGTAATTTCTTTTAATGAAATTGAGATTGATACAATAAACAAATCGATTAAAATTAGAGGTAACAAAATTGAATTCACAAAAAAGGAAATGGATTTATTACTATTTTTGGTAGGTAATAAAAATAAAGTATTGTCCAAAAGTGCAATTGCAGAGCATTTATCAGGAGATATGGCTGATATGTTAGACAATTATGATTTTGTATATGCTCATATAAAAAATATGAAAAAAAAACTGAAAGAAATGGGTGCTACAGATTATCTAAAATCAATTTATGGAACGGGTTATAAATGGGGAGATGAATAAAAAACTACTTCAAAAAACACTTAATTATTATTTCATCTACGCATTAGTTATACTAATCACAGTTGGTCCTGTATTTTATTTTGTGTCTAAAATTATATATGAAGACGATGCTAACGAAGATTTATACGCAATAAAAAATCAGTTCGATAAATTTACAAAAGACAATTTAACGGTAAAGGATATAGCAATCTGGAACAAGTTCAATCGTGATGTAAACATTGAAAAGCTCAACGGCATAAAGAAAGACAGTTTGTTCGATCATAGTTATTATGACGCTCTTAATAAAGAAAATGAACCATTTAGAGTACTAAATTCACCAGTAAAAATTGAAGATAAATGGTTTACTTTTTCTGCTAAAATAAATATGGTTGAAAAGGAAAATCTAATCGGAAGTACAGTAATCCTTTTCATTTCCTTATTATTGTTACTGATTGTCGGTTTTTTTATCATTACCAAAATAATTTCAAAAAAACTATGGCAACCATTTTATACAGCATTAGATAAAATGGAAAAATTTGAAATTGACAAATCGACATCTGTAAAATTAATCAAAACTACTACTGAAGAATTCAACAGATTGAATAACGCTATTGATAGCTTAATCCATAAAAACAGCAGTATCTATCAAAGTCAAAGAGAGTTTATAGAAAATGCTGCCCACGAATTACAAACGCCAATTGCTATTTTTAAAGGAAAATTAGAAAATATTTTACAACGAAAAGACCTAAACGCTGAACAATTTAAATTAATTGATGATTTAAATAGCACTACTTCCAGACTAGTTAAACTCAATAAAAACTTGTTAGTATTGTCAAAAATAGATAGCAATTCCTATAATGAAATCGAGAAAATTAGCTTAAACAATACAATAAACAGCCAATTAGATTTTTTTAGTGAACAAGCTCTTTCAAAAAAAATAATCATTACAACCACATTAGTAGATGAAGTCACAATCAATTCAAATCATATTTTGGCAGAAATACTAATTAGTAACCTGTTTTTAAACTCCATAAATCACAATACATTAAATGGTCTAATTAATATTAAACTGACTAATGAGCGACTAACTTTCTCAAATTCAGGTTCACTTTTACCATTACAGACAGAAAAAATGTTCGAGCGTTTTTCTAAATCCAATCCAAGTTCTAAAGGAAATGGATTAGGATTATCAATTATCAAAAAAATTGTAGATGCAAATCATTGGACTATTAACTACCATTTTATAAACCGAATACACACTTTTGAAATAGTTTTTTAAAATTCAACATTCCTTCAAATTGCATTTTTACTTTTGTCTAATAAAATTAAAACAATAAGATAAATGCGAATTAAAATCATTCTTTTAGTCTCATTTCTATTGCTATCAATAGCAAATTTAGTAGCCCAAGAAAAAGTGGTAACGGTATCGGGCAGTACAAAAGACAAAATTACCAAAGCAGCTTTACCTTTCGTTAATGTAGTTTTAAAAACTTCAAAAGATGCTTCTATAGTTGCTGGCACAATAACCAATGAAGAAGGAAGATTTTCAATTGCTAACATAAAATCAGGAAATTACGTTTTAGAATTTTCATTCATTGGTTACAAAACCAAAACTCAATTGGTTTATGTGGGTTCACTTTCCGAATTTTTAGATCAAGGCACTGCAGAATTAGAGGAAGATACCACAACTTTACAAGAAGTAGTAGTAGTTTCCGAGCAAAATACTATTGGAGAGAAAATGGATAAAAAAACATTTTCTATGGCTGATAATATTAGTCAAAGTGGTGGTTCAGTGCTGCAATCAATGCAAAATTTACCGGGTGTTACAGTGCAAGATGGCAAAGTACAAATTAGAGGTAACGATAAAGTTACCGTATTAATTGATGGTAAGCAAACGGCTTTGACAGGCTTCGGAAACCAATCAGGGTTAGATAATATTCCAGCTTCAGCAATCGATAAAATCGAAATCATTAATAATCCGTCAGCCAAATACGATGCAAATGGTAACGCGGGAATTATCAATATCATTTACAAGAAAAACAAAAAAGAAGGCTTTAACGGTAAAGTCGGTTTTACTTCTGGATTAGGTGCTTTATGGGAACGAAAAGAAAATTTACCTGCAATAAGACCTCAATACTCACTAACTCCAAAAGTTAATCCTACACTATCACTTAACTACCGTAAAAATAAAATCAATGCATTCTTTCAAGGCGATTATTTATATACCGAAACGCTAAATAAAAATGAATTTGTGACGCGGACATACAATGACGCAACAATTATTAACCAACAATTAAAAAGAAACCGAAATACACATTTCACAACTATCAAATCGGGAATTGATTGGAACATCAATGACCATAATACACTTACTGTTTCGGGTTTGTTTGGTTCAGAAAAAATTATTGATAACGGCGACCAGCCCTTTTTTAATGCGGACTATTCCGAGCGATTGCGACTTTGGACATTTTTGGAAGATGAATTAAAGACAACATATATGGGAACAGCATCGTATCAACATAAATTCAAACAAGCTGGACATTTATTGAATATAGGTTTCAATTATACTTTTCATAGAGAAGATGAAAAATATTTTTTCGATAATATTCTACCTACTTCAACCAGTAAAGATGCTTTCAAATTGTTGTCAGACGAAAGTGTAGTAGATTTTAATATTGATTATGTGAAGCCTTTAAAATACGGTCGAATTGAAACAGGGTTTAAATTTAGAAACCGAATTATTCCAACCAATATGCAATTCTTTCCTGGAACAAATTCGCCTTTAGATGCAAGCGCAGGAGGCGAAGCAACTTATGAAGAAATTATTCCTGCAGTTTATGGAAACTACATTTATGAGACTAATAAAATCGAAGCAGAAATTGGATTACGTTTAGAGTATTTAGATTTAGAATACGAAGTAAATCCAAACCATCCAACCTATAAAACTGATGGCTATTTCTATTTAGAACCGTTTCCAAATTTTCGCTTTGCCTATAAAATCAATGATAACAACAAACTATCGTTGTTTTACAACCGCAGAATTGACAGACCAAATGAAGTTGATATTCGAATATTTCCAAAATATGACGATGCCGAAATTATCAAAGTGGGAAATCCTGCACTGCGACCACAATTTACCAATTTAGTAGAATTAGGTTTCAAAAGAAATTTAACAAAAGGATATTTATATTCGGCTTTATACCATCGATTTGCTAATGCAACGATTACAAGAATAGCATCTACCGTACCCAATAGTAATCTAATTTATGCCATATTTCAAAACGTGGATAAAAGTTCTAATACAGGTATAGAAATGGTTCTTTCCCAAGATTTCACAAAATGGTATTCCTCCAATCTTAACCTAAATGCCTATTACAATCAAATTGGTGCGTTTACGGTGCAAAATTTATATCCACAACCCAATACCTTTTCAGCAGCAAAACAAGAGGTTTTATCAGGAAACATAAAGTGGAATAATACGCTGCACTTGCCCAAAAAAATAGATGCTCAAATAACGGCAATATATTTAGCCCCAGATATTATTCCGCAAGGCAAAATAAAATCGCGATTTTCAATTGATTTAGGGTTAAAAAAATCAGTCCAAAATGGCAAAGGAGAATTCTTTCTTAATGCAACAGACATTCTAAACACTCTGGTAATTAAAAAAGAAATTCAAGGGCAAAATTTTAGTTACACTAGTGTCGATTATTATGAAACACAAGTGATTAGATTAGGATATAATTATAAATTTTAATTTTTAAATCAAGTCCAATGAAAAAATTACCAGAAATCACCATAGCATTTTGGATAATGAAAATTTGCGCAACTACTCTTGGAGAAACAGCAGGAGATTTATTTTCAATGACACTTAATATAGGTTACGCAATAAGTTCATTAATTTTAATAGTTTTTTTTATCATTACACTTCAAATGCAATTGTATGCAACTAAATATAAGCCTCTACTGTATTGGTTTGTAATCCTTGCAACAAGCACAGCTGGAACTACAATGTCGGATTTTATGGATCGAACATTGGGATTAGGATATGCCGTAGGATCATTAATTCTAGTTATACTATTAGCGATAACATTTATACTATGGAAAAGAACAGAAAAATCAGTTTCTGTAGATGATATTCATACATTTAGAGGAGAGACATTTTACTGGATAGCAATATTGATTTCTAATACATTAGGTACAGCTTTAGGAGACTTTTTAGCAGATAATTCTGGACTTGGATTTCTTGGTGGTGCTACATTAATAGGCAGTTTGCTACTACTTATAATTTTAGCACACTATTTTCTTAAAGTTTCATCAATAGTATTGTTCTGGTTTGCATTTGTTTTAACTAGACCATTTGGAGCAACTTTTGGAGATTTACTTACTAAACCAATCGAAAAAGGAGGTTTAAATTTTGGAACTATTGGTTCATCCTTAATCCTTTTTACAATTCTAATGCTATTGATAATCTTTGCAATTAAGAAAAACAATGAGTTAGAAAAAGTAAGCTTGATTGATAAAAATTAATCTCAAAAAAATAAGTTAAAAAGCACTACTGATTTCAAAATTCAATATTTCTACAAAATTGGTTTACAACTTTGGCTATTATTAATTCAAAAATAAATAGCAATGAGAAAATCAGTAATTATTTTAATAGCATTAGTGTTATCTACAATCGCTTTTGCTCAAAAAGTAAAAGTTACAAAAGTACCAGAGATTGTATCTAAATCTCTATTGTCAAAATATCCCAATGCAAAAAATATCAAATGGGATAAAGAGGAAAACAATTATGAAGCCAGTTTTGAAAATAATAAGATCGAAAATTCAGTCTTATTTAGTGCGAATGGTAAAATCATCGAAACAGAAGTTGAAATTACCGTTGCACAATTACCGAAATCAATTCTTAATTACATAGGTAAAAACTATAAAGATCAAAAAGTAAAAGAAGCGGCAAAGATAATTTCAGAAAAGGGTATCATTACTTACGAGGCTGAAATTCAAGGAAAAGATTTGTTTTTTGATGAAAACGGTAAATTATTATCAGTTAGTTAATTCTTTCATATTAAAGCACTCACATCATTTGGCGTGAGTGCTTATTTATTTTTAAATATCCTAATAAAAACTTGGTTGATGTATACTGTTTTCATAATAGTTGCAAATCATTGTGCCCGTAGTACTGGAAATGATGAAATTGATGTGGTAATTATCATATTCCTTCATTCACCTTCAATCTTCTGGAATATCTAAATCAAAAAATTAAAAAACAGCGTTCTCAAATAGATGTTTTTCCAACCTTTTTCAGTCATAAACTATTAAAATAATATTTAATGAAAGTATCCAGCAAAATAAACTTTATTAGAAGGAAGCTTACTCGTTATCTTACTTCAAACATTGGAAAATCTAGTAATGAAAAAATAGATGCTGGTAAGTTTAACAATAGAAATATTAAGATTCTAATAGTAAGACCAAATCATAGATTAGGAAACTTACTTTTATTAACACCTGTTGTAAAAGAATTAGAAGATATTTTTACAAATCCCTCTATTGATTTATTCGTAAAAGGAAATTTATCTGAAATCATCTTTAAAAATTATGATTCTATAAATAAGCACATAAAACTACCTAAAAAACCTTTCAATAATCTCTTTTATTACTTTTTAATTTGGACAAAATTATTATTTAAAAAATATGACTTGGTTCTTAATATTGATGAGTTTTCGTCGTCAGGAAGATTAGCGTCAAGCCTCGTAAATTCCAAATATAAAATTATTGGAAATGATAAAAAATGGTCTGAAAAATCAGATTCACATTCTGAAATATTTAAGCATATGGCAATAAAACCCATTGTGTTGATAAGAAGTTTCTTGACTAATACATCGTTTCAAGATGGAAAATTTTATTCATTAGATTTAAAACTTGATGAAAAAGAAATTGAAAACGGAAATCGAGAGTTAATTAGAATTTTCAAAAATAATAAAAAAACAATTTCAATTTTTACTTATGCAACTGGTAACAAAATGTTATCTAAAGAATGGTGGGATACTTATTATAATCATTTAAAAAGCAATTTCTCAAATTATAATATTATTGAAATACTACCTATTGAAAATGTATCTCAAATTGATTTTAAAACAAAAACATACTATAGTAAAAATATACGTGAAATAGCTTCAATAATAGCTAACACAGATATTTTTATTGGAGCTGATAGTGGAATTATGCACTTATCCGCTTCTTCAAATACAACAACTATTGGTTTATTCAGTGGGGATTTTAAATACAAATATGAACCATACGGAGAAAAAAATATTGGAATGGATAAAAACAAGTTTTCCCAAAATGATATTATAACAGAAATGAAAAAAAAATTAGAAAGTTAATAATCATACTAGTCCATTTATATTAATCCATTTTTTCATAATGATATATCATAAAACTAACCCCCCTAAATTATTAAAATGTTTAAGACCCTTTTATTTTTACTTTTAAGTATCTCTACATTGAATGCACAGGAAGTCTTTACAGATAGTGTTCAGAAAAAAGACAACACTCACGAATTTAAATTTAAACAATTAATTATTCCAACAGTTCTAATTGGCTATGGTGTTATAGGTCTTGAAAGTGATGGCTTGAAATTATTCAACACTGAAATAAAGGAAGAGGTAAACGAAAATATCGACGAGAAAATAACAATTGATGATTTTTCACAATACCTACCCGCTGTTTCTGTTTATGGTCTTAATGCTATGGGAATAAAAGGCAAACATAACTTTAAAGACAGAACTATCATTTTAGGAACTTCCTATTTGCTAATGTCGGCTACAGTTTTAAGTTTAAAATCCATAACAAAAGTAGAACGACCTGACGGTTCTGCAAATAATTCTTTTCCTTCAGGACATACAGCAACTGCTTTTGCTGGAGCAGAATTTCTTTGGCAAGAGTACAAAGATGTTTCTGTTTGGTATGGCATTTCTGGATATATCGTAGCTGTTGGTACAGGAGCATTCCGAATTTACAACGACAAACATTGGCTAACTGATGTTGCTGCAGGTGCTGGAATAGGAATTTTAAGTACAAAAGTTGCCTATTGGATAAATCCTTGGATGCAAGAAAAAATATTCAAATCTAAAGAGAAAAACACAACATCAATTATGGCTCCTTTTTACAATGGCAAACAATTAGGAGTAGGATTTGTAAGGTCTTTTTAATTATCACCATTCTATGGAATAATTTAATAAAAGATTGAATCCGTCAAAATAATAAAACTGTTTTTGACTAACAAAATATAAAACGATCTTATAGTATTAAGGTCTTAAAACCACATCATATATGAAGACTTATAAAAAGGCATTCTTTCTGAAACCCATTTTAAACTTTTTAATTCTAGGTTTATTAATCACTACATTATCAAGATTTTTTTTGTTTTTTTTATTTAGAGAAAGAGTAATCGAAACAGAAGACTTTTGGTATCTTTTTCCAATTGGTATGAGAATGGATTTAATTTTATTAAGTTATATTATATTTCTTCCTGCGATATTAATATGTTTGCTTCCAGATTCTTTTTTAAAAAAAATAAGTCCTTTTTTAAATTTTTATTTTATTTTATTCTTGGTTCTAATTTTGTTTTTGGAACTAGCCACTCCGAATTTTATTGGACAATATGACACGAGACCCAATCAATTATTCATAGAATATTTAATTTATCCTAAAGAAGTAATTCAGCTACTGTACAAAGGCTATCTAGTGTCAATTATTGCAACATTTATATTTATTACTGCTTTTGTTTATATCCTAATAAAATTTAGAAAAAATCTTTTCGGAATAGAAACTTCTGTTTATAAGACTAAATTGATTTTATTTCCTGTTATTGCCTTTCTTTTGTTCTTTGGGGCTCGTTCCAGTCTCACTTCAAAACGTCCTATAAATGCGAGTAATGCTGTATTTTCTACAGACCAATTAACAAATTGTTTAGGCTTAAATTCATTTTACACTGTAGGTTTTGCAGTTTATTCTATGAAGAATGAAGGAAATTCAGATAAGATGTATGGAAAAATGAATCCTATTGAAGCGATTTCTAGAGTGAAAAAATATATGAATGTTGCTGAAAGTGATTTTATCAATAAAGAATTGCCGTTACTTCATCAGGTATATTCGGATAGTTTGGTTGATAAACCATACAATATAGTGATTATACTTGAAGAAAGTTTAGGTGCTGAATATGTTGGTAGTCTTGGAGGGTTGCCATTAACACCTGAATTTGATAAACTGACTAAAGAAGGTTTGTTGTTTACTAATTTGTTTTGCACCGGAACACGAAGTGTACGTGGAATCGAAGCTGTTGTAACGGGATTTTTACCTTCTCCATCAGAAAGCGTAGTAAAATTAAACAATTCTCAAACTGATTTTTATACTATTGCCAGCTTACTGAAAACAAAAGGATATGATACCAGTTTTATATATGGAGGAATGGCTAATTTTGATAATATGGGATCATTTTTTAACGGCAATGGTTTTGATACAATAATTGATGAAGGAAATTTTGTTTCAAAAGAAAGTGCTTATCATTCTACTTGGGGTTGGTCAGACGAAGATGTGATGAAAAAAGCCAATACCTATTTTACTTCTTTAAAAGAGAAGCCTTTCGTCTCATTGATTTTTTCTTCTTCAAATCACGAACCTTTTGAATATCCCGAAGGAAGAATCAAATTATATGACAAGCAAAAGAATACTGTAAATAATGCAATGAAATATGCCGATTATTCCATTGGAAAGTTTTTTGAAATGGCCAAAAAGGAAGCTTATTATAAAAACACCATTTTTATCGTCATAGCAGATCATAACACCAGAACCTATGGAAAGCATTTAGTTCCAATACATAAGTTTCATATTCCTGCATTAATCATTGGTCCAAATTTTCCTAAAGGAGAGAAATACACTAAATTGTGTAGTCAAATTGATATTCAACCTACTGTTTTAAGTAAAATTGGAATGAATGTAATTACACCTATGCCTGGAAGAAATTTATTTTTGTTGCCAGAAAGTACAAAAGGACGTGCTATAATGCAATTTCACGATGTAAATGCTTTTAGAGTTGATAATCAGGTAATCATAATGCAACCTTATAAAGAACCCTTGCAATTTAAAATTGAAAATGACACCGTTTTAACTCCAGTTTCTTTAGACAAAGAATTAGCTAAAGACGCATTGGCTCACGTAATTACTGCCTCCTATCTGTATAAACAACGAAAATATAATTTAAAAATTCCAAATTGAAATTAAGCAAATTATAATAAATTTTATTTAGTAATTATTTACTGAATGCCTTCTGTACTGGAAAATAACAATTTCGAAGTGTTTTAAAGCATACTATTTTTACATTTGTTAAATAAATAAATTATTGAATGCCAAAACCACAAAGAATAAAAAAGAAAAAGATTGCAAAGAAAAAACCAATTACAGCATACGCTGTGATTCGTATTATATTGATAACATTAGTTTGTTCAATCTTGATTCTAGGAATAGTGGCAAGAATTATGCACTATTTTAATTTTCATCTCAAATAATTATTAACAATAAAATAAAAATTACTACTTTTACACCAGTGAAATTTGTAAACATCATATTATCAATCATTTTCCTAATACTTTCAAGTATGCCTTGTGCAGATATGAAAGTGGATCGTTCTGTATATGGTAAAACCGAATTCGCTTCAAGCCACGATAATCATTCTCACGATAATCAAAAAGATTTATGTTCCCCATTTTGCATTTGCAATTGTTGCGGTTCACAAATTACAAGTTTTTCAGAATTTGTAATTATTGACTTTCCAATACCATCCAATGGTATTAAAACACAATTACCTACATACAAATACGTTTTTGCTTCCAATTTCTTCGGAAGTATTTGGCAACCACCTCAAATAGCATAATGATGCCCGAGTAATTTCGGGTTAGAAAATTGTGACTTTTTCACAAATAATGGCAAATATTCTATTTGCTCATTTCTAATTCATTATATATTTTCAATGTTAGACAAAATCATACAATTTAGTATAAAGAACAAGTTCATTATACTCTTATTTACCCTTGTACTTATAGCTTGGGGAAGCTATTCTATTAAAAATTTACCGCTAGATGCCTTGCCAGATGTTACTAATAATCAAGTGCAAATTATTACTACTGCACCAACATTGGCAAGTCAGGAAGTAGAACAATTAATTACCTATCCACTCGAACAGGCTGTAAAAACTATTCCAAAAGTAATCGAATTGAGAAGTATCTCTCGTTTCGGATTGTCTGTGGTAACTGTTGTCTTTAAAGACGATGTAGATATTTTTTGGGCAAGAGAGCAAATTTTTCAGCGCTTAAAGCAAGCCGAAGAAAACATTCCTAAATATGCAGGCTCTCCAGAATTAGGACCTATTTCTACAGGTCTAGGAGAAATATACCAATACGATGTATATGCTAAAAAAGGCTATGAAGATAAATACGATGCCGTAAAATTACGAACTATTCAAGATTGGATTATCACTCCACAATTACAGGGTGTTGAAGGTGTTGCCGAAGTCAGTACTTGGGGAGGAAAATTAAAACAATACGAAGTGGCTATTAATCCGAATAAACTAAATAGTTTAGGAATAACCATTACCGATATTTTTGAGGCACTCGAAAAAAACAATCAAAATACAGGTGGTGCTTATATTGAAAAAGACCAATACTCTTATTTCATTCGTGGTGTCGGTATGGCTACAGGCATCAAAGATTTAGAAAACATAGTGGTTGCAAATAAAAACGGAGCACCTATTTTAGTTCGAAATGTAGCCGAAGTTCGAGAAGGTGTAGCACTGCGTTATGGGGCATCTACTAAAGACGGAAAAGGAGAAATTGTATGTGGAATGGCTCTTATGCTAAAAGGAGAAAATTCAAGTGCAGTTGTCAATAGAGTAAAAGAAAAAATGGATCAGATTAACAAAACTCTTCCAGAGGGAGTGGTTGCTGAAGCTTTTATTGATAGAGGAAAATTAGTAGATAGTGCCATAGGAACTGTTACTAAAAACCTATTGGAAGGTGCATTAATAGTAATATTTGTATTGATCTTATTTCTTGGAAATCTTCGTGCAGGACTAATTGTAGCATCTGTAATTCCATTATCAATGCTTTTCGCTGTGATTTTGATGAATACCTTTGGAGTAAGCGGAAATCTAATGAGTTTAGGAGCAATCGATTTTGGAATTATTGTCGATGGTGCGGTTATAATTGTCGAAGCAACAATGCATCATTTGCAAAAACTCAAAAGAAAAAAAGATTTAACCCAATCTGAAATGGATGAAGAGGTATATCAATCGGCTTCCAAAATTAGAAACAGTGCCGCTTTTGGCGAAATAATTATCCTAATAGTGTATTTACCAATCCTGGCATTAGTTGGCACAGAAGGTAAAATGTTCCGACCAATGGCAATGACAGTAGGATTTGCAGTAATAGGTGCATTTGTTATGTCTTTAACCTATGTACCAATGATGAGCGCAATGTTCTTATCCAAAAATACAGAACACAAAACCAATTTTAGTGATAGAATGATGGCTTGGTTCGAGGGAATATATACCCCGTTTTTAGAAAAAGCATTGCGTTTCAAAAAAGCAGTTTTGGCTATTTCATTAGGTCTATTTGTATTGGCACTAGTAATTTTTCAAAATATGGGTGGAGAATTCATTCCAACAATTGAAGAAGGAGATTTAGCCTTAAATGCTACAATTATGACAGGAAGTTCGCTTTCGCAAATGGTAAAAACAACCACAGAATATGAAAAAATTCTAAAAGCTAAATTTCCCGAAATTAAAACAATAGTAACCAAAATTGGTAGTGGTGAAATTCCAACGGATCCAATGCCTATAGAAAGTGGGGATATGATTATTGTACTTAAAGACAAAAGTGAATGGACAGGTGATTACGACAATTGGGAAGATTTAGCCAATGCAATGAAAGAAGAAATGGAAGCCATTCCGGGTGCTAATATTGAAGTTTCACAACCAATTCAAATGCGATTCAACGAGTTAATGACCGGAAGCCGAAGTGATATAGCCATTAAAATTTTTGGTGATGATTTAGAAATTTTAGATACTAAAGCCAAAGAATTGATTGCTAAAGTCAATAATATTGAAGGTATTGGCGATTTAAAAGCAGATAAAGTAACAGGCTTACCGCAAATTACTGTAAAATACGATTACAATAAAATTGCATTATATGGTTTGAATATTACCGATATCAACCAAATCATCCGTTCCTCATTTGCAGGAGAAAGCGCAGGTAAAATCTATGAAGAAAGCAAACGATTTGATGTAGTGGTAAGAATGGATGCAGCTAGCCGAACAGATATTACTGATGTGAGCAATCTATTTATTCCTTTACCAAACGGACAACAAGTACCACTATCACAAGTAGCAACGGTTTCTTATGAGCAAGGCCCTGTTCAGGTTTCTCGTGAGAATGGTAAACGTAGAATTACTGTTGGATTAAACGTTCGTGGTCGAGATATAAAAAGCGTTGTCGAAGAAATTCAGGCTAAACTTGATAAAGATTTCAAACTTCCCCCAGGTTATTATGTTACTTATGGAGGACAATTCGAAAACTTGATTGAAGCTACTAAAAGACTTTCGGTTGCCTTACCTATTGCATTAGCATTAATAATGGTGCTGCTATATTTTACTTTCAATAGTATGAAACAATCTTTGCTAATATTTACAGCTATTCCATTATCAGCCATTGGAGGTGTTTTCGCACTATGGATGAGGGGAATGCCTTTCAGTATTTCGGCAGGAATTGGATTTATAGCCCTTTTCGGAATCGCAGTGTTAAACGGAATTGTATTGATTTCTTATTTCAATCAATTGAAATCTGAAGGAATAACCGATCCATTACAAAGAGTTTTAATGGGTACAAAAACGCGTTTACGCCCTGTTTTAATGACAGCTGCTGTAGCGTCTTTAGGATTTATGCCAATGGCATTATCCACCAGTGGTGGAGCTGAAGTACAAAAACCATTGGCAACAGTTGTTATTGGAGGATTATTATCGGCTACATTATTGACGTTGATTGTTTTACCAATACTTTATTTATTGTTTGAAAAAGGAATTAAAGCAAGAAGAAAAATAAAAACACCAATCGTTACCCTAATAGTTTTATTGATAAGTAGTTTTTCTTTTGCTCAAAATAGCCAGCCTATTTCATTACAAAAAGCTATCGAAATTGCAAAAACCAATAATATTGATTTAAAGATTGCTGATAAGGAAATTGAGAAACAAACGGTTCTGAAAAAGACAGCATTTCAAGCAGATCCTTTGCAAGTGCAATATCAGGGTGGGCAATTCAATAGTAAATATTATGATAGCAATGTTTCGATACAGCAGTATTTTCCAATTGGAAGAATTACAAAAGCCAATCGTCAATTACAGGAAGAATTGGTGAAACTAGCTGAAAAACGAAAAGCATTATCCGAATATGAAATCGAAAAAGCAGTAACAATCGCCTACTATCAATATTTATATGGTGTTTCTGTACAAAAACTAAATGCAGATTTATTGGAAATTTATTCCAAATTCTTAAAGAATGCAGAACTACGTTTTGAAACAGGCGAAAGCGGAAAAATTGAAGTAATCAGTGCCAAAGCAAAGTCAAAAGAAATAGAAACACAGCAAGCGCAACTCGAATTTGATTTGGCAATTTACCAAAAACAATTACAATTTTTTATTCAAACGGAAGAGAATATTGTACCGGATAGTACAACGCCAATGCAATATTCATTTCAACCAAATGAAAACCAATCCAAAGTAGAAACGTTGGTAACCGATTATTATACACAGCAAATTTCGGTGTATCAAAAAGAAGCCAATACTTTTAAAGCATTGCGAACACCAAAATTAGGATTAGGTTATTTTGGACAAACCATTGATACCAAATCTTATTTTCAAGGGTTTACTGCGGGTTTACAAATTCCTTTATTTGGTGGGGTAAATTCAGCTAAAGCTAAAGCATCTGCTATCAGTATTTCGCAATCCCAATTAGAATTAGACAAAAATAAATTGACTTTGAAATTACAAATGCAGGAATTGAAAAATGATTTCGAAAAGCAACAAAAAGCATTAGATTATTATCAAAAGGAAGGTTTGCTATATGCAGAACAAATAATTGCAACGGCTCAAAAAAGTTATGCCAATGGTGATATGAGTTATTGGTATTACATCAGTTTTTTGAATCAGGCTATCGACATCAAAAAGCAAAATGCCGAAGCTACCAATGCTTATAATCAAAGTGCTATTCAATTGCAATTTCCATCTATTTCTAACAAATAAAATTTCTCAAAATGAAAAATATAAATTCAAAATTCAAAATTTTCTTAATACTTAATACTTTATTCTTACTACTTCTCACCTCTTGTGGAGAAAAGAAAACAGAAGAAGCAGGACACGAAGAAGAAAAATCAGAAAACGAAGTAGCATTAACAGCCTTACAATTCAAAACAGTTGGTATTCAAACAGGTTCTGTAGAAAACAGGAATCTTAATTTAGTGATTAAAGCCAATGGATATACGACAGTTCCACCACAAAACAGGGCTAACATTTCAACCTTAATTGGAGGAACGGTTAAGGATATTTTTGTTTTAGAAGGCACGTATGTAAACAAAGGAAAAGTACTGGCAACTATTCAAAATTTAGAAGTAGTTGGAATGCAGGAAGATTATAATTCGGCTGTTGCCAATATTGAATACCTGCAATTAGAATACAATCGCCAGAAAACATTAACTGATGAAAATGTAAACCCTAGAAAAGTACTTCAGGAAGTAAAATCAAAACTAGCTGTTGAAAGAGCCAGAGCAAAAGCTGCAAAAAACAAATTGCAAGCCCTGAATATGAGCACAAGCGGATCAAGTTTGGTACCGATAGTTTCACCAATATCCGGTTATGTTGGAAAAATCAGCATTGCCAAAGGAGCATTTGCCGAAACAGGAATAACCCTTTTTGAAGTCGTAGATAATAGCCAGATGCACTTGGACTTAAACGTTTATGAAAAAGATTTGGAATCAATTTCTGTGGGGCAAACGATAGACTTTATTTTGACTAATCAAGGAAACAAATCCATTAAAGGAAAAATATTTGGTATCAATAAATCCTTTTCAAATGAAAGCAAAACCGTTGCTGTTCACGCCAAAATTAATCCAGCTGATTCCAAAGATTTAATTTCTGGAATGTATGTTTCTGCCAATATCAATATTAAAAATGCAACCGTCCCTGCCCTACCCAAAGATGCTGTTGTAAAAAATGGAGATAAATACTTTGTCTATATCCAAGAAGAACACGAAGAAAAAGCCACAGGTAAAAAAGCAGAAGCTCACGAACACAAAGAAGGCGAAGCACATTCTGAAGAAGCTGTTGGCGAGGAAGAAGGACACAACGAAGTACATTTCAAAGCAATAGAAGTTGTACCAGGAACAACAGATTTAGGGTATACCGAAGTGAAATTTGTTGAAGCAATTCCTGCCGATGCAAAAATTGTAATTAAAGGAGCTTTTTATTTACTGTCTGCTATGAAAGGTGGCGGTGAGCATACACATTAATAAGTAGTTTAAGAAGCATTAGTAAATTTTATTCACAACAATAGCTCGAATCGAACGGAGTGTGATAAAAATATCCTAAAACGTTATGGGCAATTAGAAAATTTAAGACTATCTAAAACCGCTAGTATTATTTGTATTGGCGGTTGTGATAGTAAATTAATTGATGAAGACTATGCCCCCAAAATAATATTAGAAAAATCATTAATTGCTGAATATGAAAACAACAAAATATAGTTTTCTGCGAAATACTAGCGGAATAAAAAAGATAATAATTTGTCTTACCTTATCATTATTGTTGTATTTCATTTTACTGTTTTTTAAAATTGATATTAAAAACAGGATAATTTTATCCTGGGATCTCTTTTGTCTTTCTCTAATTATATTTAGCTGGGCATTGTTTTTTACTACCACAAATAAAGATCTATGTGAGGTGGTAGAGCGTCAGGATGATGGACTTAAAGTGATTTTTACGATAGTGCTCATTGCTGTTTGTGTTAGTTTGTTTGGTACTTTACTCCTTTTAAAAGGTACAGAAGAATCGTCCTTTAACAGAATATTTGATGCAATCGTTTCATTATCGCCCATTTTAGTGTCGTGGACATTGCTTCATACAATTTTTACAATTCGGTATGCACACTTATATCACGACCATAATCAATTAAAAACGGGTAGTAATGTTGGAGGTATCAAATTTCCGTGTAAGGAGGAGCCTGATTATATTGATTTCGCCTATTTCTCATTCGTAATTGGTATGACATTTCAAGTTTCAGATGTCCAAGTAAGCTCAAAGGTTATCAGAAGATTTGTTTTGTTGCACAGTCTAATTTCATTTGCGTTCAATACAATTATTGTGGCACTGACTATTAATAGTATTGCCAGTTTTAAATAACTATTTAATATAAAAATCAAAATCATAGCTCCCATTTACTGTATAAATGGCATAAAAATTGCACCTATGTATTATAGTATTAACATAAAAAATTTAGAAAATGAACAACAGACTCAATTGTTGGAAGTGTGTATTAATGCTTTCAGGTTTGCTTGGAATGGCTACCGTTTTTTCATAATAACATTAACCAAGTATCAAATTAGGGTTGTAAATAGTTATACTATTTGCAACCTTTTTTTATATAATTTAAAAAACATTTTAAATCTAGTTTGATGAAAAAATTAATAGTACTAGGAATTATAAATATTGCAATAATGACGATTGTTTTTTCCTGTAAAGAAGAGAAAAAAGTACAAAAGGTTCATATTCACAAAAAGGCAGAAGCCCATAAGATAGTCTACGAATGCCCTATGAAATGTGAAAAAGGGAAATTTTATGACATTTCTGGAAAATGTCCTGTTTGCAAAATGTCATTAATAAAAATTGAACACGAAGAAAATAAAAACCATTTAGAACATAATCATAAATAACTAAAAAATAAACACCAACACAAATACGATGCAAACAGCAAACAGCTTTGGTGCAGACAGGAAGAAAAAATAAATCACCAAACAAACAAACAAACAAACAAACAAACAAACAAACAAACAAACAAACAAACAGGTTGTTCTACTCACAATGATTCAGAAAATCATTCTGATGATGTTCATAAACGCTAAAGCGAAAGAAATGTCTGCCGAAGATAAATAACACGGCTGTTCGCACGATCTAAAGCACAAGCATTAAAAAGTAGAACATAAATGAGTATTGTTTTCTGTACTCATTTGCATTATAAAAATTTTGATTAAAAAGACAGAAGAATGAAAAACAAAATAAATTTGTTACAAATAACCAATTTAGTGGTGTTGTTTTTTTGCATAAACTTTGCAAATGCCCAGAATTTAGACATTGATGTTTTAAGAAACATAAATCATAATAGGAACAAATCACTGGATCCAGCATTAAAAGGAATTACAAATAGTCTAGCTCCTGTAAGTATTGGAACTCCAATTATTATGTACTCTGTCGGATTGATAATGAAAGATAGTACAGTCAAAAAGAAAGCTATTTTTATTGGAGAAGCCTTTTTGGCTTCAGGATTTATAACATTTACTTTAAAAAAAACAGTAAATAGAGAACGACCATTTGTAACTTATCCAGATATTGAGCAAGTTACAACAGCAACCGAACCTTCTTTCCCATCAGGGCACGCTTCTTTAGCTTTTGCAACTGCCACTTCTTTGAGTATGGCGTATCCAAAATGGTATATTATTGCTCCTTCATTTGCGTGGGCAAGTGCAGTAAGCTATTCTCGTATAGTATTGGGTGTTCATTATCCAAGTGACGTGTTAGCTGGCGCAATCATAGGAAGCGGATCGGCTTATCTTTGCTATAAATTGAATAAATGGGTTAATAAAAAACAGAGGAAAAAAATCCCACAGCTTTGGGAATAAATAGTTCTTTTTATTTAAAATCAAATACTTATGTTTTATATAGTAAAAATAAAAAGGTTACAAACATTCTAAAACGAAAGAAAACTGCGAGTGAACGATTCAAAAATGGTAAGATGAAACAAAGTAATTAATTATAAATGATTATGTTTTTGTTCTAGATGGATTTTGTCTAAATAATTAAAAAATTAATTTATGCTATTAAATAAAAGAATATCAATATTCACATTTTTGAAACAAATAAAATTTGACATAACTGCCATTCTAATCTATGCTATAGTAGTAGGAATTGCTGACCAGTACGGTTTTCTGTCAAAAATAGAAATACCAATTGCTATGAGTGCCATAATCGGAACTGCATTATCATTATTACTGGCTTTTAGAACAGCCCAAGCTTATGAAAGATGGTGGGAAGCAAGAATAATTTGGGGTGCAATAGTAAACGATTCAAGAACTTTAATACGTCAAGTAAAGCAATTTTTACCAGAAAAAGACACTAAAATTGTGCAGGATTTTGCGTACCGTCAAATAATTTGGTGTTATGTTTTAGGAGAATCGTTGCGAAAATTATCGTATTCAAAAAAAGTATACGATTATGTTAAAGAACATAAATTATCAAAAAACAACATCCCAAATGCAATAATTAATCAACATAGTGAAGCACTATCTAAACTAGAAATTAGCGATTTCAAGCAAATACAGATTGACAGTACTTTAAGTCGCTTGTGCGACTCTATGGGAAAATGCGAACGTATTAAAAATACCGTTTTTCCAAAATCATACAGCTTATTGGTACACTTTTTTATTTATGTTTTTGCCACGCTTTTACCATTTGGGTTAGATGATAAATACGTTTTAGTAGAAATATTTTTAACAGCTTTGATACCTATAATATTTATAGCCATAGAACGAACGGCAATTATATTACAAGATCCGTTCGAAAATGTAACAACCGACATTCCAATGACAAGTCTTGCAATAACAATAGAAATAAATATTAAAGAATTGATAGGCGATACAGATTTACCAATTGTAGAAAAGCCAAAATCGTTTTATATAATGTAATATATAAATTATGGATATAAATGCAGAATTAATTATTGTTTCCAAACTGATTGTCTCCTTTTTATTAGGAGGATTTATTGGTTTAGATAGAGAAAAACACGGTCAAGATGCAGGAATAAGAACGTATGCAGCCGTATGTATTGGCGCAACTTTGTTTACAGCTATTACAGCCCATTTGGTAAATAACCCAGCGGATACTTCAAGAGTAATTGCAAATATTGTAACAGGCGTTGGTTTTCTAGGTGCTGGAATTATTTATCGCAATTCTACTGCAGGAACATCACACGGATTAACAACAGCAGCAACCGTATGGTGTACATCAGCAGTTGGTGTTGCGGTAGGATTAGATATGTTTATTATAGCTATAATAGGTGCTTGCGCATTGTATTTTCTACTTTCATTACACCATCAAAAATGGTATATAAAATGGAAGCAAAATATGATAATAAAACACGGTAAGGAAAACGAAAATGATTAAATAAAATATTCTTAATTAATTTAAAATGATTAAAAAATGAAAAATACAGATCCAAAACACAAGCACACTTATGATGCTCAAGGCAAAATGACTTGCTGTTCACAAGAAGAAAAAATAAATAAAATAGCAGATAAGCAGGTAAAAAAGAAAACTAAAAAAGAAAGCTGTTGTAGCAACGAACACGATGATACAAAGGCTAAAAAAGTAGTAAAGGATCAGCACAATCACGATGAGCATTCGGATGATGACGGACACGACCATTCAGGCGGTAATCAAACGACGTTTCAAATGTTCTTGCCAGCAGTTATAAGTTTTGTGCTATTACTCATTGCTATTGGTTTTGATAATTATTTTCCACAAACTTGGTTCACTGGCTGGGTGCGTATTTCTTGGTATGTAGTAGCTTATGCTCCTGTAGGTTTTCCGGTAATAAAAGAAGCTTTTGAAAGCATACGTAAAGGCGAAATCTTTTCAGAATTCCTATTAATGAGTATTGCTACAATCGGAGCATTCGCTATTGGTGAATATCCCGAAGGTGTTGCCGTAATGCTATTTTATGCCGTTGGCGAAGTATTTCAAACACTGGCAGTTCAAAGAGCAAAAAACAACATCAAATTATTGTTGGATCAAAGACCAGATACCGCTACAGTTATCAAAGAGGGCAATACTATTGATAAAAAAGCAGCTGAAATTGTCATTGGAGAAATAATCCAATTACGCCCAGGAGAAAAATTAGCACTCGACGGAAAATTACTTTCAGATAATGCTTCCTTAAACACAGCAGCATTAACAGGAGAAAGCAAACCAGATACAAAACAAAAAGGAGAAACCGTTCTTGCAGGAATGATTAACCTGAATACAGTTGTTCAAGTCGAAGTGACAACGGCTTACACTGATAGTAAGTTGTCAAAAATCCTTGAGATGGTGCAAGATGCCACGGCTAAAAAAGCACCTACCGAACTATTTATTCGAAAATTTGCTAAAATATACACCCCAATAGTTGTGTTTTTGGCAATCTGTATTTGTTTAGTTCCAATGATATTCATAGAAAATTATATCTTCAACGATTGGTTATACCGAGCTTTAGTTTTCTTGGTTATTTCCTGTCCTTGTGCGCTGGTAATTTCTATTCCTTTGGGATATTTTGGAGGTATTGGTGCAGCAAGTAAAAATGGAATTTTAGTAAAAGGCTCGAATTTTCTAGATATAATGGCATCTATTCAAACAGTAGTTATGGACAAAACTGGAACGCTGACCAAAGGCGTTTTTAAAGTTCAAAAAGTGGTAGCCGTTGATATTCCGGAAGCTGATTTAATAAAATTCACAGCAGCATTAGAAACCAAATCCACACATCCGGTAGGAACTGCTATTATTGAATATGCCAAAGGTTCAGAAAAAGAGGTAACCGTTACCGATGTCGAAGAAATTGCAGGACACGGATTGAAAGGTAATGTAGAAGGAAAAGAAATATTGGCAGGAAATGTAAAATTAATGAAGAAATTCAATATCACTTACGATGCTGAAATCGACAACACACCTTTTACAATAATAGTTATTGCCATCAATCAAAAATATGCAGGATACTTTCTAATTGCTGACGAAATAAAAGAAGATGCAAAAACAGCTATTGAAAGTTTGCATAAAATAAACATCAAAACCGTAATGCTTTCGGGAGATAAACAAGCAGTCGTTGATGCTGTTGCAAAAGAATTAAATATCGATCAAGCCTATGGCGATTTGTTACCTGAAAACAAAGTAGAAAAAGTAGAGGAACTTAAATCACAAAACCTAAAAATTGCTTTTGTGGGCGATGGCGTAAACGATGCGCCAGTGGTTGCCCTTGCCGATGCCGGAATTGCAATGGGTGGTTTAGGAAGCGATGCCACTATTGAAACGGCTGATATTGTAATTCAGAACGACCAGCCTACAAAAATTTTTACAGCTATAAATATTGGTAAAAAAACAAAACAAATAGTGTATCAGAACATTGGTTTAGCATTCGCTGTAAAAGCAGTTGTTTTGGTTCTTGGTGCAGGAGGTTTAGCCACAATGTGGGAAGCTGTTTTTGCAGATGTAGGGGTTGCAATGTTAGCTATTTTGAATGCAATTAGAATACAAAGGATGAAGTTTTAGCACTAAATTTTAATTTAATTGCCCTATTGTATTACAATCACAATTTATTATATCAAATTTATAATAAATTGTGATTTTTTTATAAGATTTAATTTGTTATTTTTTTACAATTCATCAAAATATTAAGTATTTTAGTTCGTTAACAATTATACCATTCAAACCAGTATAGCCCTTGAAAAAAACATAGAAATTACTATTAAAGCAGTTAAAAATTTAATCGTGATTTTTCTCAACTGAAACCTAATTTTCTATATTTCTAACCCTATATGAAGCCAAAATACATTTTAGAAAACTACGATAGAATCCTAAAAGAAATCAAAAATCCAAAGATTATTTTCAGTAACGATTTAGTACCTTTTCTAGAAAATTTTACTTCTGAAAGCTTCCTTATCTACCAAGTAGATTTTATAAAACAAGACAGCACCACAAAGTACGTTGTCAAAAAACCAATTCACAATCTGCATCCAAAAGCTACAAAAATAAATTTCAAGGAAGTTGATGTTGCGGAAGAATTTAAAACATTAATTCCAAAAATACTGGATGAATTAAACATTCTGGAGCATCAAATTAATTTGCGTTGGTGTAGCAAAAACGGCAATACTTTATACATTTTAAAAGCGTGTGAAATAGAAGATTTATCCCAAGAAAAACGTTTCTTTCTGTATTGTTATCATTCACTCAAAGATGAAAACTTAAAAATAAAGAAAATAAATAAAGAACTGGTTTTTAAACTAAAATCAAAAAAAAGAATTGAACAATACATTCATCGAAAGCAGTATGCCCTTGAAAATTTAGCCCATAAATTAATCAAAGAAATCAACCCAATAAATTCATCAGAACTTTATCAATTTTCTAATAATTATGATAAAATTGATTGTCTAAAAATTGCCTATATCTATCTTGAAAAATTACTGCGTTTCATAGAAAAAGAATATCGTAACTACTTAAATGTGGATATTAAAATACCATATCGTTCCACTTTTGTCAAAGAATTTGAAATCACAAAAAAAGGCAAAGAAGTCAAATCACAACTATTAAAAAGTAATAGCAACGAAAAGCTATTAAAATTAGCTTTCGAACCCTTACTAAAAATTGAAACAATAAACATTAAGGAAAAATTGACCTATTATGAGTTCAATTACTGTTCCGAATTTATCTTGACACTACACAAACAAATCAACTCCGAAAATAATTCCGAAGAAACAATCAAAGAATGCCTTTTCTATTTAAACTTCAATTCATTACAGTTTTTTAAATACTTAACTGTTGAGGTTCTACAAGAATTAGAAACACAAGAAAACAATATCAAAAAAATAGATATTCTATACCGATACCTCAAAAATTACAATCAAAAACAAAGTAGAAACTTCATAAAATATAAGCCAAACTTACCTTCGTTAAAAGAACAAATTATTGGTTGGTTAGAAGAAGAAGTAGAATATTTAACCAAGAAAGTGAAACTAGAAGCCAATCAAAATATTGCTAACGACGAAGAAAAAATCAAATTCTTAACAGGATTGTCAGTGGCTCAATTAAGTTATTTCTTTGGTCTATTGATGGAAACAGGAATTATAAAACACAAAAACCAAACCGATGTTTTTAGATTCATTTCGGAAAATTTCAAAACAAACAACACCGAAAAAATTTCTGTGGATAGTATAAAAGTGAAATATTATAATGTCGAAAGCACTACTAAAAATGTACTTCGAGAAAAAATAATAGAATTAGTTGGTCTCACGAAGTTCTAAAACTTCTCGCATCATTCTCCAACCAAAACCAACCATTCCAAGCAACACCTCATCCTCAATTTGAAGTAACGAATTAAGATCTAAAATTTTATGCAATTCCATAAATCGTTGTAACTCGGGACTAATTACAGTTTCATTTTTCATAATAATATCTTTTTTAATATATACGAAAAAAATCCATTTTGGTATTGGTACAAACAACAGCGTGGGACATCGATCACCAGCCAAAGAGGTACGACCAAGCACCTACAGCTCCGATAAACCGAGCCCACGCATAGCGTAGGCGAACAGTTTATTTGTAGAGCTGATTTTGAAATTTTGGTCGTTTTCTTTGGCTCGAAATAACTTTCGCAATATATTTTATAGTGGTTTACCACTATTCTGTATTCATTAGGCAAATTTAGTTATAATTGCTTTAAAATAGCTATCCAAAACACATAAATAAAAAACTTTTTTAATGTTATTAGCTGATTTTGTTGGGGTTTGTTGGGGGTTCCGTAACCCCCTGTAACTGTTTTGGTATTACTTTATTATTTCTCTTTGTCCAAAATATTTAAAACCACGACACTATGGCAATCGAAGTTATCACTCGCGAAGATTTAAATGAATTTCGCACACTCCTGCTTTCTGATTTAAACACAATCTTTAATTCAAAACCGCAACAGCAAAAACAATGGCTCAAATCTTCCGAAGTCAGAAAGTTGCTAAACATTTCCCCAGGTACTCTACAGAATCTTCGCATCAATGGAGTGCTATCTTATACCAAAGTTGGCGGAATAATTTTCTATGCGTATGCTGATTTGCAAAAAGTTTTAGAAACTAACAAAGTCGAAGCAACTCCCAATTTGTTCAATCCTAAATGGCTGGTAAGATGAATTATATCAAACACCTCACAGGGTTTTTCAATCGCATTGCGCTTGAAAACTCACTTAATCCAACACACATCAGTTTATATTTAACACTTTTTCAATGTTGGAATGTCAATCGGTTCAAAAATCCAATCACAATCTCCAGAGACGAAATGATGAAAGGAAGCAAAATTGCATCAAAAGCAACCTATCATAAGTGCATTAAGGAATTACAAAGATTAGGATTTTTAGACTACCAACCTTCTTTCAATCCGTATTCTGGAACATTGGTTTTTGTGCATAATTTATCCGAAGGCTACATCGAAAAACCAATTATTGAAGAAAAAACCAGTTCAAATAATGACCCAACCACACCATTTTTTGAACCAAGCAAACCAAAAAATGAACCTGTTAATGGTAATGTTCCTGAACAGGTTAATGAACTGCCTTATATATATAATAATAAACAAACATCTAAAAACAATAAAAACATAGATATAGACACCAATTTTCAAAATTTTGATAATGATTTGTTTTTAAAAAACGAAACTGCCGAAAAAAAAGAAAAAAGTTCCGGCAAAAAAGAAAAAGTAAAATCGCCAACATTGGAATCAGTCAAAGAATATTTCAAGTTTCAAAATTTCACCGAATTTGAAGCGGAACGATTTTTTAATTATTACTCCAGCATCGGTTGGCTCATTGGTGGTAAAACCAAAATGAAAGATTGGCAAGCTGCTGCACGAAACTGGATGTTGAATACACCTAAATTTTCAGTCAATTTGCCAAATCCACAAGCCCAAAAAGCAAATCCGCAACCAAGAGCCTACAACCTCAACGCAACCATTGACAAAAATTATGCAGAACCATTGTAATCCGATTTGTCATTGCGAGGAACGAAGCAATCTACGTTTTGACAAATAAAAAATAAAATTTTCAAAACGATGAATTCACAATACAATTATACCGAAATAATGACTTGGTTAGAACAAAAAGGCAAATTGCAGTTTGGCGAAAAGTTCCATTTCAGAGAAGCGGATGTAATCAATATTCAAAAACTGATTTGCTATTTTCTAAAAGATGAGGTAATGGCAGCCCATTTTAATTTAGATCTATCCAAAGGAATTTTACTTTCTGGACCTGTTGGTTGCGGTAAAACAACATTGATGACTTTAATGCGACACGTTGCACAACCAAACTATAAATTCATAGTAAAAACCTGCCGAGACATTAGTTTTGAATTCATCAAAGAAGGCTATCAAACCATTCAAAAATACAGTAACGGAAACAATTCACATAGCGAATACAGAAACTATTGCTTCGATGATTTAGGTGTAGAAACCAACATAAAATACTATGGAAATGAATGTAACGTAATGGCAGAAATCATACTCTCCAGATACGATATTTTCATTTCAAAACAAGTCATAACACACATAACCAGCAACCTTTCCGCTTCTGAAATAGAAGCTGCTTACGGCAACCGTGTTCGCTCCCGTTTGCGAAATATGCTCAACCTAATTGCCTTTGACAAAGACACGAAAGACAAACGATAAAGTCATTGTGAAGCAACAAACAAAACTTAAAAATTATACAAATGAGAAAAATAAACACATTCTGGAACTGGTTCCAAGACAACAATACAACCATCCAAAACATAGTAAATGAAACACCTAAAAATCAAAAGCACATTAGTTTTTGGATAGATAAACACTTGAAATTCTATTGCAAGGAATTAGATTTTATACTCGTTTTTTCAAAAATAAAAACAACCAAATCCGAAATGATAATTACGGCAAATGGCAATCCGGATTACTTCCACCAAGTGATACATTTAGTTGACAATGCACCTCAACTCAAGAACTGGAAATTTACAGCGTTTATTCAACCAACATCTGAAATAGACAAAATTAGTATTGGACTTGATGAACCTTACTTTTTTCAAGATATTACACTAAAAGCAAGTGAACTCAAATTTGCTGCACTAGATTATGATGAAGAAAAATCAAGATTAGATCTAATTATTTACCTCAAAAACTACGCATTACATTGTGATAATAAAACATTGCAACAAGCCATTTTTATAGTAATTCAGGATTTATTAGGAGAGAAATCCCTTTTCCAAAATATTAATTTAGTCCAATTGGCACAAATGCCCGACAACGATAATGGCTTAATTCACTTGTACGAATTGCAGTTTTATATTGATGAAATTAATGCTTTCAAAAAAAAGATAATTCCGTAAAAATATAAGTTTTTTTTCTATCCAAAATACCAACTTGTTTTTTGATAAACATTATGCCTACTTTTGCAGTCTTGATTGATACTTTTTAAAATATGGAAGAAACAGCCGAAAGAATACTTGAAATTTTACAAGATTATCATTGTGATTTTCCAGCGACCAAATACGAAATGTCGGTCGAGCATATTACAAAATGGGCAAATCAATTTGGAGATGATGCGGCATTTGTGCTTTCAGAATTATTGCATTTTCTGCCACAAGTTTACATTTCCAAAAGCAAAGCAATCGAGTTACTGAAACAAAGATTAATAGACTTCCAAAATCTTTACAAGTACCAAACAATGAATGAATTCATTGCAAATACGCATTTTATTGATGTTCAAAAAGAAGAAAAAAGCCAAAAAGAGATTCTAAAATTAGTCAAAGAAATCATTAATAATAACTTCGGAATTAATTACGATCTAACAATAAACGAACCTAAAAAGCATCATATTTATTTTGATGATGTGTTAGCAACCGGAGGTACTATTTATCGAGATATTTCCATTTGGTTAACTGAAAATTTTCAAGATGTTGTTGAAAATAAAAAAACGTTTGCATTGAGTTTGTTCTGTTTTCATCAATTGGGTTATGGGAATATGAAATGGGGATTAATGCAAGATGAAGGATTGAAAAAGCTATTTGATACCTTTGAAGTAAGTAATAATATCATTGAAAAAGTGGTACAAACTAGAGCCAATTATATTATAGAAAATCAAGCAAAATGGAGTAATCAAAAACTAAATTGTGCATATCCATTGCAAGAACAATCAAAAGATGTGTTGGTTTATTTAACTAATTTTAGCGAAAGTAGTAGCAAAGTACAAGCATTTAGAACACCCAATACACCGTTAATCGAAACCTTTTTTACAAACAGTCAAAACAGAAACAAACTCGAAAAAATATTTACCGAAAAGGGATTGGAGCTATTAAAAAAAGTCAATTCGGATGAAGTTGATTTTGCTAAAAGACCTTTAGGATATACTGTAAGAAGTCATAAAACTTTAGGAACAGGGACTTTGTTTTTTACTTGGCGTAATATATCCAATACTTGTCCTTTAGTATTTTGGTGGGATGTACCTAGTCACAACTGGACACCATTATTTTGTCTCAAAAACAGAGGTATTTAATATTTTTTCATTAATTTGGCACTATGAAAATTTCAGAAAGAACATATAACAGTTCAGAAGTTATTGCTTTTAAAAGCACTAAAGAAGAATTTGGAGGTTTATCAAATATGGCTCCGGGTTATTCTATTCGTGTAAATGACGTAATTATCCCTTCCGCTGAAGCTTTATACCAAGCGTGTAGATTTCCTTTGTTTCCTCATATTCAAGAAGAAATAATCAATCAAAACAGTCCAATGACAGCTAAAATGGTTAGTCGAAAATACACCACACACACCAGACAAGATTGGGAAGAAATCAAATATGCAGTAATGTATTGGGTTCTTAAAGTAAAACTATCTCAAAATTTTGATAAATTCTCTAAAATTTTAAGTAAAACAGGTAATACTCCAATTGTGGAATTATCTCATAAAGACAAAGACTGGGCAGTTATCGCTGAAACAAAAGACACCCTAAAAGGTAAAAATGCGTTGGGTAGATTACTAATGCAGCTTCGTTCAGAGTTTATTATAAATAATAATGATATAGAATGTGTTTGTCCTCCAAACATTAATGGTTTTATGCTGTATGGTTCAGAAATTGAAACTGTTTGTAATCCCGAAACTGAATTAGAAAACAAACTACTTTTTGATTTAGATTTCGCATAAGAAACCTTTATCTTTCTTAACCCATTATCTCATTCAGCTGCACAAAACTTTCATTTAGTCCAAGTATTCCTAAACTCAAGTCTTTGTTTGCTTCATTTCGCTAATTACGTTTCAAATATCTAGAACATTTTTTTTCGTTCGTTGGTAAAAGTCAAAATGATTTTAAAACACATTAATCTTTTTTAACAATTGATTAGTAATCAATTAATATAATTTGATTAATTTTGATTCAAATTAAAGCACAAATGAATAAATTTCACATTATAGTAATTGTATTATTTGGTTTCTTATTGATGCCAAGTAGTTCTTTTGCGTGTGAAAATAATTCATCAAAACATTCTTCTACAAAAGAAACTTCCTCAAAAATGGACAAAGAGGATTGTTGCAAAAACGACAATCATTCCAAAACAAAAAACCACGAAGGTTGTGGAGGAAAATGCAACCATTCTAAATGTGGTTGTGCTACTTCTTGTAACAGTTGTACTGTTGCTATTAATGAATTAAAATTCAATAGCAATCTTTTTAATTTCTCTTCTGAAAAACAAAATTTTTACAATTATGAAACCAACATTTCTTCCGGTTTCTATTCACTATGGCTTATACCAAAAATAAGCTAAATTTCAATTCTGATAGCCATAATTGTATCTAATTGATAACAAATATTGGTATTCAAATCATTTATTTATCGGTTAATTTCAGTTTCAAAATAATGACTTTATCATAGTTTCATTTTTTGTTATTGATTAACTAATTCAATTTCAAAATTATTCACAAAATGAACTCATTAAAAAAAATAATGATGGCAATACCGTTATTGTTATCAATCGTGGTATCCAATGCACAAATAAAAAATGCTAAAACAGAATCCGTTAAAATTTACGGAAACTGTGGTATGTGCAAAGCCACAATAGAAAAAGCAGGAAGTCTTAAAAATATCGCAAGCGTTGATTGGAACGCAGATACAAAAATGGCTGTCCTTACTTATGACCCAAAAATAACCAATCAAGACGAAATACTCAAACGTATTGCATTGGCAGGTTATGACAGTGATAAATTTCTTGCTCCAGATGCTGTTTACTCAAAATTGGCAGAATGTTGTCAATACAATCGTGAGGCAAAAGTTTCCGTAAAAGTAGATGCAATATCAGGAGCAGATAAATCAGAACATTCAGAAATGGATATGTCTAATCATTCTAAAACAAATGATAACCAGTTAAAATCAGTTTTCGATAATTATTTTCTATTGAAAGATGCTTTGGTAAAAACGGATGGAAACACTGCTTCATTGAAAGCAAAAGATTTACTTTCAGCAATTATTGCAGTAAAAATGGAAACTTTAAAAATGGACGAACATTTGGTTTGGATGAAAGTATTAAAAGATTTAACTGCTGATGCCAAAAGTATTTCCGAAACACAAGATATTAAGAAGCAAAGGGAAGCTTTTAAATCATTATCCAAGAACACGTATCTATTGATAAAAGCTTCAAAACCAACCGAAGCCATTTATTATCAATATTGTCCTATGCAAGATGCCAATTGGTTAAGTAAAGAAAACGCAGTCAAAAACCCTTACTATGGCTCACAAATGTTGAGTTGTGGTAAAACAGTAGAAACAATTAAATAACAATTAAAATACTAAAAAGATGAAAACAATAATTATCGTATTAAGTGCATTTTTTGCATTTAGTTCAACCGTGATAGCACAAAAAGCTACAAAAAATGAAGACCAAAAAGTAATTTATACTTGTCCTTCTCATCCTGACGAAATGAATTCAACTTCTGGAAAATGTCCAAAATGTGGTATGGAATTGAAAAAAGTTACCGAAAAAGTACCTACCTACGCTACAAAAGGAAGTCAACCAATGACTAAAACGGTAACCAAATATGTTTGCCCAATGGACGGATCAACTTCTGATAAACCTGGAGAATGTTCTAAATGTGCAATGAAGATGGTAAAAACTACCGAAAAAGTAGATACACACCCTCTAAAAGGTAGTCAGCCCACAAGCAAAATGGTAACAAAATATGTTTGTCCTGCCGATGGTTCAACTTCAACAACCGAAGGAAAATGTTCTAAATGTGGGACTGGAATGGTAAAAATCACCGAAACAATAGACAACCACCCTCAAAAAGGAAGTCAGCCTAAAACCAAAACTGTGACTAAATACGTTTGTCCTATGGATGGAACAACAGCCGACACCAAAGGAGAATGCCCTAAATGTGGAATGCAAATGGTTGAAAAAGAAAATCACAAACACTAATCTCTATATTCTAAATAAA
Organism: Flavobacterium eburneipallidum; assembly: GCF_027111355.2. NCBI lineage: Bacteria > Pseudomonadati > Bacteroidota > Flavobacteriia > Flavobacteriales > Flavobacteriaceae > Flavobacterium > Flavobacterium eburneipallidum. The sequence goes on from NZ_CP114291.2 coordinate 2,393,903, forward strand.
CAACCCATCACAATAATTATTTGTGATGGGCTTGTTATAAAATCAAATATTCATCAAAAAACATTGTCAATAGCGACAATAAACAATTAAAAAAATAATACAAATGAAAAATGTAATTCTTTCAATTCTAGCAATAGCATTAGTAATGTTTTCTGCAAATGCTCAAACCAAAAAAGTACAAACCAAATTTTCAATCGATAAAATTGTAACCGATTATTTAGCTTTAAAAAATGCTTTAATCAAAGATGATAGCAAAGCATCAGCCAAAGCAGGAAAAACTTTGTATGCAACATTCAATGCTGTAAAAACAAATACAATTGATCCTAAACTAAAAAAATCCTATCTTGATATTGCCGAAAGTGCCAAAGAAAATGCAGAACATATTGGCGATAACGCAGGAAAATTAGACCACCAAAGAGAACATTTCGTTTTATTAAGTAAAGACATCAACGATTTGATAAAAACTTTTGGAACAAAGCAAAAACTCTATCAAGATTATTGCCCAATGGCAGATGATGGAAAAGGGGCTATTTGGATTAGCGAAGTAAAAGAAATTAAAAACCCTTATTTTGGTTCTAAAATGCTTACCTGTGGTTCAATAAAAAAGATATTATAAAATGAAAATTATCATCCAAAGAATAGCGATCATTAGTTTGATTTTTTTTTTGTTAATGCAGTTATATCAGCCTGATCGAAACATTGCTTTTGAGCAGGATATAACTGTTAATTTTACAAAAATCTATACTGTTCCTAAAAATATAGAAAACATATTGCGTACTTCTTGTTATGACTGTCATAGTAATAACACCAAGTATCCTTGGTATTCTAATATTCAACCCGCACGTTTTTTTATGGAAAGACATATCAAGGAAGGCAAAAAAAACTTAAACTTTAACGAGTTTGGCAATTATTCTAAACGAAAACAAGAAAACAAATTAGACAGAATTGCAAAACAAATAAAATCTAGCGAAATGCCTTTAAGTTCTTATACATTAATTCATAAAAATGCAATACTCACACCTACTCAAAAAGTAGAAATAATCAATTGGATAAATACACTAAAAAATGAAGAATAATTTTGGAATAACAATCATAATTCTTTTTATTGGATTATCTGCAACTGCCCAAAAAATCGTTCGCTACGATTTATATGTACGAGATACAATTGTCACTTTTGGAAACAAACCAAAACACGCCATTGCAGTAAACGGACAAATCCCTATGCCTACTTTAACATTTACCGAAGGAGACATTGCCGAAATCTATGTACATAATGAGTTAAAAGAAAGTACCTCTTTGCATTGGCACGGTCTATTTTTGCCCAATAAAGAAGATGGTGTTCCTAATTTAACACAAATGCCAATTGAACCCAACACTACTCACAAATACACTTTTCCAATTATACAAAACGGTACACATTGGTACCATAGTCATTCGGGATTACAAGAACAAATAGGTATGTACGGAAATTTTGTAATGCTCAAAAAACCAACCGATCCAACTTTTAGAAAAGGAATTGACGATTTGCCAACTGTTCCAATCGTTTTAAGTGAATGGACAGATATAAAACCTGAAAATATTCATAGAATGTTGCATAACGCAAACGATTATCCAGCAATAAAAAAAGGAACAACCCAAAGTTACACAGAAGCTATAAAGCAAGGGTATTTTGGTGTAAAAGTAAAAAACGAGTGGAAGCGGATGAATGCAATGGATGTAAGCGATGTATTTTACGATAAAATCCTTATGAATGGTAAACCAAGTACAGATGTTAAAAGTATTGATGGCAAACCTTTAAAAGCAGAAGATAAAGTTCGTTTGAGAATTTCCAACGGTGGAGCTTCTTCCTATTTTTGGCTTACTTATGCAGGTGGTAAAATTACTGTTGTTGCCAACGATGGTAACGATGTCGAACCAGTAGAAGTCGATAGATTAATTATTGGAGTTTCTGAAACTTACGATGTTGTTGTTACTATTCCTGCCGATAAAACGGCTTATGAATTTTTGGCTACCACCGAAGATAGATTATATTCAGCCTCCTATTTTATTGGCGATGGTATCAAGCAACTTATTGAACCTCTTCCTAAACTTAAATATTTTGAAGGGATGAAAATGATGAACGGAATGATGAAAATGAACGGCGACCTTGACGATATGGGAATGCAAATGAGTCTCAATCAAATGGATATGAACGTTGTAATGTACCCGGAAATAACAGGCGAACAAAAAAAGAAAGCGGATATGAAAATGAAGGATATGAAAATGACCGAAGCCGATTATAACAGTAATGCACTTTCGGATATTACAACCTTAAATTATGCAATGCTAAAATCGCCAACAAAAACTACACTCCCAAAAGATGCACCAGTAAAAGAGTTAAAATTTGAACTCACAGGAAATATGAACCGCTATGTTTGGAGTTTAGATAACAAAGTAGTTTCCGAAACCGATAAAATTTTAATCAAAAAAGGCGAAAATGTCCGCATTACAATTTATAATAATTCGATGATGCGACACCCTATGCATTTACACGGGCACGATTTTAGATTATTAAATGGTCAAGAAGATTATGCACCACTAAAAAACATTGTGGACATTATGCCAATGGAAACCGACACCTTGGAATTTAATGCTAACGTTGAAGGTGATTGGTTTTTTCATTGTCATATTTTGTATCATATGATGAGCGGAATGGGTAGAGTTTTCAGCTATGAAAACCAAGAACCAAATCCCGAGATCCCAAACCCAAAATTAGCACAGCGTAAATTGTTTGCCGATGATAGAGCATTTCATTTTATGGCAGAAAATGATTTTGCAACCAACGGAAACGATGGAGAAGCAATGTACCAAAGTACTCGTTGGAGCATTGGAACAGAATGGAGATTAGGTTACAATGATATGCACGGTTACGAAACCGAAACACACATTGGGAGATACATTGGTAAAATGCAATGGCTAATGCCTTTTATTGGTTTTGATTGGCGTTACAGAAAAATGGGTAAAGATGAGCAAGAACATAATATTTTCAATCAAACCAATACCAAGGACAATCGTTCCGTTTTTAGTGCTGGTATCAATTATACCTTACCAATGCTTATTATGGCACAAGCAGAAATTTTTACTGACGGAAATATTCGTTTACAATTCGAACGAAAAGATATTCCTGTATCTAAACGATTACGAATGAGTATAATGTGGAATACAGACAAAGAATATATGGCAGGATTACGTTACATCGTAAAAAGAAACTTTGGCATAACAACTCATTATGACAGTGATATGGGAATTGGTTTTGGAATGAATTTGAATTACTAATATTTTTGGTTAAGGCTAATATTGAGAGTGCTTGTTGTAAAAGACAAGCACTTTTTTTATGCTAAATATCAACTCGATTTCAAACAGTCGATATTTCCGTTCTGTGGTAAAAAAGACGTTTTACATTTCAATTGCCACTCCTTTGCCAACGCTCCAAAAGTTTTTGTACGCCCTAGAACGTTTACGATTCTAAAGGAAATTTAGTAGTAGGGCAACAAAAACTTTCCCCAAGCTGTGTTACATAATTGAGTATTATAATTCATTACAAAGCGTTGTTATTGTTTTTTGGTTTTTGCAATGAAGTTATAATATCATTTATGTAAAACAGCCGCCACACCCAACGCGCTAGGCGGTGGCTCTAGGATGGTTTTTTGAGCAGCTTCCTCGCACCAGCCGGCTCCTCAAAAAACCACCCTTCACCACCGCCCTCAACAACGTTAGCTATTTCATAGGAACATTTTTCGAACTTAATTACTTTCAAGAACTTTCACGGTCACTGTCTTTAGCAACTTTATGTTTAAATCGGTAGTGTTTGCATTGCTTTTGTAAGTGCCAAAAATAGCAGGAACTTTTTCTATAATCTACAAATTTTGATTGTGCTATTTTTGGCACCCACAAAACCAAAAAAGCCAGCAAGAGTGTGATTTTTTATTTGCCAGAAAATAAGAAGTAATTGTTTTCACGATGGCTTGATGCCATAGCAATTTCATAGCACATTTTTTGACAATTGAAAATCTGATAATTTCAAGAACGTTTCTGGCATCAAGCCATCATAAAAACAATCAGAAACACCCCAGTAGGCAAATAAAAAACCACACACTTGCCTGCGCTTCTGCCTCATCACACTAGGAATTATCTTTTCATTGTTTTTGTAAGTATTGAAAATCACTTGGAACTTTTGTCTAAAATTAAAAACATCAGTAAAGTGATTTTCAATACCTACAAAATCAAGTCCAGGAAAGAGTATGAAATTTTAAAGCAGAAAAATAATAGGAATGGTTTTGATGTTTCTTTTTTCTGCTTTAAAATTTCATACCCTTTCTGAAGAACTCCCTTCTTCCGAATCAACTTTTTTCGATCCCATTTCATAAGACGTTTATCGGTCACGAGGAAAATAAAAAAATAAATAAAAAGAAAGTAAAGGTAAGCTCCAGTTTCAAGAAAAGAAAGTTCAAGCCTACGGTTTTCAATAAAATCTCCACCCTCGTTTTCGTTTCGCTTCAACACTTTTTGTGAAATCTAAACTCCAATTCCGAACAACTTTATCGTAAAAATCCGGGTAGTATTTTTTTGAAAAAACTTGCTTTTCTTGAAACCTCCACTTGAGAGATGACTTTCTTTTTTTTTCTTTTTTTTCTTTTAAAAAATTTAATGTGTGGCGAGTTCAGCGAGGCACATCATCCTAAAAACCGAAAGTATGACAAATTTTATCATTAAAACCCACCAAAAAAATACCAGTTATACAAAACCCCATTTATTCATATTGAACAAAGGAATGAACAGCGGTAAGCCACAAAAAGAGCCTTTTACAAACAGTTTTGTGGTCATTTTTCAAAATGAAGAAGATTGCGAAAGTATCTATTTTGTGGCTTACAGCTTATGGAAAACCAAGTTTTGGCATCCACATTTAGTAGGCTCGGTTATTCCATTTTTACGTCTTCCTAATTTTTTAAAAGAATTCAATCTAAAAGCCAGTTTGATGATGCAGGAGCACGAAGAACATCAAAAAAATATCGCAACTCTCAAGCTTTTGGAGAAAAAAGAAAAACAATTTCACGAAAACATCAATCTAATCAACGATTTAAGAAGAGTAATTCTATATCGCTATTCTAAAAGATAAAATCAATTTCTAACTTTAAATTTTGACAAATGAAGCTATTTATTTTGTACCAAACCGACAATTGGAAATCCAAAGCATCAAGAGTGTGTTTTGGAGTTTTCGACACCAGAGCCAAAGCCATAGACAGCGCAAAATGGCAAGAATTATACAACCACAATTCAGAAGTAGTCGTTTTAGAAGTTACCCTTAATCTATTTGAAGAAGTTTAGTTTTTAACCACAAAAAAGCCCAATCCTTAAGGTTTGGGCTTCAATATCGTCTAATCCAAAGGTCACCACAACTAGAATTAGACTATTTTTTGTGCTTCTTAATGAAAATTTTGAGTATCAAAGATATTAAAAAACTGACTATTGCCCCAAGCGTGGCAAGAATTATAGTTTTAAGCACATCTTCCGAATGTAGATTCGGCAAAACACTCAAAAACGTACCGCTAGCGGTACCCATTACAGTTGAATTACTGTGATCCATCAGCTTTTTCGGTTGTCAATTGGCTAACCGCTGAAATAACACCTCCAGCAACCGTCAAATAACCCGCTACCGAAGTAACAACAACTGGTAAAGCAATGGGTGCAGCCAAAACAGTTCCGCCAACGGCGGCCAATGTCAAACCAATATTTCGAAGCACTTTGAAAAATTTTGGAGTTGGAGCTTTCGCTCTTTTTATTGCATTCATAAATTTATTTTTTTGTCATTCCCGTTTGGGAATCTGATTTAACAATCAATTCAACACTTTCGCCCTTATCTAAAGCTTTATAAACCAATTCTTTTAATTTGACAAAAGCTTTTCGAGACATCAGACCTAAACCAGGACCTGAAAGTTTCGTTACAGGAGCAATACAGCCATTCAATTCTTGCAAAGCATTATTGGCTGGATGAAACAAAATCAAACTTCTCTTTTTTACACCCAAAACCTCCAAATGCCATTGAAATTTGTTGCTATATCGTTTTTTTATAAAATATTTCCCTTCCGGAATGCAGGAAACTTTCGTTTCGTTATTCTTCCAAGACAATTCAATGGTATTACAAATGAATTTACCCTCACATTCGAGTTTACTGTTTGTTCCATCAGGGAAATAAGTTCTAGTTATAGTAAGAACCATTATACACCACTATCAACTTTCACAATAGATAATGGGTTATAAGCACCGTTTTTCAACGAATACATTTGACCATTGACCTCTTGATAAAACTCCAGTCCTAAAGCCAGAAACAATGGTTTTGTACTTGCAGGAGTTACAGGGTTTGAATGACTAATAGCGACGGTCGGAGCAACAGTCCACGGCAAAATAGCTGTTTCTGCATTCGAAACAACGAATGTTTCAGCTTCAAAATCAATTTCTGCACCTGCAGAAATGATTTTAAAATGCGTTGAACCACTTGGAGCGGCAATCATATTCAACGGAATAAATGGTGCTAAATCAACTGTGATAGCGCCAGTCACACGATCAATAGTAGCCACAAAAGGAGCAAACAAACTGGTACCCAGTTTTCCTTGAATATTGAATTCAAAGCCTGCTAAAAGTTCAGCTTCCCCATCAATTACGTTACGCAATCCTCTGTCACTAGTAGTATCAGCTTGGATAACCTTAACCATTGTTTGAGTAAGACGACTTACCATTCTGCTATCCGCAGAATTGATTAAAACAGCTCTCAAAGCCGTTCTCAAAATCTTCCCAGCTTTTCCAGCTCGACCAAACTCCGAACCATTTTCACGTGTTCTCTGGAATGCTGGATCGCTCGCAATTCTGCTCGCATCTATTCCGCCTTTTTCACGTGCCAAATGCCCGTCTTTGGTTTTGTAAAAAGTAATATCTCCGATAGTACCTTTCAACTTAATTATGCCTTTCTGTCTTGCCATAATTTCTAAAATTTAGATTAATAATTACTCTAAATCATCTTTCTGTTGCAACATCTTCCGATTGATTTCGAAACAAATTTTAGCCAATTAAACCAAATAAAAAAGCAGTGCCTATTCCGTATGTCACTTTGTGACATAAATGGCAGAAATCATCATAAATGCCGATTTATGAACTTAATAAATTAAAGAAAACCAACGCTTCTGAACAAAAAAGATTATTCCTTAATTTTATCACATCAAATATTTGGACCATAGGGCTTTCAAGTATATCAAAGCCTAGTCAAAGCTATAGATAGTGTATGAAAACTGAAAATAAGCGGTTGTGTATCTACCCAAAGGACATACAACGCATTACAGGAAAGAGTTATCGCCAAAGCATTAGATTGTTGCAAAAAATCAGAACCAAGCTTAATAAGCTTGAAAATGAATTTGTATCAATTGATGAGTTCTGCCAATACACCAGTTTAAAGATTGAACAGGTTTTGATTTTGATTGTTGATTGAAATATGCTAGTGTCCTATTCAAATAATGAACTGAACATAACTAAAAAATGAATTTAAAACCAGTTCATTTATTGGTATTGTTTACCCCTTAAAAGTTTTGTTTTAACTGGTTAATTATGTACTTTTACAATTCACAAATTAATCGAATTCAAAAACGATAAAAAAGGGGGGTGAATTCGGTTACCCAATTTTAAATTCAATTACAAATAGCTGGTTTTTAAATCGTTGGAATAGGTTGTCAAATCCCTCTTTCTCCGCCAGTAGAAATACAAATGGTTACAAAACCCACTAAATTCAACGATTTAGTGGGTTTTTTCGTTTCTAGGAATGTCAAATTATTCATTTAATCTCAAAGTTTTGGTGTCTTTCGAGGTGTCACTAAATTATAAAAATTTAAGTGACACCTCCCGCAGAAAACCACCAGTACAGCAAGGTGTTCAATAACATATTCAGAATATGTACATCTTGTTTGTAATTATTAGAAATTTTAAATTTAATAATAACTAAAAGGTTACCACTTATGAACACTACTGTATCCATTCTCTTTTACATAAAGAGATCAAAAGCCAACAATGAGGGCGTCTGCCCTATTTATGCAAGAGTAACAATACAAGCCAAACTATTTGAGTTTAGTGCTAACAAGTATGTAAATCCAGAGAAATGGTCGTCAGAAGGCACAAAAGTTAAAGGTACAAATGAAGAAGCTAGAACAATAAATAGCCATCTGAATTATTTGAAAAATCAAGTTTTGGAAGCCGAAAAAAGATTATTTAAAAAAGACATCAAAATTACATCTGAAACTTTGAAGAATGAATTGTTTGGAACTACCGAAACTAAACGAATGTTAATTCCCATCTTCCAAGACCACAACAACAAAATCAAAGAATTGGTGGGCAAAGAATATGCACCAGGAACATTAGAACGGTATAAAACATCTTTGAGCCATACAATCGAGTTCTTGCAATGGAAATATAAAGTTTCGGATATTGAGATAACCAAAATAGATCACGCTTTTATTACTGATTATGAATTCTGGTTAAGAAGCGTTAGGAACTGTGCCAATAACACAGCTGTAAAATACATCAAGAACTTTAGTAAAATAATCAAGCTTTGTCTGGCCAATGATTGGCTAGACAAAAATCCATTTGCAAATTACAACATCGAAAGTTAAAGAAGTCGAACGAGTTTATTTATCTGAAGAAGAAATTCAAAATATCATTGAAAAAGATTTCAAAACGGAAAGATTGTCATTAGTGCGTGATATATTCCTTTTTAGCTGTTTTACTGGCTTGGCATACATAGATGTCAAAAACTTAACAAAGTCGCATATAAGCATCGGAATTGATGGAGAGAAATGGATATTTACTCACAGAAAAAAAACAGAAACTGCTTCTAAAATCCCAATCCTTCCTGTAACACAAATGATTATTGATAAATATGAGCACCACCCGAAAAGTAATAACGAGGATAGACTACTTCCAATTTTGACAAACCAAAAAATGAATGCCTATCTCAAAGAGATAGCAGGCGTTTGTGAGATAGAAAAAGAACTAACCTTTCATATTGCTCGACACACTTTTGCAACGACTGTAACCCTTACAAATGGCGTTCCGATAGAAAGCGTTAGTAAAATGCTCGGTCATAAAAATTTGAGAACAACACAACACTACGCAAAAGTTTTGGATAAAAAAGTAAGTGAGGATATGCAGATTTTGAGGAACAAGTTTACAGCAACGGTTAATAAATTTAATAAAGCCAATTGATTAAAAACTCAAAAAAAATCCACAATAAATTATTAAAGAGTAAAAGATGTTTTTATTCTTTAATAATTTCTTTTCTATATGCTGTTCCCCAAACAGCTAGTTGTTTAATTGAGTCCTTTAATTTTATTCCGTGTTCGGTAAGTTCATATTCTACGGTTATTGGCTGCGTTTCTAAAACAGTTCTTTTTAAAAGCTGATTCAATTCCATATCCTTTAGTTCTTTGCTCAACATTTTTCCTGATATTCCTTTAATTTCTTTTAAAAGATCGGAATATCTTTTTTTACTGAAACAAAGTACTGCAATAATTGGAATCTTCCATTTACCATTCAGTACATCCATTGCATCGTGTGCGGCTCTAATGATTAAAGTACACTCTGATTCTTCATTTTGATTTGCTTCCATAAGTTACTTTGTTACCTTATTGTTACCATTACTTTTTGTTACTATATTACAAAAGTAAACTAATTTGATTTAGTTTTGTAAGTCATTAAATTATAAATTTATACAAATATAGTAATCAATATTCCTATGCTTTCTTGAATAACTAGGCATAATAAATTATAGAACAACACGATGAATAAACTAATTTATGTAATGGATCCGCTTTGTGGTTGGTGCTATGGAAACAGTACCAACACCCAACAGTTATACGATAAATACAAAGACAAACTAACTTTTGAGATTTTACCTGCTGGAATGTGGATTGGAGAAAACACCAGAAAACAATCCAAACCAATGGCGCAATTTATCAAAAAGCACGACCTTCAAGTACAGCAAACTACGGGAACTGAATTTGGAAAAGATTATTTTGAATTTATAGAAAATGAAAGTATCATTTTAGACAGCGAAATTCCATCAAGAGCGATCGTTACTGTAAAGAAACTATATATTATACAAAGTGTTCCTTTTGCTATTGAAGTTTAAAAAGCAAGATATCTATACGGAAAAGACTTGAATGAAGATGCTACCTATTTAAGTATTTGTGAAAATTTAAAATTGGATAAAAAACAATTTCTAGAAGTATTTCATTCCCAATCAATAAAAAAAGAATCACAAGAAACTTTTACTTTGGCACAACAATACGCCAGTTCTTATCCAACACTTTTGGCAGAAAAAACAGGTAATTTGTATATTCTAGAACAAGGATATGTGCCATTTGGAGCCATTCAAAAAACAAATTGACACATTCTTTTTTAACTAATTTAATGATTGAAAAATGAAACAAATTATCTCAACAGTATTTTTAGCAACCTTAATTTTATTTAATATGGAATCACAAGCACAAAGTTTCAAAACAATTGAAACCAAAGATTTGAAACTTCAAGTTTACAACGCATCCGAAAATAGTTTTGGTGTAGCCTCGGTAATTGTATCAGGAAAAACGGATGCGATTTTAATTGATGCACAATTTACTTTCGTGGATGCTGAAAAAGTAGCCGCAGAAATCAAAGCAAGTGGAAAAAAATTAACCACTATTTATGTTTCTCACGCAGATCCTGATTACTATTTTGGATTGGAAATATTCAAAAAATATTTCCCTGATGTAGTGGCTTATGCTTCACCAGCTTCGGTAGAAGCTATCAAGGCTACAGCTCAAAAAAAATTAGACGTTTGGGGCGAACGATTAGGTAAAGCTATTACGTCAAATGTTGTTTTGCCTCAGGTTTTAAAAGGAAACAGCATTGAATTAGAAGGTCAGCAATTAGAAATCATTGGTTTGGAAGAATTCCCAAATAAAACTTTTGTGTGGATTCCTTCTATCAAAGCTGTTGTAGGCGGAATCAATGTTTTTGGAACCACTTTTCATCTTTGGATGGCAGATGCACAAACTACAGAGGCCCGTAAAAATTGGATTTCAGTTTTAGATAAAATCACGGCTTTGAAACCTGAAATTGTTATTCCTGCTCACGCCAATTCAAATTCGCCATTTGATATCACTTCCGTAAATCATACCAAAAGTTATATTCAATTCTACGAAGAAGCATTGAAAACAAATAAAACTTCAGAGGCTTTAATTTCAGCTTTGAAAGCAAAATATCCAATACTTACTTTTGAAACTGCACTGCAAATTGGTGCCAAAGTAAATACAGGAGAAATGAAATGGTAAAATCAATTATTTACACCCTGATAATACTTTTAGCATTGTCAGGCTGTTCTTTAAATAAAAAAGCAATGACAAATCTTGATATCATAAAAAGCACTTACGAAGGAAAAACTTCGGAAGAAAACGGTAAAAATCTAGCTCAATATTCGGCTGAAAATATTTCCTGGACTGAAGCAAAAGGTTTTCCATACGCAGGAACTTATATAGGATTAGAAGAAATAACCAAAAATGTTTTTAGCCGATTGGGAAGTGAATGGATTGATTATAAATTCACTCCTGAAGATTACGTGGCTAGTGATGATAAAGTGGTTGCTTTTGGAACCTATTCTGGAACTTATAAAATTACAGGCAAATTATTCACAGCCAGAGTAGCTCACGTTTGGAAATTAAAAGACAGCAAAATAATCAATTTTGAACAGTTTGTAGATAGTCAGCCAGTTAATGATGCTATGAAATAAAAATCATTTTTTTGTATATTGCATTGTCTTTAATACGACTAACAAACAGTTAAATTTGTTCTTTTTTAGCTTGCTATTTTTAATTTAATCAAAAATCAATGCACCAAAATCTTATATCCTACATAAATCGATATACTACTTTACCACTTACTAGCGATGAAGAAGCTTTGATTGTAGCTACTTTTAAACCCAAAAAGTTCAGAAAAAAACAATATTTTTTGCAGGAAGGCGATGTTTGCAAATACGCTGGTTTTATTGTAAAAGGAGCTATGCGCCAATACAGCGTAGATGATAAAGGAGTAGAACATATTGTACAATTGTACATAGAAAACTATTGGGCAAATGACCGAGAAAGCTCTACAATGCTTACTCCTTCTATTTATAACATTGATGCTTGGGAAGATACCGATATACTACTTATAACCAGAGCCGATATGCTGGATTTAATGGCAAAAATTCCTTCAATGACAGAAATGATACGGTTAATGGATGAACGAAATGCCATTGCCAACCAACGAAGATTGAATTCTACTATTAGTAATACAGCAGAAAAACGCTATGAAGAATTTTCAAAAAATCACTCCCAGTTTATACAGCGATTTCCACAACATCTTATTGCCTCTTTTTTGGGTATAACAAAAGAAACCTTGAGCAGAATTAGAAAACAAGCCATAAAATAAAGACTCGATTTAAAATTTTACAAAAACCGTTGACATTTGTCAACGGTTTTTTTTATCATATCTCATTGTCGCAAGGCTTACCATTGATGCAACTTTGCCTTATCAAAAATTATTAAAATTTAAAAAAATAAAACAATGAGTGATTTATCAAAAATGTCAAAAACGGTGGTTTTCCACGAAGCTGGAACGGCAGAAGTATTAAAAGTAGAACAAGTTGAAGTTGCTTTCCCAGCAGCACAAGAAGTAAGAATTCAAGTTAAATCAATTGGAATTAACAGAGCTGATGCTATGTACCGACAAGGAATGTATATCGAAAATCCTATTTTTCCAGCTCAATTAGGTTATGAAGCCGCTGGAATTATCGAAGCAGTTGGTGCTGAAGTTTCGCATTTGGCAGTGGGCGATGTCGTAAATGTTGTTCCGGGGTTTTCTTTACACAACTATGCTTCTTATGGCGAATATATTAATATGCCAGCCTATGCAATACACAAATATCCATCTAATTTGTCTTTTGATGAAGCAGCATCTGTTTGGACAAGTTACTTAACAATGTATGGTATGGTGGTGCATTCAGGTCAATTAAAAGCGGGACAATTCGTGGTAATTAATGCCGCTTCAAGCAGTGCAGGATTGGCTGCTATTCAAATGACAAACTACGTTGGAGGAATTGCAATTGCTTTAACTACTTCGTCAAAGAAAAAAGAAGCATTATTAAAAGCGGGTGCGGCTCACGTTATTGTAACATCCGAAGAAGATATAGCTGCTTCAGTTTTAAAAATCACCAATAATGTTGGAGCTCATATCATTTTAGATCCTGTTGTGGGTGCTAAATTCAGTAATCTTTTAAGCTCGGTTGCCGAAAACGGAAAAGTATTTGTTTACGGTGCATTAAGTCATGAACCTGCCAGTTTCCCAGCATTTGATGTTTTGATGAAAACACCAACTATTAGAGGTTATTCAGCGATTGAAGTAATGGGAAATATGGAAGTTTTAATACAAGCTGTCACTTTTATTGATAAAGGATTAGCAGAAGAAAAATTGAAACCAGTTATTGATAAAGTTTTTAGTATTGATGACATCGTTGCTTCTCATAATTATTTAGAATCCAACCAGCAATTTGGAAAAATTGTAGTGAATATATAAGTCACGACACTTTAAAAAAAATCAAAACAGTTGACATTTATAACTACTGTATTTGTTGGAAGGGTTTAACAAAACTGACTTACAAACAGTCATCAAAAAAAGAATATAAAATGAAAGTAATTGTATTTGGAGCTACAGGATTAGTTGGGAAACAGATTGTAAAAGAGAGTTTAAAACTTGGAAATGAAGTAACAGTTTATATCCGACAAACTGGATTTTCAATTGACGGAGTAAAAGTTATTTCCGGAGAATTGGATGATGAAGCTAAAATTGCAGCAATCATTAAAGATTATGATGCAATAGCTTGTGCAGTAGCCAATAGAGATCTTGAAGATCCTACACAAGTTCTAACACCATTTGTAAAATTAGTTACTAAACACATTTCGCAAGAACAAAGATTGATTGTAGTAGCAGGTTCTGGTTTAACACTTTTAAATTTCAATACTTTAAGAAGAGATTTGCCAGGACAACCAGCATTTTTGAAAAATCCACGAGCTGATCATTGGGATGCTTATACTTATCTTGCAGCTATAGATGTCAATTATTTAGTTGTGTGTCCAACAATGATTGTTAAGGGGGACTCTGATGGTAATTATATTTTTGAAGAAAAATATTTTCCACAAAGCGAAAGCAAAGAAATATTCGCAGGTAATGTAGGGCATTATATTGCGAAAGAGCTTAATGAGCAAAATTTTAAACAAACAAGAATTGGTCTTGTAAACAAAGGATAACTTATAGTATCCCCTTTAAAATAATTCAAAACCGTTGACAAGATGTCAGCGGTTTTTTTATGAATCGATGTTAAAAAATAATGTGACAATAATTTTAAACTAACATTCTTTTGATAATTGATTATGAATTTCACCCCACTCTGCCATAGCCTCTAGGACAGGTAGTAATGTTTTACCTTTTTCAGACAAATAATATTCTACGTGTGGGGGAACAATTTCTTTTGCATCTCTCACAACCAAACCATCAAGTTCTAACTGTTTCAGTTGTTGCGCCAGCATTTTCTCTGTAGTGAATATCAATATTTTTTTCAACTGTCCAAATCGCAATGGCTCATTTCGAAGTTGATATAGAATGATCGTTTTCCATCGCCCACCAATCATTTCAATGGTAAAGGACATAGGACATTTAGTAAGGACGTTATTGTTTAAGCTATTGGTTGAATTCTCTTTTCTCTTTGCCATTTATACGCTTACTTTTTAGGTAGTACTTGTTTTTACAATAGTGCAAATATACCTTTGTATTATTAAAAATCAAATAAAAATAAAAATCTTATGAAAGTATTATTAATTGGAGGAACGGGCAACATTGGGCAGAGAATTTTAAAAGAAGCTTTGGATAAAGGGTATGAAGTAACGGCAGTGCAACGTAAACCAGAAGCATTAGAATTGAAACACCCAAATTTAACAGTAATCAAAGGCGACTTACTAAACCAAACAGAATTACCGTCTTTAATAGCTGGTAAGGATGTTGTAGTATCTGCAATATCACTTTATGCAGGACTTTCTCCAGAACAGTTTAAAAAAGCGCATCAAAATCTTATTGATGCTTTAAAAAAACAATCACAAACAAGAATTATTGCAGTTGGTGGAGGTACCAATAATGAGGTTGCACCAGGCGTAAGAATGTTGGATGTCGCTGACATTATGAGTAATATTCCTGAAGAATATAAGCCTTCGATTTTCGTACACGGTGAAGTTCAAAAATTATATGAAGCTTCAGGACTGGAAAATTGGACTTATTTTAACCCAGCAGCAATGATACAAGCAGGCGAAAGCACTGGTAAATTTAGATTAGGAACTACTAATCTAGTTGCAGACGAAAACGGAAGAAGCACTATTTCATTCGAAGATTATGCGGTGGCATTAGTTGATGAAATCAAAAATCAACATTACGTTGGTAAGCCATTTACTATTGGTTATTAATTGAAAAATTGCTTTTAAAATAATCGTCTATCACAAATAGAATTGCAATTTTTAGTCAATCTTAACGGTATTAAACCTGTTTTCAATTCTAAATAATTTTGACTAAACCGTTGACATTTGTCAACGGTTTTTTTTATCATATCTCATTGTCGCAAGGCTTGCCTTTGATGCAACTTTGCCCTATCAAAAACGATAAAAAAACAACATTAAAATTGAATCAAAAATGAAAAATTTAAAAACAATCACATTAGCCCTATTAGTAGCATTCGGAACAACCGTATCAGCACAAACAAAAAAAGCAAAAAACACAAAAAAAGTTCCAGCTACAGAATTGCTTCGAAACAGCTTAAACACCTTTCTTTCTAAAGATATGAAAGCTTGGTCAGAACTTTGTGATAAAGACGTAGTATGTGAATTTCCTTTTGCTCCTGAAGGTATGCAAGCAAAATTTGAAGGGCGTGTTGCCATTTATGAATACCTAAAAAATTACCCAACTTACATTGATGTAAAATCGCTTCCAACCTTGAAAATCTATCCTACTGATGACGAAAATGTTGCCATAGCAGAATGGAGTGCGTCTGGTGTGGTAATTGGTAATGGCAATCCGTATGAAATGAAGTATGCCACTTTTGTAACTTTCCGTAACGGACTCATTATAAACTACCGTGAATATTGGAATCCACAAGCTTTCCAAAAAGCAATGACTGGTGGTAGTTTTGATAAGAAATAATTATATACACCTTTTTTTACAATACACCAATAGAAACCGTTGACAAATGTCAACGGTTTTTTTTATCATATCTCATCGTTTTAAGACTTGATTAGAATGCAATTTTACAGTATAAAACAAACAAAAAAACAACCCTTAAAAATTAGAAAAAATGAACAAGAACAAAATTATTTACTGGGCAACAACTGGAATTATTAGTGCTATGATGATATTTAGTGCTTACGGATATTTTTCAAATCCAGATATGAAAGCAGCATTCGTGCATTTAGGATTCCCTGATTATTTCAGAATTGAACTTGGAGTTCTCAAAATTTTAGGAGCTTTAGCATTAATACTTCCAATAGTTCCAGATAAAATTAAATCGTTCGCTTATTTTGGATTTGCATTGACATTTGTTTCTGCATTTATTGCACATATAGCAAGTGGAGACCCAATGTCTGTAGCTACTGCACCGATTATCTTTTTAGTGATTTTGGGAGTATCTAATTACTACCAAGATGAAATTTAATAAATAAAATATCCACTAAAAAAACGGTTGCGAAGCATAATGAAATAAGATCGCTCAAAAAACAAATCCTATACCTATGAAAAAGGAAACCAGTTTCTCTACAAAAGGTAACAAAACCGATCTCGGTCCTTTGATTATCAATAGAATTTTACCCAATCGCTATGCAAAAAAAGTAGGTCCTTTTGTGTTTCTTGATTATGTAGCACCAGCTATCAAAGAAATCATCAATACAAAAGGAATGGGTGCTCATCCACATCGGGGCATTGCTACATTAACGTATATTCTTCAAGGCGAAGTAGAACATTTTGACAGTGCAGGACATACCGGAAAAATTTATTCTGGCGGTATGCAATGGATGAAAGCCGGAAACGGAATCATACACGACGAAAATTTTAACTACGACTCTCAAACGGATAGTAAAATGATTCAAGGCTTTCAGTTTTGGATTAATCTTCCTGCCAAAAACAAAGCAGAAAGTCCAGAACATATAGCAATCCAAGCGGAAGAAGTACCTAGAAAAGCATTGCCTAACCAAGCAGGTTGGATAAAAGTAATTGTAGGCAACTATGAAGAATTGAGTTCTAAAATCCCTAATTATTCTGAACAGTTTTTATATCACATTCATTTAGAGGTTGGAAAGAAATTTTCTATCAATTTGGCTGATAAAATAGAAGTTGCCGCTTTTTTAACCACACAAAATGCAATACTCAATGATGCCGAATTTCAAGCAGGAGAGTTTGTAGAATTTGGTAGAAAAGCAGGAGAAATTGAAATAATAAACACCTCACAAACCGCTATCGATGTGTTATTGTTTGGTGGCGAAGAATATACAGAACCTATTGTGTCAGAAGGTCCGTTTGTGATGAACTCACTAGCCGAAATATGTGAAGCATACCGTGATTTTTATGATGGAAAATACGGAAAAATTAATCTAAATAAATAAGAAAAAATGAAATTATTACAATCAAATAAAATTGGAAACTTAAGTCTAACAAACAGTATAGCAATGGCACCTATGACACGTGCTCGTGGCGAAGGAAACGGAGTAGCAAATGATTTGACCGTTCTTTATTATACCCAAAGAGCAACTGCAGGGTTGATAATTACGGAAGGCATCAATATCTCGGAACAAGCATTAGGAAGCCCTTTTACACTCGGAATTTATACCGAGGAACAAATTGCAGGCTGGAAAAAAGTAACAGATGCAGTACACGAAAAAGGAGGCAAAATTTTCGCCCAGCTTTGGCATACAGGTCGTGTAGCCCATTCGGCAGATAAAAAAGGTGTATTACCAGTTGCACCATCTGCAATTGCTATTGCAGGTCAACAACATTTTTCGTCGCAAGGACTTGTAGATTATGAAACGCCAAGAGCATTGAGCACAATCGAAGTAAAACTAGTGGTGCAAGATTACAAACAAGCTGCCATAAATGCTATAGAAGCAGGCTTTGATGGGGTAGAACTTCACGCTGCTACAGGTTATTTACCGAATCAATTTTTAGCCGAAAGTGCTAATATCCGCAATGATGAATATGGTGGAAGTATCGAAAATCGAAGTCGTTTTATTCTGGAAGTAATGCAGGCAATATCAGCTACTATTGGCGAAACAAAAACAGGAATCAAATTATCGCCAAGTATTCCATATAACAGCATTATCGAAAGTGATCCAATTGCAACCTATTCTTATTTAATAAAAGAACTGAACAATTTGCCTTTGGCTTACATTCATTTAATGAATCCATTGTTTCTTCCAGAACAAGGCTTTGAGCAATATGCAAAAGATGTAATGGGAACTTTTGGAACATTAACAAAACATACCGTAATTGCCAATGCAGGTTATACTCGTGAAACTGCCGAAGAAGAATTACAAAAAGGAATAGCCAAAATTATTTCTTTTGGAGTTCCGTTTATTGCCAATCCCGATTTGGTAAAACGTTTTGAACTGAACTCCGAACTTAATGAAGCCGACCGCACTACATTTTATGGAGGCAATGAAAAAGGTTATACCGATTATCCAAGTTTGCAATAAATCGATTATTCAACCAACAAATTATGATAACATCAATCAAAAAAGTAGCTTTGATAACAGAAGCTGCAACAGGTATCGGTCGTGCTATTGCCATTCGGTTGGCGAAAGACGGAATTGCTATAGCGGTGAATTACATTGGAGATTCTAAACCAGCCGATGCCGTTGTAAATGAAATTACTGAAGCTGGTGGAATTGCAGTAGCATTTCACGCCAATGTGGGTGTAGTATCAGAAATAAGTAGCCTTTTTGACGCTGTGATTCAAGAATTTGGCGGAATCGATATTGTTGTAGCCAATGCAGGAATAGCTATTATGGGGATTCCTATTGCAGATGTTACGGAAGCCGACTTTGACCGAATCAATGCGGTAAATTACAAAGGAACTTATTTTGTCTTGCAACAAGCAGCCAAACACGTTAAAAATGGCGGACGCATTATTCAAATTTCTTCATCGAGTTCACTTTATCCAGCAGCGGGTCTAGGTATTTATTCTCCCAGTAAAGCAGCTGGAAAAGTAGTTGCCGAAATCTTATCACAAGAACTGGGTCATCGCCAAATATCCGTAAACAGCGTTTTTCCAGGACCAACCAGAACTCCTTTGATGGAAAAAGAAATTTCAAAAGAAGAAATGGAAAGAATTTCTCAAGCTATGAATTTAGGAAGAATGGGAGAACCAGAAGACATTGCTGGTGTAGTGGCATTTCTAGCAAGTCCTGAAGGAGCTTGGATAAACGGACAACAAATCATTGCAAATGGCGGTGGTAGAATATAATTTTTAATTAAAAGTAGTATGGAAATAGGAATAGACAGTTTTGCATCCGGCACAATTCAAAAAGCCGTTGATGGCGCAGATATTCTCGAAGATTTATTAACCCGAATAGAACAGGCGGATCAGGCAGGTTTGTCAGTATTTGGTATTGGCGAGCATCATCGTCGTGAGTTTTTCGATTCAGCACCAGCCGTAATTTTGGCAGCCGCTGCCGCTAGAACAAAACAGATTAGACTAACCAGTGCAGTAACTGTTTTGAGTGCTGCCGATCCAGTGCGGGTTTTTCAGGAGTTTGCCACGCTTGACCTTATTTCGAGAGGGAGAACAGAATTAGTAGTAGGACGTGGCTCATTTACAGAATCATTTCCTTTATTCGGATTCAATCTTCAGGATTATGATGCACTTTTCTTGGAAAAATTGGAATTACTAATCCAAATTCAAAATAATGAAAAGGTCACTTGGTCAGGAAAGTTCAGAGCTCCTTTACACAATCAATCTATATATCCAAGACCGTTCCAAGATACATTGCCTTTATGGATTGGTGTTGGCGGTACTCCAGCATCCTTTGTAAGAGCGGGTACGTTAGGAATACCACTTATGATTGCAATAATTGGGGGCGAAACAAGACGATTTAGAGGATTGGTAGATATGTATCGAGAAGCAGGAAGACAAGCAGGACATTCGCCAGAAAAATTAAAAGTTGGTGTACATTCTTTAGGTTATGTAGCCACTAGCAAAAGCAAGGCATTGTCTGATTATTATCCTGGTTATGCCGAAACCTTTACCCGAATGGGAAAAGAAAGAGGCTGGCCACCAATTACTCCAGCCCATTTTGATGCTCAAGTAGGCAAGAATGGTGCATTATTAGTTGGCGAACCCGATGAAATAGCCGATAAAATAATGCGATTCAGTGAAGATTTAGGAGGTGCTTCCAGATTTACTTTCCAAATGGACAATGCGGGTTTAACACATTCACAATTAATGGAATCCATTGAATTAATTGGAAGTAAAGTTATTCCCATAATTAATACTTAAATCTAATTATATATAAAGTGTCTGATAGCGAACTTCTGTTTGTATCAGACATTTTTATATTCTTTAATTCAAATATTTAATTCAAATTGTATGAAACAAAAATACATTCTGGAAAACTATGACAGAATACTAAAAAAAATCAAAAACCCAAGGATTATTTTCAGTAACGACCTAATACCATTTCTAGAAAATTTTACTTCAGAAAGTTTCCTTATTTACCAAGTAGATTTCATCAAGCAAAGTGGGAATACAAAATATACTATAAAGAAACCAATCCACAATCTGTATCCAAAAGTTACAAAACTAAATTTCAAAGAAAGTGATGTGCCTGAAGGATTTGAACGATTTATTCCAAAAATACTTGATGAACTAAACATTACAGAGATCCAAATCAGTTTACGTTGCTGTTCCAAAAACGATAATGTTATATACATTTTACAAGAGTGTGAAATCGAAGATTTATCACAAGAAAAACGTTTCTTTCTATATTGTTACCATTCACTGAAAAATGAAAATGCTAAAATAAAGAAAACAAATAAAGAACGGGTTTTTAAATTAAAATCAAAAGAGCAAATCGAGCAGTACATCCATCGAAAACAGTATGCACTTGAAAATTTAGCTCATAAATTTATAAAAGAAATCAATCCCGCAAACTCATTAGACTTATATCAATTTTCCAATAATTATGATAAAATAGATTGTTTAAAAATTACTTATATTTACGCACCTATCCATATTAAGACAAACGGTGTTAAAAGTATAAAATAAATTCAGATATTTGATTAATTAAAACAAATCAAATGGAAGAAAAATTAAAAGAACAAGAATCAGAAACGATTTTTGAAAAAGGAATTGGATTGGAAAAAGAATTTTGCGAGTATTTAAAATCTGATTTAGGTTGGGAAAAAGCAAGAATACGTTCTCAAATGGCATCGAAGTTTAATATGCGAGGTACTAATGTTGACGTGATTGCTGAACGTTTAGATAATAGAGGCGAAAGATTAAAAAAACTAGGTAATTTCTATATGATTATTTGCATACTTACTTGTTTGATAGGTCTATTTTTAGTGATAAACAATAATTCAGATGGAATGTATATAATATTTTTTGGCACATTTGTTTTAATAATTGGAATTATTTCTTTTAAATTAAGTGAAAACTTAAATAAAGAAAATGCTTGGGTTGAATGTAAAAACCTTAAAACAAAAGTTAATATTAGTCAAGTTCAAAAAACGATTGATGAAATTAACCATTATAAAGCAAGTGAAAATAAAGAATATAAGTTTGTTGAAGTGTATTTTATTTCATCAAATGGATTTGTAGAAAACGCTTTGAAATTAGCAATAGACAATAAAATAATTTGCTACATAAAAGAGAATGAAAAATTTAAAAAAATTGATTATTGGAATCACTAAAAATTAGGAAAAATGATAACAAAAGAAAAATTAAAAACAGCGTGGGATAAGCATCCAATAGCTTTAACAATTGGAGTTTTAGCAGTTTTAGTTGGTTGCTATGACATTTATAAAAGGAGTAAATAAAATGAACTTAAAGCAATTACATAAGGACTTTGGAACACAAAAAAAGTGTGTTGCCTATCTTGAAAAAATAAGATGGGGCAAGAATCCTGTTTGTGCTAATTGTGAATCGTCAAACGTTACTAAACGTAAAGATGGTATGCGTTGGCATTGTAACAGTTGCAGGAAAGACTACAGCGTGATTATGGGAACGATATTCGAGGGAACACGTTTACCTTTACCACAGTTCTTTCAAGCAATGTTTATAATGAATAACGCTAAAATGGGAATATCTGCATCTGAAATTTCAAGAGCAGTAGGAATCAAATATAATACGGCTTGGTATGTTTGCCATAGAGTAAGATGCGCAATGATTAACAACGAATTAAGATTAGAGGGAGTTGTCGAATTTGACGAAGCATATATGGGTGGAAAAGCAAGAAACAGAAAGAAACCCATAAACGAAGCAAATTTAGCAAGGATAACATCCACAAGAGGTCGAGGCACGTCTAAAATACCAGTAGTCGGGGCAGTCGAAAAGAAAGGTAAAGTATATGTGAAAATTATTGAGAAACTAACTTCAAGAAATTTGTTGGCAATGCTTAAAAAAGTAGTTAAGACAAATGAAACGATAGTTATTACAGATGATTTTAGAAGCTACAAAGCATTTGATGACGAAGTAGAACATATTACTATAAAACATAGTGAGGGTTACGGTAAAGGAATGAGAACGATAAATACAATTGAGGGGTTTTGGAGCATAATCAAAAACGGAATCAAAGGTAGTTTCAGGAGTGTAAGCAAAAAGTACCTACCATTTTATCTTGCCGAGTTCTCATACAAGTACAATAACCGTCATTTACAGAAAGATGCTTTCCTGCAACTGCTTAAAAATGCGGTAGTTGAAGAAAAACATTTCAATAATTATAAACCTATCGGAAATCCGAGGGATATAGTTTATAATCAATAACTTAACAAAGTGCATTTGTCTTAATATGGATAGGTGCGTATATTTATCTTGAAAAATTACTTCGTTTTATAGAAAAAGAATATCGGAATGACACTTTACAAACAAATAAATTTTACAACTATTTCCGAAGAAACAATCAAGGAATCCCTTTTCTATTTAAACTTCAATTCTCTTAAGTTTTTTAAATACTTAACTGCTGATATTATTCAGGAATTAGAAGCTCAAGAAAACAATTTCCAAAAGATAGATCTACTATACAAGCTTTTAAAAAATTACAACCAAAAGCAAATTAGAAATTTCATAAAATACAAACCAAATTTGCCATCATTGAAAGAGCAAATAATCAGTTGGATTGAAGAAGAAATTGATTATTTATCCAAAAAAATTAAACTCGAATCCAACCAATTGGCAACTATTTCAAACAATGAAACAAAAACTAAATTTTTAACCAATTTATCAGTAGCACAATTAAGTTATTTTTTTGGCTTATTGATAGAAACAGGGATTATCAAACACAAAAACCAATCAGATATTTTTAGGTTCATTGCAGAAAACTTCAAAACAAATAATACCGAAAAAATATCTGTGGATAGTATTAAAGTAAAATATTACAACGTTGAAAACTCTACTAAAAAAGCATTTCGAGAAAAATTAATAGAATTACTGGGGCTCACGAAGCTCTAAAACCTCTCGCATCATTCGCCAACCAAAGCCATCCATTTCAAGCAGTATTTCATCTTCTATCCAAAGGTTAATAAAGAAAAAAAGTCTATTCCTTTATATCATTTTCTGTTTTCTAAATTCATTTAGAAAAACACACCACAATCACAAAGTTTAAATTAACAAAAAACAACGGCGATAATCGCCGTTAAAATTATTTTACATAAACTAAATAATTTACATTATCTTTGTATAACGGCGATTAACACCGCAATAAGCTAAACTTTTAAATTATGGCTGTAAATGTAATACGAAGAAAAGAGTTATACGAAATAATGCCCGAGGGTTTAGTAACTACTCATAAGTGGCTTATGGAAAATAATTTAAGCCGTCACGCAATAGATAATTTGGTAAAAAGCAATCAACTAGAATCTATCAGCAAAGGGGTTTATGTTAGAAATATCAGCAAAATAACTTGGCAATCCGTAGTTTTCTCCTTGCAATCAGTATTGAAATTAGATTTGGTTGTAGGTGGTTTAACAGCACTTGAAATACAGGGATTATCGCATTACTTATCACTTTCAGAAAATAAAATAGTGCATTTATTTGGAAATGATCTATTGCCAGAATGGGTTACTAATTTAGATTTGAATATAAAATTTGTTAGACATACTACCAATAGTTTATTTGTCGAAAATAAAGAAAACAAACAATTACATCCTTTTACATCAGAAAGAAATTGGGATAATGACAATAGAAAATTAATACTATCTATCCCAGAAAGAGCCTATCTCGAAGTATTATTAGACGTACCGCAAAAAACAACTTTTGAACACGCAGACCAATTAATGCAAGGGCTAACAACATTGTCCCCTAGAAATCTCCAAAAAGTGCTGGAATGCTGTCAAAATGTAAAGGTAAAACGACTTTTCTTTTGGTTTGCAGACCGCCAAAATTATGTTTGGTTGGGTAAAATAAATCGAGAAAGTATAACATTGGGTTCTGGAAACAGAATGCTCATAAAAGGCGGAAAATTAGATACTAAATATAAAATAACAGTTCCTGAATGGCTTTAGACGCAAACAATATATACCGCAAACAGGTACAACTTTTAGTCCGTGTTTTACCGTTAGTGGATACTGAAAAATGTTTTGCATTAAAAGGTGGAACAGCAATTAATTTGTTTTACAGAGCTTTGCCTCGACTTTCTATTGACATTGATTTACTATACATTCCGATGGATGATCGAGATACAGCATTACTAAATATTAGAGAAGCTTTATCAAGAATAAGCAAATTGATACAACAAAAAATACCTGGAACCAAAGTACAAAACACACACGACCAAAGCGATGCACTACGCTTAATTGTAAGTCAAGATGAAATTCGCATCAAAGTAGAATTATCGCCAGTAATCAGAGGAACTGTTTTTTCAGAAGTTAGAATGGAAGTTGTTGAAGAAGTGGAAAGAGAATTTGGATATGTAGAAATGCAAGTAGCATCGCTTCCAGATTTATATGCGGGTAAATTATGTGCGGCTTTAGACAGACAACA
The DNA here is from genome assembly GCF_027111355.2 of Flavobacterium eburneipallidum. Lineage (NCBI taxonomy): Bacteria > Pseudomonadati > Bacteroidota > Flavobacteriia > Flavobacteriales > Flavobacteriaceae > Flavobacterium > Flavobacterium eburneipallidum. Next base: position 2,419,272 of record NZ_CP114291.2, read on the forward strand.
TCCAAGAGATTTATTTGATGTAAAATTTCTTCTCGAAAACGAAGGTTTAACAGATAATTTACGAAAAACATTCTTAATATTTCTAATAAGTCATCAACGACCAATGTCAGAACTGTTGGCACCAAATCGAAAAGATATTAGCGAAATCTACGAAACCGAGTTCAAACAAATGGCTGAAGTTGATGTACCTTTAGAACAATTGGAAGAAGCTAGAGAAAATCTAATTTATCAAATCAATTCACAAATGACAGAGAATGAAAAGAAATTTCTTTTGTCTTTCAAAAACAAAACTCCTGATTGGAATTTACTAGAAATGGAAAATATTACAGTAATTGCTAATCTTCCTTCGGTACTTTGGAAAATGATAAATCTTGAAAAAATGCCAACTCATAAGCACAAAGAAGCGTATGATAAATTGCAAAATATACTATATACTATATCCAATACAACAAAAATACCCTTTAAAGCATATCCCAAATTCTAAATGATAAAAAAAACGCTACCTTTTGACGCAAGATAAACCCCATAATTTGAGGTTTATCTTGCAACGATTGGTAATATAATTAAGAATTAATTTTGGGACATCATTACTTCGTTTCTGTTTAATTTTCTTAAAATAGAAGCTTTTAATTGACGACCTTTATGATTGTGCCAATTCCTAACCAAACAGGATTCTATGCGTTCCAATGCTTCTGACCATTCTCCTTTTATGCTATCAATTTGGGCTAGAGCATAAAAAGCTGCATCTTGCCAAGCCGCATTCCAAGTGGACTTGAATAATGATTTATAGGCATCTTCCAATTTGCCTTGCATTTTCAAACAAAACCCTAAATTGTAGTGAGGCTCACCATCATAAGGATTTGGACTACGTTCTGTTAAAGTTTCAATTGCGGTATTAAAATAGCCTTCAGCTTCTTTAAACTGTCCTCGTCTCATAGCCAATAATCCTAACGCATTATTGCAACGCATGTCTTTTGGTTCTCTTCTTAAAGCCTCCAAATAATAATCCATAGGATTGTAGGTAGCATGACGGTATTGCTCTAGATGCAAACCTGTTAAAAACAATTGTTCAATAGACAAAATATCTTTTGGCTCCAGAGCAGCTTTTGCTGGATCTGGAACTGGTTTTAATTCTGGATTTTCTTCTTGATATTCAACAAGTATCTTCCCTTCCGCTGTATAGATCGAAAAAATCAAATTCTCCGATAATCTATTTCCAATCGAAACGCTATTTTTATACGGATTTAACGGTGAAATCGTGATTTCATCTTGAAATAACACAAGTCCTTCATTGTCTTTGAGTACTAATTTTAAATTTTCGAAAAGACTGGTTGTGTATAAAACTAAATTGGCATTGTCACCCTCAACTTCAATATTGATCATTGCATCCTTGGTAGCATTTTTTACATAGCCCACTTCGGCATAAGGCATAAAATACTGTACCCAAGATTTTTCCTCATAGGCTTGCAACCAAGAAAAATCAGGCTGGTTATCTGTAAAAACACCCGTCATCAATTCGATATAAGGTCCGTCAACATCTGTTAAATTTCTATCCCATGCAAGTCCAAAATCTCCATTACCCCATGTCCATTGTTTTTTTCCTGGTGATACATGATGGTTTGCAACGTGAAGCAAACCTGCTTGAACATTATCCTCATAACCTCCAACAAAATTATATTTGGAGGAAACAGCCGTGTAAGATGTAGGGACAGGAATGTTTTTGTACTTGGAGATGTCCACCCCAGCTGAATAGTCTTGCTTATAATATTCTCCTGTTGCGATTGGAAATTTTGAAACATCTCGTTTCCCGTGATCAAAAACAGCATTGACATCTGGAGGAAATACGGACTTGTAGCTTTCATTAACCACAACTGCTGGATTTGCCCACCACAAAAAAGTTTGATGAAAAGCTGTTCTATTGTACACTTTTACTTTTATCTCAATATACGCTTTGTCAGGGTGTAAAGTAAATCCTTGCATTCCTTTGGTTCTAAACATGCGCTCTACTTCATTGCACCAAACTGTTTTACTTCCATCTGTATTTTCTTCAATACTATAATCAGTTGGAAGAAAGGTACTTGGTCGATGGTGTTGTGGCCAATTAAACTCAATTCCTCCAGAAATCCAAGGACCTGTAAGTCCAACAAGAGCTGGCTTTATTACTTGATTATAATAAACAAAATGACATTGCTTTACCTTGTCATAAGCCATGTGGATACGACCGCCCAATTCAGGCAATATCATGATTTTTATGTATTTATTTTCTAGGAATAAAGCATGATAGGATTGATCTACCTTGACATCCGATATTTTTTCTACAACAGGATAAGGATATACAGCACCAGAACTTCCTTGATAAACTCGTTTTTCAAGGAAAATTGGATTTTTTTCCTCTTCCCCTATTTGGTAAGTTGGCAATAATACATCTTCTGCCCACACACGAACAACACCATCTTCATGTACAGTGGATTGTATTAAATAAGAAGTTATCTTTTCGTCTTTAAAATTTTCGGTCAAGGGCATTATTACGTCTTGTGTTTTCATTATTTTATATTTTAACAGTATTCGATGGAGTTCAATTCAAAGTTTTTTTTTAATTTAATACTGTATTATTTTGTCAATTCGTTTTCTATTTTTTCTAATGATTTTCCTTTTGTTTCTGACAAATAACCCCTTAAAAAGAGATACCCCTGAATACAAACAATACAATAAACCTAAAATGTTCCGTAAGCTCCTAAACTGCTATTTAGCAATTGAAAGGTGTAAGTAAGTACAAAACAGGTCGTCCAAAGCGCAAAAGTTGAAACTGTCATTGCCAATACACGAACTATAGTTGGAAATATTTCAGACAAAACCATCCAAGTTATTGGAGCAAGTGTCATGGCGTAACAAGCAATGGCTGCAATAACAAGTATTAAAACAACTAGACCAGTCACTTCAAAATAATAACAAGCTACTAACAAGGCATAAATACAATCCAATCAATCCAAAAACATGAGTGCCCTTCTTCTCAATTTGTCAACTAAATACATCCCAGCAAATGTGAATATCAAATTAGTCAAGCCAGTGATAACAATATTGAACAGGATATCTGTTACTCCACACCCTGCAGCCGAAAAAATTTCTTGGGCATAATTGAAGATTACATTAATACCTTACCATTGTTGAAAAACAGCTGTAAAAATTCCCAACAACATATTTTTTGACATTTTACCTTAAACAATAATTTATAGTCTACTTTTTCATTTACATCACCTGTACAACAGCCCAAAATAGCACAGCTCATTACCCAACCTTGCATTGAAGGAGAATTTGTTACATTAAAGAAAACTTCATAAAATGGTTTGGCTCCTCTAATAACAACCCAGTCGTATTCAAACAATAAACCACCCATGGCCGAAACCAATGCAATGAAAAGCAAATAAGAAGAATTGTATTTGTACATGTATATTATAATTGATTTAACTAACACAAAAGTATATACATCGCAAAGCCTACAAAATGTAAAATCCATATAAAAGATGTATAAAATCACGATTTTGATAAATATTTTATCATAATGAAAAATAAAAATGATTATTTTTGCATTACACATTTTTTTTAATAAAAAAATGTGTGAAATAGATATTGTAATCAATAAATCTACTAGTGTTATTAATTACTTATGAAACATTAGGTAATAAAAACAGGAATAATACATAAAATATAAAACCCAACAACACCACTAATAAACTGACTTAAAGACTATTAAACAAGAGGGATTAAATCACAAATTATTTACATTAATAATTAATTTTTTAAAAATTAATTGATCACCAATTAGGTATTTTGATAATTTTGGATTAGTTTTTTTAATATTTCAATTTATTTGAAACATTCAACACAAATACATTTGAATTAAAAATTAAAACAACCTCTTTTCAAATAATGTACTATTTGATTATTTTATACATTTAACCCCAAATCAATTCTTCTTGGATTTTTTTTTAAATTTTAATATATCAATGATAAATGGAAAAAATAGCCGATGGTTTTAAAGGAGAAAGAGCAATAGTTGTTCCTTACAGTATACGCCATTTCCAATCTGAAAATCAACTTACAAATACATTCTTCATCACACATATTGGTTATTATCCAAATGCTAAACACCATTTTAGAAAACGTTCAAAAGGAGCATTGGAAAACATTCTTATTTATTGTGAAAACGGAAAAGGATTTATAACCATAGAAGACGAAAAATTTGCACTATCCAAAAATGAAGTTTTCATAATTCCGGCAAATAAGACTCATAGTTATGAAGCAGAAGCGTCTAATCCATGGAGTATCTATTGGATTCATTTCAAAGGAACAAATACGCCTTTTTATTCCTCCATTTTTGAAAAAATAATTAACCTCGATGACAAAAGGTTATCAGATAGACTAGACCTTTTCGAAGAAATTTATCAAAATTTAGAAATGGGTTTCTATTCTGATAATATAGAGTATTCAAGTGCTTGCTTTCAACATTTTTTAGCCAGCATAAAATATGTAGATCAATTTTTAAAAACTAAAACTGTCGACGAAGACACTTTAGATGTGATACATAAAAGCATTATTTTTATGAAAAATAATTTGACCAACAAAATAACGCTCCAACAAATTGCACAGCATGTAGGTTTTTCAAGTTCCCATTTTGGAACTTTGTTTTTGGAGAAAACATCATTCACTCCTATGGAATATTACAATCAATTAAAAGTGCAGAAATCATGCTCTTTATTACAATTTACCACTATGAAGATCAAAGAAATTGCTTATCATCTGTGTTATTACGACCCATTCCATTTTTCAAAGTCTTTTCACTCGGTAATGGAAATATCACCGCGAGAATATCGCTTTAGATATAAAGTTAAAGGTTGATTAGATGAGTTGTAGCAAGTGATTTAAGATTAAAACAAAAATCTCCAATCTTAATAGTAGTGCTAAAAAATTAGTATCGATTATTAGAAAAAGAGGTTTAATAAATTGAATCTATTCCAAAACAAATGGTAACTTTTTTAGAACGTATCTTTTATTCACTCTAAATCCTCTATAAAATAATCCAAGTACTCACTAGTGTCCACTAAAGATTAAGAGATGTTCTTTTAAATTATTGTAAATCTAACGTGTTTTTGATAGATGTGGATACACAAACTAGCAACTTGAATTAATTATTCTCAATTAATTTTCATCTTCTGAACCTGTATTTTGGATTGTATTTACTCTTATTTCAGTGTGACGAATTTCTCCACCAGAAGTTCCTGTTTGTTGAGCAAAAAAAACACCTACTGCAGCTACTACAACAGCTAGATAAGAAACCATTTTAGCTTTAGAATTATTTTTATAAGTCAAAAACAAACCCAATACCGAAATTAATCCCAAAGCATATAAAACTAGTGCTAATTTTTCGGCGATTTCTTCATGCTCATGGATGATTTTTTTACCAACAGAGGGCATATTTTCAACCAGTTCTTCTGCTCCTTCTCCAGTCGCCATGCTGAATACTGCAAAAATTGCTCCTACAATAAATACAGCATAAGCAGTGTTTTTAACTGAATTGTTTTTCAGAATCATTCCTGCAATTAAAATTCCTAGTCCCAAAATTGTCCCGATAATAGGAAAATGGTTTACTACCATGTGTAAGTGTGCGTCGTTCATAATTTCAATTGTTTAGTTATTTTTATAGATTTTATTCCGCCAAATCAAAAACACCTTTTACTAGTATTTTTGAAGAAGCATTAATTTGGTCGTTCGGCACAATTTCGACTCTGTTTTCAGACTTTTGACCAACAGTAACTGGTACTTTCTTAAATAAAAATTTGTTACTGTTTTTGTTATCTAATAAAAGTACGAAATTTTTGTTATTTTCAGGAATTAAAGCATCTTGAGGAATGGATAATCCTTTCTTTGAATTAATATTTATCTTGGCTTCTACAAACATTCCTGTGAGTAATTTTTGCTTGATGTTGTCGTCCAGATGCCCGTGAACATTGATGGTTCTGTCGTTGCCTTCAATCGATTTTCCAACCAAATGCACTTCGGCTTCAAAAACTTCTTTGTTAGCTTCTGGAACGGTAAAAGTGATTTTTTGCCCTACTTTTACTTTTAAAATATCTTTTTCAAAAACGGCTAATTCCAGATGCAAATGATTGGTATCTACAATTTCCAAAATTACATCCGAGGGCGCAACAGGCATTCCGACATTGGCATTCATAATAACAATATCGCCAGTAATTGGGGCATAAATGGTAACAATTGAAGTCAATTTGCCACTTTCTACTTGGCTTGGATTGATGTTCAACAATTGCAATTTAGCTCTTAAACTTTGATACATTCCCAATGTTTTTCTGTAATCACTTTCGGCTTTGAGGTAATTTTTTTGGGAAGTTATTTTTTCGTCATAAAGTGTTTTTTGTCTTTCGAATTCCGATTTCAAGTATTTAATTTGCTCGGCTACTTCTAGATACTCTTTCTGAATATCAAGATATTCTGTGTTTTCCAAAGTTAAAAGTGCTTGACCTTTAGTCACTTTATCGCCAACCAAAAGTCGAGTAGCTTTAACGTATCCTCCAATAAACGAAGTTACTTTTGCTCTGTTTTGAGGCGGAACATCAATTTTTCCAGAAGTATTTATAGTAACATCAAAATCCTGTTCAACGAGACTTGCTATTTCCATCCCCGATGATTGAAATTGAGCTGCCGTGACCGTAATTAAGCCGTTATCTTTGACTGTTGGTTCTTCGGTTTTGGCGTCTTTACAAGAAAACAAAAGCGAAGTTATGATGAGGGTAAATATTGTTTTTTTCATTGTTAAGATGTTAAAAATTAAGATATTGCAAGTCTAATTGGGTTTTATTGAATTGAAGCACATTGTCCAAATAATCCACTTGAATAGTTGTCGCATTTTCCAAGCTTTGAATGTATTGAAAGAAATCTATTTCACCTTGTTTGTAACTTCGATTCCCAACTTTGATAATTTCTTCCGAGAGTTTTTTTCCGTATTGGTTGTAATAATGAATAGCTTCTTGATATTTTGCCAATTCATTTATTTTCTGGCTAATATATTTATCTATTTTTTGCTCTTCGTTTTGTTTTTGTTGTTCCCAAGATTGCAATTCCAATTGGGCTACTTTGGTCTTGGCTTTGTTACCAAAATAAAATAACGGAATTCCTACTCCAACCTGAAAACCATATAAAGATTGTGATAATCCACTGTTTTTTCCTTGAAAATAATCCACGTTTAAATCGGGCAACCAATGTTGTTTTTGCAAACTAATTTGATTCTTATAATTTTTTGTAATACTTTCTAAATAAGAAGAATAAAGTAATTTACTTGTTTCGTTTGTTGCATTATTTATCGATTCTATTTTAGTATTGCTTATCACAATTTTATCTTCGGATTGAACCAAGGATTGCAAGATTTCATATTGTGCTTTTTTATCGTTTTCTAGCTGCAAAAGCGTGGTGGTTATCTTTCTGAATTTGGCTTGAGCCGTAATTTTTTCGAGATAATTGGTTTCTCCTAATTCAAATTTTCTGTCGCTGGCTTTGGAGAAATTCTGATACAAACTGTCCAAATAACGATACAGTTTTTCCTGATGTTGCAAATACACGATATGATGATACGTACTAGAAACATTAAAAGTCAGTTTGTTTTTTTGAATTTCGAAACTGGCTTTTTCTTTCTCATATTCGGCAGTATTAATGCTTTTTTGTGCACCATAAACGGTCGGAAAAGCAAAACGCTGTTGAATGCCAAAAACTTTCAAAGCATTGTTATTTACAGCCAAATTATTTTGGTCATAGCTGTAATAAATATTGGTTTTATCAAAAGAATAAGCTGTATTGATATTCGCTTTGGTTTTATCGACTTGCAATTGTGCTGCTTTCAAAGCTTTATTATTTTGAATTCCATTCGCAATCAATTGATCTAATTCAGCATTAGCATTTTGAGCAAAAGAAAATGAAGTACTCAACAATAATAAAAAAATATAAGTTCCGCTTTGGTATTTTTTGAATTTAGGTTTCTTAAATTCTTTTCCATCAAAAACTTTAAATAAAACAGGCAACACAATCATTGTTAATATAGTAGCCGTAAACAAACCTCCTATAACAACTGTTGCTAACGGTCTTTGTACTTCGGCACCACCTGAAGAAGAAATTGCCATTGGCAAAAAACCTAAAGCAGCTGCAGCAGCGGTTAGTAATACAGGTCTTAATCTATCGGTTGTCCCTTTCAAAATCAATTGGTCTTTGTTTGTTATTCCTTGGTGTTTCAATTCTTTAAAATGTTCTATTAATACAATTCCGTTTAATACTGCAATTCCAAACAACGTAATAAAACCAACTCCTGCCGAAATACTGAATGGCAAATCTCTAATCCATAAAAACAATATTCCTCCAACGGCCGAAAGCGGAATTGCCGAATATACCATCAAAGCTTCTTTGATTGAACCAAAAGCAAAATACAACAGTATAAATATTAAAAATAAAGCAATTGGTACAGCAATCATTAATCGGGCTTTGGCACTTTGAAGGTTTTCAAATTGACCTCCATATTCAATCGAATACCCAGATGGTAATTTTACTTTGGCAGATACATTTTTTTGAATGTCAGTTACCACACTTTGTAAATCTCTATTTCTAACATTAATTCCAACGACAATTCTCCTGTTGGTATTGTCTCTAGAAATTTTTGCCGGACCTTGAGTATATTCAATTGTTGCCAATTCTTGCATTGGAATCTGATTACCCGACGGAGTAGTTACATAGAGATTTTTTAAATCCTCAATATCATGTCGGTTATTTTGATCCAAACGAATGACCATATCAAATCGTTTTTCGCCTTCAAACACATTTCCAACCGTTTTTCCGGCAAAGCCAAGAGCAATCAATTCATTCAAATCAGCAATATTCAATCCATAACGTGCTATTTTAGAACGGTCAAATTGTACACTCATTTGTGGCAAACCTTCTGTTTTTTCTATAATGATATCCGAAGCTCCTTCAACATTTCTAATGGCCTTCTCAATTTCTTGTGCTTTTTTAGCTAAAACATCTAAATTTTCCCCAAAAATTTTCACCGCCACATCCGAACGTGTCCCTGAAATTAATTCGTTAAAACGCATCTCAATAGGTTGGGTAAATTCGATTTCCATATTCGGAATTTGTTCTTCGACTGCTAATTTGATTTTATCAGCCAATTCGTCTTTGCTGGAAGCTGAAACCCATTCGGATTTTGGTTTTAACTTTACAATAACATCACTTTCCTCCATACTCATTGGATCGGTTGGGACTTCGGCTGCACCTATTCGACTCACCACCTGTTGAACTTCGGGAAAGTTTTTAAGAATTATTTTCTCAATTTTAGTTGTAGTTTCGATGGTTTTACTCAAAGAAGTTCCTGTTTTTAAAACAGGCTGAATCACAAAATCGCCCTCATCCAAAGTCGGAATAAATTCGCCTCCCATGGTCGTAAATAAAGCTATAGCCATTGCCAATAATCCGATGGCACCGTACATTACTTTTTTGGTATTGACCAATGCCCAAGTGATTACGGGTAAGTAAAGCGAATTTAATTTAGCTATTAATTTATTCGAAAATGAATCTGGATTTTCTTCTTTAGGTTTTAAAAATAAGGATGCAACCACTGGAACATACGAAAAACAAAACAACATTGCTCCAACCAAAGCAAAACTAAAAGTCATTGCCATGGGTTTGAACATTTTTCCTTCAATGCCGGAAAGCGATAGAATTGGAATGAAAACAATTAAAATAATTAACTGTCCAAAAATAGCCGAATTCATCATTTTTGAAGCACTTTTGTAGGTAATCTGGTCAATTTCTAGTTGACTATCTTCTTTTGAAAGTTTGGCTAAATTTGCTGATTTATGCGCAATTTGGAACGCAATAAATTCGACAATAATTACAGCTCCATCGATAATGATTCCGAAATCAATCGCACCTAAACTCATCAAATTGGCATCAATGCCAAAAATATTCATTAACGAAATGGCAAACAATAAACACAGCGGAATAACCGATGCTACAACCAATCCTGAACGCCAATTTCCAAGCAACAAAACAACTACGAAAATAACAATCAAACAGCCCAGAATCAGGTTTTCGGCAACTGTAAAAGTGGTTTTACTTACTAATTCGCTACGTTCCAAAAAGCCATTGATATAAACGCCTTCAGGTAAACTTTTCTGAATTTCAGCTACTCTGTCTTTTACATCATTAATTACCTTTTTAGAATTGGCATCTTTGAGCATCATTACTTGTCCAAGTACCTTCTCTCCTTCTCCGTTTCCGGTAATTGCTCCAAAACGATTGGCGTGACCAAAACGCACATTGGCTACATTTTTTATCACAATAGGCAATCCGTTGTTGTTTTTAACTACTATGTTTTCAATATCTTCAAGTGATTTTACTTTTCCTTCGGCACGAATAAAATAACTTTGGTTGACTTTTTCAATATAGGCTCCTCCTGCAATTCCGTTGTTATTTTGCAAGGCTTTAAAAACATCCGAAACACTAATATTCATTGCATTTAAACGAGAGGGCGAAATGGCTATTTCGTATTGTTTTAAATAACCGCCCCAAGTATTAATTTCGACTACTCCTTTAATTCCTGAAAGTTGACGTTTTACCACCCAATCCTGAAGTGTTCTTAAATCCGTAACCGAATAATTGTTTTTAAATTCAGGTTTTACTTCAAGTGTATATTGATAAATTTCACCCAGTCCGGTTGTTATAGGCCCCATTTCGGGTGTGCCAAAACCTTCCGGGATTTTCTCAGCAGCAGATTTTATTTTTTCAGCTATTAATTGTCTTGGCAAATAAGTTCCTAAATCATCATCAAAAACAATAGTTACTACCGATAATCCGAATTTTGAAACCGAGCGAATTTCTTTTACTCCAGGCAAATTAGACATTTCAATCTCCACCGGATAGGTAATAAATTGTTCAATATCCTGAGTAGAAAGATTACGTGAGGTAGTAATCACCTGAACTTGATTGTTAGTCACATCAGGAACAGCACCTATGGAAATTTGGAACACAGAAAAAATTCCGAATCCAAAAATTCCTAAAGTAAACAACAAAACAATAAGTTTGTTTTTTAGACTGAAAGCTATAATTTTTTCTAACATCGATTTCGTGATTTGATATTACAAAAATATTGAGCTCAATAGAAAAAACGCTTAAGGACAACTTAAGATGTACTTATGGGAAACTTAAAAAACTATGATTTAAAATATTTTCTACAGCAGTAAATCTTGATGAAAAACAATCTTGTAATGTATTAGTTTTCAAAACTTAAAACAACTGTAGTTCCTTTGCCTACTTCGCTATGAATTTCAAATTGAATATTGAGCAAATCTGCTAATCGTTTTACAATAGAAAGTCCTAATCCAGATCCTTTTATCTCGGGATGCTGCGTTGGATTTGAACGATAAAAAGGATTGAAAATTTTATCTAAATCTTCTTTAGCAATACCAATTCCGTTATCCGTAATGGTACAAGTTGTAGTGTTTTGATTTTGTGAAAGTTGTATTGAAACAGTTCCTTTCTCATTAGAATATTTAATTGCATTACTGATAATATTACTAATGATTATGGATAGTAAATAATTATCGGATTCAATATTAAAATCTTTTGAAAAAGAAGGATTGATGCTTATTTTTTTGACATTAATTTTACTGGAAAATCGGGTCAGAATATCTAAAATCATAGCGTTCAAATAAACTTTTTCTACCTTCAAACTTTGAATTTGATTTTCAAATCGAGCCAGTAATAACAGTTGATCTACTAAAGTATTCAATCGATTTACTTCTGAAATTCCATATTTAATTTTGTCTTCATATTCCGCTTGTGTTCTGGGTTTTCTAACCAGAACTTCTAATGTTCCTTTCAAAACCGTTAGTGGAGTTCGTAATTCGTGTGAAGCGTGTGAAGCAAATTGTTTTTCTCTTTCTACGGCATTTTCAATTCTATCCAGCAAATCATTTATTGTTTTGGATAAAACATAAAGTTCGTCTTTATTTTGAGGCAAAGAGATTCGTTCTTGCAAATTGTCTTTAGTGATTTTGCTAGACGTTTCAGTAATTAAGGTTACAGGCTTGATACTTCTTCCGGCAATGAAACGAGCAATTAAGAAAAGAATAGCTAATATCAATGGAAAAGCAATCAATAAAGTATCCTGCAAATTCATTAAAATCATTGTTGCATCATCTAATGACATGGCAATTAATAAATAACCAACCACTTTATTTTTGTCTAATAGTGGTACTTGAATTTGTCTAATTGGTTTTTTATTCAAGTAAGTATCTATGAATTTATTGTTCCATTTTGTAGAATATACTTTGAGTTGTATTCCTTTTAAATTAGGAGACTTGTCAATTAATTGTTTGTTGATGTCTAAAAACTGTACAAAAACTGGATTTACATTAACGGTATTGTGCTCCCGTTCTCGCCATTCGTCAACATGAATTAAATAAGTATTATTAGGATCAATGACAATCTCTCTTAAATGCTTTTGCACTTCGTCGTTAATATCTTCATTGATATGAGTATTTACATTGTGATCTATACTATGATAAATCAAAAAAAACACCACCGAAATCAATAATCCCGTGCTGATGATGTAGTAAAAAGCAATTCTGTTTTTAAAAGAAAAGGAAAACATATATTGGGTGTTAATCATTAGCAATATAACCAACTCCTCGAATAGTTTTGATTAAATCTTCGTCTTTATTTAAATTTAAATTTAATTTTTTACGAATGGCATTCATAAAAACATCAATCACACCAGTATCATATTCAAAATGAATGTCCCAAACGTCTTCTATAATTTGAGTTCGAGTGCAAACTTTTCCTTTATTTTGAACTAAATAGCGTAGCAATTCAAATTCACGTTGTGTTAAATTCACTTCATTTCCATTGACGCTAACAAGATATTGAGCCAAATCAATTTTTATAGACCCCAATTTTAATATTTCAGGTTGAGTTTGATTCCTAAAATGAATTTTAATTCGTTCGAGTAATTCTTCAAAACTAAATGGTTTTTTGATGTAATCATTGGCTCCAGCTTTGAGTCCTTCTATGGTTTCCTGAACTGTATCTTTGGCCGTAAGGAAAATAATTGGTGTTGTTGAATTTGCTTTTCGAATAGCTTTACAAACTTCAATTCCAGTTATTTTGGGTAACATCCAATCTAAAAGAATAATATTTACTGTTTGAGCCAAGGCTAATTCGAGTCCTTTTTTCCCATCATTAGCAACTAAAACAGTATAACCTTCTTCTTCCAAACCTTGTTGGAGAAAATTAGCGATACCTATTTCGTCTTCAATTAGTAGAATTTTCATTTTTTTATTGTAAGATAAACTTAAATCCAATAGTAGCAATATTTGCTGTTAAATTATCACTTCTTTGGTAATGATTGAATCTGAAATCGATATTCTTTAAACCTAATTTCCAAATTTTTGCTCCTGTAAAAATATCAGTATAATTAATACCAAAACCATATTGATTAGCATCAAAACTACTTAAATCAGCATCCGAAGTATAATATTTTTCGGTTGATAAATGGGTTTCATAAGGCGCATAATATTTAGATTGCGTTTGGGTATAAAAACGATACATTGGGAAAATAGTAAATCGATCAGAAATTTTAAAAGGTAATTCAACATTAGCTGTATGAGACTGAATATCCCAATTGTCGGAATAATAGCGATAATAAGTTCTCAAAACAAATCGTTCGTTAATGTAATAATTGAGTCGCCCTCCAATAGGCAATTTGAATCGACTATTAGGTAATCTTTCAATATCGTCTGCTAATTTATAAACACCTGTATTACTTTCATTTTCGTAATTTGCAATATATTCAGGTTGGCCAATATAATAATTGTCTTTGTCAGCAAAATAAATTCGGTGATACGGTGTTGACAATAATCCTTGTTGCTTTAAAACATCAAAGAATACAGAGAATTGTAATTTTTTTGAAACTACCTGCGAAAATCCAAATGAAGCAGAATACGAATTTCGATTCACAGCACTTACAGTTTGAAAAGTTGAAGGTAAATAATCCACCGTAGCTTGTCCGTTTTGATTTAAAACTGAAACTCCATTAAAAAATCCTTGGTTTAAGAAATCAGGACCGTTTTTTGAATATTCGTGTAATTCTGTTGGGTAAATGGGTTGCCATTTATCTAAATAAGCATTGACTTTTAGACTTATTTCCGAGTTTTTATCGTTAAAAAGTTGCGCAATTCCTCCTCCAAAACCTATAGAAGTATAATCATATTCATTGGAAAAAGAAACATCTGCATTCCAAATAAAATTACGAGAATCACTACTGTGAGCATAATTTACGGTTATAGCTGTTAACTGATCACTCTTTGAAGCTCCTGAAGAAGCTTGCCAAGGCGTTCCATAAGGTTCGCTGGCTGCTGCCATTGTCTTGTTATTACTTTTTCTGTCATCATCGTCATCGCCACCACCCGAAGCACCAGTTGCATTAAATGGATTAATATTACTAGAAGAAGCAGATGAATATGCTGAAATACCCAAATCAACCGTTAAAACATCATTGTCATTTATAGGCATGGAAACTACAACATTTGAAGCTATATCTGTTAATTGTTCCGAACCAAGACCTCCCGAAACGGCTGATTTAGAACCATCTTGATTGTAATAACTCAATAAAAAATCTACCTCGGTACTTTCTAAAACTCTTTTCTTAAACTGGATGCTGTCAGTAGTTTTTTGAGAAAATGCACTGATTCCAACTAATAAAAAGAGAAATGTGATTCTAATTTTCATCTTAAAAATTGTAAAATAATATTGTTTTTTATTTATCGAAATTTAGTTGCAACCACAACCTCCACCCGATTTTCCACCATTGGCTCCAGCCGCTGCTTCTCTATAAACTTGAAAAGTAATTTCATAACGTTCTGCCGTTCTTGCAGAAAGTTTCATGTCAGGATCGTTGATAGCAACTTTTTCGTACTCTTTTACAGTATTACACGATTGCAAAAAAAGTCCAATCACTACTACTAAAATTATTTTCTGTATCATCTTATTCAAATTTTTTGATGTCTATTCCTTTTGATGTATGAATTTTACCTTTATCATCCACAATAATACACTGAATCCCTTTCATTTGATTGACTAAATCCAAGCCTACTTCTACTCCAAGAACAAAAATTCCTGTAGCTAAAGCATCAGCAATTTCGGTTTGTTTGGCAAAAACCGAAACACTCACAATACCTTGAGCCGGATATCCCGTTCGTGGATCAATGATATGAGAATAGCGGATACCATTAAAAACAACAAATTTTTCATAGCTCCCAGAAGTTTCTACAGCACTGTTTTCTAATGGGAAAGTGGCAAAAATTTTATTTTTATTCATGGGGTTTACAATAGCAACTGTCCAAGATTTTCCATCAACTTGTTTACCCCAAGTATTAATATCGCCTGAAACATTAACAATACCTGAAACACAGCCTTTAGTTTGGAGTAATTCTTTCACTTTGTCAGCAATATAACCTTGACCAATGCCACCAAGTCCTAATTTCATTCCCTCCATTTTAAGGAAAATAGTTTGCTCTTTTGAATCAAGAATAATGTTTTTATATCCAATTTTAGAAACCGATTTCTTGATGGCTTCTTCCGTTGGCATGGCTTTCATACTACCATCAAATTTCCAAATTTTATCCATTGAAGCATAGGAAATATCAAATGCTCCAGAAGTAATTTGGGATACTTTCATAGCTCTACCCACTAGATCAAATACTTCTTTATCTACTTTAATGGCTTTGATTCCGGCATTTTGATTGACTTTCGATATTTGCGAACTCGGAATCCAATCGGAAATTAAGTTTTCTATACGTTTGACTTCGGCCACAGCCAAATCGATATATTGATTTCCTTGAATCGTGTCTTTAACAACCACAGTCATTTCGAATGGACTACCTAACATTGATAGTTTTCTCTTGTGAGTGATTTGTCCAAAAGAACTATAAGTCGCAAGTAAAAAAAGGAAGTAAGCTATATTTTTCATTTTTTCTCCAATGAATGAATTAACTGTATATAATCTGTTGCTGAAATGTTTTTGAAACCAGTCATTCCAATCACTTTTCCTGTTTTATCCAAAAGAATCACCAAGGGAAAACTACCATTTCGATTGTATTTTTCCGCCAATTTATTATTCGATTCTGTTTGTTCGACTGACAACTGATTGGCTTTCTTTTTAGGAAAATCAGCTTTATAAATCACCCAGTTTTTTTCGGATTCCGATTTGAATGCTTCCGATTTCCAAACAGCATTATCTAATTTGATGCAAGGTGCGCACCAATCTGATCCTGAAAATACAAGAAGAATATTTTTATTTTCATTTACAGCTTCTTTTTTAGCTTCATCAAAATTACTTTTCCAATCTTGAGAAAAACTGGAACTACTAATAAAAACAAGCAGAATAATACAAATTTTTTTCATTGATTTATGTTTTAAAAATTAAGAACAATTTTCTTTATTTTAAAACACAAAAATAGAATATAAAGTATGGAGCAAAATGTCAGAAACAGAAACTTAAGCCAATATTAAGTTTGAAATAGCAGACTAAATAAACTGAAATTGAGTTCTTTTTGTACTACAACATCCCATTGTATTTTCGAACAAACCACTCCGAAGTTAGTGTAATGGCTATTAAAATCAACAACCAAACCCAATCAATTAAAGGTGTTTTGGTTAGGATTTCTTTTTGAATGGCTTTGTAATTTTCGTCTTCCAAAAGCGATTTGATTAAAACATTCACTTGGTTTGGATAATAAATTTTTCCTTGAGTTTGTGTTGCCAATTGATTCAATTTTTCGACATCGGGATTAACGAATTGTTTTTCGATATTAAAATCCAGAATTTCAAAATGACCTGAATAACTGGTTTTCGAATTCAATTCTTTTACCGAAAAATTATAACCACCTGCCGAAAGTCCGTCCAAATTGACTTTAAAAGAATTATTACCTTTTAGTAAATCGTAATTTTTGGTTTGCTTGGTTTTTATATTGGTTACCGAAATCGTCAAGCGAGCCTTTTCATCAAATTCGTAGTTTTTATTGAAATAAGAAGCTGTAATTTCGATGGCTTCTCCCGAATTATAAAAACTTTCGTGATTGACCGCCAAGGATTTTTTGGAATCATTAGATGCCAAAAACTGAATAATTTTATCCACAAAAACATCGTATTTTCCGAAAGACTGATGGTCAAGATGAAATTGAATACGCCATTTCCAACTATTCTCTCCCAAAAGAAAAGCAGAACGTTTGCCTTGATTTTCGGCAAAAGCCAACAAAGGTGAATTAGTTGCTATATTTCTAATTTTGGAAGAAAGCAAAGTAGAAACCGTTCCATTTGTAGTTATCGTTCCAAAAGGATTTTGCAGTGGAGGAAAATTTTCGAAACCTAAATTATCCATGGCAAAAAGAGTAAACTGCGAATTAAATTCGGCTAAATAATCCTCTTTTTGACTGCTCATTTTGAAAACCAAATTGTTTTGTTGTTGGTTCAAAAAATTGAAATCCGTGCTATTTCCAGTAATAATAAAAGTATTAATTCCAGCTACTTTATTCTTTTCAAAAACCGACTTAAATTCATTTGTCGGCTGATACAGGATTAAAATATTATAATCTTGTAATAAATTGATTAAGTTAGGTTTAAGAACACTTACTTTGCGCTGTACATTAGTTTCAATAGCACGTTTCAAAGCACCCAAATCGGGATGATTTATAGCCGAAACAATGGCAATATTTGTCTTTTGATCGATGACTTCAACCGCAAAATTTTTGGTGTTATTATAAGTATTTTTCTCTTTTTGGTTAGAAGAAATGGTCGCTTTAAAAACTTGTATTCCTACTTTGTCTGCAGGAAGCAAAACGTTTAAAATCACCGATTTTTTGGATTGAGAAAAAGAAACCGTTTGCTTACTCAAAACCGAATTCCCTTGCGAAATACGAAAATCAGCCGTTACATTTTTGTTTCCCGAATAATTCAAAAATACTTCTACAGGAAATTTATTTTTCTGAAAAGCATATTTATTGACGTTTAATTGACTCACTTTTAAGTCTAAAAATTTAGTTGTATCACCAACAACTAAAGGATAAACCTTGTTGTTTGCATCAAAAGAATACACATAATCATTCCCCGAAGTTTGATTTCCATCCGTAATCAAAACCGTTGGAAAAGTGGTGTTCTTATAAATACTTTTCAAACTTTTGGCAACTTCATCCAGATTGGTTTGCGTTCCTTTGAAATCAAATTCCTCCGATTGTTGAAATTCACTGTCAAATTGATAGGATTGCAAATCAAATTTTTCCTGCAATTCTTTGTTTTGAGAAAGTTTTTTATACAATTCTAAAGCTGTTTCTTTAGATTTTAAATCAGCAATAGAACTCGAATTATCTACTACAACAGGCAAAGGTGTTTTGATAGTTTCCAATGTTTTTCGGGTCATTATTGGATTAATCAACAACAATAATATTCCGAAAATGGATAAAAAACGTAAAAAAGCCAAAACCAAGTTCAGTTTCGACTTGGTTTTGGCTTTATAATAATATTGAAAAAATGACAAACCGCCTGCTATTAATAAAGAAAGTAATAATAATAGAATCGTGTTTGTTGTCATGTTTTTAGTATTCAGCGTTCAGTATTCAGTGTTCAGTTGATTACTGAATACTGAACACTGCTAACTTTTTTTAAGTAAGCATTCCTCCGCAAACGTTCAAGACTTGCCCTGTAACGTAAGCACTCATATCTGATGCCAAGAAAAGACAAGCATTGGCAACATCTTCAGTTGTTCCGCCACGTTTCAATGGAATTCCTTCTCTCCAACCTTTTACTACATCTTCGCTTAATTTAGCTGTCATCTCCGTTTCAATAAATCCAGGAGCAATGGCGTTGCAACGAATGTTACGAGAACCTAATTCTAATGCTACTGATTTTGTAAATCCAATCGCACCTGCTTTTGAAGCAGCATAATTGGTTTGACCTGCATTTCCAGAAACCCCAACAACAGAACTAATATTGATAATGGATCCAGCACGTTGTTTCAAAAACGTTTTTTGAATCGCTTTGGTCATATTGAAAACCGATTTCAAATTTACATCAATTACTTGATCAAAATCCGCTTCGGACATACGCATCAACAAGTTGTCTTTCGTAATTCCAGCATTGTTGATTAAAATATCTACAGTTCCAAATTCAGCTAAAACAGCATCAACAAAAGTTTGCGCTTCGTTAAAATCAGCCGCATTTGATTGGTATCCTTTGGCTTTGACGCCCAAAGCATTCAATTCATTTTCCAATGCCAAAGCAGATTCTACAGATGAACTATAGGTAAACGCTACATTGGCTCCGTGTTTTGCAAAAACTTCTGCGATTCCTCTTCCGATTCCACGACTTGCGCCAGTGATGATGGCTACTTTTCCTTCAAGTAATTTCATATTATGATTTGATTTTTTATTTCTAATTGAATTTCAAATATAGGCATAATGTATTTCGTGCCAAAAAAAATGCCCAACGAATTACGTGGGCATTTCAATTATTTTAGAATTTAGGATTTAGAAAGCCACATTCCATCTTGGTAATTTTGCGTTTTCGTCCAAGAAATTTTGTAGAATTTGTCCTTCCAAGAAAGTTGGGATTACTTTATTCTTGTCGTTGAAAGTTTCATACCAAGCCACTTCTAGTAATGAAATATTTTCCAATTTCATTTGCGCTGGCCAAGAATATTTACGCCCTGTTTTTGCAAATTGGTGTCCATTTACAATCTTGTCATACAAACCACCGTTTTTGCTTTTCAAAGTTCCGTCGTTTTGCACAGTTCCAGTAGAACCTACCATAATCAATTCTTTTTCTTCACCTTCAACGGCATAAACCAAGAAGATTCCGTTTCCAGTTTCTGGCGCATTACACACTTCCTCTAAACTATCGTCAACTGAAAAAGTAAATTGATTTTGAACTTTAATTTTTTTTAATTCTTTATACATTTTATATTTATTAATCAAAATGCCTCACTATTTGGTGAGGCATTTTGGATTATGTTATTTAAAACATTGGAATTTAACTATCCCAATACTTCTTTTACTTTTTTACCAATTTCTGCAGGAGAGTCAACCACGTGGATTCCACATTCTCTCATGATGCGTTTTTTAGCTTCAGCTGTATCGTCAGCACCACCAACAATTGCACCTGCGTGACCCATTGTTCTTCCTTTTGGAGCAGTTTCACCAGCAATAAACCCGATAACTGGTTTGCGGTTTCCATCCGCTTTTACCCATTTAGCAGCATCAGCTTCAAGTTGCCCTCCAATTTCACCAATCATGATGATTGCTTCCGTTTCTGGATCATTCATCAATAACTCAACTGCTTCTTTAGTTGTAGTTCCAATGATTGGATCTCCACCAATTCCGATAGCTGTTGTAATTCCTAATCCTTGTTTTACTACTTGGTCAGCAGCTTCATACGTTAAAGTTCCTGATTTAGAAACGATACCAACAGTTCCTTTTTTGAAAACGAAACCAGGCATAATACCTACTTTAGCTTCACCTGGAGTAATGACTCCTGGACAGTTTGGTCCGATTAATCTAGAATTTCTTTGTTTAACATAATTGTTGGCTTTGATCATATCAGCAACAGGAATTCCTTCAGTGATAGCTATAATTACTTTGATTCCAGCATCAGCAGCTTCCATAATTGCATCGGCAGCAAAAGCTGGTGGTACAAAAATAATGGTTGTATCAGCACCTGCTTGATCTACTGCTTCTTTTACAGTATTAAAAACAGGACGATCCAAGTGAGTAGATCCTCCTTTTCCTGGAGTAACACCACCAACAACGTTTGTACCATACTCAATCATTTGAGAGGCGTGGAAAGTACCTTCACTTCCTGTGAATCCTTGAACAATAATTTTGGAATCTTTATTAACTAAAACACTCATGATATATTTTTTTATGTGGTTTTTAAAATTTGTGTTGCAAAAGTATAAAATTGTAAACAGTAATCTGTATTGATTTTTTAGTATTTTATAATAAAATTGTTATAATTGGCTTATTCGATTAATCTCGAAATAATTTATCAGCTCAAATTTATCAAATTACTAATAGAATTGATTCTGAAATTTATTTAAAGAAAACTATTGCCTTTTATTTCAATTGATTTTGAATTTCGGGTATTTTTTTCAAATTTGCCAATTGTTTTAAAAACTCTCTCGATTCCTGTGCTGGATTTCCATTATAAACTTTATTTCCTGGGTGCGATTTGGTTACGCCTGCTTGAGCCAAAAATACTGCTTTTGACCCAATAGTAATTCCGCTTGTTACACCAACTTGTCCCCAAAGTGTCACTTCGTCTTCGATAATCACACAGCCTGCAATTCCGGTTTGTGAGGCTATTAGGCATTTTTTACCAATGACGGTATCATGACCAACGTGTACCTGATTGTCAATTTTAGTACCTTCGCCAATAGTAGTATCCCCTGTAACTCCTTTGTCTATGGTACAGAGTGCTCCGATACCAACATTATTTTCTATCACTACACGACCTCCTGAAACTAACTGATCAAAGCCATCAGGACGTTTTTTATAATAAAAAGCGTCAGCACCAAGTATGGTTCCTGCATGAATAATAACATTATCGCCAATTATGGTGTGGTCATATATAGATACATTAGAATGAATCAGACAATTTTTACCAATAATAACGTTGTTTCCAACAAAAGAATTAGGCTGAATTATGGTTCCCTCTCCTATTTTTGCAGAAGCTGAAATAGCAACATTTGAAGACTGAAAGGGTTTAAAATGTTTGGTTAAAATATTAAAATCCCGAAATGGGTCATCAGAAATTAACAAAGCTTTTCCTTGTGGACAGTCCACATTTTTGTTTATCAAAATGATTGTTGCCGCAGAATTTAATGCTTTGTCATAATATTTGGGATGATCTACAAAGACAATATCACCTGGCTCTACCACATGAATTTCGTTCATTCCAGACACCAAAAAATCAGCATCACCAACATATTCACAGTTGATGATGCTTGCTATTTCTTGTAAGGTTTGTATTTGAGAAAATTTCATAAACTTCTAGGTTTTGCAATCTAAAATTCTGCAATCTAAATTCTAAAATTTACTCTTTAACACGCTCCATGTAACTTCCTGAAGCTGTGTCAATTTTGATTTTATCTCCTTCGTTGATAAATAAAGGAACGTTTACAGTAGCTCCAGTTTCAACTGTAGCAGGTTTTGTAGCATTGGTTGCTGTATTTCCTTTTACTCCTGGTTCAGTATAAGTCACTTCTAAAATCACAGATGATGCCATATCAACAGATAATGGTAAATCGGTTTCTGTATTAATTTGAATCATTACATTTTCTCCTTCTTTTAATAAATCTGGAGAATCCAAAACATTTCTATTTAATGTAATTTGTTCAAAAGTTTCAGCATTCATAAAATGAAATTCATCTCCTTCTGGATATAAAAATTGAAAAGTGTGAGTTTCTACACGAACGGTATCAATTTTATGACCTGCAGAAAAGGTATTGTCTAATACTTTACCATTAGTCAATGATTTTAATTTGGTTCTAACAAAAGCAGGTCCTTTTCCTGGTTTTACGTGAAGAAATTCAATGATCTTGTAGATATCGTGATTGTGCTTAATGCAAAGTCCGTTTTTAATGTCTGATGTTGATGCCATTTGAATGTTTATTTGTTTATGCGTTAAATCGGTTATTTGTTTATTTGCTAAATCGGTTAATTGTTTTCCGAATAAACGAATAAACAAATAACCGATTCAACTTTTATTTATGAATTTCCAGTATAGCCTTTCATAATTCCTCTGGATGAATTTCTGATAAAATCCAATATTTCGTCACGTTCAGGAGTTGCTTCCATTTCTGCTTCGATGATACCAATGGCTTGAGTAGTATTGTAATTCTTTTGATATAAAATTCTATAAATATCTTGTATTTCTCTGATTTTTTCAGGAGTAAATCCGCGTCTTCTCAATCCAATCGAATTGATTCCAACATAAGACAAAGGTTCTTTTGCTGCTTTAGTAAATGGCGGCACGTCTTTTCTTAACAAAGAACCTCCCGAAATCATTGCGTGATCACCAATACTAATAAACTGGTGAATAGCCGATAACCCGCCAATAACAGCATAATTACCAACAGTTACGTGTCCTCCTAAAAGAACTCCGTTTACTATAATGGCATTGTCACCAATATGACAGTCGTGAGCAATATGAGCAGCTGCCATAATCAGACAGTTGTTTCCAATTACGGTTTGTCCTGAAGCGATAGTTCCTCTATTGATCGTAACACATTCACGAATCGTACAGTTATCCCCTATGATTGCTAAAGAATCTTCTCCTCCAAATTTTAAATCTTGAGGAACTGCAGAGATTACTGCTCCTGGAAATATATTACAATTTTTTCCGATTCGTGCGCCTTCCATTATGGTCACGTTTGAACCTATCCAAGTTCCGTCACCTATGATTACATTATTATGAATGGTTGTAAAAGGTTCTATAACCACATTTTTTGCGATTTTTGCACCCGGATGAACATAAGCTAATGGTTGATTCATTTGTTTTTGTTTAATCGTTTAACTGTTTAATTGGTTAATCAAATAAACGATTAACCAATTAAACAAAAAATTACTGCTTTTTAGCTATTTGAGCCATTAATTCTGCTTCTGCAACGAGTTTTCCATTGGCGTAAGCATTGGCTTGCATGTGGCAAATTCCTCTTCTGATAGGAGTTATTAAATCACATTTAAAAGTCAAGGTGTCACCAGGTAATACTTTATGTTTGAATTTGACATTGTCTATTTTCATGAAATAAGTCAAATAATTTTCAGGATCAGGAACAGTGCTCAATACTAAAATTCCTCCTGTTTGCGCCATCGCTTCTACAATGATAACACCAGGCATTACTGGAGCTCCAGGGAAATGACCTACGAAAAAAGCTTCGTTCATGGTAACATTTTTCAAACCTACAATATGACTATCAGACATTTCGATAATTCTGTCCAGAAATAAGAACGGAGGTCTGTGTGGCAAAACCGACATGATTTTGTGAATATCCATCAAAGGCTCTTGATTCAAATCATAAACAGGAACAAAATTTCTTTGTTCGATTTTGATGATTTTTGCCATTTTCTTGGCAAATTGTGTGTTTACAAAATGACCTGGTTTATTAGCAATTACTTTTCCTTGAATTCGAGTTCCAATCAGAGACAAATCTCCAACCACATCAAGTAATTTATGTCTTGCTGCTTCGTTTGGATAATGCAAAGTCAAATTATCTAAAATTCCGTTTGGTTTAACTGTAATTTCTTCTTTTCCGAAAGCTGTTTTTAGGCTATTCATTGTTTTTTCGGAAATTTCTTTATCCACATATACAATGGCATTATTCAAATCGCCGCCTTTAATTAATCCGTTGTCTAAAAGCGATTCTAGTTCATGCAGAAAACTAAAAGTTCTAGATTGAGCAATTTCGGTTTTAAAATCTCCAATATTTTTTAGAGTAGCATTTTGAGTTCCTAATACTTTAGTACCAAAGTCAACCATAGCAGTCACACTATAGCTATCACTTGGCATAACAATAATTTCGCTACCAGTTTCCTCGTCTGTATATGAAATTACTTCTTTGACTACATAAATATTTCTTTTAGCTTCTTGTTCAACAACTCCCGCCTTTTCGATAGCTTCTACAAAATATTTTGATGATCCATCCATAATAGGCAATTCTGAAGCATTTAACTCGATAATAACATTATCTAAATCACAACCTACTAATGCAGCCAAAACGTGTTCTGGGGTTTGAATTTTAACGCCTAATTTTTCTAAATTAGTTCCTCTTTGTGTGTTGACAACATAATTTGCGTCTGCTTCAATAACAGGATGTCCTTCTAAATCTAATCTAGTAAAGGTAAAACCATTATTAATTGGCGCAGGTTTAAAAGTCATTTTAACTTCTCTTCCTGTGTGTAATCCAACTCCTGTCAGTGAAATTTCTGTTTGGATGGTCTTCTGTTTAACCATTATTTTCTTTTTTTTGGTTTAATATTTCTTTTTTTATTTCTTCTATTTCTGAAACAATCTTTGGTAAATTCTTAAAATGAACATAAGACTTGCTAAAATCATTATACCCCATTGTTGGGCTTCCTTGCAACGTTTCGTTGTCTTTTATATTACGAGCAACTCCTGATTGTGCTTGAATTCTAACATTGTTACCTATCGTTAAATGACCTACAATCCCTACTTGACCACCAATCATTCCATTACTACCAATTTTTGTAGAACCAGCAATTCCTGTTTGGGCAGCAATTACGGTATTCTCACCAATTTCTACATTATGTCCAATCTGGATTTGATTGTCGAGTTTGACTCCTTTTCTTATAATAGTCGAACCCATTGTGGCTCTATCAATCGTTGTATTGGCTCCAATATCTACATTATCTTCGATAATTACGTTTCCTATTTGTGGAATTTTTGAATAAGTTCCGTCAGGATTTGGTGCAAAACCAAAACCATCAGCCCCTATAACTACACCTGAATAAATGAAACAATTATTTCCAATTATGGTATCTGAATGAATTTTTACGCCAGCAAAAATAGTAACATTATTTCCTAAAACTACATTGTCACCAATGAAACTATTGGGGTAAATCTTCACATCATTACCAATAACTACATTTTCACCTATATATGTGAAACTCCCCAAATAAAAATTAGCACCATATTTTGCACTTTCTGACAAAGTGGAAGGCTGTTCGATACCTACTTTATTTCCTTTTTTGGCCTGATCATAAAATTCTAGTAACTTGGTAAAAGACAAATAAGCATCTTCTACTTTAATTAATGTTGTTGATAGTTCTCCTTCTGGAATAAAAGTGGTGTTTACAATAGTTATCGTGGCCTGTGTGGTGTAAATATAATGCAAGTATTTTGGGTTTGCCAAAAAACTTATTGAGCCTTCGGTACCCTCCTCAATTTTAGATAATTTATATACTTCGGCTTTGGGATTGCCTACGACTTCTCCATCTAAAACGCCCGCTATTTGTTCTGCTGTAAATTTCATCTTATTGTATTGTATTTTTTATAATAATAAGATGGAACTTTCTAAAAAACGTTCGGCTTATATTCAAAAAAAATATACTAATTTGTTTCATTTCGACAAAAATATAAAAAATTAACCTTTAATGTAGATTTTTATAAAAGTTGTTTAGGAAAGCAAATATAATATTTAGTTACTGATTTAGATAAGGCTCTTAAATTCAGCTGATCAGAAGCTTCTACTACGTCTTCAATTGTTTTGTCTTTTTTCAAAATTCGAATAGGTTCGGCGGCTTTGCTATAGGCTTGGTTTTTTATTTTTCCCTTAAAAATAAAATAATTCGTGTCCACAATTGAGATATTATTTTCTGATGAAAAACGTTCTTTCAACACTTGCAATTCATCAGAGGATGGCTTTTCCTCGGTTAGTTGTATTTTCAATAAATCTCTATTGATAATCATTTTACTTAAAGACGATAAAATAAAATCATCTTGATTTTGCCAAGATTTCAAAGCGCTAATAATATCAAAATCATCCAATTGGGAAAATAATTCTAGATTTTTACTATCAAAAGTTTCGATCGTAATTTTGTTTTGCATGAAGAATAGCAAAGGTTCACTACACGGCAAAACGATTCCTTTTTGAGTCAATTCTTTAGCACGTTTTAAGACTTTTGTCAAAATTAATTCGGCTGCCAAACTGGTTTTGTGCAAATACACTTGCCAATACATTAATCGTCTGGACATCAAGAACTTTTCGACAGAGTAGATGCCTTTTTCTTCAATAACCAAAACATCATTTACAACATTCATCATCTGAATCAAACGCTCTGAATTTACATTTCCTTCTGCCACTCCCGAATAAAAACTATCACGCTTTAAATAATCCATTCGATCCATATCCAGCTGACTGGAAATGAGTTGCAACATAAATTTTCGATGATATTCTCCTTTAAAAACTTGAATGGCTAAACTCAACTGACCATCAAATTCTATATTTAATTGGTTCATAAACAACAGTGAAATCGCTTCGTGGTGCACATCTTCCACAATACTACTTTCCATAGCGTGCGAAAAAGGACCATGACCAATATCGTGCAATAAAATAGCTATATATAAAGCATTTTCTTCCTCTGAAGAAATAGAAACTTCTTTAAAGCGAAGTACATCAATTGCTTTTTGCATAATGTGCATACAGCCCAAAGCGTGATGGAAACGAGTATGATTGGCTCCAGGATAAACTAAATAAGACAATCCCATTTGAGAAATTCGTCTTAATCGCTGAAAATAAGGATGTTGAATTAAATCGTAGATTAAAGCATTGGGGATGCTAATAAATCCATAAATAGGATCATTAAATATTTTTAGCTTGTTGATTTCGCTCACTATAATTTTCTTTTTGGGTAACAAATATAAAGGAAATTAAGTGGCAATGAAAATTTTGTTTTGGAAATGGAAATCCATCACGACCGTCAAATAAAATAACATGAATTCTATATTTCTAAAAATCTAAACCAACTATTTAACTCCGCCACAAAACGGCAGACAAATAAATGATCTTTGAAAAGTAAATCCAAAAACTATGTCAAAACTAATTTATTTCAAAAGGTATTTGTACGTTATCGACCGCTTGCGAAGCCGACCTTGTAGTTTCAATGAATTGCAAGAACACGTGATGCGCAAATTGGAAAACGACGATATCGACACAACTTTTGAATATGCCATTCGTACTTTCGAAAGGGACAAGAAAGATATTTCCACCCTTTTTGGAATTGATATTCACTACAACCGAAAAGACAAAACCTACGCTATTGACGAAGAAGAAATCGAAGACCAATCAGTAACCCGAATGATTGATGCTTTTTCGATTCATCACGCCTTACAAAAAGGCAACAAATTATCTCCCAGCGTGTTTCTGGAAAACCGAAAATCATTAGGAACGGAGCATATTCACGGTATTATTCACGCCATACAAAATCAATACATTTTACAATTTACCCATCAAAAACATTGGGAGGATTTTAGCACACAACGTATAGTTTATCCCATTGCCATCAAAGAATCGCAACAAAGATGGTATTTAGTTGCCTTGGACAAAAAAAACGAAACTGTAAAAACCTTTGGTTTAGATCGAATTTCGAATTTAAAAATTACCGATACCAAGTTCAAACCCATTACTTATAACGTAGAAAAAGAATTTCAACACGCTTTTGGAGTAGAGACTTATGAGGCAGCCGAAAAAGTGATTTTGGAATTTTCCAAACAACAAGGTAACTATATCAAAACATTTCCCTTGCACGAATCGCAACGCATTCTGGAGGAAACTCAAAATACTGTTGTACTGGAAATTTTCATTCACACCACCAACGATATTAAAATGGAATTGTTGAAATACGGTAGTGATGTAAAAGTGCTCTCTCCTATTTCACTTCAAAATGAAATCAAAAACAGAATTTCGGAGATGTCTAATCTTTATAAATAATTATGGAAAAAGAAGAATTTGTGCGCTTATTTTCAAAACGGATGGATAAACTAGAGGAAACTTTTAAGGAAAAACTCCCTGATGGGATAGATGATAGAACGACAGCGACTATTCCACTGGGGTTTCTGAATCGATTAGTAATTGATGGGAGATTGTATAAGATAGAAATTTCAGGGATGAATATTACAAATTGTAATGAATAGCAATTAAACTTATGGATTGTTTTACCGCAATAGATTTTGAAACCGCAACGGGTTATAGAAATAGCATTTGTCAGGTTGGATTGGTAAGAATAGAAAACGGAATCATAACCCAAGAAGTCAATATATTGGTACAACCACCCGATAATTATTATTGGAGTCGTTTTACAGACATTCACGGGATTGCGGCAAAAGACACTTTGAACTCACCCACTTTCGACCAAGTTTGGCATCAAATTGCGCCTTATATCAAAGACCAAAATGTAGTGGCACACAATGGTTTTGGCTTTGATTTCCCTGTTTTGGATAAAACACTAGCTTACTATAATTTACCAACTCCCGACTACAATAAATTTTGCACTTATAAGATTTATAGGTCAAATTTAGCTACCTTGTGCGAAGAATATAATATTCCGTTAAACCATCACGATGCGTTGAGCGATGCTAAGGCTTGTGCGGAGTTGTTGTTGAGGAGGTTAAAAGATTAACAAATAAAAAACTAAATAAATAATGGAAATAGAAAAAAAATTTACAATTAATGCAAAAACTTGCACACTAAAATACAATAATCAAAATGGGCAAGCAATTGTATTAGATAATAAAACAAAATACATCATTCCTATATATCAAAGACCTTACTCTTGGACTGAAGATCAAATCATAAAATTTATTTCTGATATTTTCACTTCTTATTGGGGAAATGATTGTTTATCAAACGAAGAACCAATGTTTATAGGAACAATGCAATTATCCGAAAAAAATGAGGAGAAACAAGAAATAATAGATGGACAACAGCGAATATCAACTTTTTTAATTCTAATCAAAGTTTTAAAGAATAAATTTCCTAATTGCAGTGAATTAGAAAAAATAAATCTTAATTGGTTGATTACAAGAGTAAATAATGGAACGCAACAAATATTTCTCGAAGAAATGATTGCGGATGAATTAATAATATCTATGGAAAATTCATTAAATCCTTATTTAAAAAACGCATATTTAATAAAGCAACTAATAAATGAAAAAGTCGACAGTAACGATGAAAATCTGGGAGATTTTGAAATAGACCGCTTTATAAAGTATTTGTTTAGCAATATTTATTTTGTAATAATCGAAACACAAGCTGGACTTTCAAAAACTTTACAAATATTCAATGCAATCAATACAACTGGTTTGGACTTGAATGGAAGTGATCTCTTTAAAATCAGGATGTACGAGTACCTTACTGATATAAAACAAAAAGAAGAAAATTCTTTTGAAGAAATTAGCGAACTATACAAAAAAATAGACAAATATAATTCTGATTTAGGCTCTAAAAAATCTAACATTAATGACATTCTCAACATATATCAATATATTTTGATAGCAAAATATAATTTACCCGTTACGCTTTACAGTTATGGAACAGATACTTTCTTTGAAAGGTTATTTGATAGCATACTGAATATAAATCAGTGGGAACATTTCAAAAACAATATTAAAGATGTTGAACTTTCGATAAAAGATATAGATCGAATAATCGAAGTCCGTTATGCTTGGCAAAAACATTATTATGCAACAGCAGAAGATGCTTGTGCGATGCACTTTATATGGTGGTCAAGATATGGTAGATATTGGAAACTAATATTTGTATTTTTATATAAGTTTGACAATACCGAAGATTCATTTGATAAAATGTTCTTGTTTACTAGACAATTGAGTAAATTATATACTATTTATAGTATAAGATTTCAAAAATCCATAAATCATATTCATACATTCACTTATTCTGTAATTAATAAAATTATTAATGGGTCTTTTGAAGAAATCGTTGAACTTATTAATAATGAAATTGGTACGATTGAAAATCATAGAGGATGGAATAATTTAGAAAACACTTTAAATGGAAATATTATTTACAATGGAAAGTTAAAAAATATACTTTGTCGTTTATCAGCAATGCTTGAAGAAAATTACAAAACTTCAAATTTTGAAGAATCAGAAAAAATCAGGGTAAATTTATTTGAACAAGAAATTGACATTGAGCATATTCAATCTTATAATGATAGTGACGGAGAAAAACGAGAAGATGTTTGGGAGGAATGGGGTGAAGAAATTAATTCTATTGGAAATTTGATTGTATTGGAACAATATATAAATCGTTCAATAAGTAATAATCCATATCCTGAAAAAATAATACGTTATCCTGAAAGTCTTTACTCAATTGTTGGTAAACACGTTGAAAAACACAAAGAATGGAACTTAAATTTATGTAAAAAACGAAAAGAATATGAAATCAAAAAAATCGTGAATTATCTATTTGAAAAATAAAGTTTTAATAGCCACAACGACACTCCCACCCGAGTGTCGTTTTTTATACAAAAAAAACACTCCGCCACACTTTGGCACACTCCCCTACTTTCTTTGTAAGATGGGAAAGCCGAAAACCAATTTAGAGTAGGCAAAATGAAAACAAATAGTATTATGGCACAAATGATTTTAAAAGGAAAAAAAATGATTCGCATTAATCCAACAACGAAAACCAAAATTGAATATTCTACCAATGATGGAAGAAGCTGGATTTCACGGTATAATTCCAGCAGCTGTGGCGATTTTAATGATTTAACCGACAATGGCAAAGAAATTTTAGGAATAACCTCAAAAGGATTGTATTATTCTACCAACGATGGCAGAAGTTGGATCAAAAGGAGTTAAAGACCATTTGCTTCAAGATATATCTTTGTCAAAGTCAAAAAAACTTTGACAAAGATTCTCAAAATACCTAAACAACAAAAAAGGCATTACGATTATGCAATGCCTTTTGATTCTGTTTGTGTAAATGCTACAAATACCTTTCCTGAAAAACCTTCTGATGGTGTTTCAAATGTCCAATAATCAAAAATCCAATAGCTCTTACTGAAATGGGATGTTCGGACGCAATTCCCATTCGGGTTAATTGTTCTTCTGAAAAACTTTTGAACAACAATAAATTAGAATGTCTTACAGCGGAAAATTCGGTTAATAATTCTTGAAGATTTCTACTATTGCCATTGGTATTTTCGACATAATCATTTTCTTCGAATCCAGGTAATGGGGTTTTGTCATTTCTAGAAATTCTCAAAGCACGATATGCAAAAATCCTTTCGGTATCTATGATATGCTGAATAATTTCTTTGATTGTCCACTTTCCATCGGCATACCGATAATCAAATTTGTCCATTGGAATATTCTGGACAAATTTGATAAAATCGTGTAAGCTAATTTCTAATTCTTCCAATAATTCCACATTATCAATTGCGTTGATATAAGTCGCATTGAATTGAGAATACTCATTTACGGGTAACTGATTGGAATTCATATTTTAATTTTAATCTTTCTTTGAAACAATCTAAATTCTAAAATCTAAACTCTAAAATTATTTTTTAAGCTGAATTTCTACTAGCATTAGTGTTTCCAAAAAGCGAACGAGTTACAATCTTCTCGTAAGTATTTATTAACTCCAAATCTGGATTTTTCTCTTTGTTCAATTCGTTGATTCTTAACAAAGCATATTGTTGTATTGTCAACAAAGGCAATACGATACGCTCTCTTATATCAATCGATGCTTTTCCGTCAGGATAGTTTTCCATTAAACCTTTGTGACCCGCAATTTTTAGCAACATACTTTTTGTTAATAAAAATTCGTCATAAATAATTTGCCAAAAATCCCCAAATTCAGGATCTTTTCTCATATAAGCTGTCAAAGGGAAAAATGATTTTGCCAAGGACATCATACTGTTTTCTAACAAGGTTTTGAAGAACAAAGAGTCGTCATACAAATCTTGAACCTTGTCCCATTGTCCGCTTTCTTCAAAATGTTTTAAAGCAGTTCCTACCCCAAAGAAACCAGGTACATTTTGCTTCAATTGACTCCAAGAACCTACGAACGGAATCGCTCTTAAATCGGCAAAATCCAAATGTTCTGATTTACTTCTTTTGGATGGACGACTACCAATATTGGTTTTAGCATAATATTTCAAAGTACTCATTTTCTCCAAATACGGAATAAACTTCTCGTGATTTTTGAAACTCAAATATTTATCATATCCTAATCCTGCCAATTGATCTAAAATAGCAATTTCGTCATCCGACAATTCATTTTTGTTTTTGCTAAAATGATTGGTAACCCCAGCACTCAATAGGTTTTCTAGATTGTAACGGCAAGAATCCAATGTTCCAAAATTAGAACTAATGGTTTGTCCTTGTACGGTAACTTGAATTTCGCTGTTTTCGATTTTTGGTCCTAATGAAGCGTAGAATTTATGTGTTTTTCCACCACCACGAGCTGGAGGTCCACCACGACCGTCAAAGAAAATAGCGTGAATTCCGTATTTTCTAGACATTTCTGTCAATTCTTTTTTAGCTTTATAAATACTCCAGTTCGCCATCAAATAACCCCCATCTTTTGTTCCGTCAGAGAAACCAAGCATGATGGTTTGCTTCTGATTCCTGTTTTGCAAATGTTTGGCGTAAGCAGGATTTTTATACAATTTTTCCATAATAATATGGGCACTTTGCAAATCATCAACTGATTCAAACAAAGGAATAATATCTACAGACAAATCATCTCCCCAACCATTTAAGTGGAAAAGAGCAAAAGTCTCCATCACATTCAATGCACTTTCATTATTACTAATGATGTATCGATCCGCTCCAGATTCTCCGTTTGAATCTTGAATTTTCTTGATAGCTTGAATGGATTCCAATGTTGATTTTGTGATTTCATTCTCAAAAACATTGGTATCAATATTCCCTTTTACATTCGACAAAACTTCAATTTTTTCATCCTCTGACAAATCATAATAATTAGCTGGAAAAACAGTTGAACCCGAATTCAAATAATACCCCAAAACATCTTTGACAACTGCATCGTGTATTTTACTGTTTTGACGAATATCTAAAGAAGCAAAATGGAAACCAAATAAATTTACTTTGATAAGCAATGATTCTAATTCTTCTAGATACAAAGATTGGTGTTGCTCTATAACAATAGTTCTAATCTTATCCAATTGGGTTTTGAATTCCTCTAAAGTGATAAAAATTTCTCCTTTAGAATAAAACACAGAACGATATAATTTTTGTTCTAATTCGGCGACCAAAATATCTACACCTGGAAAAGTCAACTTTCTTTTCAAACGTCTCATTTCGATATAGTAACATTTCAAAATGGAAGTTCTCAATCTTTCGGCTACTTTTAGTGTGATTTCAGTGGTTACAAATGGGTTTCCATCACGGTCACCACCTGGCCAAAATCCTAATTTTATCAATTGATTTTGGATGGAATCGCCATTATTTACGTTCTTTTGAAGGTAATGCACTATTTCACCAGAAGTTTCATAAAACACATTTTCTAGATACCAAATCAAACTAACCGCTTCATCAAAAGGATTTGGTTTTTCGTTTTGAATAAAAGGAGTTTTCCCTAATTGAGCCAATAATTGTTTGATTACCAATAAATCATTTTTGCGTATAGCATCGGTCAAATCATTGATAATTCCGAGTACTGATCCTGGATAAAATTGAGTTGGATGAGCCGTAAGAACCGTTCTTACATTGAAGCTTTCTAAAAAATCGATTAATTCTGATTTTCTCTCTTTGGCATCTGATTTTTCTTTTATATCTCGCAAAGACCCTCTTCCTTCCATATTGTTAACGACAGGAAAAGCAGCATCTTCTATAGCATCAAAAAGAACAATTTGACGTTCTATAAATTGTATGAAACGAAACATTAAATCGATATTTTCTGTTTCAGAAACATTGTGCAAATATTTATTAGTAAAGAAATTAACTATTTCTTTAGGCGTTTCTTGTTTTTTGAAACCAGTATCGCAAACATCTGAAAACAAAGGCAATAAAACTCCTGTATTATCTATAGAATCAAAAGGCAAAGTAATAAAAACACTATTATAAATTTGGTATTTAGAAAGTACCTCCTCGTTAAATCGTTCAATTTTTGGATGTGTGTACATATATGGAAAATTTGTTTTTTGTGATTATTAAAAAAAAACCCCAAGAAATTACTTGAGGTCGTTATAAAAAAAACAGCGTTCAAGTAAATTACATATTTTTGAAGATAGTGTGCATCAAACGCTTTTTGTCGTTGATACTTTCTTCTAATGAAATCATTGTTTCTGTTCTATATACACCTTCGATATCGTCTATCATAAAAATTACATCTTTTGCATGTTTTGTATCTTTTGCTCTTATTTTGCAAAAAATATTAAACTTACCAGTCGTTACAGATGCCACAGTTACAAAAGGAATTTCGTTAATACGCTGTAAAACAAATTTTGTTTGAGAAGTATTATTAAGAAAAACGCCCACATAAGCTATGAAAGAATAACCTAGCTTGTCATAATCAAGGACTAATGACGAACCCATTATAATCCCTGCGTCTTCCATCTTTTTCACCCTAACGTGAACGGTTCCTGCTGAAATCAATAATTTTTTGGCAATATCTGTAAATGGAATTCTAGTGTTGTCTATCAACATGTCTAGTATTTGGTGATCTACTTCGTCTAAACGGAACTTACTCATAATTCTTAAATTAATATTATTATTGCAAATGCAAAATTCTCATTTTGAAGGAATGGTTATTGTTTTATAAAATCATCGAACCATTCACAAATTTAATGTTATTTTCAATATAAAAATCAGCTTTTTGATCTAATTTAGGAATATTGTTAAAATTATCGCTATAAAAAGCTCCTTTCCCATCAAATTCAAAATGTCCAAAATAATTATCTAATTCTCCTATTTTTGCGATATATGCAGTAAAACAAATAGAATCGTCAATTAATTCTTCTTTATATTGTAATGCAAAACTCGTGATTATTTCAATACCATCATAATTTATTTTGATATTTTTACATATAAAATCATAAAAAACGACTTTATTTTGAGAAATACTCAAATAATCATCTAGTTTACTAACAACTATATCGTTTTCGCTTATAATTTTAAAGCTAGTTATCAAAGCCATAAAAATATACTTTCGGGTTTCTTCTCGAAGATAATCCCCCTGAAAATGACCAGCTTCAAACAAAATTGTAGGCACTCCTAAATACTGAAAAGTATCTCCAATACAATTAATATTAAAAGAATCATCAAAACGACCTACTTGACCAGGAATGTACTGCTGTAAAACAGCATTCATGCCAGCAATTATATTAATTGCTTTCAATCGGGATGGATTAATTTCTCTGGCTTCATTAAAAGCTGGCGCCAAAAAAGATACCGTTGCTGGTTTTCCAGTATCTGCCACGCCAAAAATAGTACGCTGATCATGAAGATTGTAACAAAAATCAGGTTTGAAATCCTCAAAAGTCGCTCTTAAAACTTTGCTCTCTGGTTGTGTTAAATCTTGTGAATCTCTATTCAGGTCAACATTGTTAGCGTTTGCTCGAGTATGTAATTTTGCTCCATCAGGATTCAACATCGGAAGGCAACAAAATGTAAATTCAGCTAGGAACTGATTTGCTAATTCAGAACCACTGTGAAGCAGATTTAAAAAATCAAAGAGTGCTTTTGTAGTAGTACCTTCATTTCCGTGCATTTGAGACCAAAGAAAAATTTTAATTTTTCCTGTCCCAATTTGATATTTATATATTGGTTTATCCAATACAGATTTTCCAATAATTCTTAATTCATGATTTGTATTTAATCGATTCAATAACGGCTCTATTGCATCTAAAGTAATGTAACGTCCGTGTAATGATTGTTCTTTGTTTTGTTCAAATAATTGTTCTAAATCCATAGTTGTAATTTTGCTTTACAAAAGTAAACATCTTTATTTTTACATTTGTAAACACCAAAAAACATTATTATTTTATTAATGTAAACAGTTTTTAAAGTTTTAAATCAGCTATAAAACGAACACTTAACAACAATTGTTAAGTGTTTTTTAAACTATAATCAAATTGCTAAAAATCAATATTTTAAATAATTAAATATAAAGTTATAATTTACACAAATAAGCCATAA
Source organism: Flavobacterium eburneipallidum (assembly GCF_027111355.2). Lineage (NCBI taxonomy): Bacteria > Pseudomonadati > Bacteroidota > Flavobacteriia > Flavobacteriales > Flavobacteriaceae > Flavobacterium > Flavobacterium eburneipallidum. The sequence goes on from NZ_CP114291.2 coordinate 2,456,076, forward strand.
TTTAACAATTTACAATTGTAATATATGATTGCTATCGCTTTTTGATTACATTTGTAACTTATTTGTTTTCAAAAACATTTCACAATGGTAAACACTGATGATTTTATAAAAAGACTAGAGTTCATATTAGAATATTACGGACTAAACGCCTCTTCTTTTGCTGATAAAATTGGAGTGCAACGTTCTAGTCTATCCCACTTACTATCTGGCAGAAACAAACCTAGTTTAGATTTTATTCTCAAAATTTTAGATGTTTTTCCTGAAGTAGATTTGTATTGGGTTTTGAACGGAAAAGGAACTTTTCCAAAATCAGAAACAGAAAATGAAACTCACTCTCCTGCTCAAACTTTAATCGAATCAGCTCAAGAATTTAGTAATGAAAAAACGGTTAATTTGTTTTCAGAAGAGTTACCTAGTTCAGAAAAATGGATTCAAGAAAAAACTACACCTACATCTCAAAACACAACCGAACTAAAAAATAGTTCCGAAATAGATCGAATTGTAATTTTTTATAAAAATGGGACTTTCAAAACCTACTCTTCAGAATAATTATTTTAGAAACACTTCTGAAATTCAATTTTATTCGCTTTATTTGAAATAAATCAAATTTCAAATGCTCAAAAAACTCTGTAGTTACCTACTTCCTTTTAACATTCACAAACAAAAATCTTCTATAAGTCAAACATTAGAAGTCACTTGGACTGATGGGCAATTGGTTTTAGACAGTAAGAACACTAATTATTCATACGGAAGCCTACAACGCATTTTGAGAAAAGGCTTGAAACACATTGGTTTTGAAAAGATAAAAGCCATGAACAGCATCCTTGTACTTGGAGTGGCTGGCGGAAGTGTAATAAAGACCCTGGTTGACGAAATTCGTTTTGAAGGCAAGATTACAGGTGTCGAAATAGACAAAGCCATAATCGCTATTGCAAATGAGTATTTTCATTTAGACAAAATTCAAAATCTAGAAATTATCATTGATGACGCTTTTGAATTTGTGCTAAAAACCAAAGATAAATTCGATTTGATTATCATTGATGTTTTTCAGGATTCGACAATGCCAAGTTTTCTTTTTGAAAAACATTTTACAGACAGACTTTGTTTTTTATTAAATTCAAAAGGTTTTATTCTTTTCAACTCAATGGTATTAAATGACAAACAAAAACAATTGAATTTGAATTTTTTCAACGCTTTTGATCAAAAAAAATACGTTGTGACTAAACTACATAAAGTTGAAGAAAAAAATGAATTAACAATTATTGAAGGACTGTTTTAAAGTGATTTACAATAAAAAAAACTGGAAAATTTCATTTGAAAGACTATTTCGAAATCACTTTTTCGAAACGCATCATTTCAATATTTCCTGAAATAAAACTTAAGATTTTCCCATCTTTGGAAATGGAATAAGAATCCACTTTTTCTAAAGTTTTCATATAAGTAGCTTCGCCTAAACCCTGGCAAGCCATCATTGTAGAGCCTATTTTAGCGTCCTTGAAATTAATCTTATTTGCATCTAAAAGTAAAGCCCCAAAATATTGATTACAACTATTATTTCCTGATATTTTATTTTCTTTTAAATCAAAATTAATAGTTGGTTTTTTCTCTGGATACAAACCATTGAAAGCTATTCTAGGTCCAGTAATGTAGTTGAGCTGCCAAGTTCCTTGTAAACCATTGTCAGTAGTAGCAATAGATTTTGTAGTATTACAAGATAGTAATGTGATGCAAAAAATGGCTAGTGAAAAAATAATTGATTTCATGTATCTCGGTTTTATTTTTTAATGGTAAAATTAAAGCTGTTAAAATTCAAACTAATCTTAAAAAGTTTCGCCTGCGTTGAGATAAAAAGCTTTCGATTTTCGACCCCAAGCATAATTTAAGACCAAATTGGTTCGAGTGGCTTTGTCTATTAACACACGTAAACCAACACCCGCTGCAGGCTGAATGTGTTGAAATAATCGAATATTTTGATCTCTATCACTCGCAGACGTAAAATTACCAAAAACAGTGCCACTGATTAGGTTGCTACAAAGAATTGGGAATCGGTATTCGGCTTCAAAATTGACCAATTGTTGTCCTCTAAACAATCCTTGCGTATATCCTTTGCCGCTTCTACTTCTTTGATCCCAACCAATGGATGGCAAATTCAGATAAGGAAGCGTTCCTGCAGTAACAAATTGACCTGTTGCCCAAATACTAAAAACATGTTGCTTATTGATTTTACTCAATGGTAAAAAATAACGATACTCCATAAAAAGCACATTACTAGCATTTTGATTCTTATTAAAAGCCGAATTAATTCGATAATTAATATTGGCAAACATTCCGTTATTAGTATTAATTTGATTGTCTCTTGAATCGTATAACAGATTCAGGCTGAAACCATTTACGTAATATTCATTCTCATTAAAACCATACTTTTTACTGTAGTTGTAATGGTTTGTAAACTGATTGTTAGGCACATCCAAATTTCTATCGGTTATGGTGGTGTACCAGTCCAGATGTACTCCCGCACCTACATAATAATTATTCCATATTTCCCAAGAGGCCGTTTGATGTAACTTGAAATAATTATAATCCATGGGTTCTTTTATGGACTCTAAATCAAAATTATTTTCTTTGGTATTTCGAGGAATTACATCGGTTCCTAATCCGTAATTGGCTTGCGAAAAAATATAAAAACGCCAGTCACCGCTTAAGAATATTTTATTATTTTTAAGCATTACACTATTTTTAAAATTAAGAAGTAACTGTTTTTTTTCGGTATAAGTAGCTCCTAAATTGACGGATGAATATTTATCCTTCTCCATTTTCCCTTTAAAAGTATATTGAGAGACAAAACCATAAGCAAAACCTGTTGCTGGTTGTGAACCAATAATTGGAATTATAAGAAAAAAATTGTTTTTGGCTGGTTTTAAAACCAATACTGAATCCCTTTTTTTAAAAAGTTCCGGAAGTGATTTTTCAGAACAATAATTACTTATCGAATCTATAGAATTTTGAGCCAAAATACTATATTGTATAGCAACAATTAGCAACAAACTGAAAACAAAGGAGCGTCTTTTTATAAAAAATATCATGCTGCTAATTTATGCAATTATATACAATGGAGTCAATACCTAATTTTTAAAAATCAATTATTTTTGACTTAAAACAAAACGCAGATTATAAACCTAAATTGTGTTTATAATCTGCGTCAAAATGTTTTAATAGAATAAAACTACTCTTTTTGTAAAAGTCCTGTTTTAATGAGTTCAGTTTTAATAGCCAAGATAATACTGTCTAATGTCTTATCAATTTTTGTTGGATTAATTGTTGAAGTAGTACCTGCCCAGAGTAATTTATTGGTTTGTACATCATAGAGATTAGTTTCTACATAATAGGTTTTGTCTTGCTGGTAATAACCTGGCATTCCGAAAGCACCACCAAAACCCATTCCGCCATAGCCCCATCCGCCAAAACCGCCATAAAAGCCTCTACCGAAACCCCAACCACCATAATACATACTACCAGGAACATAAGAGGTACTTTTCTCTATATCGGTCAAACGCATCAGAATAATGCCTTCGATACCATCTTTCAACAAACTAGATACTACTAAATTTTGATCCTGCTGGTCTGGTTTTAAATATTGATAAGATGGAATAAAATTACCTAAAGAGGAAGATGCTACAATTTTATCTTCGGTAATTCTTCTGGAAGTTTCGTCTTTTAGTTGAGCGATAACCAACACTTTTTTGTAAGCCTTTACCTTTTCTGTTGTCAATGTCGGACTGTACCACATTTTAGTAAGTTGTGTTGATGGTCCGCAGGAAACAAACAAAACTGTTGTTATAATTGCTAATGCTATTTTAATTTTCATAATTACATTTTTTAAATTATTTATTCCTTTGAAACACTTTTTGAATCTTATTATTTTCCATATCAATTATTTAACCAAAATATGTTTTTTTGACAACTATTTAATTTATTTTTTATTAACAGCTTTTATTTCACCATTAAAAGAAATGGTACTTCTATTGTTACTACTCACAAAAAGATACGCGCTTCCGTTATCATATATGGAAAGCATTAGTGTGAAATAATCTTGTTGCCCTTTCACTCCAGCTTTAATTATAGTTGCTTTTTTTGTTTTTTCGACTTGGTAGTTTTCAGCTTTTCCTTTGAATCGCAATCCGTTATCGCCACCATAACCTATACCACTAAATCCTCTACCAAAAAATGGTAACTCACTCTTAATAGAATCTACATTAAATTCGATGCTATAGTCTTCAGTCAAATTAATGAGCCTACCACTTTGCGGGGTTGCCATATTGGTTATAAAAACAAATTCTTTAGAATCTATCAAAAGTTGGGTTTGTTTTTGTTTTTCTACTCTAGCTTTTTGTTTTAATTCTTTTTTGGTTAGTTCTTGTGCCATTCCTTTCGAAAGAAATAGAAATGAAACTAGTACAGACAATATTGAAAGTTTTTGAATTTTGTTTTTCATAATTTTTAAATAATTGATTAAAAAATACTTACTAATTTCAAAATTACAGAATCAAAGTTTAATATTAAGTTAAATAAATAACCCTCTTAAAATCAAAAAAATGAGTTATTTGCTCTTATTTTTTTATTTCATAATAAGTCTTTTTAACCACAGGAATTCCTGTTGCAGTAATACCCTCCAGCGCTACTTTAACTTTGGTTTCTACTTTGGTATTGTAATAATTTACGGTTGCATTACCTGTTTTGTCTGGATGCACGTACGGATTCCAATAAATGGTGTTTCTTACCGCTAATTTATTTTCTAACTCGGCTTGCTCGGGTGTTGGCGAATAGAAAACACGTGCTGTATAAAATCCGTCTATTTTTACTTTAACAGTATGAAAGTATTCATTAATGATTTTACTCCTATTTCCATTTGTGAAAACGGAAATGACAACCCCTCTTCCGTACACAGCTTCAACAGCCTTTCCACTAGCAACTTCAATTTTTATAATATCTTCAGGTGCAATCGTCATCAATTCAGCTGCTTCATAAGCTTGATTACCATCTATTAATATCATAGGATATGTTGACTCGGGATCAAAATAAGAATTTACTTCCATACTAAAATTAGGGCGAATAACTCCAAAACATTGGTCTTCAATAAGTTCAGCAGCATTGTTCTTCTTTTTTGCTTCTTTTTTATCTATCATGTACTTATAATCTGGTATCCCGTAAAGTACAGGTGTATATTTTTTATTTTGAACCTTAATTTCTACTTCCTTCAACATATTTTCAGATTTTACTCCGAAAGCAGTATATTTTTTGAAAATATTATCCACTACAATTCGAGTTGATTCCGACCAATTAATAGGCTCTTTTTTAAAAGAAACCGCTACAGGTGCATTTCCAACGGAATCTAAAACTATTTCTCCTTTGAACTTTCCTTTTTCGTCTCTTGAATTCAAACTCATATCAGTTTTATCTGAAAACATAATGTTTTCAAACTTAAAACTTCCCGTTGAATCTGTTTTTGTCTTAAAAGTATTGATGTGTTTTTTGTTTAGTAAAACCAATCCTACTCGATAATCTGTCTTTGCCTTATCGCTAAAAACTTGCTTTACTCTACCTGTTATGGTAAATCCTTTTTCAGCAATATAATTTATACCGTCAGTAGCTTTTGGAATGGTTTTCCAAAGAAAATCTCGCCAACCTTGGGTCAAGAGTAAATTATCCAAATGATCTAATTTTTTGGGATTATTAATATCAAAATAATAACCAGGCTGATGTACTTTGCCCTTAATATCGGATTCCATCAAAAAATAAGAACAGATATTGGAATCATACTCTTTCTCCTCTATTATTCCGTTTGTATCAGTCACGCTTAAAGAGAAACTTCCCGATTTAGCCATTCCATCATTCGATTTTGAACTAATTGTTACAATTGCTTTTTCATTGGGTTTATAGATTGGTTTATCGGTAGCAACTGTTACTTGGAAGTCTTTTTCTTTTTCAATAATAATCAATCGCTCGCTGTGAGGTTTGGAATTACTGTCTAATAAAGTAATTTGACTTATACCATCGGGAGTGGCATTTTTTTCTAATTCGAATGAAGTTACGGTTTGAGTAATAGTTTGTCCATTTTCTAAATAAGAAATCCCTTTGGCTTTGCAAATAACTGTAACTGCTGCATTTGGATTTTGCAATAAAGTTGCTTGGTTGGTCAGAATTGAAATAATGTTTCTACCTTTCAAGGCTTTATAACTCAACAAATAACCCTGTTTTTGCACATTGGGCAAATTTTCTTGAAGTGTTCCTCCTTGCAAAGTTTTAATTTTTGCATAATACTTTTTTCCTTCCATAGGTAGGATTTGAAATTTCCCCATACCATCGTGAACGCTAGAAAAAGAAGTAATCAATTGATTATCGGAATCGAAAATATCGCCCGTAATTTCTATTGGACTTCCGTTAGCATCCACTGCTTTGAAACCAACAATACTAGCAACATTCTCCAGAAGTGAACCCCCTTCAGGGAAGAAATCAACCTTATAATTATTTAGAGAATTAGTAGTTATAGGCTGGATTTGAGGTTGACTTTTGGCTCGTTTGTCTTCTTTTTTGGTGGAATTAACTTTAGAATTGGATTCGAATACATCAATAATTTCAATATTCTTTTTAAAAACAAATTGGTCTCCAAAATTTCGATTCCAATTCGTGTAAGCTCGTAGCTGATAGACTCCTGGTTTTACACCAATCGAATCTGTTAATTTAAAATCGCCATGCCCCAAACCTATTTCAATATTGGTTTTGTTTCGGGCAATTATTTCTTGATTTGACGAAATTAATTCAACATATACAATATTACTATTATCAAAAAGAATATTGTTAGAAGCCCGAACATTATAGACTTTATAAAACAAATCATCGCCAATAGCATAAATAGAATTGTCTGTGTGGAGATAAACTTTCTCAACATCAGGATTGGTTTTTATTTCTTGCGCTTGCAAAAAACCTAATGAAAGAACAAAACCAAGAAAACAAAGCAAACGGCAATTTTTAGCCCCAATAAAAGTCTTAAACATATAGTATTTGATTTATAGTAAACAATATTTTTTTTTATTTTTTAATCGTGTAATAAGTATTTTTAACCACAGGAATTCCTGTTGCAGTAATGCCTTCCAAAGCCACTTTTACTTTAGTTTCTACTTTGGTATTATAATAATTTACAGTTGCATTACCTGTTTTATCTGGATGCACATACGGATTCCAATACAATGTATTTCTTACTTCTAATTTGTAGTCTAATTCAGCTTGATCAGGTGTTGGCGAGTAAAAAACTCTTGGGGTATAAAATCCGTCTATATTCACTTTAACAGCATGAAGTCTATCATACACTAGTTTACTTCTATTACCATTGGTGAAAACGGAAATAACCCTAGACTTTCCATATAATGCATCAACCACAACTCCACTTGTAACTTCTATTTTTAATACATCTTCTGGTGCTATTGCTAACAACTCATTCTCTTCGATTGCCAGAAATCCATCTATTAATATCCCAGTAGTTGAATTCAGATAAAAATATTGATAGCTATTCATAACAAAGTCAGGCGCAATAACACCAAAACATTCATCCTCTATAAGATAAGCTACATTTTTTTTCTTTATGGCTTCCTTTTTATCAATCACATATTTATAATCGGGTATTCCATAACCAACAAAAGCGTAATTTTTCTTTTGGGCTTTAACTCGTACTTCCTTCAACATATTTTCTGATTGTACTCAATAAGCTGTAATTTTTTTGAATACATTATCAACAATTGCTTGGGTGGATTCCGGCCAATTAATTGGTTCTTTTTTGAAAGAAATAGCCATAGGTGATTTTCCCACAGAATCTAAAACGATTTCACCTCTAAATTTTCCTTTTTCATCTCTTGAATTCAAACGCATATCGGTTTTATCCGAAAACATGATATTTTCAAACTTAAATTTCCCTGTTGCATCTGTAAATGTCTTGAAAGTATTGATATGTTTTTTATTCATTAAAACCATTCCAACCCTATTGTTTACTTTTGCTTTATCACTAAAAATTTGTTTCACTCTACCCGTTATGGTGAATCCTTTTTCTGCTTCATAATGAATGGTATCAGTAGCTTTTGTTGTTGTTTTCCAAAGAAAATCACGCCAACCTTGGGTTAAAAGTAAATTCTCTAAATGATCCAATCGTTTGGGATTTGTGGTATCGAAATAGTAGCCAGGATTATTTACTTTTCCTCTAATATCGGATTCCATCAAGAAATAGGAACAAATATTAGAATCAAAATCTTTCTCCTCCACTATTCCGTTTTTATCCGTTACGCTCAAAGAAAAACTGCCTGATTTAGCTTCCCCTGTTTTAGTCTTGGAGACAATACTTATTATCGCTTTTTCATTAGGCTGATAAGTTATTTTATCTGTAGAAAGTGATATGTTTATATCCTTTTCACTCTCAATGTAAATTAATCGTTCACTTTGAGGCCTATCAATACTATCGAATAATGTAATTTGACTTATGCCATCTGGAGTGGTATTTTTTTCTAATTCAAAAGAAGATATTGTTTGAGTTATTGCCAATGTATTTTCTAAACAAGCAACTCCTTTTGCTTTGCAAACCACCGTCACAGTTGCGTTTGGATTTTGCAATAAAGTAGCTTCGTTGGTCAATACTGAAATAATGTTTTTCCCTTTTAAAGCTTTATAACTTAATAAATAGCCAACTTTTTGAACTTCTGGAAGATTTTGTTGGAGTTCAGTTTCCTCTACTGTTTTAATTTTAGCATAATACTTTTTTCCTTCCATAGGAATGATTTGAAATTTACCCATTCCGTCATGAACGCTTGAAAAAGAAGCAACCAATTGGTTATCGGAATCGTAAATATCTCCTTTGACTTCTATTGGTTTTCCTTCATTATCAACCGCTTTAAAACCAACAATACTGGAAACATTTTCGAGAAGCGAACCGCCTTCAGGAAAGAAATCGATTTTATAACTATTGAGCTTTTCAATTACAACTGTTTTCTTTTTTCTTTTAATATTAGTTTTTTCAACAGCTTTTTGTTCTGCAATGGTTTTAGAATTGGATTCGAAAACATCTATAATTTCAATATTTTTTTTGAACACAAAATCTTCTCCAAAATTTCGATTATAATTAGTGTAAGTCCTCAATTGATAAACGCCTGGTTTTACGCCAAGGGAATCCACTAATTTAAAGTCACCATGTCCCAAACCTATTTCGATATTGGTCTTGTTTCGGGCAATAATTTCTTGATCTGAAGAAATTAATTCTACATATAAAATATTGCTATTATCAGTAAGCAAGTTGTTTTTTGCAGATACATTATAAGCCTTATAAAACAAATCGTCACCTAAAAAATAGATGGAATTGTCCGTATGAAGATATACTTTTTCGACATCAGGAATGGCTTTGCTTTCTTGCGCTTGCAAAATACCAAAAGTTAAAACAAAGCATAAAAAATAAAACAAACTGCAGTTTTTGTTCCCAATAAAAGTCTTAACCATACAATAGTCAATTTATGATAAAAAATAAAATTTAATAAAATTAACATTAATCTTATTAATTTAAACTTAAAAAAATAAATCAACAATCATACCAAGAAAAATCTTTCAAGAACAAGAATAGTATAATTTTATGTCAACTCCTTAAAATACTGTAATAAAATCTTATTATTTTCTAACGTAGGTGTGAAAATTTCAAGAATACTTGGTCTTTCATTTTGAGCATACAATTCTTTTAGACTACTTTCTAGGCTACTTTCATCACTAGCAATGCTATATTCAAAACCATACATTTTGGCTAAATGTTCCGCCGTCAAGCAATGCGAGGTTTCGAAAAATGTATTAAAAACAGGGGTTTCTTCGTGACCTGGCAAAATTCTAAAAATGCCGCCTCCTCCATTATTCAAGAGAATAATTTTAAAGTTTTTGGGCGTGTATTCGTTCCACAAAGCGTTGCTGTCATACAAAAAACCAATGTCGCCCGCAATCAAAACCGTCGGTCTTTCATTGGCAACTGCCGCACCAATAGCTGTTGAGGTGCTACCATCAATTCCGCTAGTACCTCGATTGCAAAAAACCTGAATCGAAGGTTTTATGGCTATCAATTGTGCATATCGAATAGCCGAACTGTTACTCAAATGCAACATCGAATTTTCAGGCAAAGAAGGAATTATTTTTTCAAAAACCTTAAAATCTGAAAAAGGAATTTTTCCCAAATATTCCTGATGTTGCTTCTCTCTTAAAATGGAAATTTGATCAAAAATCGTAAAATAATCACTCGCAATTGGAATCGTAAAAGGCAAAAATTGATTGAAAAATATATTCGGATTAACTTCAAAATGTTTGGTCAAACAACCATAAGTATCGTAAGCTCTCAAGGGATCAATGTGCCAATGATGTGCAGGTTTGTATTGTCGTAAAAAAGCTTTTATCCTTTTGGAAACCACCATTCCTCCAAAAGTGATTAGAATATCAGGCTGAAATGCTTCAAATTCTTTGGCTGTAAAAGGCGTAATTATGGTATCAATATTGTTTAAAAACGAAGAATGATGCAGATTAGAAGTCGTTTCTGTCATCACCACAACCGAGTTATCTTTGGCTAAAGCCTCAATAATTTTAGCATCAATTGTATTGGGTTTGTTTTCGCCAACCAGAATTAATTTCTTTTGCGATTGGTTCCAAATATTGGTAAATTCATCTAAATCATCAATTGAAATTTTATTGTTTTTTTTACTAAAAGTCGAAATTGTTACATCAACATCCAATTTGGAAACCGTTTGATACAAAGGTTCTTCAAAAGGTGCATTGATATGAACGGGACCTCTTTTAGTAAAAGCGGCATTAATGGCTTCGTTGATTTTCAAATCATTTTCAACAGAAGCATCTTCGTTTAAATTAGCGTTATACAACGAATGATTTTGAAAAACATTTTCCTGACGAATCGTTTGTCCGTCGCCAATATCAATCTTACTTTGTGGTCTGTCAGCCGAAATTACAATCAGTGGAATCTGGCTGTAAAAAGCTTCCGCAAAAGCAGGATAATAATTCAACAATGCCGATCCCGAAGTACAAACCACAGCCACTGGTTTCTGAATTTGTTGGGCAATACCCAAAGCAAAAAAAGCAGCACAACGCTCGTCAGCAATACTATAACAATTGAATTCGGGATTATTGACAAAACCTATCGTTAAAGGTGCGTTTCTTGAACCGGGAGAAATTACTATATTTTGGATTCCTTTAGACAAACAAATTTGGATGATACTTTGTGCCAAAGGTATTTTAGGATAAACCATTATTTAAAGTTAGAAGTTAGAGGTTCGAAGTTTTACAACCTAAACCTGAAAAGCAAAGTTACAAACTTGACAACTGAATTCATCCAATCCGAACAACTTTTTCTTACTTTTGAAGTGAAATATTTTAAACAATGGAAATCCAAATTAGACCTTATCAAACCGAAGATACCCAAGCTATTTTGGACATCATCAACCACAATATTTTGCATTCGACGGCTTTGTATGATTACAATATTCGAAGCTATGAACAGCAAAAAACTATTTTGGAAGACAAAGTAAATAAAAATTTTCCAGTGATTGTTGCTGAATATAATAATCAAGTGGTAGGTTTTGGAATGTATAGCGAGTTTCGATTTCGGGAAGCATACAAATTTACGGTAGAACATTCGGTATATGTGAACGAAAATTTTCACGGAAAAGGCATTGGCAAATTATTACTTCAAGAATTAATTTCTCTGGCTCGAAAACAAAAACTCCACACGATGATTGCCGTTATCGATGCCGAAAATCAAAGTAGCGTAGAATTTCATGAGAAATTTGGTTTCAAAACCGTGGGAATCATCAAAGAATCAGGTTTTAAATTTGACCGTTGGCTAGATTCGGTTTTTATGCAATTGATTTTGGAGTAATTATATTAAGGAGTACGCCGCAGATTCGCAGATTTTATAAAAACTTTTAAATTAAAATCTGTGAATCTGTGGTGTTTTATTATTTGCAACTCTATTTAAAAATCGAATGCCTTATCTTTGCTGCTTTACAAAAACTATGGACTTTACCCTACTCTCTTCGCCTTTACAAGGATTTACTGATTTTCGTTTTAGAAATGCCCAAAACAAACTCTTTGGAGGAATTGACACTTTTTATTCGCCTTATATTCGATTGAACGGAAAATTGGTAATAAAAGCTTCTTATGAAAGAGATTTACTTCCTGAAAACAATATTGGTTTAGAGGTAATTCCACAAGTGATTACAAACGATGCCGAAGAATTTTTGTTTGTTGCCAAATACGTTCGAGAATTGGGTTACAAAGAATTGAACTGGAATTTAGGTTGCCCTTATCCAATGGTAACGAAATCGGGAATGGGTTCGGGTTTGATTAAAAACACCGAACAAATCAATCATATTTTAGACAGAGCGCATTCTGAAACTGATATTATTGTTTCGATGAAAATGCGATTGGGATACGATACTACCGAAGAAATTTTGGATGTTTTACCGATTTTAGACAACTATCCTATTAAGAATATTGCCATTCACGCCCGAATTGGCAAGCAACTGTATAAAGGTGGCGTGCACTTGGATGCTTTTCAGCAATGTATAGATAATACTAAACATAAACTGTATTATAATGGCGATATTACTTCGGTGGCAAAATTTCACGAAATGCAGGAACGTTTCCCAACGATTAACCACTGGATGATTGGACGAGGATTAATATCAGATCCTTTTTTGCCCAGCATGATTAGAAATAATACGTCTGAATATCCGAAAAACAAAATGGAATTATTCAGTGCTTTTCACGATACTTTGTATGCTATTTATAGTGAATCCTTATCGGGACAAACCCATATTTTATTGAAAATGTATCATTTATGGGAATATTTTTCAGAAACTTTTTCAAATCCTCATAAAGTTTTAAAACAGATAAAAAAAGCCAAAAGTATCCGAAATTATGAAGCAGCTGTGGCTAGTATTTTTAAGAACGAGAAAATTTAAAACCATATAAGTCATATAAGTTCACATAAGAGTAATACCTTAAATGAACTTATATGACTTATATGGTAAAAAATCTATTCTATAATTATCCTTTAACCCAATTGACAACTTCTGGATCAGAAGGCAAAGTTCTTGAGGATATTACTTTTTCTAATACGCCTTTTTCGTTAATTAAATATTTCTGAAAATTCCAACCTACTTCGCTGTCTTGTAATCCGTTTTTTGATTTTTGAGTCAAAAATTGATAAACAGGATTCATATCACTTCCTTTAACTGAAATTTTACTCATCATCGGGAAACTAACACCGTAATTCAATTGGCAAAAAGAAGCGATTTCTTCGTTGGTTCCTGGTTCTTGTGAACCAAAATTATTAGCAGGAAAACCTATAATTACAAAACCTTTAGACTTGTACTGTTTGTACAAAGCTTCTAATTCCTTGTATTGTGGGGTCAATCCACATTTAGAAGCTGTGTTTACAATCATAATTTTTTTTCCTTTTAAAGAAGCAAAATCAAAAGTATCTCCTGATAAATCTTTTACTTTAAATTGGTAAATCGTTTGTGGTTTCATTGCTGTAGCACTTTTTTTGTTCTGACTTTGAGCTGGATTGCTTATCAAAAGGAAAATTCCGCAAGCAATAATAAATAAGTTCTTCATTGGATTTATTTTTTTATAAAATTAGGCAAAATGATTTCTTAATCACACGAACGATTCCTAAATTTTTGATAATCTTTTTTAACAATAACAGCCACTCCAAACCATTAGCATGAAGCAGCTGCTATCTAACAAAAACAAAACAATCTAAATTTATTAACCACATTTATAACTGTCAAATTTATTTACGAGAATTAAATGTTTACAGTTTTAAAAAAGTTTAAAAAAATTTCTTTTATAAGAAAAATAAAATGAATTACTTTTATAACATCCAAAATGGGATTTCTATCGTATATGCTTTTAACAAAAACAAAAAAACAATGACACAAGAAGAATTAATTCCGTTGATCCTCCAGAAGGATGAGCGGGCATTTACAATCATGTATGATATGTATTCGAAAAGTTTATTTAGTGTAATATCGAATCTTTTAAAGGAGACTGAAGATGCCGAAGATGTTTTGCAAGAAGTATTTGTAAAAATATGGAAAAGCATTGATAGTTATGCCGAAAGTAAGGGACGTTTGTACACTTGGATGTTAAACATTGCACGAAACACAGCCATTGACAAATTAAGATCTAAAGGATATAATAACAGTCAAAAAAACCTATCGTCTGATAATTTCGTACATCTATTAGACGACAGTAACAAACTATCTAACAAAATTGATACGATTGGAATTCTAGAATTTGTCAAAAAATTAAAACCAAAGTGTATTGAAATAATCGAGTTATTATTCTTTCAAGGCTATACACAACAAGAAGCTGCAGAAGAATTATCGATTCCGTTAGGAACGATCAAGACACACAACAGAAATTGCATTAATGATTTAAGAACTTATCTAAAAGTATAATGGACACGAAACAATATATAGAAACCGGGATTTTAGAACTCTATGTTTATGGTTTGCTCTCCGAAACCGAAAACACAGAAGTGAGCCAATTGGCACAAAAACATCCAGAAATCGAAGCCGAAATTGTTTCAATTGAAAAAGCAATTGTGAACTTATCGACTAGTTTTTCTCCGTTTTTATCTGCCGAAAATTTTGAAAAAATCAAAGCTAAATTAGATTTGAAACATTCAAAAGTGATTCCAATGAAATCAATATCTAATAGAAACCAATATATAGGTTGGGCAGCTGCTGCTATCCTTTTTGTTGGAGTTGGGTATCAATATCTGCAATTATCCGAAACTAAAAACTTGGTAGCAACTACCGAAAAAGAAAAAGCAAATTTGCAAGAGAACGTTGCTAGTTTAGAACTTAAAAACAAGCAAACAACAACCGCTTTGACTGTAGTTCGTGATACAAAAAATACGGTAATTACTCTTGGAGGTCAAGCAGTTTCGCCAACATCGTCAGCTAAAATTTACTGGAACAAAGAAACCGAAGTGGTTTATGTAGATGCCAGCGGTTTGCCAGAACCACCAGAAGGAATGGTGTACCAAATTTGGTCTTTAAAATTACAACCACAACTGACTCCAACAAGCATTGGTTTACTGTCTGACTTTACTGCCAATAAAGAAAGAATATTTGCTGTAGAAAAAACAAGCGATGCCGAAGCCTTTGGAATTACATTAGAACCAGCAGGCGGAAGCAAATCGCCAACAATGGAACAATTATATACTTTGGGGAAAGTGTAAACCTAAAACTGTTTTAAATAAAAAAGCTTCCAATTGTAATGATTGAAGGCTTTTTTATTTGGTTGAAAAATTGTCAGAGATTTTCAATCAATAGAAATTAAAAAATGATATCAAAGCAGTATCATTTTTTCACCATATAAGGCATATAAGTTCATTTAAATTTTGTGTAAATAACTTATATGAACTTATATGCCTTATATGGTAAAATTTAAAAGTCTAATTGTTTAGAGCTAATTATTTCTTACTCTTTTTACTGTAATATTTCCTGTATTTTGGATACGTTATCGCACCTAAAATTGAAATAACTAGTATTGATTGCCAGATCCAATCCAATGATTTTGCTTCTCCACTGGCATAAGAATGCAAACCTACCAAGTGGAAATTTACCCCAAAATAAGTAAACAAAATTGACAGGAAAGCAAAAACACTCATTAGATTGAAAATCCATTTTCCTCTTAAAGCTGGAACAAAACGAGCGTGAATCACAAACGCATATACCATAATACTAATCAATGCCCAAGTTTCTTTTGGATCCCAACCCCAATAACGACCCCAACTTTCGTTCGCCCATTGTCCACCTAAAAAGTTACCAATAGTCAACATAATCAAACCAATAGTCAATGCCATTTCGTTGATGTATGATATTTCAAGGATATTGAGTTCCATTTTGGCTTTATTTTTTTCATTGGTAAACAAAATCAACAATAGCGAAACAACTCCTAAAATCATTCCCAAAGCAAATGGGCCGTAACTTGCCACAATAATCGCTACGTGAATCATCAACCAATAGGAATTCAGAACAGGTTGCAAATTAGCAATTTCAGGATCGATCCAGTTCATGTAAGCCGCTGTCAGAATCATTGCAGTTACAAAAGCAGAAGATGCCACAGTCAATTTCGATTTAATGTCGAATGCCAATCCAAAAAACATTGTTGCCCAAGCCACATAAATGATAGATTCATACGCATTACTCCAAGGTGCATGACCCGAAATATACCAACGGGCGATTAAAGCCAGTGTATGCAAAACAAAAAGCAAACCGATAATAACATGCATCGTGTTGACCAAAATAGTCAGTACTTTTCTTTCTTTGAATATTTTAAGAATCGTAAATAACAACATCAAAATAGCAGCTGTAAGATACCAATAAGGGAGTTTTTGGAACACATCATATTGGTTATATAGTATTTCCATAGAGATTTTATCTTCACTTGGACGAACCTTGCTCCCGTATTTTCTCTGGAAACCATTCAAACTTTCTAATAATCCATCTGCATCTTTATAATTACCAGAAACCGTAGCTTGATCTAATGCTGCAAAGTAAAGTTGCAAAATATTTTGAGTGTACATTGATGCCATTCCTTGCAAATGAGCCTGTCCTAATTCAGGATAAGAAATCCATTTATTATTAGCATTGTTAGGAATTGGAAAAATCTTAAGGATACTGCCACTCAAGGCATCGTTCATCAAGTTGATTTTCTTGTCCGTCTCTACAAAATCTTTTTCAAACTGATTCGGATTGGCAGTTTTGTAGGCAGCATCCAAATATTTGGCTAATTTATAATTCCCAAACTTATCGAAAAAGGATACGAATGACGCATATTTAGCTTTAGAATCTACGCCAATAATTTTACGAATACTATCATTTCCGCTTTTCATATAAATCATCGGAACGTGAATCCAAACGCTACCTTCCTTTGTCATAGAAAGCAAAACCTGATCGGGATTCATTCCGTTATACGAATTTTCATGACTCACTTTTCGCAACAATTCAGACGAAAAAGTATTGATTGGTTTCATTCTTCCGCCCGCATCTTGAATAATCAATCGCCCAAATTTAGCTGCGTGTGCCTCTGATACTTTACGCTTGTTAAGAATAGAATCGACTTGTTTTGCCGTTGGTACAATTATTTCTGGAGCTACTGTACTTTCCGTACTTACAGGTGCTTCGTGATGGTGTCCTGGAGCATTGTGATCGTGATTGTGGTCGTGCTCTTGTGCAAAAGCATTAAAACTCAACAATAAAATCAATATCGTAATTAGCTTGTCTTTTTTGGTTTTTACCACTTCTAATTTTCGTTTCAAATCAGCAAAACGAGAATGCTTGGTAAACATGATTGCCATCAATGCAAAATACAACAAATAATACCCAAAATAAGTAATATTTGTTCCCCAAAAATCATGATTTACAGACAATACAGTTCCTTTTTCATCTGGATCAAATTGAGATTGAAAAAATCGGTAGCCTTCGTAATCCAAAATATTATTCATAAAAATTCTAGCATCAAAAGTTTCGGTACTATCCTGAACGGTAACTTTACTTTCAAACGAGGAATAACTTTTCTCGGTTCCAGGATATTTTTGAGCTATAAAATCATTTAATTTAATGCTAAACGGCAAAATGTATTCTTTGCTTCCGAAGAAAAAAGTATAATCTACTTTCCCTATTTTAACCGATTTAGACTGACCTGATTTTCCTTTAGACCCTAATAATTTAATTGTTTTCTCTTGTCCTTCGGCAGTCAATTTTAGTACCAACGCATCTTCACTTCCTTTGGCTTTAAAATCATTTTTAGATTCATAATCGACACTTCCTTTCATTGCAGGATCAGGAAAAACAAAACGTTTTTCGCCAACGCTGTAAAGGGAACGCATCATCAAGGGTTGTTCCACATCTTTGACAACTTTGCCTTTTAGCTGATCAGCCATTCGCATAAAATCACCTTCAAACGGCATTTGAATCGTAGAAACACCATTTTTTATAGTAATATTAATAGCGCCTGCTGTAAATTTGTTCAACGTAAAAAGTACGTTATGAATGTTTTGAATTTCTCCTTCTTTCAAAAAATGTTCTTCACGTCCGCCCTGACCTGCTTCAACTAATTTTAGGTACAAAACGCCTTTTGGATCGGGTTTGATTACTTCTTTTGCCCCCATAATAAAGTTCTCATATTCCACTTTAAATGGAATGTCTGCAAAATTTTCAGCAATAGAAAAATTATTATTAGTTACTGGCGAAAGCAATAATGGTTTTTCATAAACTCGGCGTTTCATTTCGCCTTTGTATTCGCCATCGGCAAAAATGGTTAGGTACATTTTATCCGAATAAAATTTATTTTCCGAAGCGCCTTCGCGAATTGGCATCATTCCTTCATAACTAATATATCGGGTAATAAAAGCCCCTGTGAGGATAAAAATAAAAGACAAATGCAGCAATAAAGTGGCCCATTTCTCTTTTTTTAATAATTGGTAACGCTGAATATTTCCAAAAAAATTGATTAGAAAAAACACCATAATTACTTCAAACCACCAAGCGTTATATATCCAAATTCTAGCGGTATCAGTATTGTATTTGCTTTCGATAAAAGTTCCAACACCCATTGCAACTGCAAAAGTCAGGAAAAGTATTGCCATTAATCGAGTGGAAAATAAAATGGAAGTAAATTTAGTATTCATTTATGAAGAATTACGTTTTGTAAAAGTGGTACAAAAGTACTCAAAAATGTTGAGTTGCAAATTTTGACGTTTGTTAATTAAAACCAAAAATAGAGATGACAATCTTTTAAAATAGTTAACAGAGATTTCACAAACTTACACAGATTGATTTGTGAAATTTTGTGATGAAATTTTTTTTTGGAATCCGTTAGAAATACACTTATCAATCAAGGCATTCGCTTTTAGATTAAACGCAAAATCATACCGCAGATTTGCAGATTTTTACTGTATAATTCAGAAAAAATTAACGCAGATTTTTGAATTAGTGAAATAAAACAGCACTATATTTATTTTTAAAATCTGCGAATCTGCGGTGGAATTTTAAAAGCGAATGCCGTGCTTATTAACATTTAACTTTTTTGCTTAATTTTGCAGAATGGTTAAAGTAATACTTATCGGTTCTGGAAATGTTGCTCAACATTTGATTAAGGCTTTCGCCAAAAGCGAAAAAATCGATGTCATACAAGCATTTTCAAGACAAAAACAAGCCCTCACTCACCTAGTCGATGCTGATAAAATTACCAACAATTTCAAAGATTTGACAGAAGCTGATTTGTACATCATAGCCGTTTCTGACGATGCTATTGCTGAAGTTTCATCCCAATTGCCTTTCGAAAATCGTTTGGTGGTGCATACTTCAGGAAGTGTTTCTTTAGACGCTTTGGACAAAAAAAACAGAAACGGAATTTTCTATCCTTTACAAACTTTTTCGAAAAAGGCAGATGTCGATTTTAGTCAAATTCCACTTTGTTTGGAATGCGAAAATGAAACCGATTTTGAATTATTGAAAAATCTAGCCGAAATAATTTCAGATAAAGTATATGAAATCAATTCCGAACAGCGGAAAGCATTGCACGTTTCGGCCGTTTTTGTAAATAATTTTGTGAATCATCTGTATCAAATGGGAAATAAAATCTGTACAGAAAATAATGTTCCTTTTGAGATTTTGAAACCTTTAATTCAGGAAACAGCAAATAAAATCATGACCCTTTCGCCAAACGAAGCACAAACTGGTCCAGCGATTCGAAATGACAAACAAACCATTGCCAGTCATTTGGATTTTTTATTAGACGAAAATCAAAAAAACATCTATCAAATACTAACACAATCTATACAAAATAATGGCAAAAAGCTATAAAGAAATAATGAACGACATCACGACTTTTGTATTCGATGTTGATGGCGTACTTACGGATGGTTCCGTTTTTGTAACCAATGAAGGTGAAATGCTTCGAACCATGAATATTCGTGATGGTTTTGCGTTGAAAGTGGCTGTAGAAAGCGGTTATAACATTTGCATAATTTCGGGAGGAAGTAACGAAGGTGTTCGCATTCGATTGAAAAATCTAGGAATAATAAATATTCACTTGGGTTCGCCAGATAAGGTAAAAACCTTTAAAGCATACACCCAAATAAATAATATCAATGCCGAACAAGTTCTCTATATGGGCGACGATATTCCGGATTATAATGTGATGCAATTGGTTGGATTGCCTAGTTGTCCTCAAGATGCTTGTCCAGAAATCAAGACTATTTCCCGTTACATTTCGCACATAAATGGCGGAAAAGGTGCTGTTCGTGATGTGATCGAACAAGTAATGCGAGTGCAAGGAAAATGGAATACCTATTTTGATGGAAAACTAGATTAGTATTCAGTGGTCAGTAATCAGATTGCAGATTGTGTACTTCCAAAAAAATTAACCTTGCTGAAACAATCTAAAATCTAAATTCAGAAATCTAAAATTGCTTGCAAAAACAATCTAAACTCATAAATCTAAAATTAAATTTAAAATGATAAAAACAGTAATTTTTGATATGGATGGCGTAATCGTTGATACGGAACCCGTTCACAGTTATGCTTATTTTCAACATTTTGCCGAATTAAACATTGATGTTTCCAAGGATATGTTCACTACATTTATGGGAAATTCGACCCGAAATACGTTTCAAAAACTAAAAAATTTATTCCCAATAGAACAAGAAGTTGAAGATTTGATTCAAAGAAAACGAACCATTTTTAACGATGCTTTTGACAATAAAGAAGATTTGTATTTAATTGAAGGTGTTGAAAAATTAATTCAGGATTTGCACAGCAATGGAATGCAATTAATTTTAGCTTCATCGGCAGCAAAAGTAACAATTGACAGAGTTTTCAAGCGATTCAATTTACACCAATATTTCACTCATATTGTGAGCGGAGAAGATTTTCCTAATTCAAAACCCGATCCAGCTATTTTTGAATATGCTGCTAGTTTGTCTGTAGCTCCAAAAGAAAACTGCATCATTATAGAAGACAGTACTAACGGTGTAAAAGCAGCAAAAGCAGCAGGGATTTTTTGTGTGGGTTATAACAGTGTCAATTCTAAATTGCAAGATATATCAATGGCAGATGTTAAAATCAATAATTTTGACGAATTGAATTTTGAAATAATCTCAAATTACTAACTTCAATTAGCTAATAATTAACACTTTTTGATTCTTTGAATTTGTAATTTTGAAAAAACTAAATTTTATACTATGAAAAAAATAATCTTCCTACTAGCAATGATGATTGCTAACTATGTGACAGAAGCCCAAGTAAAAACACCGCAAGCGAGTCCGAAATCGACTTTAATACAAGTGGTAGGTTTGACTAATGTAGAAGTTGTTTATTCCAGACCTAGTGCTAGAGGTCGTGATGTATTCAATAATTTAGTGCCCTTTGGCAAATTATGGAGAACTGGCGCTAATGAAAACACCACAGTTTCATTTAGCGATGATGTTACAATTGATGGCAAAATCTTACCAAAAGGAAAATATGCTTTATACACCAATCCAAGGGCTGATAACTGGGAGGTCTATTTTTACACAGCTACAGATAATTGGGGAACACCACAAACTTGGGATGAATCTAAAATTGCTTTGAAAACAACAGTAAAATCTCAACATTTAGATAAATTTGTAGAAAGTTTTACTATTGGAATTGATAATTTAGATAACAATTTTGCTAATCTAGAATTGTCTTGGGAAAACACTATTGCTAGTATAAAATTTGAAGTTCCAACCCAAAAAATTGCAACGGCAAGTATCGAAAAAGCATTGGCAGGACCGACAGCAGCTGATTATTATGCCTCTTCACAATACCTATTTCAATCGAATGGTGATTTAGCTAAATCATTGACTTATATCGACAAATCATTGGAAATGAGCAAAGAAAAACCTTTTTATTACTATCGCCTGAAATCATTAATTCAAGCTAAAAAAGGAGACAAACAAGGAGCAATCGAAACTGCAAAAATCTCGTTAGCTGGTGCCGAAGCTGCCAAAAATCAAGATTATATCAAAATGAATAAAGACAGTATTGCCGATTGGAGCAAGAAATAATAGGTATCAATATTAACCAAAAATCCCGTTTTGATTCATTTTTCAAAACGGGATTTTTTTATGCTTCTTGAAATTCATTTTTGCTGAAAAGAGTAAACTGCATGAGGATAGACAAAACTATAGTCAACAATGCTCCAATGAAATTGAGCCATAAATAGCCTAATTTTTCTTCGCCACTTGGATAGATAAAAATGAAAAAATAATAAATAATAAAAATGGTTATTTGACTAATTACCGCACTATAAAATATTGCTTTTGCTTGAACGTACTTGATATAAAATCCAACCAAAAAAATCCCCAAAACCGTTCCATAAAAAACAGATCCAACAATGTTTACTAATTGAATCAGGTTTTCGAACAAAGTTCCAATACTGGCAAAAAGTATAGCTACCACTCCCCAAAACAAGGTAAAAAACTTGGTTACATTTACGTAATGCCGTTCTGATTTTTCTTCTTTTACATTTCGTTTATAAATATCAATCGCAGAAGTTGATGCCAAGGCGTTCAATCCAGAAGCTGTAGAAGACATGGCAGCTGAAATAATTACCGCTAATAATAAACCTATCAATCCTTTAGGTAAATAGTGCAGAATAAAATGAAAAAAAACATAATCTTTATCATTAGTTTCACTATTACTGTCTGCTTTTTGAATAATTTCTTTAGCACGATCTCTCAAATCTTTTTCTCTACTGGATAACGCAACTAATTCTTTTCGCAAAATAGGATTATCATAATCCTGATTCAATTGGTCAATGTACAATAAGTTGATTACTTTTTTATCTTCAGACAAAGCATCTAGTTTTTTTTCAAGCGAATGGTATTCGTTTTTAAAAGCTGATTTTTCTATTAAAGCTTTGTTGTTGGGATTAAAATTCAATGGAACTGGATTGAACTGAAAAAACACAAAAACCATCACTCCTGTAAGCAAGATAAAAAACTGCATGGGTACTTTAAGTAAGCCATTCATTATCAATCCCATTTGGCTTTCACGAACTGATTTTCCAGATAAATAGCGTCCTACCTGCGATTGATCGGTACCAAAATAAGCCAATGCCAAGAAAAAACCGCCCGTAATTCCGCTCCAAAAAGTATATTTCTCTTCTGGATCAAACGAAAAATCTACAATATCCATTTTGTCATTTGCCCCAGCAATATGCAAAGCGTTACTAAAAGTCATATCGTTAGGCAAATAATACAAAATCAAAAAGAATGTGATAAACATACCTGACATAATCACAAACATTTGCTGTTTTTGGGTCACGTTGACCGCTTTGGTTCCTCCCGAAAAAGTGTAAATGATTACCAAAACTCCAATCACAATATTCATGATGGTAAGATTCCAACCCAATAATGCCGACAAAATAATCGCTGGCGCATAAATCGTCAATCCGGTTCCTAAACCTCTTTGTACTAAAAATAAAATGGCTGCTAGAGAACGGGTTTTTAAATCAAATCGTTTTTCGAGGTATTCGTAAGCGGTAAAAACTCGGTATTTGTGATACAAAGGAATAAAGGTCAAACAAATAACCACCATAGCCATGGGCAAACCAAAATAGAATTGTAGAAATCCCATTCCGTCGTGATAAGCCTGTCCTGGAGTGGAAAGAAAAGTAATCGCACTGGCTTGTGTCGCCATAACCGAAAGTCCCACAGTGTACCAAGGTGTTTCGTTGCTTCCGAGGATGTAATCTTCTACATTCTTGCTTCCTTGCGTTTTCCAAACACCATAAATCACTATAAATAGCAAGGTAATAATTAGAACAATCCAATCGAATAATTGCATAATTTTAGGAGTAAAGTTGCATTAAAAAAACAAAAATCAAAATGTAAATGGCATTGGCTACTAAAACCCAAGTGTAGCTTTTTTTCCAATTATAAACTTTTTTAATATTCATAGCTTTTTGTTTTATTAAAGACTAAAGCAATCGCATCAATAAGTTGAACACGAGCTGTGCAAATTTACACGAAAAAATAGGTTTTCAAGTTGCACTAATTATTAAAATCATCATAAATTGTATATTGAAGTACAAATCAATTTTTCAACGAAATCATATTTGCCATTAATTTGTAAGCACCCAAAACGCCTTCGGGTAATTCCCTAAAGAAGCTTAAACCAGTATAAATATAATATCCATTTCCATAAGGAGCTAACAACAAAGCACCATTTTTAGGACTTTCGCCTTTGTCGTTAGAAGATAAAATAGGCACAAAAGCAGCATCAAAATCATTAGGATAATACAATCCTTGTTCTTGTTTCCAACCCTTAAAATCTTTTGCTGTAATTTTATTTGGCGAATTCAAAACTCGGTGATCAGGAGCCAAAAATCGAACTTCAGCATTTTCTTCTGTTACTCTATCTCCAGAAAGTTTCAACGGAAATGGAGCAATATTTTCAGTTATTAATTCTTTTGGTGTGTTGTATTGCACCAGCATTGTCTTACCACTTTTAACAAAATCAAAAAGGATAGTTTGCTTATTTGCTAACTCTTTGATAGTGTTATAGGCACGAACTCCTGTCATTACTACATCAAAATTAAGCAATTTTTCAGGGGTAATTTCTTTAGGATTTAACAGCGTGACTTTATACCCCATTTGCTTCAAACTATTCGGAACTTCATCGCCTGCTCCCATGATGTATGCAATTCTCTCATTATTCGTTTTCAAATCCAAACGAATAAATTTTGATTCTGAAAATTTTAGCACTTGCTGGTTCGAAATATGATCGTAGTCGATAATAATTTGGTCTTGGTCATAGCGTTTGCCATCCACAATAGCCACACTTTTGGCGATTGCTTCCTCTTCCGAATCTGGAGGTGTCACTTCAAAATGAACGTTTTTTTGATGTCCTTTTTTATCCAAACTAAAAGGAATTGATTTGGGCGAAACTATCCAATTTTCAGGTAATTCGAGTTGTAATTCTCCTTTTACAGCATCTTTTCCCGCTTTAATTTTTACAGTAATTCTTTTCTTTTTAGTATTCGTAAAAAGCAATACTTTATCGGAAATACTGGTTGTTGCCGCAGGAATAATATCCAAATAATTGTACATCTCTCCTTTTACATTGTCGTTGTATTTGTAAACCACAGTGCGCTCAAACGGGATTTCAACTCCATTAATAAGAATAGTAAAAACGACTTTTACCTCTCGAATAATGTCTGGAATTCCAATATTTTTTTGATCCGAAACACTATACATCCCATCCGTTCCTTTTTCTTTTAACCAATACGGTTGGCTGTAATCTAAAGTTGTTGGCAATTCTATATCAAGATTTATATTTTGAAGTAGATTATTCTTTAAATCCAAATGCTGTGGAATACTTTTAGATTCTGGCAAAATCGTTAGGTTAACCAAATTCATTGCAACTGCACTTCTATTTATGGCTTCGATTTTTAGTTTCAAAATACTAGCCGGAACTGCTTCTGGATTTTGTGATACCGCTTCAAGATACAAACCTGCACAAGCAGCAATGGTTTTTTTAATCTCTTCTGATTTGATTGTTTTCCAATGATTTTCTTCTAAAGATTGTATCATTGAATACACTTTTACCAAATTTGGAATACTTGCTGATGGATTGGAAAAGTTAAATTCAGAACTAATTTTAGTTAGTAATTCGCCAATAGACTTCCCTCCTTTTACTCGATTCCAAGACGTATCAATACCTTCAAAAACTGATTTTTTATCTTTTAAAATATCACCATTAATTTGCTCTAAATATTCGGTTTCTTCGCCTCTAACTCCTGTGCTTCCAAAACCTTGCGATTGATGGCGACTGCGACTCAAAGCGGCAATTTCCTGATTAGATTTGCCAATGGCGGCATAATAAACACCTGTTTGCAAATAGATAAAATTCGATTTATCGGCAGTATTAAATTTTTCTTGACTTCCGTAAAACCAAACCGAAGGATTAAAAAACTGACGTTTGGTTTGCCAAGGTTGCACCAAGTTCAATTGTTCTGGAAAAATGTTGGGATCATTCGCTTTATTAAAACTTTCAACACTCAACAATGCAGATGCGGTATGATGTCCGTGCGTATTTCCCGAAGTGCGATGATCGAATCGATTGATAATTACATCGGGTTGAAATTTTCGGATGGCAAAAATAATATCCGCTAGCACTTTTTCTTTATCCCAAATTTCTAATGTTTCGTTTGGATTTTTAGAATAGCCAAAGTCATTGGCACGAGAAAATAATTGTTCGCCACCATCAATTTTTCGGGCTTCGATTAATTCTTGGGTTCTGATAACGCCTAATAATTCTCGGAGTTCAGGTCCAATTAAGTTTTGCCCACCATCGCCACGAGTCAACGACAAATAAGCAGTTCTGGCTTTAATTTCATTCGAAAAATAAGAAATCAATCGGGTATTTTCGTCGTCAGGATGTGCGGCAACATACAATACTGAACCTAAAAAGTTTAGCTTTTGAATTTGATTGTAAATTTCTACCGAATTGGGTTTCTGGAGTTGTTGCGCATTTATGGTTTGAAAACAAAGAAGGAAAATAACAAAATATGAGATTAAAACTTTCTTCATTTTTTAAGGAATTAAATGGGTAAAATAGGAAAAGAAGTGTCTTGAATGTTTCAACAAAAACTAGACCAAATGAAATTAAGTAAGCAAATCTTATCTAAAAAAATTATCACAAATTTTAGCATCATTAAAATTTGTGATAATTTGTATTTAGTTTTTATATTCTATTTTTTACTTGGCAATTCAATGTAATCTTTGAGTCCGCAATCCTTAATTTTCTTAAGGCTTTCAGCAACTGCAAGTGCATTAAAATCAGCACCTTCTAAACCGGTATGAGTATGATCTTTTGGGAAAAATGGTTTCACCGCTTCTTTGCCCAAAGCTTCGTATTTCAAAGCTACAATTTCATTCAAATCGATGTAGAAAGCCTTTTGATTTGCAGCAGCTATTTTAGACCATCCGCCATAAGAATCACTTCTTCTTTCTACTTTATCGTTTGGCCATTCGTTTCTTGGTGTTTGGCTCAAAACAATTGGAATCGCTCCTTTTTCTTTGGCTTCTTTGATAAAGGTCTCCATATACCAGCCAAAAGTATGTACTTTTTCGGTTAAACTATCACGAACTACTTCTTGAGTTTCATTGCCATTTCCTTTCAGAGAACCTCTGAATTTTTCTTTATCCACCGCTCCCGCATCATTATGACCAAATTGAATCATAATGTAATCGCCTGGTTTCAATTGATTTTTAACGGCTTCCCACAACCCTTCTTTCACAAAAGTTCGGGTGCTGCGTCCGCCACGAGCTTTATTGATAACTTCAACTCTCATGGTATCGCAATATTTCGGAAAAGCAACTCCCCAACCCACTGCGTTCGGATTTTTACCATTATCAGCCATCGTAGAATCGCCAATCAAATAGACTTTTTTCTTGGCAGGAAGTGTAATTTTTGGATTTTTAAGAATGCAATTTTTTAAAGAATTATCACTTTTTTTCAATTCGTTGATAATTACCGAAGCCGAAAGCACCGCTCCTTTAGCAGAAGTATGGGTATGATCTCGTTTGTAAAAATAAGTTCCTGTAACTTTGGCTTCGCCCAATTTTTCCATTTCGATAGCCATATTATCGTTCAATTCGATAAAAGTTACCTTTTCTTTTTCGGCAATTTGCTTTGCCCATAAACCATAAGAATGATTATTTCTTGGTACTTTACCTTCCTTCCAATCGTTTCTTGGAATCGATGAACAAATAATTGGAATAGCTCCTTTTGATTTGGCATCACGAACCACTTTCTGGATGTACCAGCCGTAACTGTGAACCACTTCACGCTTTTTGGTCATCATGTTATCGATTTCTTGGGTTTCGTCGCCAATGCCTTTGATAGTTCCTCTAGCACGAAGCGTATCGTTCAAAGGCGCATCATCGTTGTGACCAAATTGAATCATTACATAATCGCCTTTTTTTAATTTTTTATATACTGCTTCCCACAAACCTTTAGACTGAAAAGTACGGCTACTGGTTCCTCCTAAAGCGTGATTTTCTATTCTAACTTTAGTCGTGTCTAAAAACTGACCGATGTAATCACCCCAACCCCAAAGTCCGCCATCGCCTTTACCAGCACCATTTTTCACGGTCGAATCACCTACGGTATAAACAGTGGGTTTCTCTTGTTTTTTGGGTGTAAAATTGAAAAACAAGAACGCTAAACAAAGGATTGAAACTATTTTTATTGACTTCATAATGTATTAAAATCTAAATTTATTTATCTGCTGTAACTCTAAAATCGAACCAAAGATTCATTGTAATTCCATCATCGCCACTTTTGATACGGATATTGGTGGCTTGACTTTCAGGCCCTTGATGCTCTAAAGGTTTGAAATCACGCATCGCTGGAATTTCATACATAAAGGAAATGTCGCCAGCTGGAAAATCAGGTTGTGGATAACTGCCTGGGAAACCATTTTTAGGCAAATCAGGGGTGAATACTCGCAAAAACATATTGTCCGATTCACTAAAAACTTTAAAAGATGATGTGCCTGCTTTTAGGTTTGCTGCATATACATTGGCGTGATAGCCTTTAAATTCTGGGTAAACCAAATTTTCAAAACTTTCTCCTGTAATTGTGGTGTTATAATCTTTCTCCCAAATACCGTAAGTAGTTCCTTTTATTCTGTTTTTCCAAACGTGGTAAGGACCTCTTCCGAACCATTTCATTCCCGTAACTCCTTGTTCTGGAAAGCTAAACGTGATTCCAAAAGCATTGATTTTGTCTTCAAAAGCTGCTCCGTCAAATCCACCATTATTTTCCGAATTTTTCAAAGCGATTAATTCCATTTTGAATCTTCCATCAGGCTCCATAATCCATTTGATAGATGACAAACCTCCAACATACAATACTTTGCAAATCGCTTTGTCGCCTTCTTGAGATACTTGAACTTCTTTCAATTTGGCTTTCATACCAACAGGACGTGGGCCATTGGTCAATGGAATTGTAGTCGTTCCATTAGTAACCGAAAGAATTTCACCTCTTGTTTTATCCAAAGTCACACTGACATCACTTCCTTTTAAAGTTACTTCATTTCCTGACTGAACCGATGTTGCTTTTGTTTTAGTCGTTTTTGCCACTAAAAATTTATTGGCATAAAATGAAGCTTTGTGGATTGGCCAAGTCCAAGTATAAATTTCGTTTCCGTGAATATCATTTGCTGTTATCGACAAAACATCGCCCTCGAAAAAATTAGTTGGAACTGCAAATTTAATCTTTCGAGTTTCTCCAGGTTCTATGCTTGGAATATCAATTTTTCCAGAACCAATTGTTTCAGGAACAGCATTCGTGTAAAGAACTGTATTTTCCGATTTTAGTATTTTGTATTCCATTCTACTGGAATTCAAATTGCTAAAAAGGTAGTCATTGGTAATCAAAAAGGAACCATCAAAACTCTCTACAATTTGTTTTGGTACAAACTGAATAGGTGCCCAAACTTCTTTTACAGTGTAATAGCTACCTTCTTTTTCACGGTGAGGACCTAAAATTCCATCAGCTGCAAGAGAACCTTTGGAGTCAAATTTAGTTTCGCCTTTCCAATCGGAACGAAAAACGGCTTCATCTAACATTGCCCACATAAAACCACCAGCAAACAAAGGGCTCTGTTTATAGCGAGTCCAGAAATCTTCCAAGGCAGCTCCGTGTCCGTTATCATAAGTTCCGTGCATGAATTCGGTTGGGAAAAATACGTTTTCTCCTTGATTGAAACGGTGCATTCCTGTTAGATAGGTTGGATAATGATGTGTATCCCAACCGTTAAAATCCGCCCAAGGATGGATTACGATTCTTTTTTGTGGGTCATTTTCTCCAAAAACTTTATCTACTTCATAATTCCAACCACCTTCGTTTCCGTTATCCCAAATAATTACCGAAGCATGATTGACATCTCGAACAACGGTTTCGGTAACTAATTTTGTGCCTAATTTTGTGTCATACGAGTTTTGCCAACCGGCTAATTCATTCAAAACAAAAATTCCTAACGAGTCGCAAACTTCCAGAAAATGTTCGTCTGGTGGATAATGTCCCCTAACGGCATTCATATTCATGTCTTTTATTAATTTACCGTCTAATTCGCTGATGCGCTTGCTAGTACTACGTCCGCCCTCTGGCCAAAAGGAATGACGATTAATTCCCTTCATGATAATTTTTGTACCATTTACATAAATTCCGTCTTTCTTTTTGAATTCTAAAGTTCTAAAACCAATTCTTTTAGTCACTGTATGGATAGTAGTTCCGTTTTGTTTTAGCACCAATTCTAAATCGTATAAATTTGGTGTTTCGGTGTTCCAAGGTTTTACGTTTTTAAATTGGGTTGCAATGGTTTCTTTAGTGCTTTTGGCTTTTATTGGAAAAGAAAAAGTTTGAAATTTTTCGCCATCCAAACCTTTTAAAGTAGCTTCAACAGTCGCATTTTTGGCAATATTTTTTAAGTTCATATCAATAGTGATTGAACCATCCATTTTTGGATTTACAGCAATATGCTGAATTTGAGTTTTAGGAGAAACTTCTAACCAAACTGGGCGATAAATACCACCAAACAACCACCAATCGGTTTTGCGTTCGGCTGCATTTACACTTTTGTTGCTAGAATGTTTCCAAACGTGAACTTCTAAAACATTTTTTTCTCCGAACTTTAAAAGCGAAGTAATATCATATTTGAATTCGTAAAAACCACCTTGATGAATTTCTCCTGCCAGTTTTCCGTTGACCTTAACTTCGGTATCCGTCATGGCTCCACCAAAAGCAATTACGACATCTTTACCTTTGTAGTTGGCTGGAACTTCAAATTCGAATTTGTATAAACCTTCTTCTTTACTTGGTTCTTTTTGGTTCAGTTCTTTGTACCAACGTCCATAAGTATATTCGCCAAAACCTTCTAATTCCCATTGTGAGGGAACATTAATTTTAGTCCAAACGTTACTTTTATTTCCGCCAGTACAATAAAAATCCCATTGCACAGGATGTTCAAAATCTTTTCCTGATAGATAAACTTTATCTGTTTGTTGTCCAGAACTATTTAATGTCGAAAAAAGAGCAATTGCAGTAATTGCAAAATTTTGTAAAGTATTTTTTAGTTGCATAATTGAGTTGTGATTAGTTTCCGTCAGGTTTTACAATTTCGAAGCGAGTACTCATTGGCAGTGTCCAATTCGAAAAAGAATTCGGTTTAGTTGGATCGTATTGTGGAGTTTCTTTTGAAATTTGCTTTTTTAGTGGAATATCCAATTCACGGATTCCTGTGATAACGCAAAGGGCTACTTCATGCGCTCCAAACATATTAAAATGCGTATTATCTTCTAAAACTTTTACTTGACCTGGAAAAGTGTTTAATGGATAATGTACCAAAGCTTTTTTTGTGGCCTCACTACCCCAAGCTTGATACATTTGAGTCGTCATTTTGGTAACATCAATAAGGACAATATTATTTTTTTTGGCAACTGCTCTCATGGCGTCTGGAAATTCTCCGTGAGTTTCTTTTAAAATTCCGTTTTCGTCAAAAGAACGACGTTGCGTTGGAGTCACTAAAACTGGAATGGCTCCTTTTTCTTTTGCAGCTTGTACAAATTCTGTTAATAAATTGGAGTATAATCCCCAAGCTCCGTTGCCTTCGCCTTTTACTTTTTCGTCATTATGACCAAATTCAACAAACAAATAATCGCCTTTTTTGATTTCTGAAAGAATTTTTTTCAAACGGTTTGTACCTTTAAAAGAACCCAATGAAGAACCTGAATACGCATAATTCGCTACGACTACTTCATTGTTAAAATAGTTGGTTATCGCTTGCCCCCAAGAAGCCCAAGGCTCGACATCTTGATCGGTTACGGTGGAATCTCCCGCTAAATAAACGACTGTAAGATTGTCTTTTTTAGTGATTTTGATACTTTGAATCGCCACTTCTCCTAGAAATTCCAGGGTTAATTTATCATCCCAATTGAAAATTTCTTTTTCTCGGTCTTTCAAACTGATGGAAGTATTAGAATCGATTTTAGGAGTTCTGATATTAACATTAAAAATTTTGGTAATTGTTTGTCCTTTTTGGATAGAAAGTTGATTCACCATTAATCTTCTTGATTCCGCTTTTATAGTGACATTGGAAGCTGTTTCTTTGCTGCCCATCGTTACTTCAATTTGGTAATTTCCTTCAGGAACTTTTACCGAAAAGTACGTTGGTTTTACAATAGAAAAATTATTCGAATTGATTTTTACATTCGCATTTGTATCCCAATCAAAGCCATAACCTGTAGATGAATTGTAAACTAAAGTAGTATTTATTGGGTTTTCTTTCTTTGATTTTGAAGCTGTTCCAAAAGAAAACAATTGCGATTTTTCTTTTTTACTTGTTTGAAGAGAATTCGTTTTTATTGCTGGACTTTCTGGATTTTCGATTATAGAATTTGTACCATTTGCCAAAAAAACAGTAGGCATTGAGATACATAAAGTAGCCAATAATAGGTTTTTGATTGGTGTCAATTTGATGAAATTTATTAGGTTAGATTTTCAAAACTAATAGTTCAGAATTGATATACTGTCCTGTACTATGATGTTAAAAAAACTTTAATACACTAAAATTATGCCAAAAAGACAAAGCATCATTAAAATTTGCTACCTAATATTTTTAATCCTCCAATAAATCGGGACGCCTGTTTTTGGTATGTTCATACGCCATATCTTCTCGCCATTTATCAATTTTGGCAAAATTTCCGCTGGTTAAAACTTCAGGAACTTTCCAACCCTTATAATCTGCTGGTCTGGTATAAATAGGTCCTGATAATAAATTATCCTGAAAACTATCTGTTAAAGCCGAGGTTTCATCACTCAAAACGCCTGGAATCAATCGTATCAAGGAATCGCATAGAACTAAAGCTCCCAATTCTCCTCCGCTCAAAACATAATCGCCAATAGAAATTTCTTTGGTAATAAAATGATCCCGAACCCGTTGATCTACCCCTTTGTAATGTCCACAAAGAATAATGATATTTTCATACATCGACATGGTATTTGCCATTTTTTGGTTCAAGGTTTCCCCATCAGGCGACATATAGATTACTTCGTCGTAGTTTCTTTCACTTTTTAAATGGGTAATACAATCGTCAATGGGCTGAATATTCATAACCATTCCAGCTCCACCACCATAAGGATAATCGTCAACACTTTTTTGTTTGTTGGTCGTATAATCGCGTAAATTATGAAAATGAACTTCTACAATTCCTTTATCTATGGCACGTTTCATCATCGAAGCTTCAAACGGACTTCGCAATAATTCAGGGAGAACGGTAATAATATCTATTCGCATTTTTATGTTTTCTAGGTCGCAAAGGTACAAAGTTTTTTTGCAGAAGAAATTTAGGGTATTCGTTTTTTATATCCCAACTTTATTTTTAATTTTATCCAATAAAAAACTCATACAAAACCACCTCTAATGGCTACATTTAGCAAACAACTCTCTTTTCGTTGGTCAGATTTAGATCCTAACTTTCACTTGCGTCACAGTGCTTATTATGATTTTGGAGCTCAACATCGTGTCGAAATTTTAGCCGAATTAGGATTAACTATTAGAGCCATGCAAGCGGTTCACATTGGTCCTGTATTATTTAGAGAAGAATGTATTTTTAGAAGAGAAATCAACCTTTCGGATGTGATTGTCATGCAAACCAAAATGGCAAAAATGAATACTGATGCTTCTCGTTGGTCTATTGTTCATGAGTTTTACAGAGAAGAAGTTTTGTGTGCTATTATTACTGTAGATGGTGCTTGGATGGATACCAAACTTCGAAAACTAGCCAGTCCTACTCCACAAATTGTTACAAATGCCTTGAGTATATTCCCAAAGACAACTGATTTTACAAACTTATAATCAAACAGAACTATGTTTACAATTACACAAATAAAAGAAGCCCATTCTAAAGTTAAATCAGGTGCTGAATTTCCTGCTTATATTCAAGATTTAATACAACTCGGCGTTCAAGGCTATGAGATTTTTGTCAATGATGGTCATGAAGAATATTTTGGCAACGCTAATTATCGAGTAGTAGCAACTGAAACTTATCCTAGTATTACTATTGCACCATCAGCAAACAAAGAGCGTTTTATTGAATTTCTAGTGATGCACCAAGACGGGCAAACGGATTACCTTACTTTTTGTAATCATGCAGCACAATGCGGTATTGCTAAATGGAGTGTAAATATTATCGAAATGACTTGTACTTATTTTGATTTATCTGATGCAGCAATTTTAATCGAAAAAATACCTGTTTAAAACTCCTGAATCTAACTTTAATCTATTTTTTAAAATTTGAAATTCCTATTTTAAGCCAAGTTTCATATTCTTCAACTCCAACATAACTAATTGTTGGTTTTTCTTGATTCAAGCTATTGCCTTCCAAATCCGTTAAAACGTATAAAGGTTGTGTATTAGTTTTGTATTTAGAAATCATAAAATCTGTCCATTTATCACCAACCGTTTCTATGGTTTCGCCTGTAGATTTAGAAACAAATTGTTCGCTTTTAGGCAAATCCCTTTTGTCGTCAACATATAGTGAAATCAAAACTACATCATTTTTTAGAATGGATAAAATGCGTTTGTCAGACCAAACATTATTCTCCATTTTTCTACAATTGACACAAGCATATCCTGTAAAATCCAACATAATGGGTTTGTTGACTGTTTTGGCATAAGCCAATCCTTTGTCGTAATCTTCAAAAACTACTATTTGATGCGGGCCTAATTTGGCGCCTTCTGGCAAAACTTCTGCCGAAGTACTACTTCCTGAACGCCCCAATCCTAATGGACTTTCGCTATATTCCATTGGTGGCGGAAATGCGTTAATTAATTTTAATGGCGCGCCCCAAAGTCCTGGAATCATATAAATTGTAAAAGTTAAAGTCACTAATCCTAAACACAATCTTCCCACCGAAATATGTGGCAATGGACTATCATGTGGTAAAGTAATTTTTCCAAATAAATAAAAGGCTAAAGCTCCAAAAATAGCAATCCAAATCGACAAGAAAACTTCTCTTTCTAACAAATGCAATTGCAAAACCAAATCAGCATTTGACAAGAATTTGAATGCTAAAGCTAATTCTAGAAACCCTAAAACAACTTTAACCGTATTTAACCATCCACCAGATTTTGGTAAAGAATTCAACCAACCTGGGAACATTGCAAAAAGCATAAAAGGCAAGGCTAATGCCAATGAAAAACCTAACATTCCGACCACTGGAGCAATTCCACCTTTGGAAGCAGCTTCAACTAATAATGTTCCAACAATTGGTCCTGTACATGAAAATGAAACAATTGCCAAAGCCAAAGCCATAAACAAAATCCCAATAAATCCGCCTCTATCTGCTTGTGAATCGACTTTATTAGCCCAAGAATTAGGTAACATAATTTCAAAAGCTCCTAAAAATGAAACCGCAAAAACGACTAATAAAATAAAGAAAATTAGATTAAACCAGACATTTGTTGATAAAGCATTTAGAGCATCGGCACCAAAAATTCCTGTTACTAATAGTCCCAAAATTACATAAATCGCAATAATTGAAATCCCATAAATGATAGCATTTCTAACTCCTGCAGCCTTATTTTTTGATTGTTTGGTGAAAAAGCTAACCGTCATTGGAATCATAGGAAACACACATGGCGTCAACAAAGCTGCAAATCCTGACAGGAAAGCGATGAAAAAAATGGTCCACAATCCTTTTTGAGTTTCAGGTTTGGAAGCATCTGTTTTTACTTCTTCTAAAGGTGTTTTTGACTCCTCAATTTTTACTGGTTTCGCAGGAATTACTTTTTCTTTTATGGTATCAACGGTAACAATTTCTGTTACTGATTTTGAAATAGCAGGAAGTTTAAAACTGAAATTTTTCTCCTGATTGATGCAAACTTCTTTACAAACTTGATAATTTAAGTCCGCTTCTATTTTTGACAGTTTTCCATTTAGTATCGAAATTTCTTGTTGGATTTGAACTTTCTTTTCAAAAAAAGTTTCATTTACCTCAAAAACATCATTGTAAGCTGTTCTAGTTTTGCTTTCTTTAGCTTTGCCAATTAAACTAAAATTCCCTTTCTGATTTTTGAAAATCACTTCCAATGCTAGTGGCCCACCATCGGGAGTAAATTGAGAATACATGTGCCAACCATCCTCGATTACTCCATTAAAAGTAAGCACATAATTAGTTTCTGATTTTTTTTCAATTTGAGTAGTCCATTTTATAGGGTCTAAAATTTGTGCATTTCCATTGGCGAAAGCCAAAAAAGTTAAGAGTAAAAGAATATATTTCTTCATTATTCCAATTGTATTTTAAGTATATTTTGAGTTGAATCCGTTACTCTAAAACGTTCGTCTTGTCGAATACCAACAATCCAAACTATTTGATTATTAGAAACTAAAATCCAAGTTTTTTCTTTTTCAATCAATGATAATTTTTCGTCTTTGAAAAATTTGCTCACTTTTTTTGATTTTCCTTCCATTCCGAAAGGTTGAAAAACATCACCTTCTTGCCATGGTCGCAAAACCAATGGAAACTGCAGTTTGTTTTCGTCCACAAATATAGTCGAATTGGAAACTAAACTAATGTCGGCTACTTTACTAAACGCAAGTTTTAAGGGAATCTTAACTTCTGTTTGGTTTTTATTAATAAAATAGACTTCCTCTACACGCTCTTCATTTATTGGACTTAAGATTAAAAAATCTCTGTTTTTGAGTAATCGAAATTCAGGTGAAAAAACTTGTTTACCTGATTGCCCAGCAACCAAATCATAAATATCGTCCCAAGCAGAAAACCCAAATTCATTAAGCCATTGGTACAAATAGGATTTATAATTGGGTAACTTTTTCAGCTGATTCAAATCGAAATAAATGTCCTCTCCTTTTTCTTTTGCCACTTGCTGATAGACCATAATTGCTGCATCTTCGACCATAGTTTGTACTTCCTGCAAATAGGTTTGGGTTTTATAAAAAGAAGCCAAAAAATCAGGATTCAGCTCTTTTAAAACAGGAACCAAATCGTGTCTGATTTTATTTCGCAAATATTTATCCGAAGCATTGCTACTGTCTTCTCGCCAATCGATGTTATTTTCTTTAGCATATTGGGCGATTTCTGAACGAGAAAAAATCAAAAGTGGTCGAATAACATTCTCATTTTGCGCTGGAATTCCCGTCAAACCATCCAAACCTGTTCCTCTAGCTAGATTAATCAAAAAAGTTTCCAGATTATCATCAGCGTGATGAGCCGTGAGAATATAATCGTATTTCTCGGTTTCTAATAATTCGTAAAACCAATTGTAGCGTAATTCTCGAGCGGCAACTTGGGTCGAAAGTTTATAATCTTTGGCGAAAGCTTCGGTGTCAAATTGGGTTAAAAACAATTCGATATTATTAGCTTCAGCATAATTTTGAACAAATTTTTGATCGCCAAAACTCTCCAGTCCTCGTAATTGAAAATTGCAATGTGCCATCGCAATATCAAACGAAAGTTGATGCAACAAATCAACCATTACCATACTATCTAATCCTCCACTGGTAGCCAAAAGGAGTTTTTTATTATTCAAAAAAGGAAAATTTGTATCGATATGATTTTGAAGTATATTCTTCATCTTAATTTTTTATTTTATTTCGTACCACGAAAGAACATCGGCTGCGGTTCTTTTCTCGTTTTCTAAACCTGCATAAACCAAGGTTTTGGATTTTACATTCTCTTTTGCCAAAGTTTCGAAATAGGTAATTCCTTTGAATAAATCGTGCATAATAGTCTTGGTCGATTTGATTTCGAT
Organism: Flavobacterium eburneipallidum; assembly: GCF_027111355.2. Lineage (NCBI taxonomy): Bacteria > Pseudomonadati > Bacteroidota > Flavobacteriia > Flavobacteriales > Flavobacteriaceae > Flavobacterium > Flavobacterium eburneipallidum. Next base: position 2,494,044 of record NZ_CP114291.2, read on the forward strand.
AACATTATAATTGAAATCATCTTGACGAATTAAATCTACTTCGTGTCCTGATGCGTCTCGCCAAAACCAAAATTCGTCATAATTATTTTGATGATAATTTTGTTTTGCATACTCTGAAACAATCATATTTTCGAACAAATTGCCTTTGAAAGCATTTTCAATAATTTGATTTTCGTCTTTTATTTTCAACAAATGACAAAGTAATCCTGTATCATAAAAATATAACTTCGGAGTTTTTATAATTCGCTTGTTAAAATTATTATGCAAAGGTTGCAACAAAAACACAATATAACTACTTTCTAATGCTGATAACCAAGCTTTTGCAGTAGGTTGCGAAATACCACAATCAATGGCTAGATTATTCAGATTCAACAAATGTCCAGCACGAGCGGCACATAAACCCAAAAACATTCGGAACGAACGTATGTTTTGTATATTGACCAAATCGGTAATATCTCGCTCCACATAAGTTTGAATATAACTATTATAAAAGTTTTTAGACGGAATATTTCTATCATAAATTGCTGGATAAAAACCTTTCAACATGGCTTTTATATAATCTTTATCCAATAAGTTTTTGGATTTAAGTTCGTTAAAATCTAACGGAAATAATTTAAAAATAGCCACACGACCTGCCAAACTTTGAGTAATACTTTTCATTAAATGAAAATTTTGCGAACCCGAAAGAATGTATTGCCCCATTATTTTGTCGTTATCTACTTTAGTTTGCAAATACGAAAACAATTCAGGAGCCCGTTGTGCTTCGTCGAAAATGCAAAACTTATCATATCTTTCGAAGAATCCTTTAGGGTCTTTAGCTAAAAAATTTCTAGCATCAATATTCTCTAAACTCAAGTATTCATACTCCGGAAAACTCTCTCTTAACATCGTAGTTTTTCCAGATTGTCTTGGTCCAGAAATAGCAAGAATAGGATACATTTTTATATTCTCGTTAATTGCATTTACTATTTCTCTTTTTATGCCCATAAATTATTGATTATAAGCGCAAATATAAATAAATATTTTGAATTAACAAGACTTAAACTTTGAATTAACAGAAGAAATATTTTGAATTAACATGACTTAAATTTTGAATTAACAAGACTTAAACTTTGAATTAACAGAAGAAATATTTTGAATTAACAAGGATAAATTCAACTTAAAACTTCTCGCATTGCATTGGCTTTCAACAAACACTCTTCGTATTCTTTTTCAGGAATTGATTTTGATGTAATGGCACTTCCTACAGAAAAAGAAACGTATTTATTTTCTTGATTGTATAAAATGCTTCGGATTACAACATTGAAATCGAAATCGCCATTTGGAGTAAAATAACCGACAGCTCCGCTATACAAACCTCTTTTAGTTTCTTCTAATGCTTCAATAATTTTCAAAACCGATATTTTAGGCATTCCTGTCATGCTTCCCATTGGAAAAGTAGCTTTAATGGCATCGACAGCCGTGTATTGACTATCTAATTTTGAAGCGATTGTAGAAATCATTTGATGCACTTGTTCAAATGAATATATTGTGCACAACTCTGTTACATTAACAGAGCCTTTTTGAGCAGTTCGAGACAAATCATTGCGAACCAAATCGGAAACCATAATGTTTTCGGAACGTTCCTTGGGATCGGAAGCCAAATCATTTTTGGACTTTTCGTCTTCTATCGGGTCTTGAAATCGCTTTGCAGTTCCTTTTATCGGTTGCGAAATCAACATTTCACCTTCTTTTCTTAAATACCGTTCTGGCGAAGCAGAAAGCAAAAATTGATGGTTATTTTTGAAATAAACAGCTTGAGGAGCTTTAGAAATTTCGTTAAGCCTTAAATATTTTTCCAATGGATTGATAACTGCATTTGTAGCAAAAAATTCCATACAAAAATTAGCTTCATAAATATCACCTCGATGAATATGGTCTAAAATTTTAGACACTTTGTCTAAATATTTTTCTTTTGAAATGCGTTGTTTAATATCAATCTCTGAAGTCTGAAATATGAAATCTGCAATCTGTAATTGTATTTCCTTAAAGTCGTCCTCTACCTCATCGTCACACATGTTGAGATATTGAATTTCGAGTTGATTTCCTTTGAGCGAAAATACTTTTTTAGGCTGAAAGAAAAACAAATCTGGAAAACCCAAACCATCAAAATTATTGGATTGTAAATGTTCTACATCATTTTTTAAATCGAATGATAAATACCCAAATAGCCAATCTTTTGTAGTTTGTTGGTATTGTTTTAAATCCTCGAAAGCGTTGTGATAATCCGTTTTTATGGAAGTTAAGGCATCAACCGCAAGAATGCAATCGAAACTAGAATAACGTTGTGGATAATCATTACTGTCCAAAAAAACAACTTCACGAAACTGTTGTGACCAAATCAGAAGTTCTTCCTTAAACCGAATAGGATTCGCTATATTTTTTATGATTGATGTTCTCAAAGAATAGTTTTATTTAAAAAACTCAAAATTACGATAAATTTATTTCAAAATTTTTAGTATATTTATAAGACTATTAACCTCTAAAACTGTTTGTTATGAAAATTGCTATCATTATTATTCGTGTTTTAATTGGAGTTTTGTTTCTTTTTACCTCAATTGGCTTCTTCCTAAAACTTTTTCCAGAACCTGAATTCACAGGAAATTTTAAAGCTTTCCAACTAGGTCTTATTGCTTCTAACTATTTAATCCCTTTGGCAAAATCAGTTGAACTCCTTTGCGGATTAGCATTTGTGACCAATCGGTACGTAACATTGGCGAACATTCTAATACTTCCAGTAACGGTAAACATTCTATTTATCAATTTCTTTTTGAGTCCCGAAGGAATTCCACTAGCTTTATTTGTATTTTTTGGCAACTTATTCTTGATTTATAGCCATTGGAAAAACTATAAAGGCTTGTTTGTAGCATAATTTTTTTTTCAAACCATCAGAAAACTGATGGTTTTTTTTCATATAAAATATACCTTTGATAGATAATAATTATCGAAAACCAATTACTATGTGTCATTCAAAAAAAACATAGAAAAAAAACTAAAAAAAACTGAATTACAATAACTTAATATAGAAAAATCAACTTGAACACATTTTTAGAGTAATATCAAAGAAAAAGAATTGGTTATTTTACAAGATATTAAAAAAACGAAAAAACTATTGACTAAATCCTCTTTTTAGTTTAAATCACAACAAATGAATCAAAACTTACAAAAAAAATTTCCGTCATTTTCAACCCCACTTATAGAAGACATCAGCGCTAACGCCATCGAGCAATCTTTTAATGCAGGTCATGTTCTTATGAAAACGGGGCAGTATATAAAAAATACCGTGTTAGTTTTAAATGGCAGTATCAAAATTTACCGTGAAGATGAAGATGGAGGTGAGTTTTTAATGTATTATTTACAATCAGGACAAGCCTGTGCAATTTCTATGATATGTGCTACCAAAAGTGAAAAAAGTCAAATCATGGCTAAAGTGGTTGAAGATGTCGAATTAATCATGATTCCATTACCATTGATGGACAAATGGATGATGCAACATCGTAGTTGGTATGAATTTGTTATCGATACCTATCGTAGCCGATTTGAAGAAGTACTAGAAGTAATCAATAGTATTGCTTTTAAAGCCATGGACGAACGTTTAGAATTTTATTTAAAGCGTAATCAAAAAGCTTGTGGTTGCAGTGATTTGAATTTATCACACCAAGAAATTGCCACAGAGTTAAATACCTCAAGAGAAGTTATTTCACGATTACTCAAAAAATTAGAACAACGAGGTGATTTAAAATTGCATCGAAATCATATTGAACTTTTGAAATAAATCAACTAATTATAAAAAGAAGTTATGTGATTTATACCTTGACTGTTGGCATTTCAATTGTTATATTTGTGATATGGAAAATAGTAACAGAATTTACCTTTAAAAATATTTTTTGATTTATTACTATTACAATTCTACCACGATGCATCCTCGGTTAATTACTTTGTCCAAAAAATTGATCTACTGCATTTTACAACATTGATAATCAACACCAAAACGAAACAGTTATGGACGTAGAAATTCTTGCTCGAATTCAGTTTGCTTTTACCATCGCTTTCCACTATATCTATCCGCCATTGAGTATCGGAATTGGATTAATAATGGTTATTATGGAAAGTCTCTATCTCAAAACTGGCAAAAAAGAATACGAAATTTTAACACGCTTTTGGATTAAAATATTTGCATTAACATTCGGTATCGGAGTGGCTACTGGCATCATCATGGAATTTGAGTTTGGAACTAATTGGGCGGTTTATTCTCGATATGTTGGCGATATTTTTGGCAGTGCTTTAGCTGCCGAAGGATTGTTTGCCTTTGGTTTAGAAAGTGCCTTTTTGGGTGTTTTGCTTTTCGGTTGGCATCGCGTAAAACCATGGGTGCATTTGGTTTCTACCATTGGTGTTTTTTTAGGTTCTTTATTCTCGGCTGTTTGGATTGTAGTGGCTAATTCTTGGCAACAAACGCCAGCGGGTTATCATATCGTTGGCGAAGGATTAAACGCTCGTGCCGAAGTTACCGATTTCTGGGCAATGGTCTTTAATCCCTCCAGCATGGACAGATTAGTGCATACTTGGCAGGGTTCGTTTTTGGCTGGAGCTTTTTTGGTTTTAAGTGTTCATGCCTATTATCTACGAAAAAATCGTTACACCGAAATTTCTAAAAAAGCATTTAAAATTGCTTTGGTTGTAGCTACTGTTTTTTCTTTATCACAATTAGTTTCCGGACATAGTTCTGCCGATGGTGTTGCAGTCAATCAACCTGCAAAATTAGCTGCTATGGAAGGTCATTTTCAGAAATCTGCCCCTGCGGATTTGTATCTACTGGGATGGGTTGACAAAGAAAAACAAGAAGTTACTGGCTTAAAAATTCCAGGAGGATTATCGTTTTTGGTGCATCAAGATTTTAAAGCGCCCATAACTGGTTTGAATACTTTTCCTGTTGCAGACAGACCGAGCCAAATCAATGCCGTTTTTCAATTTTATCATATTATGATTGCTATTGGAATGATGCTTATAGGACTAACACTTTACGCCTGTTTTCTTTGGTGGAAAAATCAATTATTCGAAACCAAATGGTTGATGTGGATTTTTTCTTTCTCCGTTATTTTGCCTCAAATAGCCAATCAAGTGGGATGGTTTGCTGCCGAAATGGGCAGACAGCCCTGGGTTGTTTACGGACATTTACGAACATCTGATGCTTTTTCGCAAGAAGTATCGGCCAACCAAATCGTGTTTTCGTTAATCATGTTTACCCTAATTTATTCGCTTTTATTTGTCTTATTCATGTATATGGTCAACAAAAAAATAAAACATGGGCCTTATGACGAGCTGAACGAAGCTATAAATTTTCAATCATTCTAAAAACATAAAAAGCAGTAATTATGGAATATTTTTTAGGAATTGATTATCCCACTTTATGGTATTTAGTTATTGGGCTTTTGTTTTCGGGTTATGCCATTCTCGAAGGATTTGATTTTGGTGCAGGAGCTTGGCACTTATTTTTTCATAAAGATTTAAGCAGACGAATAGCCATCAATGCCATTGCACCTGTTTGGGATGCCAATCAGGTTTGGTTGGTTATTGGCGGTGGAGCTTTATTTGCAGGATTTCCTGTTATGTATGCTACAATGCTATCGGCAATGTACGTTCCGTTTATGCTGTTTTTAATGTTTAATATACTCCGTGCGGCAGCCATAAAATTCCGTAGTGCCGAAGAAATGCTATGGTGGCGTAAAACTTGGGATATTGTGTATAGCGTTTCTAGTATTATGATTGCCTTCTTGTTAGGAGTTGTTCTAGGCAATATTCTACAAGGTTTTCCTCTGGGAGAAAATTACAGTTACAAAGGCGATGCTTTTTTCTCGTTTTTAAATCCCTATGCTATAATGACTGGGCTAACAACGCTGTCTTTGTTTATGACACAAGGCGCTATTTATTTATTGCTAAAAACCGAAGGACGATTGCACGCCAGACTTACTTTTTTGCTCCGTCGTGGAATGATTTTTTTCATCATCACTTTCGGAATAATGACGCTTTATACTTTGGTTTTTATTCCAAAAGTAACGGCAAATTTTAGAGCCAATCCCGTTTATTTTATAGTCCCAATTCTTTCTTTTCTGGCCGTTGCCAATGTACCTCGTTTGGTTTCCAAAAAAAGATACATGCTGGCACTAGTCTTTTCATCCATAACAATGATGTTTTTGTTAATGCTTGTGGCTATCCAATTGTACCCTACTTTATTACTATCGACTATTGACCCAAAATACAGTGTAACGATTTACAATGCTGCTTCGTCTCAAAAATCTTTAGGCATCATGCTAACTATTGTTGTAATTGGAACTCCTCTGCTGGCTGGATACTTCTACTTTCTGTACAGTACCTTCAACGGAAAAGTAAAGCTAGACGACACTAGTTATTAAAATTGAAATACTAGTTCCTATAAAATTTTGAGCTTCCTACTCTTTTTATAACATTTTTTGTGTTGTGTAACTTTTGTCACTATTTAAAGTAAAAACTTGAAATACCTTTGTATTGAATTTATCAACAAACAGAATTTACACCATGAAAATAGAACAGATTTACACCGGATGTTTAGCACAAGGAGCTTATTATATCACATCTAATGGCGAAGCTGCTATTATTGATCCCCTTCGTGAAACAGAACCATATATGGACAGGTTAGAAAAAGATGGTGGCAAACTTAAATATATTTTTGAAACTCATTTTCATGCTGACTTTGTTTCTGGTCATTTAGATTTAAGCAAAAAAACGGGTGCTCCTATTGTTTACGGACCAACCGCAAAACCTGATTTTGAATTTATTGCTGCTACCGATGGACAAATTTTTGAAATTGGAAACATCAAAATAAAAGTATTGCACACCCCTGGTCATACTATGGAAAGCACCTCGTATTTACTAATTGATGCTGACGGAAAAGATCATGCTATTTTCTCTGGAGATACTCTATTCATTGGCGATGTAGGTCGTCCTGATTTGGCACAAAAAGCCGCTTCAATGACACAAGAAGAATTAGCAGCAACCTTATTTCATTCGTTACGAAATAAAATAATGACTCTGAACGATGATGTTGTTGTATATCCAGCTCATGGTGCAGGTTCTGCCTGTGGAAAAAACATGAGCAAAGAAACCGTTTCGACCATAGGAGAACAAAAAATGACTAATTATGCCTTGAGAGCCAACATGACCGAAGCGGAATTTATCAAAGAAGTTACCGATGGTTTACTGCCTCCACCAGCCTATTTTGGGATGAATGTGGCTATGAACAAAAGCGGAATCGAAAGCTTTGAATCGGTATTTAACAACGGAATGCAAGCCATAAACTCCGCCGAATTTGAAAGTGTTGCCGAAGAAACTGGAGCATTAATTTTAGATACTCGCAACAACGAAATTTTTGCCAAAGGCTATATTCCACAATCTATAAACATTGGCATCAATGGCGATTTTGCTCCTTGGGTTGGTGCTTTGATTGGTGACGTAAAACAGCCTATTTTATTAGTTACCGAAATAGGAATGGAGGAAGAAACAGTTACTCGCTTGTCTCGTGTTGGTTTTGACAACCTTATTGGTCATTTGAAAAATGGATTTGAAGCTTGGACAAAAGCAGGATTCGAAATTGACAGTGTAAATAGAATTACTGTCGAGCAATTTGAAAATGAAATAAAAACTAGCCAAAGCAAAGTAATTGATGTTCGCAAAGAAAGTGAATACGAAGCAGAACATGTTGACGAAGCTTACAGCCGACCACTTTCGGCAATAAATGAATGGGTAAAAGATATTGATCCCAAAGAACATTTTTATCTTCATTGTGCAGGAGGCTATCGTTCGATGATGGCAGCATCCATATTGCAAGCACGTGGTTATAGAAACTTTTCCGAAATTGAAGGAGGATTTAATGCCATTGCAAAAACAACAGTTCCTAAAACCGATTTTGTGTGTCAAAGCAAAGTTTTGAAAGTATAAATAGTAAAACATTCAACATCAAATGGACGATTCAAAGACAATAAACAAAGATTTAATTTTAAGAGAACGATTGGCATTACAACGAACTGTTTTAGCTAATCAATCTACTTTTTTAGCATTCTTAAGAACGGCAATGTATTTTTTAATTGCTGGTTTGAGTTTAAGAAATTTGCTCAAAATAGAGAATAGTTTTTTTACAGAAATAGTATTATTTAGCATAGCATTTGTGATTTTTATCCTTGGAATTATTAATTATTTCAAACATAAAAAGTCAATTTTAGAAGATCAAAAACACATTGGAAATTATCAATTAGAATATTATCAATAATTAAATATGGAAATTTTAGAATTCATCAAACAACCCTGGCCATGGTACATCGCTGGCCCTTTAATTGGTCTTACTGTACCAGCCTTATTACTATTAGGGAACAAAAACTTTGGTATAAGTGCTAATCTACGCCACTTTTGTGCCGCTTGCTTGCCGGCAAATATTCCGTTCTTTAAATACGATTGGAAAAAAGAAATCTGGAATCTGTTTTTTGTCCTCGGAATTCTTATTGGAGGTGTGATTGCTTTTCAGTTTTTAGCCAATCCAAATTCAATGCTTATCAATAAAGATTTAAGAACCGAATTAGCCACTTATAGCATTACAAACATTGATGGAATGTTGCCTTCTGCCATTTTTTCGTGGGAAAATCTATTTACAATCAAAGGTTTTTTGATGATGGTTGTTGGCGGATTCATGATAGGTTTTGGTTCTCGCTATGCGGGTGGTTGCACTAGTGGACATGCTATTTCGGGATTGTCTAATTTACAATTACCGTCTTTAATTGCTACTTGCTTTTTTTTCATTGGTGGACTTATAATGGCAAATTTCATCCTTCCTTACATCCTTTTACTTTAAACTAATAATCATGGAAATCAAAGATAAAAACACTGATTTTGAAACTCGTTCTTTAGATACTATTTGTGTCAACGAAAGTCATTTGCAACACAAATGGTATCATAATATCAAATATCTAATTGTAGGTTTATTGTTTGGAATCGTATTTATCAAAGCCGAAATCATTAGTTGGTATCGCATTCAGGAAATGTTTCGTTTTCAATCCTTTCACATGTACGGAGTTATTGGCAGTGCCGTTGTGGTGGGAGTAATTTCAGTTTTAATAATCAAAAAATTCAATATCAAAACCATATATGGAGAAAAAATAGAGTTCCACGATAAAACATTCAACAAAGGTCAAATCATTGGTGGATTCATTTTTGGATTGGGTTGGGCCATTACAGGTGCTTGTCCTGGTCCTCTTTTTGCTCAAATAGGAACTGGAGTAACTGTTATGATTGTTACTTTATTCTTTGCTATTGTGGGGACTTGGGTATATGGTTATTTTAGAGATAAATTACCTCACTAATTTACCTCTTTTCAAATTGTGAGTTTAATTATTTTTTAATTCTATAGCCTTGTTAATCCAAAAATTATTTAATTCGTCATAATTAACTGGTTTTGCTGGAGGCTGATTTGTTAATCGTCCTGATTCAAAAGCTCTTACAAGTATGGTTTCTATTAAAAAATCTTCGTTAACTTGAAAAGGTGCATAAGGAGTTTTCATATTAAGATCAAACATTTTTGCAGTAGTGTTCGACCAAAATGCAGTCCATCCGCTTTTTAGGGTTTTGACTAATTCATAAGTCGTTTCACCTGTTTGACGGTGAATCAGTTTAATAAGTATTTGCCCTTGCTTGCGAGAAAGTTTTTTAAGTCGAGCTTCAAATTCATTGTTGATATAATCTTCGGCAATCTTGAAGTATTTCTTTTTTTCTTTATTTGTTTTCAAACTAGCCATGCCTTTATTAAGCGCAACCAATTTATCAGCTGCTAATGTTGCATACGGATAGGTTTTGTACACTCTACTTCGAAGCAAATCAAATTGTTTTTTAGCTACTTGATCTAATTTCCCTTTATAAAGAATTATTTCAGGCAACTGAATAGTGTCTTTAAAAACAGTATCAGTTTCGGTCAACGCCTCATCAATCATAGAGCCATCTCTAGGCTTTGTTTGCGCATGACCCAAAATAGAAATAAACAGTAAAAGAAAAGACAAAAACATTTTAACAATCTTCATATAACAAAAATTTATGTCACAAAATTATACATTAAATACACAACTCTAATCTCAAATTTATATTTTAGCAAAAAATAATTTTATGAGTTCAAAATCGATATTAAAAAAGACTTCGCTAACATTTTTAGAAAACTACCTTAACAACGCATCCCCTACTGGATTTGAAAGTTCTGGTCAAAAACTGTGGATGGATTATTTAAAACCTTATGTAGATACTTTTATCACGGATACTTATGGAACTGCGGTTGGGGTTATTAATCCCGATGCTCCTTACAAAGTAGTAATTGAAGGTCATGCGGATGAAATTTCGTGGTATGTAAATTATATTACTGATGACGGATTGATTTACGTTATTAGAAATGGAGGTTCAGATCATCAAATTGCTCCTTCTAAAAGAGTAAACATTCATACTAAAAAAGGAATCGTAAAAGGTGTTTTTGGATGGCCTGCTATTCATACCCGTGGTAGAGGAAAAGAAGAAGCTGCTAGAATTGACAACTTATTTATTGATATTGGTTGCTCTAAAAAAGAAGAAGTAGATGCTTTGGGTGTTCATGTGGGGTGTGTGATTACTTATCCAGATGAATTTATGGTACTCAACGAAAACAAATTTGTTTGCCGTGCTATTGACAATAGAATGGGTGGCTTTATGATTGCCGAGGTGGCGCGTTTGTTACACGAAAACAAAATCAAACTTCCTTTTGGGTTGTATATTACTAATTCTGTTCAGGAAGAAGTAGGTCTTCGTGGTGCCGAAATGATTACCAAAACCATCAAACCGAACGTTGCCATTGTTACTGATGTATGCCACGACTCGACTACTCCAATGATTGAAAAGAAAATTGAAGGAGAAACAAAAATTGGCAAAGGTCCTGTTATTACTTATGCTCCAGCGGTTCAGAACAATTTAAGAGAATTGATTTTGGATACAGCTGAAGAAAAAAATATTCCTTTCCAACGTTTAGCATCTTCCAGAGTTACTGGAACTGACACTGATGCTTTTGCTTACAGTAATGGCGGAGTAGCTTCGGCTTTGATTTCGTTGCCTTTGCGTTATATGCACACTACAGTAGAAATGGTGCATCGTGATGATGTGGAGAATGTTATTAAATTAATTTACGAGACTTTATTGAAAATCGAAAACAACGAAACATTTTCTTATTTTAAATAAAAAAGCATATTTCTATAAATTAAATCCTTTCCTTTTTGTAAAAATTAAGGAAAGGATTTTTTTTATAAGCCAAAATCAATTCAACTAAAGAAGAAATTCTCCAAAATCCCATTTTAAGATAATCTTCCAAACTGTTATACCGAAAGAATAAATCAAAATGGTAACTTTGCGTTTTGCCAAAATTCTATGCTAGAAAACGACAACAACATTGAAGTATTAGGTGCGAGAGTGCACAATCTAAAAAATATAGACGTAAAAATTCCAAGAGAGAAACTAGTGGTGATTACAGGACTTTCGGGTTCGGGAAAATCTTCTCTTGCTTTCGACACGATTTATGCCGAAGGTCAGCGCCGTTATGTCGAAACTTTTTCGGCTTATGCGAGGCAATTTTTAGGTGGTTTGGAGCGTCCCGACGTGGATAAAATTGACGGACTTTCTCCTGTTATTGCTATCGAACAAAAAACAACCAGTAAAAGTCCTCGTTCTACCGTTGGAACCATTACCGAAATTTATGATTTCCTGCGTTTGTTGTATGCACGCGCCGCAGATGCCTATAGTTACAACACAGGCGAAAAAATGGTTTCCTATAACGATGAGCAAATCAAGGATTTGATTACCCAAGATTTTTCGGGAAAACGTATCAATATTTTGGCACCAATTATTCGTGCTAGAAAAGGACATTATGCCGAATTATTCCAGCAAATTGCCAAACAAGGATTTTTGAAAGTTCGTATTAATGGTGACGTTAAGGACATCACAACTGGAATGAAACTCGACCGTTACAAAACGCACGACATCGAAATCGTGATTGACAGAATGGTTATTGAAGACACTCCCGACAACGAAAAACGCCTGTCCGAAAGTATTAAAACAGCGATGTATCAGGGTGAAAATGTTTTGATGATTTTAGACCAGGACACTAATGAAATTCGATTTTTTAGTCGGAATTTGATGTGTCCATCTACTGGAATTTCCTATCAAAATCCGGAACCGAATTTGTTTTCGTTCAACTCTCCAAAAGGCGCTTGTGACCATTGTAAAGGTTTGGGAACGATAAACGAAATCAACCTTAAAAAGATTATCCCAAATCCTAAATTATCTATAAAAGCTGGTGGTTTTGCACCTTTAGGCGAATACAAAAGCAGTTGGATTTTCAAGCAATTGGAAATCATTGGCGAAAAATACAGTTTCAAATTGACAGATGCTGTCGAAACGATTTCCGAGGAAGCGATGGAAATGATTTTGAATGGTGGCAAAGAAAAATTCTCTGTCGAATCGAAAGTTTTGGGAGTAACCAAAGAATATAAAATTGAGTTTGAAGGAATTTCGCATTTCATCAAAAACCAATATGACGAAAGTGGTTCTGCAACGATAAAACGTTGGGCAAAGGAATTTATGGACGAGGTAAAATGTCCCGTTTGTGAAGGTTCACGATTGAAAAAAGAAGCGTTATTTTTCAAAATCAATGAAAAAAATATTGCTGAACTGTGCAACATGGATATTTCAGATGTAACGGCCTGGTTTCTGGAATTGGACAAATATTTATCCGAAAAACAAAAAACCATCGCTACTGAAGTTATCAAGGAAATCAAAGACAGATTAGCATTTTTGATGAATGTTGGTTTGGATTATCTGGCTTTAAGCCGAAGCTCCAAATCACTTTCAGGTGGTGAAGCACAACGCATCCGATTGGCAACACAAATTGGTTCGCAATTGGTTGGGGTTTTATACATTCTGGATGAGCCAAGTATTGGTTTACACCAAAGAGACAACGACAAACTGATTAAATCATTGGAACAATTACGTGATATTGGCAACTCGGTAATCGTGGTCGAACACGATAAAGATATGATTGAGCAAGCCGATTATGTAATTGATATTGGTCCGAAAGCAGGGAAATATGGTGGCGAAATCATCAGTATTGGAACGCCTGCCGAAACCTTAAAATCGAATACAATTACTGCGCAGTATTTGAATGGAAAAATGAAATTGGAGATTCCAAAAAAGCGTCGTGAAGGCAACGGAAAATTTCTAAAATTAACTGGAGCAACAGGAAACAATCTAAAAAATGTCTCAATTGATTTGCCTTTGGGTAAAATGATTTGCGTGACGGGAGTTTCGGGAAGCGGAAAATCGACTTTGATTAATGAAACCCTCTACCCTATTTTGAACGCTTATTATTTTAATGGTGTCAAAAAACCGCAACCCTACAAGAAAATTGAAGGTTTGGAACATATCGACAAAGTGATTGATATTGACCAAAGTCCGATTGGAAGAACACCACGTTCGAATCCTGCGACTTATACAGAAGTTTTTAGCGAAATCCGAAACCTGTTTACAATGACTTCGGAGAGTATGATTCGTGGTTATAAAGCGGGACGTTTTAGCTTTAATGTAAAAGGCGGACGTTGTGAAACCTGCGAAGGTTCTGGAGTTCGAACGATTGAAATGAATTTCTTGCCCGATGTGTATGTGGAATGCGAAAGCTGTCAGGGGAAACGTTTCAACAGAGAAACTTTGGAAATCAGATACAAAGGAAAATCCATTTCGGATGTGTTGAATATGACTATTGACGAATCCGTTCCTTTCTTTGAGAATATACCAAAGATTTATCGAAAAGTCAAAACGCTACAAGATGTTGGTTTGGGTTATATTACTTTAGGTCAACAAAGTACCACGCTTTCGGGTGGCGAAGCGCAACGTATCAAACTGGCTGGAGAATTATCTAAAAAAGATACAGGAAACACCTTTTATATTTTGGATGAACCCACAACGGGATTGCATTTTGAAGACATTCGGGTTTTGATGGAAGTGATTAATAAATTGGTTGACAAAGGCAATACCATTTTGATTATTGAACACAACATGGACGTCATCAAACTGGCGGATTACATCATTGACATTGGTCCCGAAGGAGGAAAAGGCGGTGGCGAAGTGGTTGCCAAAGGAACTCCAGAAGAAATTAGTAAAAATAAAAAAAGCTATACAGCGCAGTTTTTGAAAAAAGAGTTAGTTTAAGGATTAGTTCAAAAATCATTTAAAAAAATAATTACATTTGTTTAAAACAGATACAAGATGAAAGAATCTATAATCATAAAAAATCTCGGTCCTCTAAAAGATATTCATATTGAAGAAATAAAACCTTTTACAGTTTTTATTGGAGAATCAGGCAGTGGAAAAAGTACTTTGATGAAAGTTATCTCTTTATTTCGATGGATTTATAAAATGCAAAACATTCGCTCTTATTTAAAAACTAGTAAAGTAAATTCTCCTTTTCGCTTTAGAATGGATTCATATTTGAAACAAACTGGCATAGATGAATTTATGAAATCAAATCCTGAAATCATCTACACAACCACATTTGATAACGGAATGACTTATGAAATAAAATTTCAAAATCATAAACTATCCTTTTCAAAAAATATAATAAATGCCTCTGACTTACATTTCAATAAAATTTCTTTTATTTCAGAAACTAGAAATATAATACCTCTATGGGCAAATAGAGGAGCATCATTAACAGGAGGTTATTTAGGATTCTATTTTCACGAAGTTTTTAAAGATTTTGATTTGGCTTCGGATTCTATAAAGGATGTTGAATTAAAACATTTAGGACTAAAGTTTTTAGTTAAAAAAAGCCATTCTGGAAAGAATTATAGAATTGAATCAAAAAATAATGAAAAATTTGATATAGAATTCAGAAACAGTTCTTCAGGAACACAAACTTCTGTACCAATAATTTTAATTTCACAGTTTTTTGCACAAAATTTTAAATTTGAAGATGCTTTTAACAGCTCAGTTTTGAAATATTTATCTTCAGCTGATAGTTTAACAGAATTTAAAGCGGTGAAAAATTTGAGCGATATAAACAAAAAAATATATATTCACATCGAAGAGCCTGAATTGAGTTTATTTCCTGATGCACAGTGTAAATTAATGGATGATTTAATAAAAAATTGTTTTATAGATAATACTAATCCTATTGAATTATTAGTTTCTACACACAGTCCATATATTGTGAACTATCTAAATCTACTTATAAAAAAATTTGATAAGAATGAGAATGATGCAAAATACAATTATGATGAGTTAACTGTCTATCAAGTTGCAAATGGAAGTTTAATTAATTTAATGGCTAAAAACGAAAGATTGGTAAATACAAATCCTTTATCCGATACCATAAACGATATTTATAACGAATATGAAAAATTAGGATAGTATGGATAGTTTACTTAAAAATGATTTTACTTCATTCCATCAGTTACCAATTTCTATTCTTAAAATACGTGAAGATACTAATTTACCTTATTTTGAATTAGAAGATATTAATACTGTTTTAACTCTATCCTCTATTAAAAATTCTGGAACAGCAAAATACTCGAATCCTAATAATTTAGAAGTAACTATAATTGATTACGATACTTTTCTAACTAATTTATCACATAAATTTAGGCAAGGAAAAAGCAGATGTGACGCTATAGTTTACACTCAAAACAAGTCTTACTTTTTATTGAACGAATTAAAAAACAGAAAAATAGTTGATGAGAATGCAGACGAGGAAGTACTTTCGAAAGCCATTTCTCAAATGCTTAAAACATTAAAATTGATAAAAATTGTTCCATCAATTGATGCTTTTATAAACTCTTTTACTCAAAAAATATGTTGTTATTGCAATAAACAATCTAATACCCCATCTCCTATTATTAATGCTCCAAATGCTTTTGGCAGATTAAACAATTTATTACCAGATGGAATTGAAATGGAACATACTGAAATCAATGCGTTCGGATTTCAATTATTTCAATATACAGGTTCACAAACAATAAAATTTAATTGATATAATCAATTCAAACTAGCGGATTACATCATTGACATTGGTCCCGAAGGAGGAAAAGGCGGTGGTGAAGTCGTTGCCAAAGGAACCCCTGAAGAAATTAGTAAAAATAAAAAAAGTTATACGGCGCAGTTTTTGAAGAAAGAGTTAGTTTAAATTTCTTTTCCAAAGTTAAAATTTTGTACTATTATTTAGCATAATATAAATAGCTACACGACCAAAACCTATCTAAATCAGATAGGTTTTTTGTTTTTCACTCTATTTTAATTTAGAAAACGCATTCCTAATTCAAATCCAACATAAGCAGTATAATTGACACAATTCCCAATTATCATGATGAATTTTAATTTTTTCGTATGATTAGACCTGTTTGTTATCATATTAATAAATTTTCAATCTTTTTAATATGATGCGTTTTTTTTACTAAATTTAGAAAAACAGAGAAACACAATTTACTCCTAATAAAAATATTGATTTACTTAATTGTTTTGATATACTATTAAGAGAAATTAAAAAGAAAACAGCAATTTAATACATGGAAATATTTCATATCGGGGCGGAGTGTTATCCAGTGGCAAAAGTAGGTGGTTTGGGCGATGTTGTGGGAGCTTTGCCAAAATATCAAAATAATGCAGGACAATTGGTTCGAGTAGTACTTCCTCGTTATGAAACAAAGTTTATACAGGAAAACGAATTTGATGCTGTTTTTTCAGGAGTTGTAAAATTGGGGATTTCAGAATTTTCATTCAATGTATTAAAAGAGCGTACCAATAAATTGGGATATGAACTGTATTTGATTGCAATTCCAACCTTATTTGACAGAAAAGAAATCTATGGTTATGAAGATGATATTGAACGTTTTTTATCCTTTCAGATAGCAACTTTGGATTGGATTACTACTCGAAATGAAATTCCAACTATTATTCATTGCCACGATCATCATACGGGTCTGATTCCGTTTATGATGCAATGTGCCAATAAATACGAGAGATTACAAACTGTACCAACGGTAATTACCATACATAATTCTATTTATCAAGGGCAGTTTGGGTTTGATAAATTGTATTATTTGCCCGAATTTGATTTGTCGAAAGCCTATCTTTTAGAATGGGATAATCGAATCAATTCTTTGGCATCGGCCATAAAATGTGCTTCGGCAGTAACTACGGTTTCTCCTAATTATTTGAATGAAATTAATGATTGGGCTTATGGTTTAGAATCTTTGTTTAGGCTTGTAAAAGATAAATCAAAGGGCATTTTGAATGGAATTGATACCGAAGTTTGGAATCCAGCTACAGATAATATGTTGGAAACCAATTATTCGATCAAAAATTTCCAAAAAGGGAAACAGGAAAATAAAGAAAAGTTGTGTACCGAATTTAATTTAGACCCAAAAAAACCGCTTTTCAGTTTCATTGGTAGATTATTAGAAGAAAAGGGAGCTGATTTATTGCCACACGTCGCAGCGATGGCTTTGTCAGAACATCCGAAAGAAATAAATATTTTGGTTTTAGGTTCAGGAAATGCCGAAATTGAAAATCAATTAACACATTTACAAACGAGTTTCAAAGGAAATTACAACGCAGTGATTGGCTACAATGAAGAGTTGGCACATTTAATTTATGGAGGATCTGATTTTTTATTAATGCCTTCCAGAGTAGAACCTTGCGGGTTAAATCAAATGTATGCCATGCGCTACGGAACGATTCCAATTGTGAGAAGAACAGGTGGATTGAAAGACACCGTAATCGATTTTGGAGACAACGGAAACGGGATTTGTCACGATCAGGCTAGTGTTAGTGATGTTTGCTATTCGATTCAAAGAGCCGTGAATTTATACAAAGACAAGAAAAAAACAAATGATATTCGAAAACTAGGAATGCAAATTGACCATTCCTGGGAAAGCGTTTGTCAACAATATATAGAAGTGTACAATTTAATACTAGAACAAAAATGAAAGCTAAAAAGAAAAGTGTTATTTCCATTATTTTAGGAGGTGGACAAGGGTCAAGATTATTTCCTTTGACAAATTCAAGGTCTAAACCAGCCGTACCGATTGCAGGTAAATATAGATTGGTAGATATTCCAATTTCGAATTGTATGAACTCCGATTTAAAGCGAATATTTGTTTTAACGCAGTTTAATTCGGCTTCCTTGAATGCACATATAAAAAACACTTATACATTTAATGCTTTCAGTCAGGCTTTTGTAGATATTCTTGCTGCCGAGCAAACTCCTGATAATCCAACTTGGTTTCAAGGAACTTCAGATGCTGTTCGTCAATGTATGCCTCATTTTTTGAATCATGAATTTGAGTACGCTTTGATTCTTTCGGGCGACCAATTGTATCAAATGGATTTTAATGAAATGATTGACGCTCATATCGCAGCAAACGCAGACATTTCTATTGCTACATTACCTGTAAATGCTAAAGATGCTCCCGAATTTGGAATCCTAAAAACCAATAGCGAAAGTTGTATCGAATCTTTTATCGAGAAACCAGACGCTTCCCTTTTACCAGAATGGGAATCTGAAGTGAGTGAGCAAATGAAATCTGAAGGTAAAATTTACCTTGCTTCGATGGGGATTTATATTTTCAACAAAAAGCTTTTAGTTGAATTAATGAAAAACCCTGACACCAAAGATTTTGGAAAAGAAATCATTCCGCAAGCCGTTGGAAACAAAAAAATATTAAGTTACCAGTACGAAGGTTATTGGACAGATATTGGTAATATTGACTCCTTTTTTGAAGCCAATATTGGACTGACAGACGACGTTCCTCAATTTAATTTGTTTGATAATTACAATAAAATTTACACTAGACCACGATTATTACCGCCTTCAAAATTTCAAAACACCAAAGTGGATAAATCATTAATCTCCGAAGGTTGTATCTTGAATGCCAAAGAAATTACCAAATCAGTAATTGGAATTCGTTCTCGAATTGGCGAAGGAACCGTAATTCAAAACAGTTATGTTATGGGTAACGATTTCTATCAAAATATTGACGATATGAATGAAGACATCGCCAATAATAGACAATTAATAGGAATTGGAAAAAGATGTTTTATCAATAATGCGATTGTAGATAAAAATAGTAGAATTGGAAATGATGTTTACATCAGTGGTGGCAAGCATTTAGAAAATACTGTGCATGAACTATATGCCATCAAAGAAGGAATTGTAGTCATCAAAAAAGGAGTAGTAATCCCTAATAATTTCGTAATTAAGTAATTAATCTTTGTCAAAGTTTTAAACTTTGACAAAGATTTTAAGATGAAATACAAAATCATTTTAGCAAATTTTAGTTGACTTTTAAAAATATAAAATGCAGAATCAAACCCGAATAGTAATAGAAAATCTTGCTCCTCAAATCGACAACGGAGCATATTACATCAAAAGAATTGTTGGTCAAACGGTAACCGTTACCGCAGATGTTTTTTCAGACGGACATGACATCATCGAATGTTGTGTAAAATTCAAACATGAAGCCGACAAAAACTGGCAGGAAGTTCGAATGAGTCCAAGAGACAACGAACAATGGACTGCCAATTTCAAAGTAGAAAAACAAGGATTGTATTCCTATTTTGTTGAAGGTTGGGTGGATTATGCCTTGAACTGGCAACACGGAACCGAACGAAAAATTAACGACAATCAATACGTAAAATCCGAACTATTAGAAGGTGCCGAATATGTAAAAGCTGCACTGAAATATGCTAATGATTCCGAGAAAGAATATCTTGAAAAATTAGTGATTCATTTCACCAATGAATCCGATTATGAAGTGGCCATTCAAGAAGCCATGTCATCCGAATTGAATCAAATCTTCAAAAAATATCCGATTAGATTGTTGGAAAATAAATCCCAAGAATTGCAAGTTTATGTAGATAGAAAAAAAGCTTTGTTCAGTACTTGGTATGAATTTTTTCCACGTTCGGCTTCCGAAGAAGAAGGAAAACACGGAACGTTCAAAGATTGTGAAAGATTATTGCCAAGAGTTGCTTCGATGGGTTTTGACACCTTGTATTTTCCACCCATTCATCCTATTGGAGAAGTAAACCGCAAAGGAAAAAATAACGCCACCAATGCAGAACCCGGAGACGTTGGTTCGCCTTGGGGAATTGGTTCACAATATGGTGGACACAAATCTACGCATCCCGATTTGGGAACGATTGATGATTTCAAATCATTAGTCAAAAAAGCAAAAGAGTTAGGAATTGAAGTAGCAATGGATTATGCTTTGCAAGCTGCGCCTGATCATCCTTATGTGAAAGATTTTCCACAATGGTTCAAATGGCGTCCTGACGGAACGGTGCAATACGCCGAAAATCCACCAAAAAAATACCAAGACATTCAACCCATTTATTTTGAAAGCAAAGATTGGAAAAACCTTTGGAAAGAATTATTGGATGTAGCTTTATTTTGGATTGAAGAATGTGATGTGAAGATTTATAGAGTTGATAATCCGCATACGAAACCGTTCTTTTTCTGGGGTTGGCTGATTGGCGAAATCAAGAAAAAACATCCCGATGTATTGTTTCTGGCAGAAGCTTTTACACGTCCGAAAATTATGAACGAATTGGCGAAACAAGGCTTTACACAATCCTATACGTATTTCACTTGGAGAAACTCCAAACATGAATTAACACAATATGTAGAAGAATTAACACAGTCTGAACAAAAAGAATTTTACCGCCCTAATTTTTGGCCTAATACGCCAGATATTAATCCATTTCACTTGCAAAATGGAAACGAATCCATTCATCTTCAAAAATACTTTTTGGCTGCCACATTAAGTTCTAGTATTGGAATTTATGGTCCTGTTTTCGAATATCGTATTTCAACACCTTTGGCTCCTGGAAGAGAAGAATATTTACATTCCGAAAAGTATGAATTTTTCAAATGGGATTGGGAAAAGCAAAACAAAATCACCACGTTAATTACTAAAATTAACACCATTAGAAAAGAACAAGCTTCGTTGCAACAAACCAATAATATTGCTTTTTGCGCTACAAACAACGACCTAATCATGGCCTATTATAAGTTTGACGACGACAAAGAGAATGAAACCCTTATGGTCGCCAGTCTTGATTCTAATTACACTGCGCAATCTATGGTGTTACTTCCAAATGAATTGCACGAAAGACTCCCTATCCATATTACCGATTTAATTACTGGAAATAGTTATATTTGGGAAAATGAATGGAATTATGTGGAATTGTCTGCTGATTTGCCTTTTCATTTGTTTAAAATTCACAAAGAATAGTTTATTTTAACCACATAGAAAAAAATTGTTAATTAGCAGAATAAAGAAAAAGTAATGACATTAAAAGAAGCCGTATTAAAAAGTCTAGAAGATATTAGCGAAATAACCAATTATTCAGCGGTTCTTAATCATATTATTGATAAAAAGTATTATGACTTTGGAACTGGAAAAACTCCTGGTTCTACAATTTCGGCAGTTCTTGGGGAATTCATTCGTAAGGGAGACACTAGAGTAAAACGAATTAAGCAAGATGGCGGAACATATTCCTACTACTTGACAAAAAATGAACAAAATATTGGAATTGAAATTTTGAGCGGTGATACAGAAATTCAATTAGTAAAACCGCTCAAGATAAATAAGTCAAAAACTTATGATGAAAGAGATTTACATAAACTTTTAAGTAGTTATTTAAAAAATACTGACACGTATTCAAAAACAATATTTCACGAACAATCTAATGGAAAAGACAACAATCAAATTTGGACACATCCTGATATGGTTGGAATTAAATTTTTGAACTTACAAACAAAAGCTAGTCAAAATTTTTTAAAATCGATAAATCGTGTTGATACTTTTAAATTAAGTTCTTATGAACTAAAAAGAGAAATTAATAGTGATAGTGAGTTAAAAAAGGCGTTTTTTCAAGCAGTTTCAAATTCAAGTTGGGCAAATTATGGATATTTAGTTGCCTTTGAATTCAGTGATAGTTTAAACGAGGAAATGGCAAGGCTGAATCAATCATTTGGAATTGGTATTATTCAACTTAATGCAAATCCATATCAAAGTAAAGTTCTTTATCCTTCGATATTTCGTGATTTAGACTTCAAGACTATTGATAAACTCTGTAAAATGAACAAAGAGTTTGAAAAGTTTATTGAACAAACGGAAAAATTAATGACAGCAAGCGAAAAATATGTTTCGGGAGCAGAAAAGGAACTTGATGAGTTTTGCGATAAATATTTTGTTAACGATACAGAAGTAGAAAATTATTGTAAAGAAAAACACATACCAATAAACGAAGAGTAAAGAAGTATTAATTCTACAATTGAATATTCAAATTAACCCTCCCAAAAATAAACTATATTAGCAATATGAAAGTGAAAGAATCCATACAACTGAAATTAGCAGAATTTTTAGCATTATGCAAAAGCCATAATGTTAAGAATATTTATGCTTTTGGTTCGGCTATAACTGAAAATTTTAATGAGGAATCTAGCGATATTGATTTATTAATCGAAATTGAAAATGAAGATCCAATCGAGCGTGGCGAGAACTTGATGGATATTTGGGATAAACTAGAAGTTTTTTTTCAAAGAAAAGTGGATTTACTGACTAGTTCTTCCATTAAAAATCCTATTCTTAAAAAGAATATTGAAGCTACAAAAATCTTACTTTATGACGGAAAAGAGCAAAAAGTATCTTTCTGATGTTTTACTATCGATAGATTTAATTAACGAATTTACTATTGGTATTTCAGACTTCAATCTTTATGATAAAGATAGAAAAACCCAAAGTGCAGTCGAAAGACAATTGGTAATTATTGGAGAAGCCCTAAATAAATTACGCCAAAATGAAACCGAAATTGTAATTGAAAATGACCATCAAATTATTGGTTTTCGCAATCGTTTAGTTCATGCTTACGACAGTATCGACAATTAAATTGTTTGGGCAATTATAAATCGGCATTTAGAAAAGTTAAAAATTGAAATCGAAAATTTACAAAAAGAATAAAATCACCACCGAATTTAATATTCGTATAAAAGAAAACCATTAAACCAAACCACCACCACTACAATGAGTCAAGTACAACCCTATTCCCTTTTTACCGATTTCGACATTGATTTATTCAAAGCAGGAAAACATTTCCGATTATACGAAAAATTAGGCGCACATCTAATAGAAGTTGACGGTGTAAAAGGCGTTTATTTTGCTGTTTGGGCACCATCAGCACGTTCGGTTTCTGTGGTTGGCGATTTCAATTATTGGATTCAGGGCGAACATCAATTGAATGTGCGTTGGGATTCGTCAGGAATTTGGGAAGGATTTATTCCAGAGCTTGAAAAAGGAGCCATTTATAAGTATAAGATTCAATCGAACAACGGCGGAATCATTACCGAAAAGGCCGATCCATTTGCTTTGTATTGCGAACATCCACCCCATACAGCATCCGTAATTTGGGATTTAAAATACGATTGGAAGGATAAAAATTGGATGGAAAATCGTAAAGATCACAATGATTTAAACAAACCCTATTCCGTTTATGAAGTGCATCTGGGTTCGTGGAAACGCAATGCAGAAGGAAAATTTTTGACCTATCTTGAATTGGCTACGGAATTGGTCAATTATGTCAAAGAAACGGGTTTTACCCACGTGGAGTTTATGCCAATAATGGAATATCCGTACGATCCTTCTTGGGGTTATCAATTGGTTGGCTATTTTGCGCCAACTTCCCGTTTTGGAAAACCACAGGATTTTATGGTTTTGGTCGATAAATTACATCAAGCAGGAATTGGAGTAATTCTGGATTGGGTTCCATCTCATTTTCCAGAAGATGCTCACGGTTTAGGCTTCTTTGATGGTTCAAATCTTTTTGAGCATCCCGATCGCAGAAAAGGATATCACCCCGATTGGAAAAGTTTGGTTTTTAATTACGGACGAAATGAAGTGCGTTCGTTCCTAATTAGTAATGCTATTTTTTGGTTACAACATTACCACGTCGATGGACTTCGTGTGGATGCTGTGGCTTCCATGTTGTATTTGGATTATTCCAGAAATGAAGGCGAATGGGAACCGAATATTTTTGGTGGCAGAGAAAATCTTGACACTATAAGTTTCCTAAAAGATTTCAACGAAGCGGTGTATTCTAATTTTGAAGGAGTGCAGACAATTGCCGAAGAAAGTACTTCTTTTCCAATGGTTTCTAGACCCACATTTGTTGGCGGATTAGGTTTCGGGATGAAATGGATGATGGGCTGGATGCACGATACTTTAGAATATTTTCAAAAAGAAACCGTGTATAGAAAATACCATCAAAATGATTTGACTTTCTCTATGACCTATGGTTTTTCGGAGAACTTTATGTTGCCACTTTCCCATGATGAAGTAGTCTATGGCAAAAAATCTATTGCAGGAAGAATGCCGGGTGATGAATGGCAGAAATTCGCTAATTTAAGATTGCTTTATGGGTATATGTTTACACATCCTGGAACCAAATTATTGTTTATGGGAAGCGAATTTGGACAAAGTGCCGAATGGAATTTTGAAGCAAGTTTAGACTGGCATTTATTGCAATATGATTTCCACGATGGTATTAAAAAAACAATAACCGATTTGAATGCTTTATACAAAAACTATCCAGCCTTACACGAAAAACAATTCAGTCCGGAAGGTTTTGAATGGATTAATTATTCCGATCATGATAATGCAGTTATGTCGTATATTCGAAAAGGAAACAATTCGAATGAAGATGTAGTTGTGGTTTGTAATTTTACTCAAATTGTCCGTGAAAATTATCGCATTGGTTTATCGCAAAGTGGCAAGCTAGAAGAAATTTTCAACAGTGATGCTGCTATTTATGGCGGAAGCGGAGTTGAAAACAATACCAGTTTAGCTATAGAAGCTACACCTTATGATGGAAGAGAATATTCCGTAGCATTACTTTTACCTCCATTGAGTGTGACGGTTTATAAGTTTGTTTAATTCTTTATATATGTAAAAATCATATAAATCAACCCTAAAAAATAACAATATTAATTTATAAGTCATAGATTATTGAATTATTACAATAAAAGCTATTTTTATAAATAAATTACAACGTTTTCGTTAATTTCAACCAAAAAAACAAACACAATTTCAATATTTTTTTATTATTTTTGATAATAATTAATTTTATAAAAGCTTACCATTATGATTACAAATACAGAACTAGAGTACAAAGGAGATTTATATCCATCAAAAATCGTTTCGATTAAAAAAGAGGTAGATTCTGTGTTTTTCTATACGGACAATAGTGTTATTTTAAAATTAACTGTCTTAAGAGACAGTATGATTCGTTTTCGTTACACCACAAAAGGGTATTTTAGTAATGACTTTTCGTACGCTATTGACAAAAGCCATTCTCACGGTTACAATTTTCTGGAGCTTACAGAAACCGAAGTATATTACCAAATAAAAACCAGTAAAGTACAATGTAGAATCCAAAAAGTAGATTTGAGAGTTTCTATATTTGATTTAGATGGAAACGTATTACTGGAAGACGAACTTGGTTTTCACTGGGAAGAAAGCTATGAATATGGCGGAAATATTGTAAAAATGAGTAAGTCATCCAAAGACGGAGAATGCTTTTATGGATTGGGAGACAAAGCCACTCAACTGAATTTGAAAGGAAAAAGACTGGAGAATTTTGCTACCGATCAATATGCTTTTGGTAAAGATCAGGAACCATTGTATAAAGTAGTTCCTTTTTATATTGGATTACGAAATAAAATTTCTTACGGTATTTTCTTTGATAATACCTTTAGGACTTTTTTCGATTTTTGTCATGAAAGACGAAATGTAGCCAGTTTTTGGGCTGAAGGTGGCGAAATGAACTACTACTTCATTTATGGTCCAAATATGCAAGATGTGGTTACAACTTACACCGATTTGACAGGAAAACCAGAATTGCCACCACTTTGGGCATTGGGATATCATCAATGTAAATGGAGTTATTATCCTGAAAGTAATGTAAAAGAAGTAGCAGCAAAATTCAGGGAATTACAAATTCCTTGTGATGCGATTTATTTGGATATCGATTATATGGAAGGTTTCCGTTGTTTTACTTGGAACAAAGAATATTTTCCTGATCCAAAACGAATGGTTACTGAATTAGCGGCAGACGGATTTAAAACCATTGTAATTATCGATCCGGGAATCAAAATTGACAAAGAATATTCCGTTTATAAAGAAGCTTTAGAAAAAGATTATTTCTGCAAAAGAGCCGATGGTCCTTACATGAAAGGAAAAGTTTGGCCTGGAGAATGTAATTTTCCAGATTATACTAATCCTGTGGTTCGTGAATGGTGGGCTGGATTATTTCAGGAATTGATTTCTGATATTGGAGTAAAAGGCGTGTGGAATGATATGAATGAACCAGCGGTAATGGAAGTTCCTAATAAAACCTTCCCTATGGACGTTCGCCATGTGTATGATGGAAACCCATGTAGTCACAGAAAAGCGCATAATATTTATGGAATGCAAATGGCTAGAGCGACTTATCATGGTGTTAAACGTTTTGCTTATCCAAAAAGACCTTTTGTAATTACAAGATCCGCCTATTCAGGAACACAACGTTATACCTCATCTTGGACAGGAGATAATGTGGCGACTTGGGAGCATTTATGGATTGCCAATATTCAGGTGCAAAGAATGTGTATTTCAGGAATGGGATTCACAGGTTCTGATATTGGTGGATTTGCAGAACAACCTTCAGGAGAATTATACGCTCGTTGGATTCAACTAGGTGTTTTTCATCCATTTTGCAGAACACACTCTTCTGGAGATCACGGTAATCAAGAACCATGGGCATTCGACGAAGAAATTATTGACATTACTAGAAAATTTGTCAATTTGCGTTACCAATTATTACCTTATTTATACACCATGTTTTGGCAGTATATTGAAGAAGGAATTCCAATGTTGAAGCCTTTAGTATATTTTGATCAAGAAGATACACAAACGCATTATCGCAATGACGAGTTCATTTTTGGTAACCAAATTTTAGTTTGTCCAATTCTAGAACCAAATTCTTTAGGAAGAAGAATGTATATTCCACGTGGACAATGGTATAATTACTGGACCAATGAATTGGTTAATGGTGGAAAAGAAATTTGGGTAGATACCAAGTTTGATCAAATTCCAATTTATGTAAAAGCTGGAGCTATTATTCCAAAATACCCTGTTCAACAATATGTTGGCGAATTAGAATTTGACGAATTAATTTTGGATTTGTATTACAAAGAAGGTAAAGAAAAATCAGTAGTATATGAAGATGCACAAGATGGCTACGACTATAAAAAAGGACGTTACAGTTTACTTTCTTTCCAAACTAATGGAAAAGAAAAAGACTTAATCATTCAATTGCACAAAGAAGGAAAGTATGCTACGAATTATTCAAAATACAAAATCAATCTTCTAGGATTACCATTTAAAGTGAAAGAAATAGAAATTGACAATGAGATTATCACTTTTGATAAATTAACTTTCGAAACAGAAAATTATATCATTATTGATAAAGAATTTTCTGAATTGCATTTCATTGGCGAATAAATAGCTCAAAAATATTGATACTTTTTGATATAATAATATAAATTTCAACAAGATGATTTTTTGTATTTTTGTCAAAAGTTAAAATTTGTATTTATGAAAAAGCATTTATCAATAACTGGACTTGGATTATGTGCATTAGGATTATTTTTTTCCTGTGCAAAAAATCCATTTACAGGAAAAAACAATTTGAATTTTGTTTCTAACAGTGAGTTATTTCCATCATCGTTCCAACAATACGGGACATTTTTGAAAGAAAACAAAGTTATTGTAGGGACAGCAGATGCAAAACGTGTTGAAAGCGTTGGGATGAAAATTAAAGCCGCAGCAGAACGTTGGTTAAAAGCGAACGGACATCCAGAATACTTAAATGGGTACCAATGGGAATATAAATTGATAGACAACAAGGAAGTCAACGCTTGGTGTATGCCTGGTGGAAAAATTGTAGTTTATACTGGAATTTTGCCTGTAACTAAAGATGATGCTGGTTTAGCTACAGTAATGGGTCATGAAGTTTCTCATGCTTTGGCCAATCATGGTGCACAACGAATGAGTGCTACACAATTACAACAAATAGGAGCCGTTGGTGTTGCAGTAGCCACTGGAAACAAAAGTGCCGAACAGCAAAAAATGTGGCAAGAATATTATGGTATAGGCTCCCAAGTAGGTGTAATGCTCCCGTTTAGTAGAAGTCATGAAAGCGAAGCCGATAAAATTGGATTGACACTTATGGCAATTGCGGGTTACAATCCTGAACAAGCAATAGCTTTTTGGGAAAGAATGTCAGCTAGTAGCGGTGGCAATAAACCACCTGAATTTATGAGCACTCACCCTGCTGATGCTACAAGAATTGCAAATCTAAAAAGATTGATTCCTGAAGCTAAAGCCGAAGCTTTAAAATTTGGAGTAGTCTTTAAATAATTTTTTTTTTTAGAGAAATATAAAAGGAGATAAACTTGATTTCAAGATTATCTCCTTTTTTTTGTGATGCTATATTCGATTTTTTTTTAACTATTTATAATTAATGCAATTATCCAAATTACAAATACTGAAAGATGAATATAGAAAGAATATTTTGTCTCCTTTTTTAACCCAAAAGTCGATATTGCATTAACAACTAATAATATTATGTTTAAAATTGCAACTAAAAAAATGGAGAAAACATCTAAATTTGGAGTACAAGGACCTGATTTAAATTGTCCTGATAAATTAATAATTACTATAGCTACTATGGAGATAGCATAAAATAGTATTGATAATAAAGCATTCCTTTTTTCTATATCCATTACTTTTTAGTTCATTAAAAGTGTTGTTATTAGTAATAATTTTATTCTGCTTTGTTCGAGTACTCAATTGACCTCCAACTTTTAAATTCCCGAATACCCTTTTAAAAAATGTATTTTTTTAGATACTGCTGCAATCCATTCTCTAGCCATTAAGGTATGAAATGGAACTGTGGGATGAATTCCATCCCAAATCCAATATTCCGCTGGAACTTTTTTAATTGCTTTTTCTAAAACTTGTGGAAAGTTAACCAAAACAGTATCATACTCTTTTGCCAATTTTTGAATAATCATGGCTTTTTCTGTTGTGGCTTTATTCCAAATTTCAAAATCATTTTGTCTTTTTCCTACTGCAGCTACAAAGGGCAAACACAAAACCAAAACCATTGCTGGATTGACTTTCTTGGAATCTACAATCAATTTGCGGTATTTGCTTTCGAACTCTAGATTATTGATTGCTGATGGTTTTTTTTCAATTTCGGAAGCAACATCGTTAATTCCGACCAAAATACTGATTACATCTGGGTTCAAGTCTAAAGCATCATGCTGCCATCTTTTTTCTAAATCAGAAATGGTATTTCCGCTAATTCCTTTGTTGATAAAATGATGTTTGTCTTTGCAAAAGTCAGCTCCAATACTACTGGCAATACTATAAACGTATCCATGTCCCATAATATGATTGGGGTCTTTAGTTCTACCCCTATTCCCATCGGTTATAGAATCGCCTTGAAATACAAAAGTCAAACTTTTATTTTCAGAATTGAAAGCTACGGTGTTGGAGGCACTCAATACTTCTGGCAAACTCATTGCCATTAAAGACGCTAAAGCTGACTTTTTTATAAAATTACGTCTGGTATTTTCAGCCATTCTTGATTAAGGTTTCAAGTTTTATCAAATATAAACTATTTTTAGTCACTGAATTCTAAAGTTTTAAAACTTGTGTAGTCATAAATCACTATTTAATTAGTCTTAAAATCTTTTTAGTAATTATTAAAAAAAAAAAGTTACAAAAAAGCATGAATACAATATATACTGAAATTTGTTAATCCTTCAAAATTCATTTCAATAAGAACAAAAACTCTTTAAAACTAATACTTCATATCAAATTCAAAACACCCCAAATCAGGTGCTTTTCCTTGAAATGGAAATCCAATATTCTTTCCTGCATCAATGGTTTTGCTGGAAGGATTTAATCTAAAGAAATCGTTTTTAGGCAAACTTCCGTCGGCTTGTCTTGGTGCGGTCAAAAAACTTTCGTCCAGACTTAAAAAGTCCGATTTAGTAATGTTTAGCTTTAAATCAAAATAATTATTGGTCAATGTACAGGTTGTTTTATCTATTTGAGCTAATTCATTGAATGTCGCTCCAAAACCTAAATTATTAGTCAATACGTGACTCCAACCCGGAACATCCGTTAAATAATCCGTTGCGTTTACGGCTTTTCGGTTCAGCATATTGTAATTTATCTTATTTCGATAGGCCGAATTATTGTACCAATTGTTTCCATTCAAATGATGATTGGCATAAAAACCGCTTTGTTTATTGCCCACAGCCAAACAAAATTGAATCGTATTTCTAGGAATTGAATTAGGTAATTTACTAATATCGGTCCCGCCATATCCTCCTGCTTTGAAGCCATTGCCATCTGCACGACCCACAAAATCAGAAGTATAACCATTATAAAAAGCCCAACAATTATCTATCAAAACAGGTTCAGCAGAATTGATTAAATCAAATCCATCATCGCTATTGAACCAAGCACGACAGCCTCTAAAGATGTTATTTTTATTGCCTTCAGGAGCATGACAACCAAAACCATCGGTGTTTCCTCCTTTTCCACCTTCGGAAACGGAATCCCAATTTCGATACGCATCACAATTCAAAATCAAATTATTGGAACCATTAGAAAGATAAACTCCAATAGCCATATTATCATACATTTTGATCTGCTCCAATGTATTATTATCGCCTTGAATTTCGAAACATTCGGATTGAGTGTGTCTTTTTATCGTAACCTGCACACCAGTAACTTCAATGCCTTTGATGTGGATATTATTTCCACTAACATTAAATGCTATCACACGATAATTGGCTGGTTTAATGTTTTTAAAATCAAATACAGGCGTTTCATTAGCATAAGACAAATAACTAATCCCGCTTTTATTAAGGTTGGTTACATAAGCCCAAATTCTCGAATATTTCTCAATTTGCTCTTCTCTCATTGTGTAAACGCCACCTCTAATGTAAACGATATCGCCTGAATTGGCTAATGCTTGTGCTCTTTTTATGGTTTCCACAGGATTTGTTTTACTACCAGAATTGGCATCATTCCCATTGGGAGCTACATAATATTCGGCCGAAAATGAAGAAAAAGTAGTAACAAATACCAGCAAAAAGATTTTTTTTTCATCGGAAAATATTTAGGATTGAGATTTGTATTTTAGATCAAAAAAAAGTTCTAAAACAGTGAAATTATGGCTAGAACAAAAAACATCCATCCTGTTGCATCCTGCTGTTTTGCAAGCCTGTGAATTAAAAACCGATGAATTAAAACTAAAAAAATTAGGCAATTATATATAACTACAGTTGTTAAATATTCAGTAAAAATACATCAAAAAAATCTATCAGAAATGATGGATTTTTTGTTTTTTATTAATGAAGATTATTTCTATTTTTTTTAATACTTTTGAAGTCAAACCAAAAAATAAATAAAGTGAATAAATAATAAATATTTTTACATATCATTTCATTAGCGTAAGCTATTAGTCCATCGACCGAAACCGCCAAAACTTCAAAAAAGATACAGACTAATAAGCAGACTGCTCTCGCAATGGCGTGGGCTTTCTCTTATCTGTATTTTAGGTGCTTGGCGGTACCTTGGTCGATTGATTTGAGTTTGTCCCACGTTTTTGATTTACTAACTAATCTAAAAGCTTCTAGGGACGGTAGCAAATCAAAAAAAATATGAAAAAGTCTATTTTAAAATCAGTTGCAATACTGGTAGTGTTAACCGCATTTTTTGGATGCTCTAGTGATTCAGATTCTATCCAACCTACTACCCCTTCAGTTATTGTAAAAACAAAAGTAACTATTACAAAAATTCAAATAACTAATATTCCTACTCCAAATGATTGGGATTTATCTAGTAATCCAGATATTTATGTAGTAGGTTTAGACGGTAACAATAACGTTTTAATTCCTAAAAACGGAGTTTTATGGAATTTTATTCCATCTATTACAAATAAAGTTGAAGTGAATCTTATAGTTCCTATTTCAACTATTAACCTTTCAAGTAGTGTATTTAAAGTACAAGTTTGGGATGATGATAGTGATGATGCACTTGCAGGAGCAAATGATAAAATTGGAGAAGTTCCATTTTACATATCTGATTATAGTATTGGAGCTAACAAGTATCCTAGTTATGCAGTTAAGAGCAATGGAGAAACAATAGTTACTATATATATGACTTGGGAATAATAAATACACAAACTATTTATTCATTTTATTTATTCAAAAGCGAGGCATAAATATGCTTCGCTTTTTTTATCCATAAAAATGATAAGAAATCCGTTTATTTCAGAAGTATATTAATGGTTAGTTAAAATCAATCGTTATTAATAAACGCTATCAATATCAAGTACTTAAAGAACAATACTATAAAATAAAATAAAATGACTAAATTTGTATTTAAATACTTAAAAAACAGATGGCACAACCAGCTTTAAATATCGCTTGTTATTTTGTAAATAGAGCTTTTTCTGAAAAAGTTACTATGACAAATTTAAAGCTTCAAAAAATGATATATATAGCAAATGGTATATATATAGCAAAACATAAAGAACCTTTAATTATAGAACGTGTTGAAGTATGGGCATACGGACCAGTTATTAAACCTGTTTATGATTGTTTTAAAAGGTTTGGAGCTGATAACATTAATAAAAAAACAGTAGAATGTGACATAATTTTTACTAATTATCCAAATGCAAAAGAACTAGAAATACTAGAAGCAACATGGGATTTATGTAAAGAATTAAATGGCATTCAGCTTTCAAATTGGACACACAGACCAGAATCTCCATGGACAATATCCATGAATAATAAAAAATCTTTTATACCAGATGATTTACTTGGTACTTATTTTGACCAATTTTTAAAGAAAAATTAATGAGTGAACTTTTTGTAGAAAATTTATCTGAACAATTAACGCAAAACAATAGCAATATTGCTGACCCTTTAACAACACAAGCAATCAACGAAGATAAACATGAAAAAAGAATTGTTAAGATAAAAGGAATCCATCAAAATATTGAAGAAAGAAAAAAGTATGCTAGTTATATTTATAGTTTTACTTGTGTATGGTGTTTAGGATTGTTTTTCTTTTTGTATTTTCAAGCTGTAGGTCTTTTTCATTTATCTGATTTAGTAATAACAACCTTAATTGGTTCAACTACTATTAATATTTTGGTTTTCTTTAGACTTGTAACTGCATATCTCTTTAATAAAGATAAATCAACATAAGGAATTCTACAACTTCCTCACTTTCAACCCTAGAGCAATATCAATATTATTTTCGAATGAAGGTTTTGACTTGTTATGATTGATATGGTCTTCTATTTCAGGGAATGAAATAAATTTTTCTAAAGTCTTTTTGTTATCAATTTCTACAAGTAATGTTTTTGTTGGAGAGAACTTAAAGTTATTATCAAACACATCGTTAACATCAGCGTATTTAAAATACCAAACATCATTAACAAAAATACTTTTGATGTTTTCGTTAGTAAGTAGTGATTCTAATGTTATATCTAAAAACTGCATTTTGTATCTCTGATATTTTGATAAGTGATAGTAACAAATATATTATTCAAAATTAATGAAAATCTATCTATTGCTTTAATTTTTCTGGTATTATATCTAAAAACAAATTCATCTACATAAAATTGCATGTGTTTTCTTGACCACCAATTGTAAATTCCATTATAGCCACGCTTCATAATCGACCAAAATCCTTCTATTGTATTGCTATGTATTTCTTTGTTGTCAAAGTCAACATATTGCTTCTTGGAGTGGTCAACAATGTGGTGGTCATAATCAGAATGCAAATGATTATACCCGTGCCATTCATCAGAAATTAGAACGCTGTGTTTCTCAACATTTTTTCTAATAATTGGCTGTAAGGTTTTGGCTTTAGTATCAGGAATTACAAAGGCTCTTAAATCACCATTTCTTTGCAATATACCTAATACAGGGGTTTTGTCTTTAAAACTTCTACCTTGACATTGTGCTACTTTTTTATCCTTATGACGGTTTTTGTTTTTTCCACCAACAAAAGATTCGTCACATTCAATAATACCATCAAGTTTTACTTCTGAAGGCATATTAAATAAACGTCTAATTTTAGAGGCAATATGCCAAGCTGTAGATTGAGTAACTCCAAGTTCAGTAGCTAGCTGTACAGATGAAATTCCCTTTTTATAAGAAGTCATGTGCCAAATTGCTATAAACCAATCACGAACTGGAAGTTTAGTTTTTTCAAAAATAGTTTTGGTTCTAACTGTAAAATATTTACTGGTAGTTTTACAAAAATACTTCTCGTTTTTACATTTCCAAGCTTGCCCATTTTCAACAAAAGGACTTACTACATTTCCATTCCATCGTCTTTGTTCAAGATAATCTAAACATGATTTTTCCGTCGGAAAAGTATCAAGCAATATACGAATCGAGGTAATATTATCAGGAAACATCTTAATTTTAAAATTAGATAGTAAAATTATAAAAACAGAAATTAATAGTATATTTTTACTAAAAATTTAACAACTGTAGTTATCTATATAATTACCAAAAATTATTTATAAATTACGGTTCGTGGTTTGTCTAACTCAAAATTTTGAAGTCCAAAATCAGAGGTTTCGAAAGCATTTGTTTTTAACACATCTCGACCATCTCCTGGAATCGTTGGGTAATATGCAAGTGAAATTTGAAAGGTTCGAAATACTAAATAATCATTAACAATAATAAGCCCAACACCTAATTTTGAATAGGTTTTTCTATTCAAACCCAATTGATTATTGCTATCACCCAGCATGGCAATTGTGTAATTTAAAAAAGGATTCAATCGAAAACCAAAAATATTCCATGGTGAATAGCTTTGAGTTTGAAAGGTTAACAGAGCTTTTTGGTTGCCGTAGATAGCACTCTTAAAACCTTTAATTCCATAATCATTATTGATAGAAAGTTGGTCACCAATAGCATCCTGACGATTAATCCCAATAACCAACTGCGGTTTGACGAATTGTCTTATTTTCCATTTTCCTATATCGATTAGATTGGTAAAATAATTGGCTTGAAAGGAAAAAGCAGTTTGGTTTGTAACAGATTGTTCAAAAAAAGTTCCCAATTCAAAATTAGTACTCAAAAATCCCCATTTGTGATAATTACCAAAAGACACACGAGCTCCTAAATACAAACGGCCTGTATGGTTCTTGAACTGATAACCGCCTGTAATTCCGTAAATTTTTCCAATAGGAACATCCTCGGTTATTCCGTTTCTAAAGATATATTTATCTTGAACAAATTTACGAGTAGAAATTCCGATTCCAGCAAGAAAAAATCGTTCAGATGAATAAAAATTAATGGAGTCATAAGCAATAGTTGGACTTTCTAGATAATTGATATGGAGAAAGCGCCCTGAAACAATCAGATTAGTTACTCGATCGTTCTCTGTTTTACCTTCGGAAATCAAGTAGGAATAACCACCCCAAAGGTCTTGTGAATTGTACTTAAACCGCTGTGGAGCAAAATTTGAATTAGCATCTTGAAGCGTATCTCTTCGAAATTGTTGATCAATGTTTATACCTCCACCCCATTTAGCAAAAGGAGAATAAAAAGGACGATCTACCTTAAAAATCTTTCCAAAATTACCATCCAAATCATTGAAGTAATTCAATCTTGTTTGAATAAAAGTATTCTTGATATTAGGAACAAGATACTCTAAATCATAAGCACTTTTTCCGTCCTGAAATCGATTTTGATATTGAGTATTCAAAGTATGTCCTGTGCCAATAAAATTACGCTCTGTGAGTTTAAATTTTGATTTACTATCCGTAATTGAACCTCTAGGAAGTAAACTCCAACTGTCTATTACACGAATAAAAACATCTACCGAATCTGCATTTATACCCACTGTTTGGGTCTTGATGGAAACTCTACTAATGTAACTTTGTGCCCTTATCAAACGCACCGATTCTTTGACTAATAAGGAATCTAAAGGCTTATTTTTTTTGATAAGCAAAACATTTTTAATGGCTAGATTCTTGGTATTAATATGAATAGAATTTCCCGTTTTTTCTATCCAATTTCGAGGCTGTTTGTTAGAATCAATTTCAGAATAACCAAAAGGATCTAAAGAAACGATATCAATATTGCGAACAATCTTACCTTCATATTGCTGATAATCATGTTGAATATAATCCTTGCTTTTTCTTTTTTTAGGATTTATAGGCTTGAATATTAATTTGTGCAACGATTTAGTCAGCTTATTTTTTTGGGAATAGTTCTGTATATTTTTATAAACAGCCATACTATCCTGCTTGCTTTTTTGAGAAAACAACAGCTGAAAATTAAGAAAAAAAACCAGGAAAATTGCTGTTCTTTTTATGAGCATAAAAATTAAATTTCTTAATAGAGAGAAAAAAGATTGCCCACTTGATTTTATTCAAAATTATTTTATCAAGGTATTCTTGACTATTTTAAAAAAATGATGGTATTATTTTAATCATAAATTAATCTGTAAATTCTACATCATCATAAGGATGTTTTAATATCGAAATTCCTTTTTGCAAAAGGATGTTGTTGGGATACACAATCATTTCACCACTTTTGGCTTTCAAATACACATGAAACGCACGAATGTCTTCAATTTCGGCTTCGATTGGAAAATCTTTATCATGAATAAGAATGATATCACCAATTTTGAATGGAAAATAAAAAAACAAAATAATTCCTGAACTAATATTGCTCAAAATAGACCATTGAGCCACCATTGCCACACCCACAACGGTTGTAAATGAGGACAACGCAATAAAAATATCTTTAGTATCAACTCCCCAAATAACAATCAAA
The DNA here is from genome assembly GCF_027111355.2 of Flavobacterium eburneipallidum. Lineage (NCBI taxonomy): Bacteria > Pseudomonadati > Bacteroidota > Flavobacteriia > Flavobacteriales > Flavobacteriaceae > Flavobacterium > Flavobacterium eburneipallidum. The sequence goes on from NZ_CP114291.2 coordinate 2,531,155, forward strand.
GAAAAAGCTACTAAAATATTGATTAACAAATGAATGTACTTAATAACCAATCGTGTTCTATGTTCGATTGTTTGGCTAGTTTTGGCAAAACTTCGCACCAATTTTGACACCACTACTCGCAACAGCATCAGTATAATTAATAGAATTCCAGTAGCAATTACTTCTCTTGTATAATCCTTTAAAAATTCCATATTTCTATTTTTAGGCTAATTTACTTAAAAATTCATACACTTTATCCGTTGGTAACCCCATAACATTCGTGTAAGAACCTTCAATTTTGGCAACACCCACAAAACCAATCCATTCCTGAATTCCATAAGCTCCTGCTTTGTCATAAGGCTTGTAGTTTTCTAAATAATAACGAATAGCTTCATCACTCAACTCATTGAACGTTACTTGGGTTACTTCATGAATTACAGTTGTTTTTTTACTGGTTTTGAAACAAACCGAGGTAATCACTTCATGAGTGGCATTCGATAAAGATTTTAGAATACGGAAAGCATCTTGCTGGTCTTTTGGTTTACCCAATGCTTTGTCATTGTGCCAAACTATGGTATCGCTGGTAATTAGCATTTCACTTTCTTTCAATTCGCCTTCAAAAGCACTGGCTTTCAACTCGGCAAGGAAATTGGTTATTTGTTCTCTCTTTAATTCTGACGGAAAAATTTCTTCTATTTCCTTCAATCGGATTTCAAAATCTAAATCTAAATCCTTGAAGAATTGCTGACGTCTTGGCGAACCCGAAGCCAAAATCAATTTATATCTTTGTAATTTATTTTTAAGCATTGTACTTTATATTTAAGCTAATAATCACGACTGAAAGGATACCAAAAAACAAAATCCCTTTTAGAACAGAACTCAAATGTTGAAAATCATTTTGCTTATTTGCTGACCAAATTTTAATAGAAAAATACAATAAGGGAGCCAAAATAAAAATCAATCCATATAGTGTTGCATACCACAATCCAGTAACTACTAAATGCGTGTTAATGTAATAAAGAATTACAATTATGGGAATAAAACTCAAAGCAAAAACCAATTTGGTTGTTCGTTCAATACCAAAAACTATGGGTAAAGTACTCATTGCTTGGCTCAAATCGCCTTTTATATCTTCTAAATCTTTAATAATTTCTCGAATAAAATTGATAATAAAAGCGAAAATAGCATAGTCCAATAGAATGCTAAAAAGCATCCCCATAAGTGGTTGATTTTCTTGATTTGTAATGGGAAACAAATCGAAAATCCCAACAATAACAACACTTAACGAAAGTAATAATGCCACAATAAAATTTCCAATCAACAAACTTTGTTTCAAATTAGTAGCATAAAAATAGAGTGTGGCAGCAATGATAATAAAAATGGACGCAAAATTAGGTTTATCAATCACATTCGACAAATAAAATCCAATGGCAACTCCAGTAAAAGTAAATCCAAAGTAAAGATTATAAGCCTGATTTTCAGAAATAAACTTTCCCACAATTACATCATTAGGTTTATTCTCCAAATCAGTTTCGACATCCAAAATATTATTGATAATGTAACCGCCAGCTGCAATACATACGGTTGCCAAAACCAACAAACCATATTGCCAATCGGTCAAAGCCAAAGGAATATTTTGCAATTCCAGAAAACCATACCTAAAAACAAGTTGCATCAAGGCAAGCATTATTAAGTTTGGAAAACGGATTAATTTAAGGTAGTTCATTTTTAGATTGTAGATTTTAGATTCAACGGAAGACTACTTTTTAAGCAAATACCGAATTACCGTTTCGGCAGCATACAAACCAAACAATCCTGGCATATAACTATTGGTTCCGTAAAACGATTTTTTAAAATTAGAACCATCGGTCATTTTCAAGCTCGCCTCATCCTGAATTTCGGAAGAAAAAACTACTTTCACTTTATTTATCCTCTCTTTTTTGAGTCGTTTTCTAATCGTTCTTGCCAACTTGCAATTGACCGTTTTCGAAATATCGGCTACTTTCACTTTAGCAGCTTCCATCTTTCCTCCAGCTCCCATACTCGAGATAATTTTAACTTTCTTATGCTTGGCAGCAATTATCAAATTTAGTTTTGGAGTGACACTGTCAATGCAGTCTAAAACATAATCAAATTCATTAGTTACAATTTCGTAAGCACGTTCAGGAGACAAAAATTCTTCAACTCTTGTCAGTTTCAATTCGGGACTAATATCTATTAATCGATCTCCAACTACCTTTGCTTTAGATTGACCAATGGTCGAATGCAAGGCTGGTAATTGTCTGTTAATATTTGTAATATCTACCACATCGCCATCTACAATCGTCATGGTTCCCACTCCTGCTCTAGCTAAAAATTCTGCTGCAAAAGATCCCACTCCTCCTAAACCCACTACCATAACATTGGAGTTTCTTAATTTTTCTAATCCTTCTGCTTTAAATAAAAGTTCCGCTCTTTCTGTCCACTCTTTCATTTTATATTTTTTTAAAATCTGAATTCAAAAATAGTTTTATAATTAGTATTCATAATTACCTGTAATTCTTCCAACCCTAATCCTTTATATTTCGCTGCTAAAGCATAAACCTCTTGAATTCCTTCTTCGATCATATCTGTTTCTAACAAGAATTTATCGTTTGGAATACTTTTAAAAACCGATTCTAATTCAGGGTTTCGCAATAAATTTTTTCCAAACGAAACATAAAACCCTGCATCAATTAATTGCTTGGCGAGTTCCACTTTTTTGGAAAATCCGTGAACAATCATGGGAACTTTAATCTTCAACCTTTTCTTGATTTCGATCAATTCCTGAAAAGCCAAAACACAATGAATTACAACTGTTTTTTGGTATTTCTCGGCTAAAATCAATTGTCTTTCAAAAACCGATTGTTGCACTTCAAAAGGAGTTTCACTGCGTTTGTCTAATCCGCATTCGCCAAGAGCTAAACATTCTGGCAAGCCTAATTTTTGATCTAAAATATGAAAATCATTTTCCAATCGGTTTTCGTCAATATACAACGGATGAATCCCAATAGAATAAAAGGAAATAGAAGCATCAAATTCTTGCGGATATTGATTGACCAATTCTAAAACATCAGGTTGATTGGTAAATTGATGGGTATGTAAATTGAAATATTGCATTGGACAAAAATAGTTTAAAAGTTAGAATGCTACAAAAGTAATATTTTGAAAAGAATGCTTGTTTTCTCGTAAAATCCCAATCCGTTTTTGCTTTAAAAAAGTTTTACACGAATTAAAGATTGTTAAAGTTGAATTGGCACTAATTTTAGCCATTTTATGAATTGGTGAAATTTTTAAAGTTTTATTCTTCGTGAAAATTCTAGGGAATTCGCTTTTAAAACGGAAGAAATTCTAAATAAAAAACACCGCAGATTCGCAGATTTTCACAACATAAATTAGATAAAATTAACGCTGATTTTTGAATTAGTGCAATGAAATAGTTCTGATTTATTTTTAAAATCTGCGAATCTGCGGTAATTTTTTAAAAGCGAATGCCGTGTGAAAATTCGTTAAATTCGTGTCTCAAAATCTTTGTAGCTTTGCAAAACAGAAAATTCTCCTATGCTCAAAGCTGCTCTCCATCGCTATATCAACAATTTTAGAGGTTTCAGACGTGAAGTTTGGATTCTTGCTATGATTACTTTTATCAATAGAGCGGGAACTATGGTTTTGCCGTTTTTATCCAAATATTTAAAGGAAAATTTAGAGTTTACTTACGGTCAAGTGGGCTGGATCATGATTGCTTTTGGTTTGGGCTCTATGCTGGGTTCATGGATTGGCGGAAAATTGACCGATAAAATTGGCTTTTATAAAATCATGACTTTCAGTCTTTTTACCAGTGGTATTCTGTTTTTTGTCCTGCAATTCATTACCAGTTTTTGGGGTTTGTGTTTCGGAATGTTTACCATTATGGCGATTTCTGATATGTTCCGACCCGCAATGTTTGTTTCTTTGAGCGTGTATGCCAAACCCGAAAATAGAGTTCGTGCTTTATCACTAGTACGTCTAGCTGTAAATCTGGGTTTTGCAGCTGGGCCAACTTTGGGCGGATTAATCATTTTAGGATTGGGCTACCAAGGATTGTTTTGGATTGACGGTAGCAGTTGCATTATTGCTATTTTAATTTTTGCACTAACAGTTAAAGAAAAAAAGAGAATTTCACCTACAGCGGATGAAATTCCTGCTCTTACTGACCGAAAATCTGTTTACAAAGACAAACCTTTTTGGCTGCTCCTCTTCACTTTATTTATTATTGTGATGGTCTTTTTTCAAATATTTACGACACTTCCGTTGTATCATAATGAAAAATTTGGATTGACCGAATTTCAAACTGGAATGCTGCTTTCCCTAAACGGACTTTTAGTTTTCTTGTTAGAAATGCCTATTGTCAGTATAATGGAACGCAAAAGTGTCAACAAAATTAGAATCATTGCTTATGGTGCTTTGTGCGTAGCATTAGGCTATTTTGTTTTACTCTTTGACAGTTGGATTTTCATTTTAACAGTGAGCATTATTTTATTGAGCTTTGGCGAAATCTTTGCTTTTCCGTTTTCTAATGCTGTAGCGCTAAACCGAGCGCCAAAAGGACAGGAAGGACAATATATGGGTTTGTTTACGATGAGTTTCAGTTTAGCCCATATCGCTTGTTCTAAAACGGGACTCGATATAATTGAACATTTTGGGTATAAGACTAATTGGATTGTTATGGGGTGTTTAGGAATGTTAGCTGTTTTTTGCTGTATTTGGTTGAACCGAATGTTGCAAACTGAAAAACTATAAATCCGATTCATAATCACAATTTTTTTATTCCAAACTTAAAATTTAGTTAAACAACTATAAAAATAGTTTATAAACTAAAAATATAGTTGTATGTTTGTTTTAAGAAATACAAAAAATATACAGCTATGCAAAAACTCACCAACAAAGAAGAGGAAATCATGCAAATTTTATGGAAGCTCGAAAAAGCTTTTGTAAAAGAAGTACTGGCAGAAATCACCGAAGATCAGCCACATTACAACACCCTTTCGACCATTATCCGAAACCTAGAAGAAAAAGGATTTGTTTCCCACAATGCTTTTGGCAACACCCACCAATACTTCCCTATCGTGAAGATGGAAGATTACCGAAAGCGATTTATGAACACCGCAATTGACACCTATTTTAATAGTTCTTATAAAAATATGGTGTCGTTTTTTGCCAAAGAAGAGAAAATATCAGCCGAAGAATTACGCGAGATTTTAGCCATGATCGAAAACAAATAGTCGTATGGAAACGCTATTTATTTACCTCATCAAATCCAGTGGACTTCTTTCCCTGTTTTATCTTTCGTATGTTGTTTTGCTACGAAAAGAAACTTTTTTCAACAGCAATCGTTGGTTTTTATTGGCGGGACTCATCACCTCGATCGCATTGCCGTTGGTTGTTTTTACAAAAATCGTTTGGGTTGATCCAAGTCCATCTAATTTTGACTGGTCGAAAATTCCAATGACAACGACAACGCCTATCGAAAATGAAACTTTTGAAATCAATTGGTATTTAGTTTTCACAGTAGTTTATTCGATTGGAATTCTAGGTTTCTTGGTAAAATTTGCACTTGATTTTTATAGTTTATCCAAAGTTTTGAAGGGTAAAATAATCCAAAAACAAGCCAATTTCAAGTTGATTAACGTTAGCGAAAACATTGCTCCTTTTTCGTATTTCAATTCTATCGTGTACAACTCATCACTTTACACGGAAACAGAATTGGAAAATATTTTGGAACATGAAAAAGTGCACAGCAAACAAAATCATACTGCCGATGTTTTGGTTTCGAGACTGTTTTGCATCATTTTTTGGTTCCATCCGTTGGTTTGGTTGTACAAAAAAGCCATCGTTCAAAATCTGGAATTCATCGCCGACTGCGAAGCTTCCAAAAACATTTCCGACAAAAAAGCGTACCAATTGACGCTTTTAAAAATTACAACACAAGAAAACTGTGTTGCTATTACCAATCATTTTTATCAATCATTAATCAAAAAACGAATCGTTATGTTAAACAAAAATCAATCAAACAAAAGGAATTCTTGGAAGTATGCTGTTGTACTTCCGCTATTAGGTGCTTTTTTATTTTTCTTTCAAGTGAAAGTTGTAGCACAGGAGAAAGAATCCGTAAAAACGGAAATTAAATCTCCCGAAATTGACAAAACAAACCTCATCATCACTAAAAACACAACCGACGAGGAAATCAAAGAGCATTGCGAACAAATAAAAAAAAGGTACAATATTGATTTAACTTTTTTTAATATTAAGAGAAATTCAAATGGCGAAATAATCAATATTGAAAGCAAGTATCAGAATAAAAATGATGGCGGTAGTGGTAGTTCTAATCAGCTTGACTTAAATAAGTCACCGATAAAGCCTTTTAAATTTTTGTATAATGAAACCAAAAAAGAAACAGGATACATCAATATGGATTTGGCTTCTGTATACAAAGGAAAAGAAATTATTGTCAACGGAAAAGTGGTTAGTCAAGATGAGTTAGCCAAATTAAATCCTAATGAAATTAAATCAATAGCTGAAAACACAAAAAATGGCAAACCAACTATTGAAATCGATACTAAAAACGCATTCAAACCTGTTAAAATAACCGACAAAGACATTTACATTGATGGTGTAAAAGTTACTAATGAAGAGTTTAATAAACTAAACCAAAGCACTGTTGACAAAGTAGATGTTAATACTTTTGAAAATACTGTTAGGATAACTACAAAAACAATCAATCGATCGCTAGATAATTTTGAAATACCAATTCCGCCAACACCTCCAACTCCACCTGCATTTACAATTAAAACTCCAAAACCGCCTGTTTTTCCAAAAGCCCCAAAAAGCAATTCAATAAATGGAGACAAAAAAGCTTGGAAAGAATATGAAAGCAAAATGAAAGATTTCAATAAAAAAATGAAAGCCTTTGAAAAACAAATGGAAGAATTTGACAAACAAATAAAACCTTTTAATACTGATATGGAGGCTTTTAACAAAAAAAAGAAAATCTATGAGCAACAAATGCAAGAATACGAAGCAAAAATTGAATCCGAAAATAGAAAAAAACTTTTTCAACTAATACCTCAAGAAATAGTTTCCCCATAAAGTGTTGTAAGTAAAAAAGATGATAGAGTTTACGCAAATCCTATCATCTTTTTGAAGATTCTAATCAAAACCGTGTTTTTTTATATCTTTGAGAAAAATCAACTTATGTTTAAAATCCTAGCCCGAATCAATAAGCTTATCCTTCTCAGTTTCACAAAAAACGGACTCGATATTGCCAAAGCCAAAAAATGGCAACTAGCAATCCTAGCCTATCGGTATTACGTAACTACAAGAGCATTAGATTGATGAATACAGATTTCAGATTTTGGATTTTAGATTTTGAAAAAAAATAGTTTTTTTTTGATTTTCAGTTTGCGGCATTGCAAAAATTACCTATATTTGCACCCGCAAACAACTTAATAATTGTTTACAAAATGGCCTTGTGGCGCAACTGAATAGCGCACTTGATTACGGCTCAAGAGGTTACTGGTTTGAATCCAGTCAAGGTCACAAAAAAAAAATCCTTAAACACACTGTAAATCAGTAGTTTAAGGATTTTTATTTTAAACAACTTCTATTTTATAATAATTTCCTTTTTAGAATTGACTTTAACGATACAATACGGAGTAGTCAAAGCTTGAATTACCATTCCGTTAGCATCAGGAGTGGTTTCCTTTACAGTAATAATGATGTTCTTATCTGTTTCTACAACAGTCTCAACGCTTATTTGATAGCCTCCAGTTGGCTTTTCTCCCATGTTCAAAACAACAAAATTAGCATTTTGCACATCCGAGGATTGGATTTTATTTTTCAGTTTTTCGTCGTTCTGCAACATAACAATTTCTTTGGGTTCTGACAGAATTTCAAAAAATCGAATATTGGCTCCTCCATCAGATTGTTGGGTCAAAATTTCATATAAATGCTTTTTCCCTATTGGTTTCAAAGAGGAAGAACAAGAAACTAAAACCAAGGTGAGTGATGCTAATAGTACTTTTTTCATAGGTATTTATTTATTGCTTTATGATACAAATCTTCATACAGAGGCAAAATATTTTTGATGTCAAATTGTTTAGCAACCGACAAAGCATTCTTTTTAAATTCAGCCAAAAGAGCATCATCTTTTAGAATTTTTATAGCATTTTTACCCATTTCATCAGTATCACCTACATCGCTCAAATAACCTGAAACTCCTTCAAAATTAACCTCGGACAAGCCTCCTGAATTACTCGAAATTACAGGCACACTCCACGCCATTGCTTCGAGAGCAGCAAGACCAAAACTTTCAGTTTCAGAAGGCAACAAAAACAAATCCGTATAACTCAATATCTTATCAATTTCATTACTATTCCCGAAGAAAATTACTTTATCCTGAATCCCTAATTCATAACAAAGATTTTCTGCTTTTTCCTTTTCAGGTCCATCGCCTACCATCATTAATTTAGCTGGAATTTCTTGTTGAATTTTATAGAATATTTTGATAATATCTGGAATTCGTTTTACTTTTCTAAAATTACTAATGTGTGTAATGATCCTTTCATTTTCGTTAGCCATAATCGAACGACGACAGGAAGTAATGGCTTCGGCTTCATTTTTATCCAATTCGATAAAATTAGGAATGACCTGAATTTCGTTTTTAATATTAAATAATTTCAAAGTATCATCCTTCAAACTTTGTGAAACCGAAGTCACAAAATCTGATTTATTAATACTAAAAGTTACTGCCGATTTATAAAACGGATGACTCCCAACCAAAGTAATATCAGTTCCGTGAAGGGTGGTTATCATAGGTAGATTTATTCCTTCGTCTTTGAGCATTTGCTTTGCCATATAACCCGCATAAGCGTGCGGAATGGCGTAATGAACATGCAATAATTCTATTTTATGTAATTTGACCATATCGACTAATTTGCTTGATAAAGCCAATTCATACGGTTGAAAATGAAACAAAGGATATTCTGGCACGTTGACTTCGTGGTAATGAACATTGGGGTTCAATAATGCCAGACGAACAGGTTGACTATAGGTTATAAAATGAATTTCGTGACCACGTCGAGCCAATTCTAAACCTAACTCTGTAGCCACTACACCACTTCCTCCAAACGTTGGATAACAAACTATTGCTATTTTCATATGTGATTTCTATTGTTTTTTATTGATTATATGTAATTCGCATATTTTCATTCATCCTTAAGACCAATTTTTTGATTATGCTCATTTCATATATGCTTTTTAAGAGGAACGAAATTAAGTAAATTTGAGGCGTATTTTATTAATATTTTGCCAAAAAAATACGGTTTCTAAACAAGTTAGAAACCGTATAAAAAATTTAATTCTCTGGTTTTACAACTTAATTTTCACACCACTATTAACCGTAAAACCTTCAGTATGTGTCCAAATATCGTCAAAAGTAGGATTGTTGTTCGAACCATTGACTACACGTTTATAATTACTTTGACGCGTGTCTGTGAAATTTTCGAAATTTATGAAAAAAGAAAAATGTTTCCATAAGGTCTTTTCTGCCATAAAACCAAATTCCCAAAAAGCTGGAGTATGTTCTCCATTATTCAAAAATTGTTGGTCTGTGAAATAACCTTCTAAACCTAATTTGAAATTATTTTCCTTTTCATAAATCAAAGCTAGATTCAACTTGTTTTTAGGCAACAAAGGCATAATTTGATTTCCTGAACGATATTTTTCTTCGGCATTAGTAAAAGTATAACCCAGAAAAAGCTTGAAATCTTCTTTGAAAATAAATTTAGCATTGGTTTCAAATCCTTTGCTAATAACAGGTTTCGAAGCATTAACAAAAAAAGAATTCACGCCATCATTTTCTAAAACCAACGGTTTATTGATTTGGGTAATAAAAAACATTTGGTTGGCACTAAATAATAAATCTTCAAAAATAAATGATTTGTAATTAAGATCTCCTGTTGCTCCTATACTTTGTTCGGCAATAACATTATTCAATGGCAAAAGATTTTGATACTGGTTTTCTTCGGTTTGTTCAGTAAAAATAGTTGGTGTTTTATACCCTAATCCTCCTCCAATTCTGGATGACCATTTGGAATTGATTAAAAACAATGCCGAAATTTTTGGTAAAAGGAAGGATTGGTTTTTAGAAAAGATACTATTCGAATAGGTTACATTATCAAAACGCAATCCGTTTTCTAATTTTATTTTTTGGGTAACATCCCATGTATGTTGAATATAAATTCCGGTGGTAAAAGATTTAGCATCCAATGTTACAACCTCTTTTTGATTAAAATCATCATACATAATATTAATTCCGCTGATAATAGTTTGATTTTCTTTGTTCCAAACATAAGAAGCATCAGTAAAAACATTCGTGTTGAAACCTGAAAATTGGTAATTCGGAATATTTATCTGTCTGTCAAAAAAGCTCAAACTTTGCTTTAATTTAAAACTGTTTGCATTAGCCATTTTTTTATCCAATTCAAGCGTGGTTGTGTTTCTCATCGTTTGGTTTTCTTCAAAATAAGTATGGTCGGCATTGCTATTACCATCAATTACGTGCATATCACCGCCTTTCATATTTCCTTTGGTAAAACTATTTCCAATCATCAAACTGGTGGTTTCATTGGGATAGTAAAATAAACGCGGATTGATTGTGAAATTATCGGATTTTGGAACTTCTGAAAAATCGTCGTTATCCACATCATACGAATTCTGAAAATTAACCAATCCCAAAATGGCATAACCCCATTTTCCTTTTCGCATAGAGGAATAAGCACCTAAATTAGTTTGTCTAATGTTAGACTGATTCAAAATGAAATTGTGTTCCCCTTTTTCTGTAGGTGTTTTTGAAATAAAATTAATAACTCCGGCAATAGCTCCACCCCCAAAAAGTGTCGATGATGGTCCTTTTATAACTTCGACTTGTTTTAAGTCTAAAGGTGGAATTTCTAAAATACTCAATCCACTGGCGAAATTGCCAAAATTAGGATAACCATCTTTGAGTAATTGGGTATATTTTCCATCTAGTCCTTGAACTCGAATACTGGAATTCCCGCTAGTTGCTGATGTTTGTTGCACTTGTAATCCTGTACTTTCGTGCAAAATCAAACTCACATTGGCTGCTTTCATATTGGTTTTTTCTTCCAATTCTTCAGCATCTATGGATTCAATTCTTGTTGGTGTATTTTTTATGGTTCTGCTTGTTCTAGTGGATTGAATCACGACTTCTTCCAATTCTTCTTCGTTTTGAGGCATGGAATCTTTGGGAATTTCCTGGCTATATAACAAGCCAAAATTAGTTACTGCAACTAGTAACATTAGTATTTTTCGCATTTGTAAATTATTTGAATAAATGAAATAGATTGAAAGATAGAAACAGTGTCTTTTGATTTTACTAAAATAACAAAGTGTCACGTCTCTTCGAGTGATTTTGAATAGTAATTCGAAAGCTTTACTATTCAAAATTATATCGAGAAGCATACAACGTTAAAGTTCTCGATACATTTTATTTAAAAAAGCTAACGCATTTTTTAAATAAAACACTCTAACAGACGTCGTAATAAGATTGTTTATCAGTAAAAATAAAATTTCAACTATAATTGTGGCGGTTGCCAAATACTTCCAAAGTAAGATGAAGTAAGTAGTGATGGATATTCTGAAACTTTTGTGTCAATTGTATTTCTAAAAGAAGAGAAATTATAATGCGTATAATAAACGAAAACGGGACTTCCACAACAGTTGCAAATACAAAAAGGAGAACAAGCATCGGTAGTATCGTGAGAATGTTTATCGGTATTGGAAGTGATTTTTTGTGAAGAATACGATAGATTACTTGCTTCCGTATCTGCACAAGGCATACACGAAAGCACTATTAAATAAATGGAAAATATGCAGTTCATGATTTTCATTACAGATCAAAAGAAACGACTGTGCCAACTGTCCATTGCAGGAACTTCCCAAGATTCGTTGTATTCCTGAACTGTATTCACTAGATTATTGAAAACAATAGTATTTTCTGTAACGGCTTTTTCTTTGGCCATTTTCTTGAAATCAATTAAAGTTTTGTGGGCAATGTGTTCGCCATTTTTGAAGGTAACATTCATTTTATCCAATAAATCAACATTGTATTTTTGCTCTAATTTTTGAATAAACTGTACTGATTTATCGATAGAACATCCTGTTGCAGACTGTACTTCCTGATTAACAGCAATGATAATGAAACGGTTGTATTTCAATTGATACGAAGACTCAAGGCTTACACTGTGTGCTTCCCAAGTTTCTAGAAATGATTTTACATCATTCTCTATTTCTGAAAATTCTTCATCAGAGAATTTTCTGTTGGATTGATAAATCCAAATTTTGGAGTCTTCTGGTAAATTTTCGAAAGGAATATACATACTATTTTAGATTGCAGATTGCAGAGTTTAGATTTCAGATTATCTATAGAACTCTTAATCTCGGATTAATAAATTTTAATTTAGATTTGTGATTACAAATCTTGAGCGTTGGCGATTAATTCAGCTATATCCAACACTTTTACTTCGCCTTCTTTTTCTTTATTTTTGATTCCATCAGTCATCATCGTGTTGCAAAACGGACAGCCTGCAGCAATAATTTCCGGTTGAGTTTCAAGAGCATCTTCTGTTCTTTCGATGTTGACTTCCTTATTTCCTGGTTCGGCATCTTTGAACATTTGTGCGCCACCTGCTCCACAGCATAAACCATTAGAACGGGAACGTTTCATTTCTACTAATTCGGCATCGAGTTTTTGAATTAAATCACGAGGTGCTTCGTAAACATTATTCGCTCTTCCTAAATAACAAGGATCGTGAAATGTGATTCGCTTTCCTTTGAATTGTCCGCCTTCGATGGTTAATCTTCCGTCGTCTAACAAAGATTTTAAAAATTGAGTATGATGTACTACTTCATAATTTCCGCCTAATTCTGGATATTCGTTTTTCAACGTATTGAAACAATGCGGACAAGCAGTAACTATTTTTTTGGCTTCATAAGCATTCAAAACCTCGATATTCATCATCGCCTGCATTTGAAACAAGAACTCGTTTCCTGCTCTTTTTGCTGGATCACCCGTACAACTTTCCTCGGCACCAAGAACAGCAAAAGATACGTTGGCACGATTTAAGATTCGTACAAAGGCTTTGGTTATTTTCTTTGAACGGTCATCAAAACTTCCAGCACAACCCACCCAAAACAACACTTCTGGTTGTTTTCCTTGAGCTAGCATTTCGGCCATTGTTGGTACTATTAAAACTTCTGACATTGTTTTTTGTTTATTTATTGAATCGGTTAATCGGTTAATCGGTTAAACAAATAACCAAATCAACGATTAAACCTCTAATCGTTTTTCCAATTCAATCGGTCCTGTTGGCTATATTGCCATGGCGCACCGTTGTTTTCTATATTGGTCATCATTGCATTTAATGAATTTGGTGCTGCACTTTGCTCCATTACCAAAAAGCGACGCATATCCATAATAATAGAAAGCGGACTGATATTAACTGGACATTCCTCAACGCAAGCGTTACAAGAAGTACAAGCCCACAATTCTTCGGGTGTGATGTAATCGTTTAATAAAGTCTTGTTGTCTGGAACAAAAATGCCTTTATTAGCATCGATATTTTTCCCTACTTCCTCCATTCTATCTCTGGTGTCCATCATAATTTTACGAGGAGATAGCTTTTTTCCAGTTTGATTGGCTGGACAAGACGAGGTACAACGACCACATTCGGTACAGGTATAAGCATTCATTAATTGCACCCAATTCAAATCTTGTATGTCGCTGGCTCCAAATTTGGCTGGAACTACATTTTCATCAAGAGTTGGTGTTGCATAGGGATCAGCATTGGGATCCATCATTAATTTTACTTCGGCAGTTACGGAGGCTAAATTGTCAAATTGTCCTTGTGGATTTAAGTTGGCATAATACGTATTTGGGAATGCCAATAAAATATGAAGGTGTTTAGAAAAATATAAGTAGTTCATATAAAACAAAATACCTGCAATATGCAACCACCAAAAGATTTCATTCAATAAAAAAACTAGTTCATTTGACATTCCATTAAAAACAGGAGCAATAAATTGACTAATTGGAAATGAGCCTGCTTTGATAAAATGAGAATATCCGCCAGAAACGTTTTGCAAATGCAAATCGGAAGCATTCATTAATAGAAATAAAATCATTATCACAATTTCAAAATGCAAGATGTTTTTAGCATCTCTTTTTGGCCAGCCTTTCAAGTCAGAATGAATGAATCTTTTTAATTTAATAATATTTCTTCTTATCAAAAAGACAGACACTGCAACTAAAACTAGCAATGCTAATATTTCGAAAGAGGCAATCAAAACATCATAAGTAGTTCCTAAAAAGGCAAAAATTCGATGCGTTCCGAATAAACCATCGATAATGATTTCTAGTAATTCGATGTTGATGATAATAAAACCTACATAAACAATGATGTGAAGTACTCCCGCAACTGGTCTTTTTACCATTTTGGATTGACCAAGCGCAATCATTGCCATGTTTTTCCAGCGTGCTTTGGGATTGTTTGTACGATTTACGTCTATACCCAAGTTAATGTTTCTGATTATTTTTTTTACATTCAAATAAAAATAACCAAAACCAATAATTAGCAGAATTGCAAATAATATATTATCCAAATAGCTCATAATTGCTAGTTTTTAGCTTTAGTAATACTATCGGTTACAGGAGCAACATAAGGTTTGTTTTTCTTTCCAAAAACAGAAATATTCACGTATCGCGTTGGATTTAATCGAACATCCTCAAGTAATAATTCTAGTTCTTTTGTGGTTTTTTCTAAATTTTTGTAAACCGCTTCGTCTGTCAATAGTTTGCCCATTGTTCCGTTTCCAGACTGAAGATTTGCCATAATTTTATCGACACTAGCTAATGTTTTTTCTAGGTTTTTTGCTGCTTGTCCTAAATTAGCTTTGTTCAAAGAATCGGATATTTTAGAAAAATTGCTAGATACTTTATTAAAATTAGAAACCATTCCTTTGATTTGACCTTTGTTATCGTCTAAAATGGCATTAGCACTTGAGGATGCTTTATGCAACTCTTCCATGGTTTTGCTTAATTCAGCTAAAGTCTTTTTTAAATCTGCTTGTCCTTTGGCATCAAGAATGTTGTTGAATCCAGTGATTAAATTATCAGCACTAACCATTACTTTCTCTAATTTTTGTTGCACAGGAGCAAGTTTAGCTTGTAAAGAATCGGTTAGTCCTGGAACCATTTTTGCGGGTAATCTGTCTCCCGTTTCAATTAGTGTTTTGTCACTCAAATTAGGATAAATGGCAATTTGCTTTCCTGCAATAAAACCAGGCTCGTAAATGGCTGCAACACTTGATTTAGAAATAGGAAAATCAGTTTTTAATAACAATTCAACTAATACTTTTCCGGTGTTATGATTGATTGTTATATTGTTTACAGTACCAACTACCAAACCATTAAGTGTAACTGGTGTAGATTTAGTAACACCTTCAACATTGTCGTATTCTACATAAACAGTTAGATAATCATTAAAAAGTTCCTTGCCTTTAAGAAAACTATATCCCCAAACAAAAAGCAAAATAGAGGTTAGAACTAATATGGCGGTTTTAATTTCTCTTGTTAATTTCAAAATAGTAAGTATAAATTAGTGAGCAAATTTAATGTAAAATAATGGAATTTGCGGTTATTAATTATTTAAGGGCATCTTGGACAGTGATTTTCTCTCCGTTTTTAAAGGCAATTATATAAGCAGATGTATATCCTTTAGATTTTACTTCATCCAATTGTTTTTTTATTTCATCATAATCAGCCGTTTCGCCGTAAGTGTATTTGTAAAGTTTATCTCCAGTTACTATAGCAACATTTTTCAATCCTTTGAAATTACTAGGTTTTAATTCTAATTTTTTAACAGTTGCTGCTAATTGTATTTTGAAAATAACAACTGCAGATCCTTTAACAGTTGTCGTTTTTTTAATTGTATCTTCCTTTGGTTTTACTGGTAGAGCAGAATCTTTTGCAGGTTTTTCGATTATTTTTTGAGAAGGTCTTTCGTTAGTATCTATTTCGCCATTTCCAAAATTTTCGTTTTTATAACTAATAATGGCATCATAAATAGCTTTAGCAATATCATTCTGTCCCTCTTCTGAATCTAAAATAGCGCCTTCTACAGCATTAGAAACAAATCCTGTTTCGATCAAAATTCTAGGCATATACGATTTGTGCAATACCATAAAAGGAGCTTGTTTTACGCCTTCTCCTCTGACTTTTTTACCCAAAGCAGCAAATCTTTCTTGTACTTTACTAGCCAAAGAAATACTATTTTCAAGGTATTCTTCTTGCATTAGAGTCATTCCAGTCAATGATTCAGGTGAATTGGGATTAAAGCCTTCGTATTTTTGTTCGTAATTTTTTTCCAATTTAATAACCGCATTCTCTTTTTTGGCTGCTTCAAGATTAGATGCTAATTTACTCATACCCATTACATAAGTTTCGGTTCCGTCGGCAGTGGTATTTTTGTTAGCATTACAATGTACAGAAACAAAAATATGTGCATCGGCTCTATTGGCAATATTAGCTCTTTCAATTAAGTCAATAAAAACATCCGTTTTGCGGGTATAAATTACATCTATTTTGGGATTTTTTTCTAATAGTTTTCCTAACTTAAGTACAATAGCTAGGTTAATGTTTTTTTCGACATGACCGTTGTAAGTAGCACCAAAATCGTGTGCTCCGTGTCCTGCATCTAAAGTTACTCTAAAAACATTAGACTGTCCATGAGTAGTAAGTGAAACTATTGTTAGAAAAAAAGCAAGTAGAAATTTAATTTTATTTATTGAGTACATAAATTTAAAAGTTAATTTTAATTAAAACACTACGGTTATAAATTTATTAATTGATTATTTTTGGCAAAAAATTATATGTAAGTTTGACACGTGCAAAACAAGCCATATTTCTACAAAAATAGCATTAATACCTTTGAATACAAACTTATTTAATATCGTTTTATTATCAATTTTCCTAACATTAGGTTCTTGCAACCTGTATGCACAAGATATAAAAAATAAAACGAACACGATACCATCACAAAAACCAAAAACCAATACTTCAACAACACCTGATAATAAGGCAACTACCGCCATTATTGCAAAAACAGAAACTGATACTATCAAAAAAGATAGCGTTCAACCAAAAGTATTTCTAGAAGGAAAAGTAAAATACAATGCTGAAGGATATAAAAAAATTCAACAGAAAAAAAAGCTAATCACTTTATACGACAAAGCCGAATTGTATTATCAAGATATTGAGTTAAAATCGGGGATTATCGTAATGAATTATGAAAAAGACGAGGTTTATGCAGGAAGAATAAAAGACTCAACTGGCAAATACACGCAGTTTCCTAATTTCAAACAAGGCGAAAATGTTATCGAACCGGATTCTATTCGCTTTAATTTTAAAACTAAAAAGGCATTAATTTGGAATTCAAGAACCAATCAAGGAGAATTTAACGTTAAAGCTGCTATAACAAAAAAAGAAAATGATTCGGTTTATTTCCTAAAAAATGCTCGTTTTACGACTTCGGAAGATGTAGATAACCCAGAATATTATTTTAGAACCAGTAGAGTAAAATTTGTTCCTGGCAAAAAAGTAGTTACGGGTTTGACCAATCTTGTAATTGTAGGTGTCCCTACTCCCATAGCCTTGCCGTTTGCTTATTTCCCGATGAGTAAAGAAACTAGAGTTTCAGGAATTCTTTTACCTACCTATAACGATTCGAATAACAGAGGATTTTCACTTCAAAATGGTGGTTATTATTTTGCATTGAGCGACAATTATGATTTAACAGTTCTTGGTGATTATTATACTAATGGTAGTTATGCCATGCGCTTTGAATCCAGTTATGCCAAAAGGTATAAATACCGAGGCAACCTTAATTTTAGGTTCGAAAATTTAATTAATAGTGAAAGAGGCTATCCAGATTATTCCAAGCAAAACATCTACAACCTTCAATGGTCGCACTCTAAAGATTCTAAAGGAAGTCCCAATTCCAGTTTTACGGCTTCGGTAAATATGGGAAGTAGCAAATATTTTCAACAATCGATCAATCAGGCCAATATTGGGTCTAACTTAAACAATACTTTAAGCTCATCTGTTTCTTACAGTAAGACTTTCGAAGGAAATGTGAGTTCCAGATTATCTTTATCCGCCACACATTCTCAAAATACCCAAACATCCGAAATCAACATGACATTGCCTGATTTACAATATAGCGTAGATCGTATTTACCCTTTTGTTGGAAAAAATGGCGTTAAGAAAGGAGTATTCAAAAACATCAATTTACTTTATAATTTAGTGGGTAAAAATAGTTTTGTTACCAATGACTCCTTATTCTTTAAACCTCAAATGTTTGATGATGCTAAAATTGGGTTGCAACACAGTATTCCATTAAGCACAAATTTCAAGTTATTCAAATATTTTAGTGGATCAGCTTCTGCAAATTACCAAGAAGTTTGGTACATAAAAACCATTCAAAAAAATTATAATGCTGATCAAGGTCAAGTAGTAACAACAACTGTTAACGGTTTTGATGCTTTTAGAACTTATAATTTTTCTAGTAGTCTAGGAACAACCATTTATGGAACATTTAATTTTGGCGATGACAAGAAAATAAAATCCATTCGTCACGTTATGCGCCCGGCTATTACTTATGGTTACACGCCAAGTTTTGAAAAATATTTTGATACTTATGCCTCTGATGCTAGTGGAAAAATGGCAACATATACCCGATTTGAAAGTGGCATTTTTGGAGCTCCCGGAAATTCTAATTCAAACCGCATTGGTTTTAATATGAGCAATACCTTTGAAGCTAAAGTTACTGATAAAGACAGTACTAAAGTGGAACCAAAAAAAATCATGCTCCTTAATAATTTGAACATATCAACCAATTATGACCTTAACGCAGATGGTGTCAACACCTTGGCTTGGGATCCTGTCAGAGTGAGCGGAGGAACACAGTTTTTTGACAACAAATTGAATATGAATTTTGGTGCTACATTAGACCCTTATGCTATTGATAATGCAGGTAGAAGAATTAATACCTACAATATAAATAATGATGGTAGTTTGTTTAGAATGACAAGTGCTAATCTGACCATGAATTATTCTGTATCTAGTAAAAAAGACGAGAAAGATAAGAAAGATAAAAATACTCAAAGTCAAAGAAATGGAGGGCGAAATGACGATTTGTTTGGTAGAAATACCATTGACCCAACAGGAGGAAAAAGTCAATTTGATGAAGAGGAAGATGAAGGCGAAGATGTAATTACCGAATTTTTTGCCTCAAAATTACCTTGGGATATGACTTTTGCCTATTCATTGACTTATGGAAACAACAATAGAGAAAGTAAAATCATTGGAAATTCAATTATGATTTCTGCCAATACTAGCCTGACTCCAAAATGGAAAGCAGGAGTTTCTACTGGATATGATTTTGTGCAAAACGGAGTAACATACACTCAACTTCGATTTGAAAGAGATTTATTAAGTTGGCGAATGGATTTCAACTGGCAACCTTTCGGAAACAACGCCAACTGGAGTTTCTTCATCGGGATCAAATCAGGTATCTTGAGTGATATTAAATACGACAAACGCAGTGCTTCTAACAGGTAACTTTTGACAATATTATAAAAACATTAAATTTATTATCATGAAGAAAATAATTTTTACCGAAAATGCTCCAGCACCAATTGGGCCATACAATCAAGCGGTACTTAAAGGAAATACTCTTTATACATCTGGACAAATTGCTATCAATCCTGCTAATGGAGAGTTGGTTACAACAAACATCGAAGCTGAAACCAAACAAGTGATGAACAATATGAAAGCAGTGCTAGAAGCTGCAGGAATGACTTTTGAAAACGTAGTCAAATCGACCATATTTATTATGGATATGAATGATTTTGGAACTATCAACACCGTTTATGGGTCTTATTTTAATGAAGAAACAGCTCCAGCTCGCGAAACCGTTCAAGTAGCTGGATTACCAAAAAATGTAAATGTCGAAATTTCGATGATTGCTATACTTTAAAAATCTGAATATTATTTCGCATAAAAAAAGCTCCGTTTTGGAGCTTTTTTAATTTATTCTAAACTCAAAGTAATCTGACCATCATCATCGAGTTGAATATTTCCTTCGTCAATATCCGTATTTCCTTCGACTTCTAAATTTTCTGGAACTACTTCTTCAGGCTCTTCGTAAGGCAGAGGTTCTAACAAATTAACTTGTTTTAACTTTTCCGTTGTCAATTGATTACCGAGTGCTTTAAATCCTTTTACGGCAATAAAATTCTCTATATCTACCGTTTGATTTTCTTTTTGAACTCCTTTCACTTTCGTAAAAACCAATTCAGCAACAGGACGATAATCTGTTGACACAATTTCCATTTGAGATTTAGGATGTTCGGTAATGAAACACTCTTCTTTTCCTTCACTTTCTACCAAGAATCGTTTAATGTAATACCGTTCTTTTTCACCATCATAATAAATGGCAGAGATCGGTTTTTTAGGATGCCATTTCTCCAAAACTACCATATCTTCATCAAAATGTGTAGATAATTCTGGCGTAATCACTTTTAATTTTCCTGATTGTGAGATAATTAAAATCTTATCACTTGGTCTAAATTCTCCTAATAATTCGCCACGAGCATCAGTATTCAATCGTTGAACCGTATCGTCAAACCAGATTTTTCTAGGCAATAAAGTAGATATTCCTTTTTCTTTAATTTCAATTTTCTTGATTGGATATTTACTAACCAAATTTCCTTTCGATGCACGACCTTTTATTGCTATTCCTGCAAAATCGACATCCCATTTCAGTTTTTTAATGCTTCCTATTTGGCGCAAAAGAATGGTTATTACTTCCGCTTCTCCGTTTGGATTATGCGTGAAATATAAAATTTGAGAACCTTTGGTTTCGTTAGTCAAATCGTATAATTTATCACGAGTTACTCCCGAAACATTAAATCGTTTGATATAAGATGGTCCTGATTTTCCATCACGGTAAATCATATTATAAATCGTGCGTTTATCACTTTTGTCAAAAATAGCCACGTGAATGATGTCTTTTCCAACAAATTTCTTTTCATCTACTTTACAAATCATCATACTTCCATCACGAAGAAAAACTATCACGTCGTCAATATCCGAACAATCCGTAACATATTCGTCTTTCTTCAATCCGGTTCCAATGAAGCCTTCTTCCCTATTCACATAGAGTTTTGTATTTCTCAAAGCTACTTTTGTTGCTTCAATATTATCGAAACTGCGCAATTCGGTTTGGCGTTCTCTGCCTTTTCCGTATTTCTCTTTTAACTTGGTAAAATAAGCAATCGCAAAATCGGTTAAGTTGGCCAAATTAAACTCGACTTCCTTCATTTCGTCTTCCAACCTAGCGATTAAATCATCCGCTTTGTCAGAGTCAAAACGCGTAATACGAATCATTGGAATTTGCGTCAATCGTTGCAAATCATCATCATTTATCTCACGAACGAATGATTTTTTGAAAGGCTCAAATCGGTCGTACATATAGTTGTAAAGCGACTCTCTATCTGAATACAATTTGAAATCAATGTACATTTCTTCCCGAATGAAGATTTTTTCTAAAGTAGAAAAATGCCATTTATTTTTCAGTTCCTCTAATTGAATTTCTAATTCTTGTCGAAGCAAATCCACAGTTCTAGCTGTCGAAATTTTCAACATTTCTGAAACACCCACAAACAACGGTTTGTTATCTTCAATTACGCAACCCAATGGTGCCACCGAAGTTTCACAAGCCGTGAAAGCAAACAAAGCATCGATAGTTTTATCAGGTGAAACTCCTGGGAAAAGATGAATTAAAATCTCTACATCAGCAGCCGTATTGTCTTCGATTTTCTTGATTTTGATTTTCCCTTTTTCATTGGCTTTCAAAATACTGTCAATCAAAGTTGTCGTATTGGTCGAAAACGGAATTTGAGTAATCACCAAAGTATTTTTGTCTAATTGAGCAATTTTGGCACGAACACGAACACGTCCGCCACGCATTCCATCATTATAATTGGAAACATCCGCAATTCCCGCTGTCATAAAATCGGGATAAATTGTAAACGGTTTTCCTTTTAATATTTTTATCGAAGCATCAATTAATTCATTGAAATTATGCGGTAAAACTTTGGTCGAAAGTCCAACTGCAATTCCTTCGGCACCTTGAGCTAAAAGCAATGGAAATTTTACGGGAAGATTATTCGGTTCCGCACGACGACCATCATAGGAAACGCCCCAATCGGTAATTTTTGGAGAATACAAGACTTCCAAAGCAAATTTGGACAAACGTGCTTCAATGTATCGAGAAGCTGCTGCACCATCACCCGTGAGGATATTTCCCCAGTTTCCTTGGCAATCAATCAGTAATTCTTTCTGACCGATTTGCACCATCGCATCTCCAATACTCTGATCTCCGTGCGGATGGTATTGCATCGTGTGACCTACAACGTTCGCTACCTTGTTGTAACGACCATCATCCAACTCTTTCAACGAGTGCATAATTCTACGCTGAACCGGTTTAAAACCATCCTCAATAGCAGGAACAGCACGCTCCAAAATCACATACGAAGCATAATCCAAAAACCAATCTTTGTACATTCCTGTAACCTTGGTAATGGTATCTTCGCTGTTTTCTTCGTTCTCGTAGAAATGCTGCATTCCTCCCGAAGTGATTATATCTTCGAATCCTTCTTCGTTCGTGGACTCGTTTAACTCTTCGTTATTCTCGTCTTCGTTTGGAACAATGTTATCTTCTTCTTCGTCTTTCATTTATGCTGAATTTATTTCAGTTTTTTCTTTTATAAAAAGTTTTACCAACTCTTTGTATGTGTTCAATTAAACTTTCAGATTTTAAATCTTTGTAAACTGAAATATCAAATTTGTAGGGAATAAAACTATCGTCTAGTTTATGCCATAATTTATTCAAATCTTCTTTGCTAATATTTCCTTTCAAAGTAACATCGATATCTGAACCTTCCTTAAAATTCCCTTTCGCTCTAGATCCATAAATAATAACTTCATCAATAGAAGAGCAATCTTCAATTATTGATAAAATCTCTTCAAAACTTTTAGGATATAAACCGAACATTAGAGATAACTTTTCATTTTGTTTTCAAAATCAATAAAAACTGGAAAATAATCATTTAAAATGACTTCCAAAATAGCCAAAACTTCATTTTCATCATAAATATGAGAAGTGAGATTTCTACTTTTAATCATATCAAACCAAATATCTCCATTTGAAATAAGTCCAACATTAAAAGCTTCTTTTACTGCATTTTTACTGCCAAACATATCTGTTTTACCTTGTTCTTCCAAGAAATCTTTCATTACTTTCCAAGACAATTCTTGAGACACTTCAAAAGCTTGTATTACACCTTGCAATTCTAATTCTGTGAACTCTCTTTCGTTTTTTAATTCTTTGGCTTTTTTTAATTGTTTAAAAGCTTTTACAAAATGTTCAAATCTTTGTTTCCAACGAATATCTTGATTTTCCATAGACTCTAATTACAAAATTAATTTCATTAAATCTTCCTTACTAGGAAGAACTGTCTTATATTTATTAGCAAAAATTTGCTCATTATTTTCTGATAAAGTATATTCTACAAAAAACGAAATCAGTGATTGCGCTTTTGAATTTCTCAATTTCGCAGACACTGTCTGCGTTTTTTGAGATTTAAATTCCCCAGTCAGCGACTAGGATTTTTTAATTTACAATATCCGAGTCAATGATTCGGATATCAAAATTTTAAATTCGTAATCGTTGATGACGAATTTGACATTTCGTATACACTGTCGACGATTTTACTTTTCTAACTTGCCTCTATTGTATCCAATTCCACTTTCAAATTATTGATAATGAATTCTTGTCTATCTGGTGTATTTTTTCCCATATAGAAAGACAATAATTGCTCTATTGAAGTGTTTTTGTCCATCATAATTGGATCAAGGCGAATCGTATCTCCAATGAAATTCTTGAACTCATCTGGAGATATTTCTCCCAATCCTTTAAATCGAGTGATTTCTGGTTTTGGCTTTAATTTTTCGATAGCGTCTTTTCGTTCTTCTTCGGAATAGCAATAAATGGTTTCTTTCTTGTTTCGAACCCTGAAAAGTGGTGTCTGCAAAATATACAAATGTCCTTCTTTGATTAACTCTGGGAAAAACTGAAGAAAAAATGTAATCAACAACAAACGAATGTGCATTCCATCGACATCGGCATCGGTAGCGATTACAATGTTGTTATACCGCAGGTTTTCCATATCGTCTTCGATATCCAAAGCTGCCTGTAATAAATTGAACTCTTCGTTTTCATACACAATTTTCTTACTCATTCCGTAGGAATTCAAAGGCTTACCACGCAAACTGAAAACCGCTTGTGTATTCACATCACGCGATTTTGTTATAGATCCCGAAGCGGAATCTCCCTCGGTAATGAAAAGTGTACTTTCAAGGTTTCTTGGGTTTTTAGTATCAGTAAGATGCGCACGGCAATCTCTTAATTTCTTGTTGTGCAAATTCGCTTTTTTGGCTCGGTCTTTGGCTAATTTTCGAATGCCTGATAATTCTTTACGTTCTCTTTCGGCTTGTAAAATCTTGCGCAATAAAGCATCCGCCGTTTCTGGATTTTTGTGTAAATAACTGTCTAATTTATTTTTTACAAAATCATTTACAAAAGTACGAACCGATGGCATTCCGGGTTCAGAACCTATTTCTGTAGAACCCAATTTTGTTTTGGTTTGTGATTCAAAAACCGGTTCCATTACTTTGATACTAATCGCCGTAACAATAGATTTTCGAACGTCGGAAGCTTCGAATGGTTTGTTATAATATTCCCGAATCGTTTTTACAATAGCTTCGCGATATGCGGCCAAATGCGTTCCTCCTTGCGTGGTATTTTGACCGTTTACAAAAGAGTGATATTCTTCAGAGTATTGTGTTTTACTGTGGGTTAAGGCAATTTCAATATCGCCTTCTTTCAAGTGGATAATTGGATATTCTAAATCTTCAACACTAATGGTTTCTTTCAATAAATCTTTCAATCCATTTTCAGAAAAATACTTTTCACCGTTAAAAATAATCGTCAAACCATTGTTGAGATAACAATAATTTTTGACCATTCGAATCACATACTCCATTCGGAATTTGTAATTCTTGAAAATGGTTTCATCGGGTGTAAAAGTAACTTTGGTTCCTTTTCGTTTGGTGGTATCAATAACATCCTCCTCTAAAACCAAATTTCCAGCTGAAAATTCGGCCGCTTTTTGTTTGTCATCGCGAACGGATTCTACTCGGAAATAATTGGACAAAGCATTGACCGCCTTGGTTCCTACTCCGTTCAAACCAACTGATTTCTGAAAAGCTTTAGAATCATACTTTCCACCTGTATTCATTTTTGATACTACATCGACCACTTTCCCTAGAGGAATTCCACGACCGTAATCCCGAACTGAAACTGTTTTGTCCTTGATAGTTACTTCAATGGTTTTACCTGCTCCCATTGCAAATTCATCGATACAGTTATCGAGAACTTCTTTAACCAAAATATAAATTCCATCGTCTGCCGAAGAACCATCGCCTAGTTTACCAATGTACATTCCGGGACGCATTCGAATGTGTTCTTTCCAGTCGAGTGAGCGTATATTATCTTCGGTGTATTGATTTTGTTCTGACATTTTAAAAAAGTATCGAATTTGTGCTAATGTAGTGTAATTCGATAAATTTTAAAAGAGGATAATATCAAAGTTATTGACAAAGTAATGAGCCAATTTAAAATAGGCTATTGATAATGACAAAAAATTCCTTTATCGGTTACTGTCCACAAACTTGCTTTTTGATTGGCAATTTTCAGTGCGTTGTTAGCCCAAGTATTACAAGTATAAAACAAATTGTAACTTCCTTTGGCTTCATAAAACGCATCTCTATTTCCATACGAATTTCCAGCAATCCATTGTACATTTTTTGTGGCGTCATAATCGAAACTTTCCGAAATATAAGTTATTAATTTTTGATATTCTTCAGCCGAAATTTTGATTTTTTTGCAATCAGCGCCTTCTTTCATCTTTTTGTAAAATGTGGTGTGCATAGCGGATGTACTCAAACCAAAAGCTGCGTTTAAAGCCGTACTTACTTTCAAATCTGACCATTCAGGAGTATTGAGATAAAATCCTTTGTCTCCCCATCCAAAAGCCAGATAATTGACCAAACTATCTTTTGATTTAGTTTGTTCGATAAGAATTTCTTTAGACCAATCTTTGAATTCATTTTTTATTGGAACCACAATATCCGTGTGAACTCCATTAGACAAAATGAATATTTCAATTTCCTTGTCTTTTTGAGAAACATCCGAGTTGACTGAAATTTTAGAAATTAAAAGCGTAGAAACTACATACAAAAAAAGGAAACTGATGATTCCTAAAATGGTCCAGCCTAAAATTTTTAAGCTCTTTTTAACTGATATCATACGAATGCTTTTTGGTTTTATGGATAAAAACAATTTTCACGCCAAAAAGAATAGGTTTTAAAAATTTTCAATATTTTTTTTCAACTGATTATCTAATTCTGCATTAGAAATAAATCCTTTTTCAACATCAAAATTAGTATTGAAACTTGGCAAAGAAAACACGGCTTTTATATCGGCAGCAAAACGAGGAAAATTATTTTTAGCAATTTCCAAAACACTTGCTCCACCTCTTGCTCCTGGCGAAGTTGCCATCAGCAACATTGGTTTGTCTTGAAATAATTTTCCATTAATTCTAGAACACCAGTCAATGGTGTTTTTTAATGAAGTAGCATAATTTCCATTATGTTCAGCAAGAGAAACAACCAAAATATCGGCAGTTGCAATTTTATCTAAAAATGCTTGTGCTACAGGATGCTGACCAATTTCTTTTTCAGCATCAACGCTGAATAATGGCATTTCAAAATCGTTTAAATCCAAGACTTCTACTTCGGCATTTTCGAAAAGTGAAGCTGCGTAAGTGGTTAATTTTTTATTGATAGAATTTTGGCTGTTACTTCCAGCAAAGGCGATGATTTTCATAGTTTTTGTTTTTGATAAAAGTACTATAAATTTAGATTACAAATAAAAAAAACTGCTCAATTACTTGAACAGTTTTGTCAATTTTCTATAAGTCTATTATCTTTTATCTTACTTACACATTAAATCTAAAGTGCATTACGTCACCGTCTTTTACAATATATTCTTTTCCTTCTACTTTAAATTTTCCTGCTTCTTTTGCTTTCGCTTCCGATCCGTATTGAACATAGTCTTCGTATGAAATCACTTCGGCACGAATGAATCCTTTTTCAAAATCAGTATGAATTACTCCTGCTGCTTGTGGTGCAGTGGCTCCAATATTAATAGTCCAAGCACGAACTTCTTTTACACCTGCTGTAAAATACGTTTGTTGTTTCAATAATTTATAAGCAGCACGAATTAAAACAGATGCTCCTGGCTCGGTCAACCCCATATCTTCCAAAAAAACTTGACGCTCTTCGTAGCTTTCTAGTTCTGTAATATCAGCCTCTGCTCCTACTGAAAGGATAATCACTTCGGCTTCTTCGTCCTTTACTAATTCACGAACCTGATCTACATATTTATTTCCGTTAACAGCCGAACTTTCGTCAACATTACACACATACAAAACTGGTTTTGCTGTGATTAATTGAAAACTTTCTAACAAAACCTCTTCGTCATTATTTTGAGGAACAATCGTTCTTGCTGATTTGGCTTGTAATAAAGCTTCTCTAATGCGGTTTAGTAAAGCTTCTTCTACTTGTGCTTCTTTATTACCAGTTTTAGCAGCACGTTTTACTTTTTCAAGACGCTTATCAACCGTTTCTAAATCTTTTAATTGCAATTCGATATCGATAGTTTCTTTATCACGAATTGGGTTTACATTTCCGTCAACGTGAACAATGTTATCATTGTCAAAACAACGCAAAACGTGAATAATAGCATTACATTCTCTGATGTTCCCCAAGAATTGATTTCCTAAACCTTCTCCTTTACTAGCTCCTTTAACCAAACCCGCAATATCAACAATATCAACAGTCGCCATTTGAACGCGCTCTGGTTTTACTAATTCTTCCAATTTGTTAATTCTTGGATCGGGTACGTTTACAACTCCAATATTAGGTTCGATGGTACAAAACGGAAAGTTGGCACTTTGCGCTTTGGCATTGGATAAACAATTGAATAATGTTGATTTTCCAACATTTGGTAATCCTACAATTCCTGCTTTCATTTTATCGTAATTTATTAAAAGTGTGCAAATATAAGATTTAATAAGTGCTTCATAAATAAAAACCCGATATTAATGTATTATTGGTAATTTTGTTATAAAAACAAAAATATTCTCAAATGTTTTGTTAAAAAAAGTTAAATTGCAGATAAATTTCAAACAAAACCACTACAAAACCGAATTATTATGAAGAAAATTATTCTATTATTATTGTTCTTAAATGGGTGCTTTCTTTTTGCCCAAAAACAAATTTCTGGTGTTGTAAAAGACAATACTGGAGCTGCGCTGCCAGGAGTAAACATTATCGAAAAAGGAACTAAAAACGGAGTTTCTACAGATATTGATGGCGCTTACAGGATAACCGTTCCCGAAGGAGCAACGCTAGTTTTTAGCTACATTGGCTTTAAAACTTTTTCTAAAATTGCTACAGATAGTAAAATAGATGTTGCATTAGATCCCGAAGGAGAATTATCATTAAAAGAAGTTCAAATTGTAGGTTCCAGAAATACTAAAAGAACCGTAGTAAATTCGGCCGTTCCTATTGATATTATTAGCGTAAAAGATGTTACTACTCAAAGCGGAAAATTAGAAATTAATGAATTACTACAATATGTTGCACCTTCGTTTAATGCCAATAAACAATCTGGTTCAGACGGTGCCGATCACGTAGATCCTGCTTCCTTAAGAGGTTTAGGTCCCGATCAAACTTTGGTTTTGATTAACGGAAAAAGAAGGCATCAATCCTCGCTCATCAATTTATTTGGAACCCGTGGTCGTGGAAATACCGGAACCGATTTGAATGCTATTCCTGCTTCCTCTATAAAAAGAATAGAAATTTTGAGAGATGGCGCTGCTGCTCAATACGGTTCGGATGCCATTGCAGGAGTTATAAATATAGTGCTAAATGACAATGTAGATGAACTAACTGGTTCTGTAACCTACGGTGTCTATAACACAAATGCTAAAGGCGATTTTCCTACTGGAACTGCTAATACCGATGGCTATCGATTGGATCAAAATGGAAATGGAAATTCTTATGGAAAAGACCAAGCTTTTGATGGTGGTTCTGTAAAAATAGCAGCTAATTATGGTGTAGCCATTGGAGAAAAAGGCGGATATGCCAATTTTACCACAGAATACTTAAACAAAAACAAAACTTTGCGTCCTGGATTTGATTTCAGAAAAGGATTTGGAGAAGCCGAAATAGAAGGCTTTAACTTTTTTGGAAACATGGCAATTCCAGTATCAGATAAGACCCAATTTTATGCCTTTGGTGGAAGAAACTACAGAGCTACAGATGCTTATGCTTTTACCAGAAATGGTGGTGAAAGAGTAGTTGAATCTGTTTATCCTGGCGGATATACTCCAAGAATTACCTCAAATATCATTGACAACTCTCTTGCAGCTGGTTTTAGAACAGAAACAGCTAGTGGATGGAAAATAGATATCAGCAATACTTTTGGAAAAAATCTATTTCATTATTATACTAAAGGAACCATTAATGCTTCTTTGGAGGCGGCTTCTCCAAAAGAATTTGACGCTGGAGGACATAGTTTGAGTCAAAATACTACCAATTTTGATTTCTCAAAAAATTATGACTCTGTATTAAATGGACTAAATATCGCTTTTGGAACAGAATTCAGAACGGAAAAATTCACAATTTTTGCTGGCGAAATAGGTTCTTATGCGACGTACGATACTAACGGTCGTCCAATCACTGACCCTCTTACCCAATCAGCCCCTATTGACCCGATTTCAGGCGAAGCTAGACCAGGTGGTTCTCAAGGTTTTCCTGGATACAGTCCTGCCAACACGGTAGATCAAAGCCGTTCTAACTTTTCTTTATATACAGACACTGAATTGGATGTAACAGATAACTTCATGGTAAGTGCAGCACTTCGTTTTGAAAATTACAGCGATTTTGGAAGTACACTGAACGGCAAATTTTCTGCAAGATTAAAAGCTTCAAAAAACATTAATTTTAGAGGTTCGATAAGTTCTGGATTCAGAGCTCCTTCGTTGGCTCAAGTGTACTACAATTTAAGATTCACTAATTTTTCCTCCAGCGGAGCGTCAGAAATTTTACTTTCTCCAAACAACAGTCCCGTGACACAAGCTTTCGGAATTCAACAACTGAATGAAGAAAAAGCAGTAAATGGTTCATTGGGAATGACAGCAACTTTTGGTGATTTTACAGCTACAATTGACGGATATATGATTAATGTAAAAGACAGAATTGTATTGACTGGTTATTTTGATGCTTCCTCTTTTAATTTAGGTGTCGATGAAGCCCAATTTTTTGTAAATGGTGTTGATACTAAAACGAAAGGACTCGATGTAGTCTTGTCTTGGAAAAAGAAATTTGGCGAGGATTCCTTCGGAGCAACTTTAGTTGGAAACATCAACAATATGAATATAGACAAAGTAAAAAATGGTAATTTAGACAAAGAAATTTTCTTTGGAGAAAGAGAAAAAGCTTTCCTATTAGCATCTGCACCAGAAAGCAAGTTTGGGTTAAATCTTACTTATGACCGAAAATGGCTAAATGCTGGATTGTCTTTCACACGTTTTAGCGAAGTAAAACTATTGGACTACCAAATGTATGAAGATGTTGCTGATTATGGAAGTTTTGCTGACCAAATTGCAGCCGCAACTGATACTTACAGTGCTAAAATAGTAACTGATTTGACATTAGGTTTCAAACTTTCTAAATCACTTAAATTGAGTGTTGGTGGTAATAATATTTTCAACATTTACCCAGACCAACAAGATGACTGGGTTGAAGCTGGTGGATATTGGGATGCTGTTCAAATGGGTTTCAGCGGAGCTTACTATTATGCTAGACTTGGATTTAATTTCTAAAAGACAAAACTTTTTTAAAACCAAAAATCCTGAATTTTACAATTCAGGATTTTTTTTTATATTTTTTGATTTACATCTTATATTCTAAAGATTGGATTATTGCTTTTTCTTCATCAGTAGCTGTAAATCCTGAAATATCCCAATAATTAGTTAAGATATTATTCTTTTTATTAAACAGTGATTTCTCTTTAAAAACATCAGCTTCTTTATGACTAAACTTTTGTTTATTAAAATTAGTTGTTATAAAACTGTTGCGTACTTCTATACTTTTGATTTTATCTTTCAATACAATATCATAAGCTGTTTCTTCATTAGATTTCAATAAATAATAATCTGTTCCATCCAGCCTATAATCTACCCTAACAAATGATCTTGTTATTTTTTTTGTTCCTAAACCTGCTGTTTTTTCTATTTTAGCAATATTTCCCAAATTAGCTTTAACCGTAAATCCTATAATTATTTTTTGTTCAGGATCATAGGTAATTTCAAAATTATCTACCGCTTTTTTATTGCCTTCCAAGGGCGCTATTGACATCACATAATAATTTTTATTTGTAGGATGTCTTTTAATGATGTAGTAGTATTCTTTTTTAGCTTTTGAATCTATGATAGGCTGAAAATATTTAAAACTACAATAGTTTTCCATGATATTATTCAAATTATAACCTTTCAAATCATCACTTACATCGCTATCTATCAAGCCATAGGAACGATTTTGTTCTACTAGTAATGTAGTAAATATCTTTTTTTGATTGGTTGCAAACTGAAAATGAACCAATCCATCATTGTAATAAGAATATTTATCGTCAAGTAAAAAAAACTCTCTCACAAAAACTTTTAATCTATAAGAAGGTTCCATTTTTTTGATAGAATTAGAAACCACTTTTTGGAGTATTTTTTGCGGAGATTCTTTTGATAAAATAATCTCATCTAACTTACTATTTTTACTTTTCAGATAAATAATAAATTCATTTTGTTTTAATGTTGCCCAGCGTACGGTTTCTGCCTCATAACCCGATATAAATGTTTGTACATTAGAACCGCCCGTTAGTTTAAAATTTACTTTTCCTTCTTCATTGGTCAACAAGATTTGTCTTGTTTTCATGATAATTACCGTAGCGTTTTCAATAGGCATTTGGGTTTCTATATCTTTTATAAAAATAGAATACTCCTCATTTTGGGCAAAAACACCATAGTTAATTAACACAAAAAACAAAAC